>JAUXAO010000009.1 GCA_030619905.1 bacterium | reverse complement strand
TGTTTATCATTTTTGAGTATGTTTTTACAAGACGACGAGCTGAAACAAGAAGAGCCGGTTTATTTGACAACTATACTTTTTCTTTAATTGTTTTATTCATTTTTTTCTTTCAAGTATTTCAATTAACTATGTTTCTTGTGTTAAACCCAGCCACTATCACCGCACTAAAGGCTACAGTTGGGGACACAAGCTCAACAATATGGTTTATTATTATTATTGAATTTGCCTTTTCAATGTACTTCTTATATAGAATTGTAAAAAAATTGGGGCGTTCTTTAGAATGGAGATTTCTTATGTTTAAAAGAGATGGGCTGATTTTATTAATTTTAGGGTGTGTTTTTGCTCAAACTCTAACGCGTTTTGCTCTACAAACGCAAATTCCAAATCAAGAGATTACACTTCTTGGTCAGTTCTTTATGGCTGATAAATACATTGTTTCTTTAATAATGATAATTTTCCTTGGAAGTACATTGTTATTTTACTATTTAAAACCACACGAAACATCTATGTTCATTCGCCTACATAAAGAAACCGTTAACCAAGAAGAAAAAAGCATGGACATCATCTATCAATTGATAAGAAGCGAATACATAAGAAGAGCTAAAGCTTATCCTCTTGAAATTTTAGATCGGGAGTTAATTAGAGCAACCAAACTTCCAAAAAACAAAATTTACTCATTAGTTGAGAATTTGGCAAAAATTGACATAGACATTACTTTAACTGAAAAGAAAGATGATTATGGGACTATGGTAAAGACGATAGATTTTACCTCCGTTATAGAAAGTTACGATAAAAAAGGAATCGCTCAAAAAAAAGCAAAAAAGTATCTATCAGAAAGACTCTATACCACTATGACTAAGAAGAAACGCAGCCATCTTAATTTAGGCACTATTAACAATAATGATAAAGCTTCGGATCAATTTCTAACTTCTCTTTCCACAGATTTTAGCAAGAAGCAAAAAGATGAGATGCTTTTTGGGCAAAAACAAAAAGAAACCATGATTTCTTTCACTAAAAAAGAAATCCCTACTTCTTTAAAAAAATTAATTATGGATATTTTAAAAAAAGAATATTCATACCGAATTGAAAACGAAGAGAAGTATCCGGATTTCCATTTTAGTATATCAGAAATTGCTTCTCAAGTTCAAATGGAAACCCGTATCTCTCCAGGTGAACTCTATCCAATTTTAGAGTGTATTAACGAATCAGATTTAGAATTAATTTTAATTGAAAATCCAGAAGAACCAGAGGATAAAAAAGTTAGCTTTTTCCCAGTCGCAGACGACGATTTAAGTTATTCACTTGCAAATTTCAGACCTGAGGAATACAAAAAAGTTAGAATTAAGGTAATAAAGAATTACATGAAATTTCTAAAAAGAAAGAAAGCAAGAGCTATTTTTTCTAAGCTTAGGAAAGAAATTGGTAATAAAACGGAAGAGCAACAAGTTTGGAACACGCTATATAAAATTCTGAATAATTATTACCCTTTATATGTAGCAGTAGTAGAAAGAGTAAGGTTAGGAGAAGATTTGCCAAAAGTTATCAAAATTTTTCCTAAAAAGGATATTGATGTTTTTAATTTTGAATAGCTTGAATGAATAAATAAAGCATACACCATTTCACTTTTTGATATAT
>JAUXAO010000010.1 GCA_030619905.1 bacterium | reverse complement strand
TTGGAGAGTGAAACATTGACTCAAGAAATCAATAAATTGAATGAAACCAATAAAAACCTAAAGTTCCAATTACTAAAGGCAAAGAGGGAGAGTGAATCAATTCCAAATTTAGAACTCGAGATGAATAAATTGAAAAATAAGATTTTAGGCGTTAACAACGAAAAGGAGAGGATTAAGCAAGAATTAGGAGAGGTGAAAACAGAATTAAATCTAGTAAAACAAGAACGCGATCGATATTATAAAATCATAAAAGGAAAGAAGCTTCTTTAGAGAAATTAAAGTATTAAAAAGAAAAAAGAGATACTTTAGGTTTTCTTTAAAAATTCAGCAAGGAAATTAATATTCCCCTCTAATATCGGACTTTTCCATGATTGTAGCTCTTTAGAAAAGTCTTCTCTTTTTATATGGGTTGGATCTTCTCCAGCTTCAACCCTCTTATTCACAAGTTCAAGTATTTCCTTAATATATCTGTTTTCTAAAGAAAATTCCTCTTTAGATGCCAATTTTCCGTGCCCTGGAACAGTGACTTTAAAATCAAAACTCATTAATTCATCATTTACCGAGATCCACCCTTCAGGATTTCCAGAACCTAACCAAGGATCTATTCGTGCAAATAATAGATCTCCTGCGAAAAGTATTTTTTCTTCGGGGATATATACAATAACATCCCCATCTGTATGAGCTTTAGTGAAAGTTCGTAATTGGACTGATTTATCTGTTCCATGAATAACACATCCTTCTTTGAAAGTAAGATTTGGTTCTCGTAGAGTAAAGTCATCTGAGCGGACAACTTTTAGAAATTTAAGATCATTTTCAATTTCTTTTCTTTTTTCTTCATCTGTTTCAGTTTTAAGAGATTCTTCCATCTCTTTTAGATCCATTTTTTTAAACTCTTCAATTTTTTTTCTTCCTTCTGTTTGTATATTCTTAAGAGTACGATCAGATGTCATTATCTGCGTTGAGACGTCGAAGAGAGAAGTTCCCATAAGATGATCCATATGGTAATGAGTAATAACAATAAAATTAGGCTCTTTTTTAGTATATTGAGTAGCCGCTTTTATAAGATCTTTAGCTGCCTCTACATTTCCAGTAGTATCAACAATTATCAAATAATCTCCAATATCAATAAATCCCGCATTTCCTCCCATACCAGAATTTTCTTTAGAGATTGCTCCATATGCACTTTCTGAAAGTTTAAAAAGGTCAAAGAATTCCGATTCAAAATCTAACTTTTTCACAAAATCAAATGCCATAAATTTTTTTAGAATATAGCCTTGATAAACTTTTTTGATTAATCTCAAATTAAAAAGGAATAGATTAAAATCCTAACTAAATATAAAGATTGTTTAAAAAATAGCTTAATTCTTTAATCAGGTGTGAGAGAGTCAAGATCAGACAGATCTAAGCCACTATCCATAATATCCATGGTTTCTGATAAAAATTCATCTAGTATGTCCTTTAATTCGTCTCCTGATCGTTTCAAAATAAGTCTAATTAAACCAATGTTGATGTCTGGAT
>JAUXAO010000008.1 GCA_030619905.1 bacterium | reverse complement strand
CAATAACAATAAAGAGATAAAATTTATAAAGGAAGAAGAATATTATATCGGTAGGAATAGAAAAGATACTGTAGATTGGATTGTTTACGATAGAGATTCAGCTTTATTTATCGAGTGCAAAACAAAGCGGATGATATTACCTGGAAAGATAGAACTAAAAGATAGTTTACTTATTGAAGAAGAATTAAATAAAATAGCAAAATTTATATTACAAATTTATAAGACTATTGATGATTACTTCAACAACAAATATCCTTCCTTTAATTATGAAGAGAAAAGACAAATATATCCATTAATCTTAACTATGGAGGATTGGTTTCTTTTTGGATACAAACGATTAGATGTTTTAAAAAAAATAATTATAAAAGAATTTAATGATATAAATTTACCAGTTGATTATCTAAAAAAAATGCCTTATTCAATTTGTTCAGTGGAAGAGTTTGAAGATATAATGCAAGTAATGCAAATTACCTGTATCAAAAAATTTATGGATAAAAAAGTGTTTGATCAAGAAAAAAATGAATGGTTGTTTCATTCATTTATAAGCAAGGAGTTTCCGGAAGAAAGTAAAAAACTTAAGTTTTTATTTAAGGATGATTTTAGTAAATTATTTTCTGCACCGATGGAAGAGGTCACTGAGTGAACTCTTGATCTTTCGGAATATAATAGGGACAGACACCTATTTTTATTTAAACAGGTGTCTGTTTGTCTCCCATTTTCTAAAATATTCAATAATTAATGGTTGGTGAACTATTATGAAAAAACAAAGTATGAACAAAATTGAATTTAGGTTGCGGCGGATTGCTCGAATTTGGAGCATGGAGTGGCCATTTATTTAATATATTATATTCCATCTGGCAGACCCAGATTCTGTTCGATCCATTTTAGGTTTTCTTCTATGAATAATCTCTCCTTTTCCTCTTTTTCTTTCTGTTCAAGACTTATTTTCTCTGATTTTGCTATTTTATTTTTTTGTTCCTCTTCTTCTATCCCATCATTTTCTTCTTTAGATGATTCAGGATTAAGGTAATTGGCTTGCAGGGCAGCGATGAGCCAGCCGGCGGGATTTATTACATTCCTCTTAATTTCGAGCAGTTCTAATTTCTCCTCAATATCCTCCAAGGAATAATTTAGGATTATTTTATCAATCGATTTTTTATCCAGATTTAGTTTTTCCAATTTTTCTTTTATCCTTTCTGTCTTTGGAGATTTTTTATTATCAGGAATTACTTTCTTGGGATTATCTTGATTGGAGGAAGGAGATTCTTTCGCTATTCCGGAGATTATTTCTTCTTTTTCTTCCGGTAGTTTTTCTGCAGGAGGATAAAGAATATTTTCTTTGTCTAGTAGGACTATCTGATAAAGATTGTGGTCATATCCTCCGGAGGAAGATCTTTGTTTTGATACTTTTTTGATTAGGCCACATTCTAATAGAGTAGAGCGGTATTTAATTAAGGTTTTGGTGGTAGTACCCATCCTTTTATTCAGAGTCTTAATGGAAGGCCAGGCGGTATCTTTTCCTTTATGACAGTAACTTAAGAGTTGAAGATAGGGTACAGTTGGGCCAAGGCCGATGGTATTTACCCAGTGAGCCAAGAAGTAGTCCTGGATAGTAGTGTAAGAATTAGTTTTGTTAACTGGTATTTTTCTTTCCATAGTTTTTACCTTCCTTTGAATAGTTTTTGGTTACAGGTTTCGGGTTGCATGTTGCAAGTTGAGA
>JAUXAO010000001.1 GCA_030619905.1 bacterium | reverse complement strand
TGTTTCTTGAGAACTTACATCTTTAGATTTATCAGCATAAGTTGCTGTTGAAACATCCCAGGCAGTAGAAAGTGTATATTGATGTACTGTATCGCTGGCACTTCCCACAATATACATCTTGCTTCCGTCAGAGCTAAAGGTTACACCGTGAGGAGATGTTTCTTGAGAACCCACATATTTAGATTTATCAGCATAAGTTGCTGTTGAAACATCCCAGGCAGTAGAAAGTGTATATTGATATACTGTATCGCTGGCACTTCCCACAATATACATCTTGCTTCCGTCAGAGCTGAAGGTTACACCACGAGGAGTTGTTTCTTGAGAACTTACATCTTTAGATTTATCAGCATAAGTTGCTGTTGAAACATCCCAGGCAGTAGAAAGTGTATATTGATATACTGTATCGGTGGTATATCCCATAATATACATCTTGCTTCCGTCAGAGCTGAAGGTTATATCATAAGGAGAAGTATCTTGAGAACTCACATCTTTAGATTTATCAGCATAAGTTGCTGTTGAAACATCCCAGGCAGTAGAAAGTGTATATTGATGTACTGTAACACTGGCAGTTCCCATAATATACATCTTGCTTCCGTCAGAACTAAAGGTTACACCACGAGGCAATGTTTCTTGAGAACTTACATCTTTAGATTTATCAGCATAAGTTGCTGTTGAAACATCCCAGGCAGTAGAAAGTGTATATTGATATACTGTATCATTGGCAGTTCCCACAATATACATCTTACTTCCATCAGAGCTAAAGGTTATATCATAAGGAGAAGTATCTTGAGAACGCACATATTTAGATTTATCAGCATAAGTTGCTGTTAAAACATCCCAGGCAGTAGAAAGTGTATATTGATGTACTGTATCACTGGCAGTTCCCATAATATACATCTTGCTTCCGTCAGAGCTGAAGGTTACACCGCAAGGAGTTGTTTCTTGAGAACCCACATATTTATACACATTCTCATAAACCGCTGTATCTACTTCCCAGGCTGTTGCTAAAAGATTTACAGGAAAAATTAAAATTATAATAAGAATTGTCAAAATCAGCCCAGCAAAGGAAACACGCCTAGCTCCACGCCTTTCCTTAAACACTTTTCCAAAATTCAGGGCTTTTTTGTATTTAAGAACCATGTCTATATTCTTTATGTTTTTTCCTTTTTTACATTTTTTCATTGGTTAATAGATGTATCTTTTACTTATTTCTATTATATAAAATTTCCAAAATGGGTCACTTGTTTTATCTTCACACTCTTCCAATCAGAACTAAATTCCTTCCTAAATCCATTGCCTACTCTAGAGACAAAATTAGTTGCTTCTTAAAAATCTAACTTTTGTATCTGCTGGGTTAAACTTATAATAAATTTTATCATTAAACCAAGCACAGGTAAAATTTTTAAACGGGATAGAAGTTCTAAACGATAAACCTGAGGCATACCAAAAAAGCTGGGAGGCAACTTTTTGTTCATTTTCTCTTAACGCATTTGGCTTAAAATCTAAAACATATATTTTATTAGACCTAATTTGCAAAATATCAACATGCCCGCTTATTCCCATATCCAGATTTTTCTCCCAAAGCCAGACTGGCACTTCGCAGGCAATAGTTGAAGAATCATTAGTAAGCATAAAATTTTCAACCACTGAGTGCCTTTTAGAACTGACATCGCAAGATTTCAAAGCAAACTCAGCTAACCGACAAGCATTATTATATCTGCTCTCTTTTTTAATGTTGACTTTAATCTTTGTCTGAGAACATCTGTTTTTAATATCATCAAAAAAATCAGGGCAGCCCTTTTCAAAATTTTTGATATATATCGCCAGAGGAAAAAAGTCATTATTTCTACAAAACATTTCTAATTTTGGTTTATGGTATTTAAAATTATAAGCTAAATCATTATGCTTAAAAGTTTTACTGATCAAAATCGCTTGGTCATAATTTTTTGCTACTTCCGGTCTGATTTTGTTGTATGTGCAGATATATTTTAGCTCTTTCAACCATTGGCTGACAGAACTTTTGGAAACCTTAACCTTAAATCTTCTGTTGGTAAGTTTAGCAGATGTTTCCAGTGTATTGCCAAGATTGTAATAACTAACAGCACTGATAATAATTTTTGGGCCATAAGTTTTATGGGGGAGCTTGCTGCCGACAAACCCTTTTTCGCAATCTTTGCAATAATAAAATTGCCTGAACCCAAATTTAGTTTTTCTTCTGCCTTTTTTGACTACATTTTGGTTTCCGCAATTTGGACATCTCATTTTATTTCTCTCCTTATTTAAAATCATTTTAGTTATCATAGTTAGAGTTATATAAGAACTTATTTAAAAATTTTGAAAGACCAAGGTAAAATTAAACTTTCAGCTTTCCCAACCTGTATTGGTAAATATGTTAGTAAAAATACAAGGCTACCCTTAAAAAATAAGGGAAAGGTTTGGGAGAGATCAAAATTGTGCTAAATTTTTAGAAATCCATAAGGCTACTTTTTCTGCCTGGAGAGTAAGAAAAAATAGAATACCACTTTACATTCTCAAAAAAATATGTAAAATTTCGAGTCTCGATTTTAATAAAGTATTTATAAATATAAAAAAACTGATAGAGAAATAGTTGAAATTATTTAACAAGTTTTCCGAGCTCTAAAAAATTTTTTCCCTTAAGAATTTTTTGAATTACTTCTTGTAATTTTGAGATTTCAACTCTTATTTGTTTCATACTATCTCTTTCTCTTATTGTGATTGTATTATCTTCCAATGTTTGAAAATCACATGTAATCGAGGCAACGACACCCACTTCATCAACTCTTCGGTATCTTCTGCCAATCGAGCCTACTTCATCATATTGGCAGACAAAATAAGGTTTTAATAACTGATAAACTTCTTTTGCTTTTTTGACAATCTCTGGCTTATTTTTAACAAGCGGCAGCACAGCAATCTTTATGGGAGCCAAAGATTTGGGTAATTTTAACAAAACTTCAACTTCTTTAGCTGATTCTGTGGTAGTTGTCCTCCCCCCTTTAATCTCCTGATAGGCCTCGAATAAAAAGGCAAAAAGAGCTCTTTCCACTCCGACTGAAGTTTCAATAATATATGGGTAGTATTTGGAGCCATCTTCCTCTGTATAGCTCAAATCTTTTCCGGAATATTTTGAATGGTTTTTAAGGTCCCAATCTCCCCGATTATGAACCCCTTCAATCTCTCCCCAGCCAAAAGGAAAATGGTATTCAATATCTATTTGTCTCTTAGCATAATGAGCTCTTTCTTCTTTTGAAATTTCTTTAGCCCTTAAATTTTCCTTTCGCATTCCCAGTTTTTGATACCACTTTAATCTTTCCTCTTTCCAATAATCAAAGTATTTGTTTGCCTCTTTAGGATGACAGAACCATTCCATTTCCATTTGCTCGAATTCCCGAGTCCTAAAGACAAAATTTTTGGGGTTAATTTCATTCCGAAAGGCTTTACCAATTTGAACCATGCCAAATGGAATTTTGAGGCGCATTGAACTCATAACATTCAAAAAATTGATATAAATCCCTTGGCAGGTTTCTGGCCGCAAATAGGTAACAGTTGCTTCATCTTCAACCGGCCCAACATAGGTTTTCATCATTAAATTAAATTTTCTAGGTTTGCCTAATTTCCCGCCGCATTCCGGACATTTATCTCCATTTAATTCATCGAATTTAAACCGTTTACGACAATCTTTACACTCCATTAATTCATCAGCAAAACCAGCGCTCAAATGGCCAGATGCTTTCCATACTTGTGGATTCATCAAAATCGCAGCATCTAAGCCGACAATATCATCATGGTTTTTAATCATTTCTTCCCACCAGGTTTTTTTAAGATTATTCTTTAATTCCACTCCTAAAGGCCCAAAATCATAAACCCCTCCTAATCCTTCATAGATTTCAGAACAAGGAAAGATAAAACCGCGTCTTTTACAAAGAGAAATAATTTTTTGAGTTAAATCCATAGTTTTTTATTGAACAATTCCCTGTTGCTCAGTAATAGTTTCATCATCTGGTAAGCTAGTGTCAATTTCTGACGCTTTTGAATTTAATATGTCTTGAGTAAACTTATCCTGACCCATGACTTCTGCTTCTTTAACCAAAAGAGCTGTTTTTCCTTCTTGGTTTAAATCAGGGGTTAAAACAACCTGAAAAGCTAAGGTCAAAGGTGTTTTTCCTATTCCCTCATAAGCCGCCACATCTCCTATGTTCCAAATTGCTTCTCGGCTGGCAGGATCAAAAGTAAACTTGGCATCCTCAGAAAAAATTCGACCAGTAGGTTTTACATTATTTGGCAGAACAGCTTTAACTTTTACATTATTAAGATCATTCCAGTAGTTTTTAACTTGCCAGAGAATTGTATAAGTCGTAGCCTCACCTACTTTTGGAGGCAGAGGGCCAGAATTACCGAAAAATTCTTCCTGAAAATAAGCTTTTTGTAAGACAATGAGTTTCGAGTTAACTTTTATTTCAAATTCTTTCTCCGCTTCACTAATCAGAATTCTGTCTTTCAATGAGGGATTCTTTATTTCCTCGCCAGAATCTTCATCTTTCACTTTTATCCAGAATTCAATTTTTCCTTCCTCACCAGCATCCAGAAAACTTAGTTTTGGAACATTTTTCCAATCAAAAATTATAGAATTATCTCTCGGACCTGTCTCACCTTTATCTGATCGTAAAGTTTCTAAATCAAAAGCTCTACCTTCAAGTCTAACTAATAAGAACTTTTTGCTAAAAGATTTTTTGCCAATATTCTTAAAGAAAATTTCGTAATGGAGTAAATCACCGGGGTTAGCAATATAATCTGGAGAATTGTTCACCATCTGGGAAATATAAATAGCAGGTTCAATAATCTGAATTGATTGAGCAGCCTCTTTTAAAACAATAAATTCCCCTTCTATATAAATACCTAGTTCCCCTCGAAAAACTTTTTGATCTCCTGTTTCCCCCTCAATTTCCCCTAAAATCTTTATCCTTCCTCCACTAGCTTGAAAAAGAGAAGTAATTTCCCATTCGGTTTCTTCTAAAGTTTGAGGTGAAGAACTTTTAAAAAGAAATCCATTAGGATAGTCAAGTTTAATTCTCAAGTCAGAAAGTTCACAATTAAAATTAGAAAAATAGTTTAAAGAAAACTGAAGTTCCTGACCTGTTTCAATTTTTGAAGCAAGATCAAATTCAAAAGTTAAAGGAACAAATTTGATTTGAGTGCTAAAGGTTGTTTTTGATTCATAGCGCGCCTTCAGATTTTTTGGTTGATAACTTAACCAAGCTTGAGCAGTAACTATTTCATTTTCTTTGCCTAAAAGCCGTGACTTAAATTTAACACTTTTTTCTTCTCCAGGATAAATATCTTCAACTTTTTTGGTCCATCTTAATTCTTCACCATTCTGAAGAAACGAATATTTTGGATATTCAAAAATAAGTTCTGGGTCTTCTAAAACAACGTTGCCGTTGTTCTTGTATCTCACCAAATATTCAATTTCTTCCCCAGCCTGAGCATATTCTGGGCCTAAGATTTCGATCTTTAATATTTCTTTGGAATAATTGTTCTTTTGATAATACCAAAGACCTGTTAATCCTACTCCTAGAAATAAAACTATCAGGAAAATTATCAAAGGTTTTTTAAACATATATTTATTTAGTTTAACTTATTTAATTTTTTTTAAAAGGGAGTTAAGATTTTCTTTATCTTCTTCCCCTATTCTTAACTGTTTTAAAATATTCCAATTCTTTTTAATAATCAGTCTTAAAATTTTAACTACATTTATATTTATCTTCAAATAGAAATCTTTTGTTTTTTTATCCATTTTCTGAAAACAAGATTCACAAACTATTCCGCCTTCTTTTGAGGAAAAACAGAGATTGTATGGAAGTAATTTTTTCTGGCAAACAGAACAATGATAAAGTTCGGGTTTATATCCTAAAATAGAAACAAGATTCCAGAAGAAATAATAATAAATCAGTGAATAGTTTTTAGTTTTCAGTGAGCAGTTATTTAATCTCTGAATAGTTTCCTCTAATAGCCTCCAAATTTCATCATCTCTCTCCTCTTCTTCTAAAAAAGAATTCATGGTTTCAGCTACTTGAAAAGCGACTTTCAATTTCTCTGGATTTTCTTTTATATTTTCAAATCTATCAATTAGAACGGTGTCAGTTAATGTTTTATGACTTTTCCCCTGAATAAATTCAATTTCTGACAGAGAAAAAATCTCAGTACCAGCCCTCAATTTTGATCTAATTTTTCGAATGGCTTTCCCAAAAATTCTCAATTTTCCAAAGTCATTGGTGAAAATTGTAAAAAGTCGATTAGCTTCCCCTCTATTCTGTTCATTTAAAAAGAAAGCTTTTGTCCTGTAATGAATGAACATTTTTATTGAATTTAAAAACCAGTCAATTCTTTTAAGTACTTGATTTTTCTGTTGATTTCTAATTTTTCCTTACCTGTTTTTACTCCGAATTTTTCCCTCTCTAATTTTCGAAGCCGATGTTGAAACTCCCGACGAGTAATATAATCTTTATACTCTTTTCCAAATGTCTCTTTTTCCATATCCACTCTTTCTCGCCGAGTATACCATTTTCCCAAGCCTGGAACTCTTGAAGGAGCTTTTTTTAATTTTTGTCTCAATTCAAGCCTCGAGAGATACCCTTTTTTGCCAAAAAAATCCTCTTTAGAGTTTTTCTCTGGTATTTTATTTTTTGATGAATTTACCATATTTTATTATTATTTGACCTTTTTAATTGAAAGAGAAAGTTCCTTTTTATTAATTTTGACTATTTTTTCTCCAGCCAAAACTTCCTTTTCCGGCAATTCTTCTTTTATTTCTTCAGCTCTTGTTCCTGATAAAATATTTTTCTTATTTTTTTCTAAAATCGTCTTTAGGTCTTTTTCTCCTTGATAATAAATTACAATTTTATCTTCAGGGGTAAATCCAGCTTTTTTACGTAGGCTCTGAATCTGACGAATAATCTCTCGGATATTGCCTTCTTTTTTTAACTCTTCTGTGATCTCTGTGTCTAATTCTATTTCTTCTTTGATTTTAGAATCAAAAACTATGCCTTTAATATTCACTTCCTCTCTAACTAAATCCAATAATTCTTCATTTATTTCTAATTTCTGATTTTTAATTCTCAATTCTTTTAAAGGCTGACGAATCTTTATGCCGGCTTTTGCTCTTTCAGTCAAAGTCAAAGCCACAATTTCTCTGACTCTATTCATTTTCTTTTCCAAATCCAAATCTATATCTTTTTCATTTACTTCTGGCCAGTCATCCAAGTGAACTGATTCTGACATCTCTTTTGTTTTTAAGCCTGAATAAATCTCTTCACTAAAGAATGGCATTATCGGGGAAACTAATCTAGTCAAATTTAAAAGAACAAAATACAAAGTATCTACCGCCTCTCTTTTAATTTTTTTATCCTGTACTAAACTTTGTTCTGATGAAGAATGAAACCTTTTTCTAGACCTTCTAATATACCAGAGAGATAGATCATTTATAAAAAAGTTTTCAATTGCAGAACTTGTTCGGTTAACATCGTAACCATCCAAAAATTTGGTTGTTTTTTCAATTAAATTGTTCAGACGAGAAAGAATCCATTTATCCAAAAGTGACTTAGGTTTTGGAAATTCAGATTTGTTTGGAAATTCTTCTTTGGAAACATATGTTTTAAAAAAAACATAACTATTCCATAAAGTCAGAAGTTTTCTTCTTACTTCTTCAGCTGTTTTGTAACCAAATCTTAGATTGTGAACAGGATTCTGCCCAGCATACATCCATCTCATTACATCCGCCCCTATCTTTTCCACTGCCTCATCAAACCAAATAGCATTTCCTTTTGATTTGTGCATTTCCTCGCCTTTTTCATCAACAACAGTTGCATAACCAAAAATTGTTTTCATTGGAGGACAATCTTCTAAAACTTGACTCATTACTAAGAGAGAATAAAACCAGTTTTTGAACTGACCAGGGAAAGACTCAGAGATGAAATCAATTGGAAACCATTTTTGCCAAAATTCCTTATCAGAAAAATATTTCATTGTTGAAAAAGAAACTATTCCAGCATCTAACCATGGATTACCTACGTCAGGAATCCGAGAAAGTACTTGGCCGCATTTTGAGCATTTAATCTTAACTTTATCGACCCATGGCCGATGAGGAGAATGACCTTCAAACTCTTTCCAACCCTCTACTGCTTTTTCTTTTAATTCTTGCTTGGACCCAATTACTTCAAAACTACCACACTTTGAACATTCGTAAATCGGCAGAGCTAAACCCCAGTAACGTTTTTTGGAAATCAGCCAGTCTTGCATATTCTTGAGCCAATCCAATTCTCTTTCTAAACCAAAAGAGGGAATCCATTTTATCTTTGGAGCGCTTTTTATCAATCCTTCTCTTAATTTTTCCATGGAAATATACCATTCATCAACTAGACGAAAGATTAATTCTGATTTGCACCGCCAGCATGTTGGATAACGATGAGTATAATTTTCAATTTTAAAAATAAAATCTTTTTTATCTAAATCTTCAAAGATTAAATCATTTACTTGGGTTACTAATTTGCCACTCAAAAAATCAAACCCGGATTTATACTTACTTTCTTCATTTGTAGGATCAATAACTGGAATCTTTAGATCTTTACTCAGATGAAAATCTTCCTGACCACAACCCGGGGCAATATGAACAATGCCTGTACCTTCTTCTGTATTTACTTCATCCCATATGATTACTCTATGCTCATATTTTTTAAGAGATTTTTTAACTTCGGGCAATTCATCAAACATTCCCTTATACTTCATTCCATCTAATTTTCTACCTTTAAATGTCTTTATGATTTCGCCATTTGGAATTAATTCTGATTTTTCCTTAAGCAGAATAAAAACATTTCCTTTTTCATTTTTAATCTTAGAGTATTCCAAGTCAGGATGAACAGCTAATACAACATTGGCAGGCAATGTCCAGGGAGTAGTTGTCCAAATAATAAAGAAAAGATTTTTTTGACCAATAACTGGTAACTTTACAAAAACCGATTTATGACAAATTTCTTGATATTCTTCAGACAGGATCTCATGCTGAGAAATAGCTGTTCCACAACGTGGACACCAGGGAACAACATCTCTTCCTTTATAAAGAAGTTCTTTTTCCAGACATTTTTTCAAAAAATACCAAATGGCATAATTATTCTCATCAGACATTGTAAAATAGGAATTTTCCCAGTCCATCCACTGTCCTAATCTAATTGATTGTTTTGTCTGGATATCTGAATATTTTAAGACTCTCTCTTTGCACTTTTCAACGAACTTCCCTATTCCATATTTTTCTATATCTTTTTTTTCTTTGAAACCAAGCTCTTTCTCAACTTCTACTTCTACCCATAGACCCTGGCAATCAAATCCATTTTGAAACCTTTGATCAAAACCTCTCATTGCTTTATACCTCTGAAACAAATCTTTATAGGTTCTTCCCCAGGCATGATGAACTCCCATAGGATTATTGGCTGTTATTGGTCCATCCAAAAATGACCAGCGTTTTTTGCCTTTATTCTTTTTCCTTAATTTCTCAAAGATTTTCTTTTCTTCCCAAAACTTTAATATTTTGTTTTCTAATTCCGGGAAATTAATAGTCATATGAAGTATTTTGATTATTTGTATCCTAATTTTTTAAATTGGCCAACCTCCAAAGAAAAATCTTTATTTTTCTCTAAAAGTTTTTCATCTTTTAATCCCCTAATTGTTCCTTCTAAAAGATATAAAGGAGTACCATGACTTATTATTAAAATATTCTTGTTTCTGTACTTTTTATCAATTTCTTCTAAAGAATTCATCATTCTTTTTTTGCAATCTTGTCGAGATTCACCATTTAGGGGTTGATCAAAGAATTTTCGTTTCCGATCAGAAAAATCCTTTTCATATTCTTTGGCTGGTTTTCCTTTATAAATCCCCATATCGATTTCTCGTATTCGGGAATCAAAAATTGGTTTAATTCTAATTTTCTTTGAAATAATTTCGGCTGTTTCTTTGGCTCTTGGAATATCTGATGAAAAAATCAAATCAATTTTTTCACTTTCAAGCTTTTTGGCCACATTCTCTATCTGTTTTTTTCCTTTTTCAGTTAATAATATGGGCGAAGGTTCTGGCCAGGGATATATTATTTCTTCTTTTTTGAGTTGATAAAGAGTTTCTCCATGTCTCAAAATAAAATAAGTATTATTCATGTTACATTTTTTCTGGAGCAGAAATACCCATTATGTCCAAAGTATTTTTCAAAACAATTTTTGTCGCTAAAATCAAAGCTAAACGAGATTTACTTAATTCTTTATCCTCTGTCAAAACACGGCAATCTCTATAAAACTGATGAAAAGAACCAGCTAATTTATACGCATACTGAGGCAATCTTTGAATTTGATAATCTTTAACCGTATCTTCAATAATTTCTGGAAACTTAATAAGATGCTTAATTAACCTTAATTCTGATAAATGATTTAATAATTTTAAGTTTTGAGCCGTAGTTTTGACTTTTGAATTCTGAACTTTGAATTTCTCCACTATGCTACAAATTCTTGCATAAGCATATTGAACATAATAAACAGGATTCTTTTCAGACTGTTCTTTAGCTAAAGATAAATCAAAATTCAAGTGACTGTCTGGACTTCTTTGTAAAAAGAAGAATCTGGCTGCATCTAATCCTACTTCATCAACTAATTCTTCTAAAGTTATAAAAGTGCCTTCTCTTTTGGACATTCGAACTATTCGACCTCCTTTAAGAAGTCTAACCAACTGCATAATAATGATTTTTACCTGTTTTTTTTGATAGCCCAAGGCCTCGGCTGCAGCTTCTATCCGTTTTATATAACCATGATGGTCAGCTCCCCAGATATATATTAAATTATCAAATCCCCTTTCAAATTTATCTTTTAAATAAGCAATATCAGAAGCGAGATAAGTCTTTTCGCCATCAGCTTTGACTAAAACTCTGTCTTTATCATCGCCAAACTTGCTTGAGTTAAACCATAGAGCTCCATCTTTTTCATAAGCCAGTTTATTTTTTTTCAGCCAATCTAGAATTTTCTCTACTTTCTTATCTTCATATAGACTTTTTTCTGAAAACCAAACATTAAAATTAATTCCCATTTTTTTAACGCTCGGCTTAATTATTTCTTCTAGAATAATCTTGGCCGCTAATTGACCAGCCTCTTCTGGTTCTTTCTCTTTTATCTTTTTTCTCAATTCTTTTATATACTCTCCTTTGTAAACTGCTTCCTTGTCCCCGATAACTGAATGCCCTAATTTTTTAATCTGCTCTCCAACATCATTAATATAGTATTCTCTTCCTACTTCATAACCTGCTTTTTCTAAAATATTGGCTAAAACGTCTCCACAAAATCCCCCACGACCATTTCCTAATGTTAAAGGACCAGTTGGATTGGCTGAAATAAACTCAACCTGAATTTTCTTGTCTTTACCAATAGTCAATGTTCCAAACCTTTCACTTTTATCTAAAATTTCTATAACCTGTTCCTGAAGATATTGCTTTTTAATAGAGAAATTAATAAAGCCGGGTTCAATAACATCAATTTTATCAAAAAGTGATTGATTAAATGATTGAGTAATGATTTTCGCTATTTCTATTGGTTTGTTCTTCAATTTTCCAGCAAGGTTCATGGCAATATTAGTGCTATAATCACCATGAATTTCTTTTTCCGGATATTCAACCGAAATTTCAGGAATTTCAAACTGAGACAATTCTTTTTGTTTTTGCAAAAGATCTATTGTTTCTTTTATTAATTGAACTATCTTCTCTTTCATAATTTATGATTTTAGTTTACATTATTTTCTGCTAAAATTAAAGCATGAAGGTCATATTGGAAAACAAAAAAGCATTATTTAACTATTCTATCTTGGAAACGTTTAAGGCCGGGGTTGTTTTACAGGGTCAAGAAGTAAAATCAATTAAAACCGGAAAAATGGGCTTAAGAGGTTCTTTTGTTATTGTAAAGGAATCTCCTCCTGAGGTTTTTCTAATTGGAGCAAATGTTCCTCCTTATCAGCCAAAAAATACTCCAAGTGATTATGATCCTAAAAGATCACGAAAACTTCTTTTAAGAAAATCCGAAATCAAACAATTAATCGGCAAGGTCAAGCAAAAAGGCTTGACGATGATACCCTTAAAAGTGTATACTGATAAAGGAAAAATAAAGATAGAGTTTGGAATTGCCAAAGGAAAAAGAAAGATTGATAAAAGAACTCAAATTAAAAAGAGAGAAACTGAAAGAGAAATACAAAGAGCAATGAAAGGGGGTGAAAGGCTTTGACAGAAACTTCATCTGGAATAAGCAAGCCGAGCTCTGAAATCTCGTTAAACTCTCAGAATTAATAAGTGCAAACTTATTTTCAAAACCCGCTTACGCTTTAGCGTAATGCCATCTCCCTGCTGATTCTCGATAAGCAGTAAGAGGTGCCATATATCGAGATAGGTAATTATTCTTGCTCCAGATTATTACCAAAATTATGGAGCTCGGGTATGAGAAATTTTGTCTATTTCATATTCTCTTACCTTAAAGATAAAATAGACTAAGCTTGTAGAATTGTTTCGGAAGAATTTCTGGACGAGGGTTCGATTTCCTCCACCTCCACTAAATAATTTTTATCTACTTGTTCAAAAGAATATTTATCAACAATCTAATAAGAGCGAGGGAAGTAAGATTAATCGACAAAGATGGAAAACAGTTGGGAGTTCTTAGATTAGAAGATGCTCTACGAAAAGCTCGGGAAGCCGGGCTTGATTTAATCCAAGTGACTCAGAAAATTAGCCCTCCGGTTTGCAAAATCGGAGACTATGGAAAGTATGCTTACCAGGTAAAAAAGAAAGAAAGAAAACAAAAACAGCAAAAAAGCGGCGAATTAAAAAGTATAAGATTAAGATTTAATATTTCTCCTCATGATATGGAAACTCGAGTAAAAGCAGCGGAGAAATTTTTCAAGAAAGGGTACAAGATAAAAATCGAAATGGTTCTAAGAGGAAGAGAAAAACGTCTTTCCGATTTTGCCAGACAAAAGATGAATCAGTTTCTAGAAATCTTACAAAAATCAACTACTATTAAAATTGAAAGAGAGATTAAGCGAGAAGCCAGAGGTTTAACAATGATGGTATCGCAATCTCAAAATCATGAAGACAAGAAAATCACTTAAAAAACGTTTTAAAATTACAAAAACTGGAAAGGTTTTAAGAAGACCTGCTGGTCAAAATCATTTCCGCGGTAAAAAATCAGGGAAAAGAATCCGTAAAATCAGAAAATGGAAGATAATGCCAAAGCCTTTGGCTAAAAAGATAAAGAAATTAATTTCTTAATAACATGGTTCGAGTAAAACGAGGTAAAACTGCTCATAAACGAAGAAAAAAAGCCCTGAAACAGACCAAAGGATTCCGCTGGGGCAGGAAATCAAAATATAAATCAGCAAAACAGGCCTTACAAAAAGCCTGGACTTATGCTTACCGAGATAGAAAAGTAAAAAAGAGAGATTTTCGAAAATTATGGCAGATTCAAATTGGTGCTGCCTGTCGGAAACTTGGTTTACCTTATAATAAATTCATTCACCAATTAAAAGAAAAAAAGATTGAGATAGACAGGAAAATCTTATCCCAATTAGCTAAAGAAAAACCAGAAGTTTTCAAAAAAATAATGGAAGAAGTAAAAAAATAATTGTTCCTCACCAAAAACAAAAAGAGCGCTCTTAAAGAGGCCTTTTTTGTTTGCCAAAATCAGATTTATTTTACTGCTAATAGTTCTTTTAGATTTTTTACTTCCATTTCCAACTTCTCTATTCTTTGTCTGTGATCAACGATAAGAAGTTTCTCAATTCTGTCCAGACGCTTGTCAACTCCATCAAAGCGTCTATCGACTTCTTTTCTTTTTGCCGTTTCACTAAATCCTTTTTGAACCATTCTAGCTAAATCTTCAATTGTAATATTCTTCTTTTTCATCAGTTTAATTATATAAAATCATCAATTCTTGTCAACTTCTAAATTTGTTTATCTTCACTTCTTCTTTCTTTAGAAGTTCTTTCTTCCTTTCTGCTCCCTTATTATAACCCCCGATTTCCCCATTTGATTTTATCACCCTGTGGCAAGGCAACTCAGGGTTTTTGTTTTTGCTCAAAATATTACCTACGGCCCGCCAAGCCCGAGGTCTGCCGGCTCTTTGTGCCACTTCTCTATAACTTACAACCTCACCTCCCGGAATTTTTTCCACTACCCCAAAAACTTTCTCTTTAAAACTTATCATATTCATAATTCCTACTTCTTAAGGAAGTCATTTGCCTTCTTGAGGACCTCTTTAGAATTTTCAAAAGTTAAACGATTAAGGGCTTCTTTGTAATCGAGCCAGCCATAATCCTTATGCTCATAAGATAGTTTTACCTTTTCAGTTTTGGTCTCGGCTAAAAGGAAAGTGGCAATCTTCATTATATTTTTTCCTTTGAGCTTGAAGAAAAACTTTATCCATTCTTTAAATCCAGAGATAAATCTAATATTTTCTATCCCTGTTTCCTCTCTAATTTCGCGTCGAGCAGTATCTTCCAAAGATTCTCCTTTTTCAATAAGCCCTCGGGGAAATTCCCAATGACCCCAACCGTATTGAATTAAAAGATATTTTATTTTTTTATTCCGCCGGAAAACAATTGCTCCGGCAGATTTTTCAATTGGCATATTAATCGTTTTTTCTCATTTCAATTCTTCTCTGATATCCTCAATTTCCTTGGCTATTACTTCCTCGGATTTTTCTAAAATATTTACAAGCTCATCGCGCAGTTTCTCTTCATCTGGATTTAACCCTGGTTTAGAATCAAGATATTCAATTTTTTCTATGGCCTTTCTTTTTACTTCATTGAAGGTGTTTTTTAAACTTTCGGCAGCTTCCTGAATTTCTTTTTTAATCTTTCTTACCTTAAATAGGATAAGACAAATAACAATTCCTGTGATCAAAACAATTAAAATTATTAATATCGGAAATAATGCTCGGTAAGTAACCATTAAAGGGCCAATAGAAATTCCAGCCAATATCACTTCTATTTGATATTCCGGCGAAGAATCGCTTATAGCTCCTCTTTGATCTTTACTCCTGGTTGAGATTAAATAATTACCTGATTCAAAAAGATCACTGGTATAAAAAGACCAATCCCCATTTTTATCACTTTTAACCTCCCAAGTCTTTACTAATTCCTGGTCTCTTTTGAAAAAAATCATTATCGTCAAATCTGCAGGCGCTGTTCCAGCAATATAAAATTCCTCTTCTCCAGCAGTATGAATTCTCGGATAAACTGAAATTTCAGGGATGGGGATAGATTCAATATTTAATAATGCTGAAGATTCTTCAAAATTTCCAGCTTGGTCTATTGCTTTGACTAAAATCTCATAAGAACCTGGCGCCTGATGGAAAAGACGGAGAGGATTAGTTTCGACCATGACTAAAGAGAATATATCCCCCTGGCCAATTTTTATCTCATAATGGCTTATGCCTGATAAATCATCCTTGGTTTCAAAATATAGAAATGGACGAGGATTAGTTGGATCTCCTTCATTATCAACAATTACGTCAAATGGATGAGGGGGAACAGGGGCCCTGCTAACCTCTGGGTAAATTTCAGTAATTGAAAAGATTGCTTCTTGAGTAAGTTTCAAAATATTAGTTCCTCTCCCATCAGCAGCTAACACTTTTGCTTCAGAAAATGAAACTTTTGCTTGTCCTGTTTTCTTGGCTTGAAAATTAATAGTTAAAATATTATCTGTTCCCGTAAATCCAGGAGCTGGAATTCCTCCTTTAAAACTAACTTCTCCTTCTGAGTTTGAAAAAACCGGTTCTTCTGGCCAAAGAGTAAATATTGAACCAGCCTTGGAAATACTTTTCACTTCTAATATTTCTTGAGGAAACAAAACTTTAGATTGAGCAGCATTGATTGGAGTACCATCACTATTAACCTTTACCTTGACCAAGAATGTGCTCCCTATATGATATATTCCATCGCTTGGGCTGAAAAATAGAGATGCTTCTGCTGCCTGTACTACTGCAGGTAGTATACTGATAAACACCAATATTAAACCAATCACTACTAATAACTTAGTGTCTTTCAGTTTTATTTTAATATTGTTTAATAGATTAATCATTTATTTAATTATTCGATTTCTTTCATTCTATTTATTATTTTTTCTTTTTCTTGTTCCATTTCCCATCTCTTCTTTTCTATTTTCTCTCTTTTTTGCTCTATTTTGTGTCTTTCCATTTCTATCTCTCTTTTCTCTTCTAAGGTCTTGGTTTCTTTTTCTTTCTCCCCAATTCTTTCTGCCTTTTTTCAACTTCTTCTTCTTCTTTTAAAATATCTTCGACTAATTTTCCTAATCCTTCTTTCCGGATCATAAGTTCTATTTTTTCATCTTCTAAAGATAGTTTTTTTAAGGGAAAATCTTTTAAATTATTTTCTCCTTCTTTTAATCTCCATTTCTTTCCTTTTTGAGACCGCCGATATGTCCTCCACCATAGAATTAAAAGTCCGATAATCAGAAGAGAGAGCAAAATGAGAATTATTATAATCAGCCACCAGAGTATAAATATCCCAAAGAACCAAATTCCTTTTCCTGTTAGGGCAATCCCTTTGGGAATAATCTCAATCTTTATTGATTCATTCCGCCAGTTCCCAGCTTTATCAAAAGCTTTAATCACTACCATATATTGCCCAATTTCAAGAGCTGGAAGTTGATATGGGCTAACTGCTTCAACAAAAAAGGCAACCTCCTTTTCTTCCCGACCAGGACTGATATCAATCACCTTGACTTCAAAATGGTCGAACCCAGAAAGAGCATCAGTGGTAATAGAAGAAACAATAGGTTGAGAAACGCTTGTTTTAGTTGAGGGTTCTACTCCCGGAGTAAATGAAGCTGGAGGAGTAGAATCAAGTTGAACTATATAATGGCTGGTTCCTCCCCATATTCCAGCTTTTTTTGCCTTGACATGGAAATACCAAATTCCGTCTTTCAAATCAGTAAAAGATATTGAGGTAAAATCGCCTTCTGGAGTATTGTCTGGAATTCCCTGAGAATCAAAATCCAAACTGTAACTAAAATCAGTAACTCCTTTTTCTTTTTCCCAAGAAAAAGTAGGATTAGGATTCTTGTACCATTTATTTTGGTCTGGATGAGTTGGAGAAAAAACCTTGGGTCCCTCGGGTGGAGGAATAGAAAGAATGTAAACACCTCTCCCCATAGAAGTCAGAATATCAGTTCCTTTCCCATCATCTAAAAGAACTCTTGAAGAATCTAAGAAATAAATAGTTGTTTCCCCAGGAGCAATAACTCGGAAAGTAATAGTAGAAACTAATCCAGCAGAAGTATTAATCCCTGGAGAAGGCATTCCTCCTTGGAAAAAAGCTGTCCCGTGAATATTGGAATAAGTTGGTTGGGAAATCCAAACTGAAATAAAAGATTTTCCAGCTGTAGGACTTGCTATCTGAAGTTTCTTGGGATCAAATTTCAAATCTGTCTGAACAGCATTAATATCTTCTCCCCCGGTATTAACAAATATGGATACATCAAAAGTACTACCCACATAAAAAGTGCCTGAATTAGGAGAAAGATATAAGGAAGCCCCTGCTGCTTTTACTGCAGGCAACCAGTTAATAAACACCAATATTAAACTAACCACTATTAATAATTCAGTGCATTTTAGTTTTATATTAGTGTTATTTTCTAAATCATTCATATTAATATTCTCTATGCTTAGCAGTATATTTTTTAACTAATTGCCAGATTATTATTCCTATTACAAATATAAAAATAAATATCAGGATTCCAATTAGCCACCAAGAAAAAAGAACTCCCCTGATTTCTAACCCCTTTCCTTCGATATGAGTAATTAAAGGAGTCATCAATTCGATATGAGTAATTAAAGGAGTCATCGAACGGAACCTTGTCTCACTCTCTCTAATATTTCCTGCCCTGTCTATAGCCCGAATAATTACATTATATTTACCGGCTTCTTGAAAAGGAACCTTATAAGGACTTGTAACCTCTGCAAAAAATGACTGAGTTGAAGGAAAAACGCTTAAATCAATTATATTTATTTCATAATGGTCTACGCCGGAAAAATTATCTTTGGTTTCAAAATAAACCATGGTTTGATAACCAACTAATCTGGAATAAGTTTCAACTCTGGGACTAAAATCATTAGGAGGAGCAGTATCTATCCGAATCGGAACATTAGTGGTCTTTCCCCAGATTCCTTCTTTTTTTTGTCTGATATGAAAATACCAAATTCCATCTTTAACTTCTGAAAAAGAAACTAGAGTTTTATCTCCTTCTGAGATCCCGTCCGGCCTGCCCTGAGGATTTTGGTCAAAACTCCAAGAGAAATTAGTAACCCCTTTTTCTTTTTCCCAGGAAAAGCTTGGACTCGAATCTGAGTACCAAATATTAGAATTGGGGTGAGTGGGCGAAAAAACTTTTGGTCCCTCAGGAGGAGGAATTAAAATCTGATATTCTCCGCCGCGGGTATCAACAAGAATATCTGTCCCTTTGCCGTCATTTAACAAGACTTTTGATTCCTCGCTAAATTCAATTCTTGCTTTTCCGGAAGAAACTGCCCTGAATGTAATTGAGGAAACTAAGCCGGCCGAGGTAATAATCCCTCCAGGAACTCCTCCTCTAAAACTGATAATTCCCCTTTCGTTTGAATAGTTTGGTGGAATAATCCATTCGGAAATAAAAGAACTGCCAGTGGTTGGAGAAGTAATTTGTAAAATTTCTGGAGGGAATTTTAAGTCTGCCCAAACTACATTAATTTCGCTTCCTTCGGTATTTAGAAAAATGGAAACAGTAAAAGTGCTGCCAACCAAAAAACTCCCTGAAGAAGGAAAAAGATAAAGAGAAGATGACTCTGCTTTAACAGGAAAAGTTACGGAGAAAGAAAATATTAAAATAACTAAAAGTAAAATTAATCTTTTCACTTTATTTAGAAATTATCTACTTGGAAATTGGAAACTTTTTAACGGCTGAAATTCTCTTAGCCGACCATAAAATTACTCCAATTCCAATCAAGATTAACAATAAAATAAGTGCATCTCCCCACGTTATTTTGTAAGGCGGCTTAATTTCTGCTACTCGTTCATTCCCTGCTTTGTCCACGGCTTTAACTTTTATGACACTTCTCAATTTTTGGTCTCCTAATAAATAAGAACTCTGAACCATCTTCCACTCTTTTGTTTTTTCAAAAGAAAGCCAGGGAACTTCAGTAACTTCATAATGGTCAACTCCCGAAGTTTTATCTTGAGCAACAAAACTTAAAAAATATTTACCGTCATACATTGTCGGGTCTTGACCAATTTGGGGTTCGAATTCTTCTGGTGGTATTGTATCTATCATTGTTCGGTAAGTAATTCTTTCTGACCAACCCTTATCAGATAATTTTTGTTTTAAATGAAAGTAATAAATTCCATCTCCCTCTTCTTTTAAATCATACTCCATAGCCCCCATCCAAAAAGCTACTCCTTCTTTTGGTTCAGGCTTATCTGGAATCTCATCTGGTTCAGTTAAAGGATCTCTACTCAAAATCCAACTATATTCGGCTCCTTCCATTAAATCCCAGTACAAAGATAAACTAGTTATTCTATACCATTCATTCTGGTCAGGATGAGTTTTAGAAGAAATTACAGGCAGTCCTTCTGGCCTCTTGATAATTTCATAACTTCCTTCTAAAAAACTTAATCGGGCTTTGGTTCCTTGTCCATCATTCAATAATACTTTTGAATTTTCTTTAAAACTGATTATTCCCTCTCCTATCTCTTTTCCCCTAAAAATCAATTTGGCAATCAGCCCCTCTTCTCCTTGAAAGCCATTGGGTATTCCGCCGATAAGGGAAACTTCTTTTTGTTGGATATCGGGTTCTTTTAACCAAAGGGTTAAAATAGAATTCCCTTTACTAATATCAATTACTTCTAATAAATTTGACGAATAGATTAAATTTGCTTCCACAGTATTTATTTCTTCCCCCTCGGTATCTAATTTCACCTCAACAATAAAGGAGTTATCCTGATAAATTGTTTGATTTGAAGGTGCTAAATATAATTTAGCTGCTCCCACTGATGAAGCAACGAACAACAAGCAACAAACGACAAGAATTAAGAATTGGGTTTTAAAAATTTTTAATATCATAGAATATTTTTTGATTTTATAAGATTGTTCTAACCTGTCCACCAGTACATCATTATTGAGAAGTCCACTAAATCAACTATACCATCGAAATTTATATCGGCACAACGATTAGAAGGCTTACTCTGTCCCCAGAAATACAAGAGAATTGAAAAATCAATCAGATTCACTTTTCCATCAAAATTCAAATCTGCCCCTTCACAAACCAAAGCTCCCGGAGCCAGAACCAAAAAAGAAAGAGTATGAGAAAATGGACTTTGTTCACCATCTCCGAAAAGAGCTTTAGCTCTAGCCTCGTGTTCTCTTTCTTCTAAGGGAGTAGTGTCTAATTTATATTTCCAGTTTCCTTCTTTATCGCTAAGGGTGTCTTTTACTGTTTCTTTTGGTGAAGAAACAAATATTTTAATTTGGCTCCGGGGAAAAGCTTGACCAAAAATATCAACCTCGTTCCCTCTTTCCACTTGAGTGGGAATAAGAGAAATAGTAGGTGAAATAAAAATTCCAGATATGGTAGTAGTTCTTCCTCCTAAAATACTGACACTGAAACTTAAAGTAACTGATTTACGGCCTTTTGTATCTTCCGCCCAGATTCCAAAATTATAAACTCCTCCACGAATTCCAGTTAATTCTTTCTTGAACAAACCAGATTCTTCAGCAAAAAAAGTAGCAGCCACTACCCCATTTTTTGAAATAGTTAAAAAGGCATTAGGATAAGCTCTCCCTTCAAAGATAACCTTTGCCGCAGGAGAAGGTGGTACCACGCCACCTCCACCTGGCGGAGGTGGCGTGGGCTCAGGAGCTTCACCAGCTACTTCAGCGCTTACCGAAATATTCACTGTCGGAGTTTGACAATATCCTAATAAAGGAAAAAAAATACATACCACCAAACTAACACTAAACAAAAGTACAAAACTGGCACTGAACCGAAAATTTCGTGTCTTTTTTGTCTCTTGTCTCTTGTCTCTTGTCACTTGTCGCTTGTCGCTTGTCTTTCGCATTTACTTATTATACACAAAAAATCACCCAGAATAAACCGGATGATCTTGTCGCTTGTCTCTTGTCTCTTGTCACTATCCCTTTATTATTTTCTCTCCTCTAACCAAAACCTTAAAAGCAGTAGCCCACCTTTTTCTAGTTAGAATAAAGAATATTATGATTAATAATATTCCTATTCCCACCTTCCAAGGAAAAGCCCAAAAAGTAATTACTACCGAACTGACAGAGCTACGAGATACTCCATAATTCCCAGTTAAAGTGGCAGTATATTTTCCAGCAAAAAGCCATTTTTTATCCCAGGAAACTTCAAATTTTCTGACAGCATTTGGTAAAACATTCCGCTGAGGTAATTGGATTTCACCTACTTTTTCCCCTAACCAATTAGTAATAGTTATGGAAGCAACTGGTTTTACATGAACTGTTCCTTTATTCTCAAACCTTATCGTAAAATCTACTGGCCCATATTCAGAATAATTAGGGGTGGTAAAGTCTTTTATTACCAACTCTTCTTTCATTTCTCCTGGAGTTATCAATAAAACTAAAGCTCCTACTCTTTCAACTATTGTGGCTCCAACCGCTCCTGGCCCAGCTACTGCTTTTGTTCCTGCTAAAACCACACCGTAATGACCACCTGGTTCTACATTTTCTGGAATAGTAATAGTAAAAGTGACAAATTTTTCTTCTCTGGGATTTAAAGTAAATTCTTCAGGCTCTGTTTTCACCCATCGAGCAAGAGAATAAGTTTCTGTCTCAGCTGGCTCTACTCTCACATGACCTGTCTCTCCTGTTGGAGCGATGTCTTCTACCTCCATTTTAATTCCGATTATTGTATCCGTTGAAGGATTATACACCTTAAGTTGATTTATAATTACATCCCCCGGACTGCCAGTCAATTCAAAAGTTACAGGTGAAATTCCAACAGCTGCCTGCACAAAAAGGAGCGGGCTAAAAATTATCCCTCCAACAAGCACAACTAAGAGAATATTCCTCTTCATCAAATTAAATATAAAATTATTAGAGGTTAAACTATTTCTTCAAACCAAACTGAATTACAAATTCATTATGTACCTCCGGTGGCAGTTATGGTCAGAGTATCGGCGTAAGTTTCGGCTTCCTGCTGGTCGTCACAAGCTGCCATAATTTTTATTGTGGCTACAGTTGTACTTGCGTTTTTATCATCCTTCGTTGCGAATGTCTGATCTGTGGTAGATGCTGTACCTACTATATCTTGTCCCCAATAATTATAGTTGGGGCTAATGGTAACAGTTCCAAGTGAAGTAGTAGCATTGAGTCCATACATATCCGTACCAGCATCAATACTAGAGGTTACATTACAGGTATCAATATCATAAGTTGATGTTGTTAATTTTCCATTTGTGCTTTCAACACTAAGAATCCATCCGGCAGCATTATTAGTTCCAACAGTTATATTTATGTCACTACTACTGGCAATGGCAGTAACACCAGCTGAACTAACTAAATCAGGTAAAAGAGCTACCGATGAGGTAGAAACTCCCAAGGTAAGCCACTCTTGCACCGTTGCCGAAACACTTATACCAGTAGTAGCAGCGCTGACATAATTAACAGGAGCCATCGGTATCCTTTGATACACCCCTATCATCGCCACGATTACTAAAGAGAGCCCAATCCCAGCCACTATGATTATATCTATATTTCTTTTAATTATCTTTGCCATTTCTTATTTGATTTTTAAATTTTATCCAAAACTTTATTCCGACTTTTATATTTTTTATAACTTATTTATTTTAACATAAATTTATTTTACTACAAAACTTCTTATTAAGTCAAAAAGTTTTCCACAGGTTTATTGTATTATGGTATATTTCAAAACAATATTAAAGTTTATAGAGATTTACCTCCTATAAACTGCCGGGAAACGGGCCTCTGATTAACTATTCATTGCCCCTGGTTAGCACTCTTAATGACAAAATTATTCTTCTTCTATATTTTACTAAAATAAGAATGAAAAGTAGAACAGTTAAAATAAATACCAGCCAGAATTGCCAGGGGAAAGCAAAGAAACTCATATTGGCAATAAGCAGCCAATCCATTTCTGTCCCTTGTCTTTTATCACTTGTCTCCATCACAAGTTTTGCTTGATATTTTCCAAAGAAGAAATTCTTTGCTAAGAAATTAGAAACTGATTCTGGCAGCCATTTTAAATATTTCGGAGTCTCCAGTAAAAACTCAACCGGGAATTGCCGGATCCTTCCCGGTAAAATCGTTGTTTTGGGAACTTCCGCTTCTCCCACTTTCTTGCCAAAGATATTAAGAATTAAAACCTTGCCAAATGGCTTGATATGATAAATGTCATTATTCTGGATTCGTAAAATAAAATTGGAAGGAGATTTTTTAGTTATAGTAACTTCACTGGCCGCCTGAACTATTCCTCCAATAAAGGCAGAGGTAAGATTTTCCAGAGCAACTAATCTTTCTTCTTTGGGTACGGCAAATTCAACTACTTCTAATTTCTCCTTAACTTCTGGCTCTAAGGTAAATGTTTTTACAGAAGACAAAAACAAAACTCCAATTACTGGAACAACCCGCGGCTTATCTTCTTCAAAATAAAAGGATGGTAACTGAGGTTCAAAAAACATTACAGCATAATGACCGCCCGGCTCGGCATTTTCAGGAACAGAAATGGTAAAATTAACTTTTTCTGTTTCACCTGCATCCAAAATGAAATTGGGATTTTCAATTTCAAACCATTTACGAGAAGAAATTGACGGGTCTTCTGATACTTCGTCAAATGATGTGCTTCCTGTTTCGTCACTGGCCGTAAAATTAACCACTCTTACTAACATAGGAAAAGCTGCTTCACTTTTATTAGTAATTTTGATTTCTTTAGTTATTGATTCTCCGGGAAAGAAATCAATCTCAAATGTATGAGGACTGACAGCCAATCTAGGTGAAACACTAATCTGAGCATTTGTTATACAAGGAACTACAAAGCCCATACTAATTAATAATACTAAAGCAACTGGAAACCAAATATTAAACAGAACTGAAACTTTTTTGTATTTTTTATCCATAAATCCTTCTAATTATTTGTACACCATTTTCCGCATATTAGTATTGAGCAGTACATACATACGTTATAGTCGTATCATACGTCTCCGGTTCCTGGCTTTCAGGAACAGAGACCTTGTAGGTGATAGTGTCTGGTTCGCCCTTCCAGCTACCTGTCCCTCGGTCTGCTACTGGTTCAGTGGAACTGGTAAAGCCGGCATACTCAGTGGCACTACCGAAACGGTTATCGCCAGTTAAATTATCATCACTAGTGGTATAACCAAAGCCGCAAAAACTGGCATTGTTTTTACAGTAAGTCCCCCAAGGATCAGGAGCATCATTATTATAATCCCATCTAGGAATGAAAGGACTTGAGGTAGCTGTCAGTGTTCCGTCATTACCGGCCGAATCATAAACCTGAATTAGATAACCAGCCGTACTAGTAACATAGGTTATGGTAGTAGCCGTGGCCGTAAGGTTGTTGATATCATTTAAAGGTCCTATGTTGACTGTTAAAGAATCCACTCCAAACTCCAAGTCAGAATCCATACCAACATACCAGGTTCCAGTGGTCGGCGGTTCATTTAAGGTTTGTTCAGTATTATTAGCATCAATATCATCTCTCTGCCATGTTTCAGAAATACAGGTATCAACATCACCATCACTACTTGAAGCCGAAGCTATATAATTAGTTCCTTGATCGTTATAATAATTATAATTACTGAAACCATTAGCTGTAATTGCCAAATTATATTTGTAATAGGTAGTAGCCGTACTTGTCGCTGAGTATTCTCTGATCCGAATGGCGCCATTAGTGCCGGGCTGAGGAAAAAGGCCTGAAGCATCAGTTAAAGTAGTCTGAGTGGTTGAAGCTGTTCCCCAACCACTTCCTGACCATTCCCAAACAGTAGATTGAGAAGTAGTACTCTCTTCCGAAATAGTGGTGGTAGCATTAACAACATCAGTAGAAGTAGAATTGGCATCAACTACATGACCTCCTAAATACCAGTCAACATTAAGGGTGGCACCAGACTCAGGAGTATCTTCATTGTTTAAAGTTGTATTTAAAACAGTAATAGTACCTGTAGCTGGGTTTAAGTAATTAATGGTAGCTTCCTGAATAGTGGTAGTCCCATTATTATTTAAATCCCATGAAGCTGAAGCATTAATTATAGTAATATCTGAAGAAGTAGCTTCTCCTCCTTTAATTTCCAAAGTCTCGCCGCTGTCAACAGTAATAGAAGTATTAGAGTTAATAGTTACCTGGCATGGGCGGTTAGCACTACCTGCTCCATCAAAATCATCAGCATAATTCCAATAATCAGTAGAGGTGGTATGATAATCACCCCAGATTTGAAGTTTGCCATCTTCATAATTGTGGTCTTGAGAATATAAAGAGCCGGAAGCATCAATAGTGTAATTGGAAGAAGTAGAGTTCCACATCCTGATATCAGTGTTTGTTCCAATCTTTAAAGTTGCGTATTCTTCCGCTTCGGCGCTTTGGTTTTTAGAGCCAACCGTGTAAGCAGACTCGCTGTTGAGATATAAAGTGGAGTTTGAATTCCAGGTAGTAACTGCAGGGATGGAATCAGAAATAATATAATTGCCCTTAACTTCAATAGTGATTGAAGAAGTAGCCGCAAAAGATTGGGCATTAGTCATGTTCCAATTATTAGTAGAAGTAGCATTAGCAGTGATTGTCCAACCGCCAGAGCCATTATCAAAGGTAATAATATTAAAAGGAGAAGAACCAGGGTCAATTGTTTTACCAGTTGAGCCAGCATCAAAGGTTACCGTGCCGGAAGTAGCATTGAAAGTTCCGGTAGAATTAAGCCAGTTTCCGCCAACTAATAAAGTGCCGGGAGTAGAAGTGACTGTCCCACTAGTAATGGTGAAGTCGTTGTTAATGTCGTGGTCACCAGTGTTAAAAGTCCAACCACCAGAGCCGTTAAACTCAATATCGTGAAAAGAATTACCTGTACCGCCGGTAGTAATATTCTTGCCAGTTGAATCAGAATTAAATAAAACTTTACCTGAGTTATTTTTAAAAGTTCCATTAGACACATCAAGATCTCCGCCAACAGCCAGAGTGCTGGTAGTAGAAGTTACTGTCCCCTGACTAATAGTAAAGTTATTAGTAGAAGTAGCGCTGTCCTGGAGAGTCCAGCCACCATTGGAGCCATCAAAAGTTAGGTTATAAAAAGAAGAAGAGCCGCCAGAGGTTATGGTATTGCCGGAATCAGTGGCATAAAAGCGAACCGTGGAATCATTGTGAGTAAAATTACCATCAGCAGGCGAATCTTGTAGGCAACGCACTGAAAACCCGCTAGCCTTATCGTAGCTGGCCCGGTAGACACCCGTGACAACGTAGCGCAAGACCCGGTACCAAGCATCAGTACCAGTCTCAGTAGAAGACCACAAGAGCGCGTAGCCGCTGCGAGAGGTGTAAGCGCCATCGGTGTCCCGATAACCGGCAGGAAGGATATCCAGTCCAGAAGTAGCAAAGTCAGGATCGCTCTCCAGGGCGCCATCTGACCAGAGAGTTGTGCTGGCTGCCATGGCTGGTGCTTCTCCATCACCCAGATATCCAGTGGTTGTAGTATTTTTAGGAAAAGTGGTTTCACATCCACTATTCCCAATATCAGAACATATTTGACGCTCTAAATCAGTCCAGTCATCATGAGAAGGAATATGCCATCCACTAGGACAAATTCCTTGGGCCCCTTCTGTGGTAGTACCATTCATTGCTGCTGACCATTGATATAACAGACCATATGTATCGTCTGACCCAGCATCATCATAATACCCACACCATCCTTCGTCACTATCATTTACCCATTCTACGCTCTCACAACCATTATCATAATCAAGGTTTTCTGTCATCCAACACTGGTCTCCGATCAAAACAGTATTATAATCTTTACCTTCATAAGATAAAGTATCGCAAGTAACACCATTTAACCAATTGTTTCCTACAGCAATAATTCCACTCGAAGGTCCAGTAATTGTGCCGTTACTAATAGTAAAGTTATTAGTAGAAGTAGTATTGTCCTGAAAAGTCCAACCACCACCAGGGCCGTTGAAGGTTAAATTGTAAAAGGAATTGCCAGCCGTGGTAATTGTCTTGCCAGTAGTAGTGGCCGTAAAGGTAATAGTAGAACTGGCAGCTGTAAAAGTTGCGCCAGAATCTACTGTCCAATTAGTACCCAAGGTAGTAATAGTTTCGTCTCCTTCTCCCCCTGTATCAGTACAGTCATATGTTCCGTAGATAGTAATGTAATTGGTAATATTTACTTCATACCCTTTTGTTCTGAAGATATCCCCGCTATTAACAGTTAAACTGTCAGCCCAAAAATCTGATTTAAGATTCGTGCTGGCTGGTGAGTTCCCAATCTGGACATTGCCTAAATTATTCTTAGTTTCATTGCTATCTTCAAAATACCCTTCGCCACTGCCTTCAAAGATTAAGATTCCTCCACCAGTTGCTTTAGTAAATGTGGCATTTGAGGCAATAGTTAAACTTCGGGTTATAAAATTGTTTGCTCCCTGGCTAAGGGTGCCGTTGGAAATAGTGGTAGTGGCCGAAGTAGTAGCGACATCCTGAAAAGTCCAACCTCCTCCAGAACCATTGAAAGTTAAATTGTAAAAGGAATTGCCAGCCGTGGTGATTGTCTTACCGGTTGTGGTAGCCGTAAAAGTAACTGTGGAACTGGCAGCAGTAAAAGTAGCTGTAGAAGAAGCAAACCAAGAACCAGAAACAGAAATGGTTTGGGTAGAAGTGGCTGTAAAGGTTCCTCTAATATCTACATCATACAAGGAAATATTGCCACCTGCTCCTCCGGTCTGGAAAGTATCTCCTGACCAGATGAAAAACTCCGAAGTTGAGGAAGCGGTCAAGGTGGCGGGAGTAGAAGAAGCAGTAAACAGAATATCAGTATCTTGTTCGTAATCATATTTGTCTAAGTCAGTAATGGTAATGGGGCCATCGCCTTCGTGCCGGATAATGATTCGGTTCTGATAGAGATTTAAACCCCCGATATTATTTGAAGTGCTTGAGGCCAAAGTAACCGTGTTTGCTCTCTCTTGGTAACTATTGGTAACAAGAAAAACAGTTACTACGTCATTAACTTCGTTAATTGTCACATTAGGAATAGAATAGGTTCCATCAGAGTCAGTAGAGGTTGAATACTCACCATCGCCATTAATTTTAACTTTCACTGTTCTGCCAGCACCAATTGGACCTGTTTCTTCACCAGTATAAACGGTACCTGAGATAGTAATATAGGGAGGAGGTGCTGGCTTTAATGAAGCCTGAATAATCAGCCAGGAGTTGGAAACTGAAGGGACGTCCGTTTGTTCGCGGGCGCAGCGGACATAGACCGTGTTGAGGGACTTAGGGAATGTCTCTGACGCGTAAAACTCACCATAGTTGGTATTCATGATGAAGGCAATGGTACTGCTGTACTCGGTAGAACATCAATAGAAGTCGGTCTGGATGTTTGGAAGGCGAGAGTAGGGAACTGAACCTTTGGCTTGGTCTCGAATACTATCTAATTCCAAACCATTGGGTAATCGCCAACCTGCTCCTTTATTGATACAGGCCTGCATTGCAGGATAGGCACTGCTACCTTCTCCATGGTCTCGGGCCAGCCAGTTCTTATTTCCGATATTCCAGTTATTAACACCAATTATGGTTCCTGGAGCATGGGTTCCTCCTATTTCATCTCCTGAGATAGAAATAGAATAATGATCAATATCAGCCCAGTTTGTGCCACTTGATGCATCTGTTTTGTCCCAAAGAATATTGCCGTAAACATTGGGGTCTGAATCAATACAAACTGTTGTGGGAGGGGCAGCGTTATTTTTCCAAAGAATGCAATTATAATCGTCACAGTAAATATCTTTGTCGACTGTAGCGGCAGAATCCCCAAGGTTATCAATATCCCGAACAAGAGTGTCAGCCACTTTAGACCAGGAAGGACTCGGGCTGTAGCTGCTGTAGCACGGCGAGCCCTTAATCTGAGTATCAAGAGTACTGGTAGAACTTGGCCAATTGCCATTTTTGGAAAGATCAGCGCTTCTTTCCCGCACATATGAACCACTAGTAGTCGACACCTCACTATTAATGATTGGACCATAACCAGTAACATAAAGCTGAGCATAGGTGGTATCTGGGCTGTTTTTTAACGTTGCCTCAAAATAATGGTTGAATGATCCGACAGACCAGTTATCAGGATTATATTGATTATCAAAATCAGTTCCTGTGTAGGAACTGCTGGCAGTCACGATGGTAGTATTCACATACTGATGGACCATTTCTACTTTATCTATCCCGGTGCCGGTTGCTTGGTCTAAAATAATTTTGGCATTGGCAATACGGGCTGTAATATCGGCATTAGAGGTCTGAATTTGAACCAGATATTCTTTCTCTGTCGGGAAATTAGCCGAAGCAATTGCTGAACTCCGAATCCTCGACCAGCTGGTGGTAGTGGTAGCTATTTCGCTTCCCGTAACTGCTTGTCCATCTGTCTTATTCCAAAGCCGCACAGAGGTGGTGGCTACACCGCCAGGCGTAGTGTAATAAACCTTAAGAGTAATATTATCAACAGAAACAACACAGGCTTTGCTATCTGCTTCGTAAACCTCAAATGCCAAACCAAACCCGGAATTATTTATATCAAGAGAAGTCCAGCCCTCGGCTACTCCCCAGGTATTGTTGGTGGCTCCGCCATTAGGATAGGTGTTAACAGCATCACTAGTGGGCCAATCATCCACGTATGCCATATCGGTTGAATCTGTCCTGATGGTGCTTCCTTTAACAATGTACACATTGTAATCATCGGCTAATTTCCCTCCCACCTTCGTAGAATTTGCTTCAATGGTTGCCACAATGCCGGTTATCGTGCTGCCGGGCGCAATATTAAAATTGAAATTGGTGATTTTAAGATAGTCGGTCGGCGTGGTGCCAGCAGTAGTAACTGTAGAATAGGTATCGTTAGTGGCATCGCAAGCCCCATTACTGGCAACATTCCAGTCATTGCCCCCGGTATCAACATTTTCCGCAAGACCACAGTTAGTAGGGCTAGTATTTGTCGCGTCTCCTGTTATATTGTCGTTTTTTATTGTTGCCTCAAAATAGGCAGTTGGTGCTGGATCAAATTTTGAAGAATCATAATAATAGATTTTTGGGTCAGTAGTGGAAGTATAAGAAGTATCAGTTGTAATTGCATTATATCCCACCTCAATCTGAGTTTGAGTGGAAGTAATACTGGTCTCATCGGTCTGAACAATAATCAACCGCGCAGCTTTGATAGAAAAATTAGCATCTGTATCAGGGCCTGCAATCCTAACGGTGTAGCTTGTTCCGTCAGATAAACTAATAGGATTGACAGATCGTTCTCTTGTCCAGTTAGTATCTCCAGTATGACTGACCGTTCCGGTAGCAGTTACTGGGTTTGTTTCTCCGTCCTCAAAAAGAGCTGCGAAGATGTCTCTTTCGGGGTTATCGGTTTTAATCACAGCTTCAAAATAGACTGTTTCATCGGAATATTTTGTTCCATCCCATTTTATCAAACCAAGCCTGCTATCAACTGGCAGGAAAACGGAAGCACTTATCGAATACTCCTGATCAATAATATTTATCTGCTGTTCAATAGTAATTGTATCAGGACTATCCGCCGCCACCTGCCATTGTCTAATTTCTTGAAAACTCCCTATTTCTAATGGTCCCAAGAGATAAAGGTAGGGACTTATATTTGGAGCATCGAACTGATATGAAAGTTCATATTCCTCACTTGTCTTCCAACTAACATCCCAAACAATTTCTTTCGCGTCATTTCGCGTAGATATTCGCGATTGATTCGCTTCTATAACCTCAAATGATTCTGGCACACTTTCTATCACCTGTCCGCTAAAATTCTCATTAGCTTTTATTTTTAAAGTCATTCCATAAATTGCTGGGGGATAGATTCTAGTTGGCCCAATTCTCTCAACATCAAAAGGAACATAATCTCTAACTTCAAAGGAATCTTCTATTTCATAACCATTATCTAAATTAGTTAACCTCATCTGATGGATACCTATTTTGCTTATCTGATAGTAAGCGAAATAATCTGGGACATCTGTAACATTATCCGGTCCACACTTGCCTGACTTTTGGACTTCTGGATAAGTGATATTTCCTTGAGGCAAAATGATTTCTAATTTTAGATTCGCATCGCATATGGTATGACCATCATCTCTTAAAGCTGCCATCTGTATGTAGGCAGTTTCACTGCCTACCCATGAAGTATCGCCAATATTAGACGAAGTACCACTAACAGAAGTACCACTAACATATATAGATTTATTTGTATTTATAGCTAAAATACCCCAAGTGAAAGTTTGTTCAAATTCTTGAGTTTGATCATTTTCTTCAATGGTAAAAATAAGTTTATAGCGACCCGGCTGAAATTGAGATGGTTTTTCAAGCTCTATTGAAAAATCTCCGTTATCCTCAAATGAGATATTATAATCAAAATCTTTTCTGTTACTATCAGGTCCTTTAATCTCCAAATTCACCTTGATATCTTCCCAAAGATTCTTAACAGGAGGAGTAGAAGTATTAGTATTAGAGTTATTAACAGGTTCTGAGATAAGGGTGCCTAATATTTGATTTTCAAAAGAAATTGTAGAGGTCGAATTAGAATTAATAAAAGAATCATTGCTTAAAGTTGTAGTTGAACTTGAAGTTGTAGCTCCCGTACTGGTAGCCGATGTAGCAGTACTATTATTAGATTCTACTGTAGAACTGGTAGAAGAAGAATTATTCTCAAATAAAGATAAATCTTCAGAGGAAGTGGCAGTGGTAATACTAGTAGAAGTAGTAACAGTTGCACTAGTAGTGGCTGTTGTTGTAGCAGTAGTAATATCTGGGGTAGTTGTAGTTAAATTGAAAGTAGTATCAGGTTTTTTATTTAAAGCTAAAAATTTATAATAAACTTTTTTATACCTGAATCTAAATTCAGGATTTTCATTTGCTCGAAAGCTATTCTTTTTAGATAACGATTCAATCTCTCCTTGATGTTCTTCTTCGAGTTCCTCCTCTTCGGACTCTTCCTCTTCTTCTGGTTCTGGTTCTTCTACTAACTCTTCTGGTTCTTCTACTTCTTCAACTTCTTCTTCAATTGGTTTCTCTTCAGCTTCTTCTTCGGCTTCCTCCTCTGGTGTCTCTTCTATGATTTCTTCATCGCTTGTCGTCGCCTCAGTCATCGTCGCCTCAGTAGTTGTTGTCTCGGTAGTTGTCGCTTCCTCCATGCTTACCTCTTCTCCTTGATCGCTTATCTCTTCTCCGTCTGTCTCTCCTTCTCCTGTCTCTTGTCCCTTGTCACTTGTTGCCTGTTGCTGGCAATTCGTTTCTATCCAAACACTATCAAGATAGACAATGATATTTGTTTCTCCGCCAATTACTCCTTCAAATTTAATCTTAAGATTTTTGATATCATCCCAACTCTTTAAAAACGAGGCATCATATTCAAAATAGCCGTCATTTAAAGCATTAGACAATGGGTAGTCAGAAATAGTATCCAATTCCTGCCAATCCTGGTCATTGAGGGAATACCAAATAATAATTTTAGCATCGATGTTGGGAAGAGTATCTTCTGGCGGAATATCACTAATACCTTCATCAGTGGTCGTTGATTCTTCTTGTCCCTCGTCGCTTGTCTCTTGTTGCTGGTCTCCTGTCTCTTGTTCTGTTGTCGTTGCCTGTTCATAAGTAGTCGTCGCTTGTTCTGCACCAGCATCTTCGGCATCTGGTTCTATTATTTCTGTAGTAGTAGTTGTATCTGTGGTTATTGTCTCAGTAGTTGTTGCCTCAGTGCTCGTTACTTCTGTAGTTGTCGTAGTTGTCGCTCCCTCTTCCTCCTCGTCGCTTGTCTCTTGTTGCTGGTCACTTGCCTCTTGCCCAGCTTCCTCAGTTTCTTCAGTTTCCTCAGTTTCTTCCTCTTCCTGTTCTCCTTCCTCAAATTCCTCTTCCTCAGGTTCTTCTTCTATTTCTTCTATTTCTTCCGTTTCTTCTGTTTCTTCTGTTTCGCTTGTCTCTTGCCCCTCGCCTCCCGTCTCTTCTCCGTTAGTGTTCATTAGCTCAATATTAGTGTCTATTGGCGGAATACTATCTTCAGCTCTAACTATAGAAACTATTTTAATTAAGGAAGCTTTAACTAAATTAACTGTCCTGATTACTGAAGCTCTGAAGAAATTTTTAATCTTATTCCAAAGACCAATTTCCCCATTGCCTGTCTCTTGTTGCTGGTCGCTTGTCTCTTGTTGCTGAATTAAAATATCTGGTTCTTTTTCTTTAATGGCAAAAGAAATTTTTATCTTGGCAGATTCTATTTGTTTTTCATCTAAGTTAGTATCGGAATTTGGTTGAAAATTCTCGGCTATAAGGACTAAAGCTCCTCCTTCATAAACTGCTGAGTTTGATTTAGAGAATGAATCTATGGTTCCTAAAGATTCTACTTCTGGTAAACTTTGAACATTTTCTGTGTTTTGCCAATCGCCAGTAGAAACCGCTGAATAAAAATTAATTACTTTTTCCTCTTCGGCAAAAATAGTTCCGATTGAACTCTGGAGAAATTTTACTGGAGTAGATCCTGTAATCAGAAATAAAATAACAAAAGTAGCTACAGCTAGACGCCAGCTAAAGCCAAAAATTCTATTACCTCTCTGAGGAATAATTAGATTAAGGTAAGGAGAAAAATTGAAGGTAATCTCCTTCTGGCCTTGAACACGGGTTTTCTTTTCCTGATGTTTTTTAATAGCCTCTTCGCTAGTCAACCAACAAATCCCGGAATAAATCTTTTTCCCTTTTATCTTTTCTTTTCTTATTAAATCACCAAGATAATCAGAAGAGTATCCTGAAAGCTTGGCTGCTTTCTTTAAGGAGATGTATTTCTTTTTCGAAAAATAAGGAGTTTGAATATTAAGATTTTTCTTAATCTTTTTAGAGTATTTGATTATTTCTTCCAGAGTGGTTTGCCAAGAAATGTTATTGTAAATCTTTTTTCCCTTTATTTTCTTTGTCCGAATCAAATAGCCAAGATAATCAGGGGAGTAACCTGAGACCTCGGCTGCTTTTTTAAGAGAAATAAATTGTTCTTTTTTGCCCTCCATAGCTATAATATCGAATTCTCGAGGGTCGAGATTGCTTAAATTCCCTATGTTTTTCCCGATTCCAACATTATAACATATTTCTAATCATTTAAGTCAATACCTTAAACTGTGGATAACTTTTTCCTTAAAGAGGATACACAAAAATAATAGAGATGAATAAAAAAATATAAAATTTGTCTCTATTTTTAATAAAATGTCTCCATTTACAATGGAGTTCCTTCAATAAAGATAAGATTAGATTAAAAGATTATAAAACATTAATAAATGTACTAATAACCGATACATAAAAAAACCTTGGAAATTATCAAATTCCAAGGTCAAAATATTATTTTTCCTAATTATTACCTATCAAAATTGAATAAAATTTAAACTAAGAAACCAATCCCCAATAATTCTTGTCCCTAATAGAATATTTTCTTTGATATTCAGTTCTTTTATATTTTCTGCAATAATGCTGATAATCGAATTTGGCCCTGATTGAAAATAAGAAGAAGTTAGGATTACACTGACACAACTAAGGATAAAAACTATTAAACAAATAAGAACGACAAAATATGATTTATGTATTTTTCTTCCATTTTTAACTCTACCAATCCTTTTAACCTTGACAACTTTTTTAAAATATTCATTAATCCATTCTTTGGTTGTTACCCAGTTTCTGGCAATTTTGATTGCCTTTAATTTCCTTTGTCTCGCCCGCAAACTCAAATACTCTTGGGAATAACCAGAATAATTTGCTGCTTCTTTTAAAGAAATATAATTTAATTTATTATTCATCATTATCTAAATTATCGGCTATCGGGATATATTTGTCAAGAGAAAACCTGTGGAAAATTAAGAAGCAGGATTGACAAGTTATTTAAAAAAGAATAAAATTAATAAAAGCTACAAAACATTAATAAGATAAAGAGTAAAAAAATATGAAAATCTCGAAAAAATATTTGACAATCAAAGAAGTAGCGAAGATTTTAGGAGTTACTCCACTAACTTTGCGAAATTGGGATAAAAAAGGAAAACTAAAAGCATATCGCAACCCTATAAACAATTATCGGATCTATAAACTAGAAGAGGTTGAACTTTTTTTACGTAAAATTGAATCCAGAAGAGAGTCAGGAGGAAAAATCTTTTTAGGATAACATAAGAGACAAGCAACAAGAGATAAGAGACAAGAAAAAACACGATTGGTTAGTCGTGTTTTTGTTTAGAAGATGGAAATATTTAATATCGGATGATGTGTTTTTAAAAAAAATCTTGTAATTTTTTAATAGAATGGGTATTGATAACATCGAATGGTTCCGCCCATCCCCTTCTGGCTTGGTAAACTCCGTACTCCATATATTTTAGATGGTCTTTGTGATGGGAATCGGTATTAATAACTAGCTTTACCCCAAATTCAATTGCTTTCTTTATATTAACATCATCCAAATCTAATCTTTCAGGAAAAGAATTAACTTCTAAAATAGTTTTTGTTTCTTTTGCTGCTTTTAAAATTTTGTCAATATCAATTTGATATTCATCTCGTCTCTTTAAAATTCTACCAGTGGGGTGGGAAATAATTCTAATATAGGGATTTTTCATTGCTTTGATAATTCGTTCAGTCATTTTTTCTTTTGGCATTTTGAAACTTGAATGAACACCGGCAATTGCATAATCCAGTTTTTTTAAGGTTTTATCCTCTATATCAATTGAACCATCTGTCAGAATATTTGTTTCGGCACTATGTAGAACTCGAAACTTAGAACCTGAAGCCTGAAACTTTTTATTTAATCTGTCTATCTCTTTTCGTTGTTGGACTAACTGTCGTTCGTTTAATCCATGTTCTATTCTCAAAAATTTAGTATGGTCTGAAATACCAAGATATTCATAACCCAAACTCATTGCCGCTTTAGCCATTTCTAAAATCGAATTGCTCCCTCCGTTCCAATTTGAATGACAGTGTAAATCCCCCTTTATATCTGCTAATTGGATCAATACAGGTAACTTGTTCCTAAGAGCAGATTCAATTTCTCCTCGATTCTCTCTTAGTTCTGGAGGAGGGCAGTTCATTCCTAGGGCCTTATAAATTCCTTCTTCGGTCCTTCCTGTTATTATTTTTAAGCCGCGGAAAAGTCCATACTCATTAAGTTTAAAACCTTTATTAATAGCGATTTTTCTTAAGTGAATATTATGTTCTTTAGAACCAGTAAAGTATTGTAAAGCACTTCCATAAGACCTTTGAGGTACTACCCGTAAATCCACGTCAAATCCTTGCTTTAATCTTATGGAAGATTTTGTTAAACCTTTGCTCCAGATTTTGATAATATCTGGCTGGGAACAAAAAAAGTCCATCACTTTTTCTGGACTTTTTGTTACTACCAAGAAATCAACATCTCCAATTGTCTCTTTCATTCTCCTAACTGAGCCGCAAATACTAACCTCTTCAACTTCCTTTAAACTCCTTAAATCAGATTCAATCTTTTTAACCTGAGGAAAAATATCTCCCAAAAGAAACCTTCCTTCAGTTCTTTTTAAGAATTTAATTCCTTCTAAAATATTCTTTTCTGTTTTTTGTCCAAAATTCGGTAGACTTCTGATTTTACCTCCTCGGGCTGCTTTCTCTAATTCCTTTAAATTTTTAATCTTTAAAGTCCCATACAAATCTCTTACCATTTTAGGACCCAGCCCTTCAACCGAAGTCAATTCTTCCATATTAACAGGATATTTTTTCTTATAGTCTTGGTAATACTTTATTTTTCCTGTTTTTAAATACTCAACTATCTTTGCCCCGATATTTTTCCCAACTCCGGGAATTTCCTCGATAGCTTTTTCCCCTCCTTTTTCATAAATCTCTCCAATATCCTCTTCTAAATTTTCCAAAGCCAAAGCTACCTTTTGATAAGCATATGGTTTAAACTGCACTTCCTCCATCTCTAAATAATCAGCTATTTCATAGAATATTTTGGCAATTTCCTGATTCTTCATATCCCTACGAATTATTTTTTCAGTTTATCGATGAAATCTAATAATTTTCTTTCAGCTAAATTCAAGCCGAACTTAATTCCGAAGATAAGTCCGAATAGACAAAGAAATAGATCCGCGGCGCGCCAACTCATAGCGAAAATTACCCCTTGGCCCGCTCCAATTCTTAAAGCATTAAAACTAAAAGCACAAGCTGCTTCCATGCTCCCCAGGGCAGCTGGTAAGGGGAAAATTAAAGCAAAATTAGCAAAACCATAAACAGCTAAAACTTTTAAGACTTCAATTCCTTCACCTAAGAAGAAAATTAAAAGAGTAGCTCTGAAGAAAAGTAGAAAATATCTCAGAAAACTCAAACCCAGACTTTTCCAAAAAGCCCTGTTTTTTAGTGAGAAAAAACGTATTACTTCTTTCTCTACACCAAGTATTATTTTGCCGTTTTTATTATCTGCAATCTTTTCTTCTTTAATGTTGAGAAATTTCAAAAGCCATTTTAAAAGACTTTTTCTATTTAGAACCCTAAAATAAAAAAATGAAAGTAAGCCGAGTAATCCTCCGGTTACCAAGAGAACAAACCAAATCATCATTTTTGAAGGAAAATAGCCATAGAAACAAAAGGCTGAAATCCCAGCCACTAAAAAGATAAGAAAAAATGTCCCTCCCAAAATCCTCCTAATGATAACCGAAGCGGCACTTTTTTCCCAGCTAAGATTAAATTTCTTTCTCAAAAAATAGACTTGAAATGCCTCACCTCCCAAAAGACTAACAGGAGTAAGATAACTTATAGAAAAACCTGCCAACCATAATTTTCCTAATTCTCCAGTAGGGATATTTAAACCTTGAGATTGTAAAATTAATTTCCACTTAAAAACACCTATCATGGCAGCAATAAAAGTCAAAAGAATAATAATTAATCCTTCAAAACCCGAAAATAGAATAATTGCTTCACTTATCTTATTCCAACCGACTATTTTCATCACCAACAAGAAAACAAAAAGACCGATAGTAAAAGCAATTAGAAATTTTAAAATCTTTTTCATTTTATAAGTGTATTATAACAAAAAAATCACCTTTTTATAAATCTAAAAGGTGAATAATCTATCTTATTTCAAAGAATATTACACCGTCAAATCTGGGAGTATAATCATCTCCAGTAAAATAATAATCCCAAAAGTTTATGGCCACGACTTTTTCCTCTATTGAGCTAGCATGTAAGAATAGTTGATTATCAAACAAGAATCCTTCATGGGCTACATTCAGCCCTATTTGGGCATCTTCTTCCCTGATAAAAGCAATACCGACAGATTTAGGTAATTTATCAATAAGGTCTTTAGTAATATATCTGTTGGGTATATATTTCAGAGTCATCTCTTTTTCCCAATTAATATCTATTAAACGGTTGTCATCTTCCTTAATTTTATTCAGAATTATATTTATTGCTATCACTTTATCCATACCTACAATTTCTTCAGTAATATCGCGAAAATATGGAGAGGTCATATTACGATCAATGGTAAAATGAAGCCTGTTCTCAAAGGTTATGTCTCTGTTCGTTCGATAATTCAAAGATTTCATCATTTCTTGGGCTTCTTCCAAATCTTTGGAGTGAAGTAAAGCAATATTAGTTAGGATAAAGGCAGTGCAGTCAGTGACATCCAACCTAAAGAGAGGGTCCTTATCCCTCCCTGACTCTTCGCCTAAGCAACCGAGCTGATAGGGTGTGCCAAGTCGCAAAGTAGCCAGAACCTTCAATCTTTCTTCTTCCACAAATCGTTCCCTGAGTTTTTGTAGAATCGAATTAATTTCTCTCGAGTCTAATTCATATAATTTCTTTTGATTGTCAACCCACTGCCAATTGATTTCTGTTCTTGTTTCCACTTGAATCCCAGATTTTTGTTCTATCTTTTCAGACCTATATAAAATTATAATTACTGAAGCGATGAAAAAAGATATAATAACTATTATTAATATTGGAGTCTGAATAGACCCTCTCAGTTTCATCATATTCTTATTTTATATCCCTTTCTTCCAAAACAAAACCCCTCAGTTTGAGAGATTTTGTCTTAGTTTATGCTTAAATTATTCTATATTCAAGAATTAAAATCCGCCGTATAATTCTTGAATTCCCGTAATATCCCCAGTATTTAAATCTCTTTTCTTTGTATCACCATAATTAGAGTAACCGTACATTGTTTCGTCTAAACAAACTGTATTATATAAGTCAGCTAAACCAACACCATGCCCAATCTCATGGGTAGCTATATTTTGTAAATCCATTACTGCTGGATTTAGGGCACCATCTCCCCAAGTAAAGTCAGTATCGAATAATACATCAAATTCAACAATTCCTCTTGAGCTAGGTGGTCCTGTAAAATATCCCCATATTATTGCTACGGCTATTACCCCATCTTTTGGGTAATCTCCGAATAACAACTCATTCCTACCATCAGGAGCATCGCTATCCCAACTTGAACTGTAATCTATGGAATAAGTTCCAAAGAGCTCTGCACCTGTATATGAGTCCCATTCTTCTGCCCCTAAAAATATGGCATTAGTCACAAAGTCTTCCGCTAGTCCATCTGGATTATCTGGGTCTATAACATAATTCACCGGCCACTCTTTCCATTCTATCCATTTTCCCAAAAAGGCATAACATGCTGTTGTAGGTTCTTCTGGCTCGTCTTTGTCCTTCTTGCAATCTGCACAACTTGGATTCTCCCCGAGATCTTTCTCGCAAACTCCGTCATTGTCACAAAATCCTCCGTAACCTTTCTTATAGTGAATAAAAACAACTTTTTCTAATCCAGGCGGTGTCAAAACCAAATAATCTCCTGTTTTTTCTATTGCCGGAGAGTTGTCTGTTTTTGCTTTTTCATTTGCTTGGTCTGCCACTGGAATTAACTTTCCTGCTCCAGCCACACCAGAGAGAGACAAAACCATTATAGCGACTAAAATTCCTAAAATTACTTTTTTCATATTTTTTAATTAAATTCTAAGTTTCTTGACCTTTAAATTTTAGACACTTTTAGCGTATCAAAGGTACAATTTATGTCAAGTCCTTGCAAAGTTTCAAGAGTTCTTTGGCATTTTCGACAGCAAAACCATAGGCATCATTGTTAAAATAACAATAAATATCCAAACCTTGTCCTTGCCACTTTCTGATTTTTTGACTTAAATCTCGAAGCTCTTTTTTTGTATATTTTGAAGAAAACAAAATTTTTGAGCCATGCATCCTAATGTAGACAAAATTAGAAGTGATTACTTCGGCTTTCGGGTAAGCTGGAGAATCAGCTATTACCCAAGCAATATTATATCTTTTCAGGAGATTATAGGTTTCTTTATTGTACCAAGACTGATGACGAAATTCGAAAGCATATTTCAGTTTGTAGCGGTTAATTAACTTCAGAGAATCATTTAATCTTTTAATATTCTCTTCGGTTGCTTTAAAATTTGGAGGAAATTGAAAAAGAACTGGTCCTAATTTTTCTTTTAGATTTAGGGTATTTTCTAAAAACATCTTCCAGGGCTTCTCTATATTCTTTAATCTTTTAATATGGGTGGTAAAGCGGCTGGCTTTGACGCTAAAAATAAAATCAGCCGGAGTTTCCTGATACCATTTTTGGTAAATTTCCGGCCGAGGTAAACGATAAAAAGAGTAATTTATTTCAGCAGTTTTAAAATATTTTGAAAAATATTTAAGTCTATCCTTATCATTTAACTCTTCGGGATAAAATATATCTTCCCAATGATTGTATGCCCATCCTGAGGTTCCAATTAATAACTTTCCTTCTCTTTTCATTTAAGATTAAAGTAAAGTTTTCTGACCGGAGACTTTTTTCTTTTCTCCTTCAGAAAATATTCTGATTTTTCCATAGAATCCATCATAACCCGGTTCAACATGTACCTTTCCCTCTCTTACCCTTAAAATAGCCTCGCTAATTTCTGGTAAAGTTCCCGATTTCAAATCAGAAATAGAGACATTAAGCAAGATACCAAGTTCTGAACCAAATTTCTTAATCAGGTCTTTGTATTCTTTTTCTACTCCCTTTGTCCCCACTCCAACTCCTAATATCTCGGCAATTATCTCTTCTAAAGGAATTAAACTTTTAAAAGGAATAGCATTTTCTGGTTTAAATCCCTCAGGTCGGTCAGCTAATTCTTCTACTCTGCTTAGAACTCCTATGGTCATAGGTTTACCACAAACAGGACAAATTCCATTATATTTTTTTGTCTCCTCTAGTGAACAACTGATTTCGCAATTCCTATGACCATCATAATGATATTTACCTTCTTCAGGAAAAAATTCAATAGTGTAAAGAAATTTCTGAGGATCTTTTGATTTTATTACATCGGTTATTGCTAAATAGCTCAGTCCGGTATCAAAAACATTTGCTTCCCTACCTATTTTCTGAGGAGAATGAGCATCCGAATTTGATATTAGAGTAATTTTCCGACCATCAGGCATCCGCCAAAGCATTACTGGATTTGCAGAGAGTCCTGTTTCACCAGCAAAAATATATTTTGAATAATCCTCAAAACATTCTTCTAAAGAATCAAAGCCAGATTTTGAACCAAATAAACTAAACCAAGGAGTCATTAAATGGGCAGGAACAATTAAACAGTCCTCAGAGATATTTAGAACAATTTTTGCTAATTCTTTAGCATCAAGTCCTAATATGGGTCTACCATCAGCTTTCAAATTTCCTATCCAACCAAGCTGGGTGTTTATTTTCTCAACCGTTTGAAAATCAGGGGCGAAAATTAGAACATGGATTTTCCTGACCTTGTTCTTTTTTGGATAGATACAACTAATCTCTGAAGTTAAAATAAACCTTGTCTCGTTATTCTTTACTTTTGATTCCTGATTTTTGATCCTGAATAATCCAGGTTCAGCTGGTTCAAGTTTTTCCTTTAAATTGTCGAACCACTCAGGATGAGTAAAATCTCCTGTTCCAAGAACCTCGATCCCTTTGATTCTTGCTACTTTATCAAGGTGTTCTAAATCCATATTAGGAGAGGTAGCTCTTGAATATTTTGAATGAATATGGAAATCAGCAATAAATTTCATACTTTATGAGATAAGATAATAAATAGTTTGGGCTATTGCCCCTAAAACTAAAACTATCATTATAAAATAAGGAATATATCGAGGAATTTTCAAATTATACCCCGGCATTTTATCTCCTTGTTTTTTCGCTTTTTTATAAACCAGAATAATTATTGTTCCCTCAATCAAACCTATAAAAGTGCCCACAAAAGCAATAACCCAAATAAACTCTCTAACTCCGCTTAAAAACAAAAGTAAGGGACTAAATGTAGCTATAAAAAAAGCAAACAGATAAGGGAAACGATAATCAAAAATCAAAGTATTTTTAAGATAATTCCCTAAAATCAAAAAAGAAGTGGAAATGGCAAAAAGACCAAAAATTCCTCCCAGAATTATAATTTTCTGTCCCAAAATAGGAATAAGCCCTTCAAATGCTTCTGGAGTAGTATTTTGTCCTGTTAGACCGCTGACAAATAAGCCAAATAGGAAATAGAAAGAAAGGGATATAGCTATGGCCCAGAAAATCACTTTTTTAAGATTCTTTTTCTTTACTAAAATTGTTTCGATTTCCGGAATAGCATTCCAACCAACTAAACTAAAAAGGATTACTCCATAAGGAAGAAAAATATACTTTGAATCAGCTAGAATAAAGTTTCCAATATCAATTTTAGGAAAACTGTAAAAAAAGATTAAAAGAACTGCTCCCAAAAAACCGGCATTCATTAGAAGTTGGACCCAAGCAATTGATTTCATTCCCAGAAAGATAAAGAAAGATAAAATTATCCACAAGAACAAACTCAATTGAAATGAAGACAAAGAAAAAGGAAAAATAAGTTTTAAAAAATGACCACCAAGGATAATATATATTAAAAGAGCTCCGATTGTTCCGAATATTGTTGAAAAAGCTGCTAAGGCTTTAGCTTTTTTACCTAGATATTTTTCTGTATAACCAACTAAGCGATGTTTTTGTTTGGTTCTTAAAACAACCTCTCCGAAAAAGAGATGAAGAAGAAGAACAGTTGCTCCTAAAATTAGAAAATAAAAAAGGCAGAATAAAATTCCGCTCTTGGCCATTACATAAGGTATCCCGAAAACCCCGGCTCCTATTATCGTTCCAATCAAAGAAGCAACAGCTAAAATGAAATTTTTTCTCATTGCTTAGCTTAGATAATTTTATCCTTTTTATATTTTATAAACTTTATACCCTTCTCTAACTTTTTCTTTTGTTTCAACACCAACTGAATCTCCTTTTTTTCCTTTTTTAATCTTCTCGTGTTCAATTTCCATTGATTCTACAATCTGATCAAAGTCGGTTGATTCCCCTCCGATAATCCTGATCTTGTCTCCAACGTTTAAAGGCCCATCTAGTTCAATAATTGCTACCTTAATTTTATCAAAATAATGAGTAACTTTGCCGATTAATTTTCCTTCCTCTATTTCCGGCATATTAATTAATAATTGATTTATTAATAATTAATTATTTGTTATTCGACTTTTTTTCTTTTTCTATTAAAGAAATTAATTTTTGGACTAATTTTTTAGGATTAGTATCAGAAACAATTTTCTTCTTGGGCCGGTACCCTCTTTTTAAAACTTCGTCTATCAGATCAGCTGTCCCTCCAGAACCTTTTAAAACCCCTATGGGCATTTTACTTTCAAAAGCAACCGTAAATTCATTTAAGGTTCCTGTTCTGCCGCAAACAATGATTACTCCGTCAGCCGCCTTAGTCAGTATTAAATTCCTCCCTACATAATCAAAGCCCGTGTAGATAATTAGATCAAACTGATCAGTCGGAAGATGATATACTTTTAGATGCTCTTTTTCGCTATTAGCTGGGGAAAAGCCGATACTCATTCCTCCCTCTTCTTTGCAGCCTTGGGCAGAAAAATATGGAGCACCAGTAGTAGCCCCTGTAAGAAGAACGCAACCCTGCCTGACAATCTCTCTGCCGATTTCCTTGGATAATTCCTTTATGTCTGGACAGCAATGAGCAACATCTGCCGCCCCAGAAACTACTATTTTGTATTTTGTTTTATTTCTCATATTTTAATTATAGCATATTTATTTAAAATCTATCCTAAACTCATAACCATATTTATTAAAACCTAATTTCTTATAGAAATTATGAACCTCTGGTCTGGTAAAACGGCTGGTACAAATTAATTTATAACATTTATTCTCTTTTGCCTTTTCAATTAAAAGATTCACGAGCTTACTGCCATATCCTTTACCTCGACATTCTTCCTTAATATGAACGTACTCAATAAAACCAAAAGGTTCTGGATGAAAATCGTTTTTTAAAACATAAAGGCGGGCTATGCCAACTTCCTTATCTTTTTCTAAGATCAGGAATTTAAAACCATTACCTGAAATTTTATTAATTTTAATTTCCATTGCTTTATCTTGTTGTAACATAATTTTGGATATAATAATGTATCCTCAAACCTTTTTCTGTAATCTTATAATTTCTATCAGCAAAACCATTTTCTCTGAGCCAGGCTTTTACCCAATTAGTAGATTGGTGATTCCCACCTAAGAACTTTACTGCTCCCACCTTTTTAAATCGTTCAAAGAAGTCTTTTCTTCGTCTAGGATATAACTCAAAAATTTTATCTTTTAAGAGGTGGAAATTCCTTAATACTTCAAGCGAACCAATCCTTAAAAAATATTTATTTTCACCATTTTTACCTAATTTAAATTTTATATCCGCCACTCTTAAAATGGATCCTAAAATATAAGCTTCTTCTTTATTGGTATGAATCAATATATGTCCGTGTGTTTTAGAGGGTATACCTCCATCTCCTTCCATCACACCACAAATAAAGTCAAAAGCTAATCTTTTATTTCTCTTTGATAAAATTTCTCTTATTAGAGATTTTAATAAACTATTATAAAAATCTAATAAAATTTGTCTAGATTCCCTAATAATTAAAGTTCCATATTTATTCCATTTAGTAAGAATCGTCCCAGTTGTTTTTCTTATCCTAAATTTTTGTATTTTAATACCGGTTTTATCTGCCCATTTATTGGTTAACCTTTCTATAATTTCATCATAACCAACATTATAAATATTTGTATAAGAGATTGTAAATTCTGGTTTTGAATCTTTAATTAACAAATTGTGTATTTCCCAATAATATTTTGCTTGTTTAAAAGTAGAAGCACAAATTGCCCAACTATTTCCTATTTTCGTCCCGTCTGAGAAATATGCTCCTAAATAAAATGCTATATCAGAATATTTAAACTTATTACTCACAATTACTGGAATTTTACTTCCGTAAAAAGCGATTGATAAATTTCTGTCAATAAATCCATAATGCATTTTTTCTAAAGAGGTATCTATTATATTTATGTTGAACTTTGGCTTCCAATTTTTTGGTGTTTTATTTTCAACTTTGAATATAAGATTTTTACCATAAAATTTCTTGTCAAAAACACAAGTATACTCCATCTGATGTCTCTTCTCTCTATTAGTAATTTGTACTTTAGAATATTTTTTCCTAATAACTTTATCATTTTTTATTCCCCTGATTAAAATAATCTCGTTTCGCTCAATTTTTTGTTTTTTGACGATATCTTGAGGAAGATATATCCTGCCATCGGAACACATTTTTGAATAAAATCCATCGATCTCATTTATCTGAATCTTAACATTTTTATCTAATAGATTGTTTTCCTCCATAGGGCGTTTGGGCACATATATACCTAATCTATTACCATACTTTATTACTTTAGCGAAGAAATAGAGACTATTGAGCAACTTTACATTCACTCTTACGCCTAGACTTAATAGAGTTGATCTCTCTTCAGGGATATAGAAAAAACCGGTACCTTTTGCATTGCCTTTTTTGATGCCCGCAATAAATTTAATTTCCATAAAATGTTAATAAGATTAGGTTCGTTTTACTCGCATGTTACGCTTTTGGCTAGGTGCCTCGGGTAATCTGGGTCTATCCCTCTCAAATCAGCAATGTGGTAAGCCAAAAGTTGCAAGGAAATGGTATTTAATATCGGGGACAAATATTCCTCTGTCTTAGGAACTTCAATAATATAATCAGCAATTTTCCTAATTCTTTTATCATTTCTATTGACCACAGCAATCACCTTCCCTTTCCTGGCTTTAATTTCCTGAATATTGCTCATGATTTTATCATATGTACAACTTTTAGTGGCTAAGAATAGAACCGGCATATTTTTGTCAATCAAAGCAATAGGACCGTGTTTCATTTCACCAGCAGGATATCCTTCGGCATGGATATAAGAAATTTCTTTCAATTTTAAAGCACCTTCTAAGGCAATTGGGAAATTGACTCCTCTTCCCAAATAAAGAAACCCCTTGCTGTCTTTGAATTTTTTGGCTATTTTTTTTATAGCTCTAGTATTTTCAAGAATCTTTTCAACTTTTGAAGGAATATTCTTTAATTCTCTTAAAATCTCCCTGTTTACCTTGTTCCCTCTCTCCTGCTGAATATATAAAGCCAAAAGAGACAAGGTCATCAATTGAGAAGTAAAGGCCTTGGTAGAAGCCACTCCTATCTCCGGACCAGCATGTAAAAATATACCTGAATCCACTTCTCTAGAAATAGTTGAACCAACTACATTTATTATCCCTAATGTCTTAGCTCCTCTTGCCTTTGCTTCTCTCATCGCCCCGAGAGTATCAGCAGTCTCTCCTGATTGAGAGATTCCAACCACCAAATCTCCTTTTTTTACCACTGGTCTTCTATATCTAAACTCCGAGGCATAATCCACTTCGACAGGAATTCTAGTAAAACCTTCTATTAAATGTTTAGTAATAAGAGCTGAATGCCAACTTGTTCCACAAGATACTACGATAATTCTCTTGATGGAATTTATATCAATATCTAAAGATAATTTTATCTTAGACTGCTTGAGCCGCCCCCGGAGAGCATTTTCCAATGACTCCGGTTGTTCAAATATCTCTTTGAGCATAAAATGTTTAAATCCTTTTTTTTCTATCTGGCCCAGAGTCCATTTAATCTCTTCAACTTCTTTCTCAACTTTTTTCCCGTCTAAATTTCTAACCCGGAATTTGTTTGCAGTAATATTGGCTACTTCTCCATCTTTTAGATAAACAACTTTCTTCGTATGTTTCAAAATTGCGGCTGCATCAGAAGCTACAAACATCTCTCCTTTGCCAATACCTATGATCAAAGGTGAACCTTTTCTAGCTGCTATGATCCTATTTTGATTTTTATGAACTACAGCTAGACCATATGCTCCTTCTAAAAGTTTTAATGCTTCCATCACTGCTCTTTCGAGATTGCCTTTATAAAACTTTTCTATCAGATGGACTATAATTTCTGTGTCCGTCTCAGAAATTATTTTATGCCCTTCTTTCTCTAAAATACTTTTCAAAGTTTGGTAATTTTCAATTATTCCATTATGAACCAAGTAGATATTTTTCTGACAGTCCCAGTGGGGATGAGCATTGAGTTCAGACGGTTCTCCATGCGTTGACCAGCGACTATGAGCGATGCCAATCTTCCCTTCAAATTTCATCTTTAATAATCTTGATTCCCAGTTATCTAATTTCCCTGGTTTTTTAAAACAAACTATCTCTTTTCCATTGTTTATCAAAGCAAAACCATAGCTGTCATATCCTCTGTACAAAAGCCGTTTTAGTCCTGATAATAAGATTGGAAAAGCTTCTCTTTTACCTATGTAACCAACTATTCCACACATAAAAATATAATAATTTTATAATATTTGTTTTGGATGCCCCTGGGAAGAATCGAACTTCCATCTCAGTCTCCGGAGGACTATGTTCTGTCCGTTGAACTACAAGGGCCAAATTATTTGCTCACTTCTCAACTACTAAATAAATATTTCTGCGGTTTCCTTTTTCATTTGTTACAATTCCTTCTTTTATAATCTTAAACTTGACTTCTTTTGCTAAATCCATCAATTCTTCTTCAGAAAAAAGATGAAAGTACCTCTCCGTTTTTTTACCCCAAGGTTGAAAAACATCTCCTCGCTCTAATTTACCAATTAATTTCAGGATTGTGTATTTTAAAAACAAGTTCCAGTCTTTCTTGGATTTTAGCTTCCAAGCTGTTAAAATTAAAAAACCATCTGGTTTCAAAACTCTTCGAGCTTCTTTTAAAAACTGCAGCCGGAGTTCTTTTGAAGGAATGTGATGTAAAACAGCAATACTGTAGATTTTATCAAAATAATTATTAGGAAAAGGTAAGTCTAAAGCATCAGCTACTTGAAATTTCACTTTTGGATATTTCTTTTTCGCAATCTCAATCAACTTTTCGGAAAAATCGACCCCAATGTAATTAACATCTTTGTCTTCTAAAAGTTCAAAAAAACGGCCATTGCCGCAACCCAAATCTAAAATCTTATCGCCTGGTATTACATAATCATCAAAAAGAAAATTCATTTCCTCCCAAACTTCTTCTCTGGTTGTTGAAAACTCCTCGGCAATCTTATCATATCCCTCTTTGGTTTTTTTTAATAACTGTTCGGCGTATTTCTGCTTCATATAATATCAATCTACGAATAATATGAGAATGCCACGGATAAAAATAATCGAATCAATTATTTACGAATTAATCAAGAGTCGAACTATAAATCGGGAAGATTTGGATTGTTTTAAAAGAAAGATGGCAAAAAAATATGGAATTCTCTGTCCAAGCAATGTAGAACTACTTAAAGTTTATCATAAATTGGTTGAAGAAAGAACTCTAATCCAAAACAAACTTTTAAAAAGACTCCTTCGGACTAGACCTATCCGCTCTCTTTCAGGAATTGTCAATATCTCGGTTTTAACAAAGCCATATCCATGTCCGGGAAAGTGTATTTACTGCCCAAGTCAAAAAGGCATTCCAAAAAGTTATTTGAAAGGGGAACCAGCTGTTCAAAGAGCAATTTTAACTAATTTCAATCCTTACCTTCAAGTTCAAACTAGATTAAAAAGTTTAGAAAAGACCGGTCACCCAATAGATAAAATTGAATTAAGAATAATCGGAGGCACCTGGAGTTATTATCCAAAGCAGTATCAAACTTGGTTTATAAAAAAATGTTTTAAAACAGTGAATGAATATATATCAAACTCAAAAATCAAAACAAAAAACTTAAAAGAACTTCAAAAAAAGAATGAAAAGGCAAAGTGTCGGATCATTGGGATTACTGTGGAAACAAGACCTGATTATATAGATCTTAAAGAAATTAAAAGAATGAGAAAACTTGGAATAACCAGAGTAGAATTAGGAGTTCAAAGTATTTATGATGATGTTTTAAAACTAAACAAAAGAGGGCATAATATTAAGGCGACTATAAAAGCAACACAACTCTTGAAGGATGCTGGATTTAAAGTTTCTTACCAAATAATGCCGAATTTACCGGGTTCTAATTTCAAAAGAGATATAAGAATGTTTAAAGAGCTTTTTTCCAACCCTGATTTTCAACCTGACCTCTTAAAAATTTATCCTTTAGCTTTAGTCAAAGAAGCACCTTTACATAGATTGTACAAAAAAAATAAGTTTAAACCTTATTCTGAAAAAAAATTGATTAAACTTTTAACTGAAATTAAAAAAGAAATTCCATTCTGGTGCAGAATCCAAAGAGTTATCAGAGATATCCCTTCAAAAGATATCATTGCTGGTGGAGTTAAGATATCAAACCTAAGAGAGGTAGTTCAGGAGAAAATGAAAGAAAAAGGATTAAAATGTAAATGTATAAGATGTAGGGAAGTCAGGGAAGATTACAAACCCGATGAGAAAATTTATCTTTTTCGGGAAGATTATCAGGCTTCCAACGGAAAAGAAATATTTTTGAGTTTTGAGAACAGAAAAAGAAAGAAACTTTATGCTCTTTTACGCCTCCGCTTTCCCTCCGGTTATATCCTTCCGGTTTTAAAAAAGAGTGTTATTATCAGAGAGGTTCATACTTACGGTCAAATGACGCCGGTAGACGGAAAATCTCTATCAATTCAGCATAAAGGCTTGGGCAAGAAATTAATAAAGGAAGCGGAAAAAATTGCTAAAGAAGAATTTAAAATAAATAAAGTGGCTGTGATTTCCGGAATAGGAGTTCGTGTATATTATCGAAAATTAAAGTATAAATTGAAAGATACTTATATGATTAAAAAGATTTAGTTGATATTCTAGCTAAAACAGTTTAAAAATAAAAACTGCCTATAAAAAACAGGCGGTTTTTAATGAGTAATTATGAAAGTATATTTTATTCTCCTTTTATTACGGCTAAAGGAACAAGTTTAGCGACTTTTTTTGAGAGACCAGCATTATGTACGACCTCAACGATATCTTCAATATTTTTGTAAGCCATCGGCGCTTCTTCAGCAATGCCTCGTATTGACCGACATTTAACTAAAATTCCTTTTTCTTTTAATCTTCTAACCACCTCTTCCCCTCTAACCGTCCTCATTGCCGCATGCCGTGACATAGTACGCCCAGCCCCGTGATTTACTGTATACCATGCTTCTTTTGACTTCTCTGTTCCTACGCAAACATAAGAAGCAGTACCCATTGTGCCTGGAATCAGAACAGGCTGACCAACTTCTCTATATTTTTGAGGGACATCTGGATGACCTACAGGAAAGGCTCTTGTCGCCCCTTTACGATGGACAATCAATTTTATTCTTTGGCCGTCAACTTCATGTTCTTCAATCTTAGCAATATTATGAGCAACATCATAAAGTAGCTTCAAATTTCCTTTTCCTAAAACTGATTTCCAAGATTTTCTTACATAAAAAGTTATCATATGTCTATTCGACCAGGCAAAATTACAAGCAGCGGACATTGCTTTAAAAAATCTTTGTCCTTCCAAAGAATTAAAAGGAACACAGGCTAATTCTCGGTCAGGAAGTTCAATTTTGTATTTTATTAGAGCCTGGGCTGTTACTTTTAAATAATCTGTACAATTTTGATGGCCGAGACCTCTTGAGCCTGTATGGATCATAATCACAACCTGATTTTTAAATAATCCAAAAGCTTCAGCTACTTTTTCCTCATAAATTTCTTCTACTTTTTGCAGTTCACAAAAATGATTTCCACTACCCAAGGTCCCTACCTGGTCTCTCCCCCTCATTCTTGCTCTTTGGGAAACACAAGAAGCATCTGCTTCTGGCATTTTTCCTCCTTCTTCGCAATTTTCAATATCTTCCTCCTCTCCGTATCCTTGACTCACTAATTCCGGAACTCCTTTTTCTAAAATTTTGTCAATTTGCTCAATGCTTAATTTTATCTGCCTTCCTTTTCCTAAACCAGATGGCACTTCTTTTTGGATTTCGCTAGCCAATTTATCTAAATGGGTTTCAATTTCTTTGTCAGTGCATTCTGACTTCAATAATCTGACTCCGCAATTTTCATCATATCCTACAAAACCGGGAGAAATGATCCCCTCAGACAATCTCATTGCTCCTACTCCGCCAATCGGTGGACCATAGCCCGAGTGAATATCAGGCATTCCTATGGCATATTTCGTAATGCCAGGCAGGGTAGTGATATTTACTAACTGATTCAAAGCTCTCTCTTCTACAGCTTGAAGTATTTTTTCCGAAGCATAAATCCGAGCTGGAACTTGCATATCCAGTCTGAAACTTTTGGGCACTTCCCATAAATATTCTGATAATTTTTTGAAATCTCTTTTAGATATCATACTTTTATTTTATCAGAGTTGATGTATCAAAAAAAGCTTTTGTTCCTACTACAAAAACTTCTACTTTAAAATTTGTTTTATAAAACAAACTAAGTTTTTTTAGATTTCTTAAACCAATCTTTTATCTCTTTAACTAGCTGGGAAGGAACAAAATCAGTTTTGAGAATATATTTTTCCACCCTGAGTTTCCTACTTATCTTTTCTAAATCAGGATCAGTATAATTTGTTAAAATAAAAAAAGGAATATCCGCTATTCCTTTTTCTGCTCTGCTTTGTTTTAAGATCTCTATCCCATTAATATCCGGTAAGACAAGATCTAGAAGAACTAAATCAGGTTTTTCTTTTTTCCCTTCTTTTATCTGCTTCAGCCTTTTTTGAGCTTGATGACCATATTTTAATGTCTCAACCTCAAAACCAGCTTTTTTCAAAACTGTTTCATAAATATCAATCATACAGGAATCATCTTCAATCAATAAAATCTTTTTAGACATATTTGGTTAAATTATATAACAAAAAAGAATTATTTAAAACTGCTTTCTTAGATTATATTCTTCTTTGACTATTTTCCGGTCGTCCCATGGTATCTTTTTACCATTAGCCAAACACATCCAAGGCTCACATCCCTTTCCAGTAATAATAACTACATCACTTTCTTTTGCCAATTCAAATGCCTTTTTTATAGCTTTTCGTCTATCTAAAATCTTGTAAATATATTCTATGCTATGAATTCCTTGTCCAATCCCATTAATAATTTGAAGTGGATCTTCATCATATGGATCTTCATTGGTCAAAATAATTTTGTCGCAATATTTTGCTGCAATTTTTCCCATTTCCGGTCTTTTCCATTTATCTCTTCCTCCTCCGCAAGAACCTAAAACACATATAAGATTAGAAGTTGGAAGTTGGAAACTCGAGACTGTTTGATAAACTTTTTCCAAGCTGTCAGGAGTATGTGCATAGTCAACAATAACTTTAAACGGTTTTTCTATTACTGTTTCCATTCTACCTGGAATCCCTTTAACTTTTTCTAATGCTTTTTTAGAAATTTCCAGATCAATCCCCTGGGAAAGACCAATACAAACTGCTGCCAAAGAGTTGTAAATATTGAATTCGCCTGATAAGGATAGATTGAATCCGGTATTTTTGATGGAAAATTTTATCCTATCATTTAAGGTTTGAGGGTTTTCAGCAATTATTGAATTGGAATTGGAAATTCTCAGTCCATATTTCCATCTTCTAGTTGCTTTAAATCCTAAAAAATACTCAGCACTTTTATCATCTAAATTAATAATATGATTCTTTTTGCATTGTTTAAAAAACTTTCCTTTGGCCTGACGATATTTTTCAAAAGAGCCATGTCTCTCAATGTGCTCTGGGCTTAAATTGGTAAAAAGAGCAACATTAAAATCAATAAATCTTTGACGATGCTGCAAAATCCCCTCTGAAGTTACCTCTAAAATAGCATACTGACAACCAGCTTTTACTGCTTTTCTTAAAAATCCTTGGATCTTAAATCGGCCAGGCATTGTCATTTTCAGTTTGTTTGGCCATTCTTTTTTATCTATTCTGAATTTAATTGAAGAAAGAGAAGCCACTTTATAGCCAGCTTCCTCTAAAATCACTCTTGTCAATTCTACCACTGTTGATTTACCTTTAGTTCCAGTAATTCCAATGACTTTCAGTTTTTTCGATGGAAAGCCATAAATCAAAGCACCTAAAAAAGCTAAAGAGAGATGATACCAACTTAATAAAAAAGAAGGAATGATTTTTTTTATTTTCATTTTTTTAGTATATCACAATAATAATCGTTGCCAAAAAGTAATCTTTATGATAATATAACTCTAATCATATGCCAATTACTAAATCAGCCAAAAAAGCTCTCCGGCAAAACAAAAGAAGGGCAGTAAGGAATGTCAAAAGAAAAAGGAAAATAAAAGACCTCATGAAAGAGGTTAAAAAATTAATTTCTCAGAATAAGGTCAAAGAGGCAAAAAAACTTTTACCTGAGATATATAAAAGTTTGGATAAAGCAGCTAAAACTAAGGTAATCAAAAAAAATACAGCAAGCAGAAAAAAATCTAGGGTTACCAAGGCCATTATGAAACAAATAAAATAGGGTTCCTGTTATATTCCTGCAACTAACATCTTAAGTCCTTCTTCTGGTTGGATCTTCCCTGTTTTTATACTTAGATCTGCCTCAAAAATCTTTTGGTAGATCTTTTTTAATTGATTTAAACTAAATTCTGTACTTGCATACCAACATTTTCTTGTTGGGTAAGGTTTAAGAATATTTAATTTCAAAAAGTCGTTTAAAGTCTTGCCTTCTTCCATTAAAGTTTTAGCGATTAGAAGACCTCTAAACTGAAAATTTATCATGTTTAAAATAGCCAGGGGTTTATTCTCTTTAAGTAAGCTCTCCTGAATTAACCTAAGAGCTTTCTTCTTATTTTTCTGAGATAAAGCATCAATTATTTTAAAAATATTCGCTTCAAGTTTTGGCTTGATTAAGGTTTCAACATCTTCGCTTTTTACTTCTTCAATCAAATCACTCGCTTTAAGAGGTTTTTTAAGACAAACTAATTTTTTAATTTCATTTGAAAGCTGCCATAAATCATTACCAATAAATTCCAGAAGGAGATTCATGGCTTGCTCAGAAACTTTTATCTTCTCTTTTTGAAATTCATTTTTTACCCAATCTTCCAGTACTTTTCCTTTTAAATGTTCAAATTCCTGAGATTTTCCGTACTTTTTTAGATTAAGAAAAAGCTTGTCTCTTTTAGGTAATTCCTTTTTTTCAAAAACAACGATAAGATCTTGAGATTTCGTAATCTCTTTAATTTTTTCTAAGAATTTTTCTTTGAATTTTTGGCTAGAAAATAAATTTTCTAAGAAAAATAATTTCTTTTTAATAAACATTGAATGCTGAAACAACTTATCAGCAAATTCTTCAAATTCTATTTGAAGAACATCTATTTTTTCTAAATTCAGTCCACTTTTGTGGACTTCTTTGTATTGAGCTTCAATTTCTTGCAGTTTTTGTTGCAATCTATATGTATCTTTACCGTAAAGAAAAATTATCATAATGTATTTATCTGATTAAAAAACTCCTCTCTCCAAATCAAAGAATATTACAAAAGGTTCATAATATCAATTAACAGATAGAGAGTGGAGTTTCTACTTCAGGTTTGTTTTAACTTTTTCGATAATCTCATTCGGGGTAAAGTGAGCTTTAACCAAATAATCTACCGCCCCGAGCTTCAATCCTCGCTCTACATCTTCTCTCTGGCCAAGATTTGAAAGAATGACTACCGGGACAGAAGCTGTTGCTGGATCTTCTTTTATCTTTGATAAAACCTCAAATCCATCAATTCCCGGCAAAATCAAATCAAGTAGAAGTAAATCAGGAACTATTTCTTTCATTTTTTTAATTCCTTCTTCACCATCGACTGCTTCCAGAACATTAAAATTTTCCTGACTGAGTTTTCTCACCATTAGTTCTCTTAAGAACTTATCATCCTCAATGATTAATATTTTAGCCATAAATTATATGATGCAAATATGTTAATTTAGATTCATAATTGACATCACTTTTAACCTATTTGTTTTTTGACTTTTTCAATTACTTCTTGTGGATCAAATTCAGTTTTAATTAGCCAGTCTTTAGCTCCTAGTTCTTTGGCTTTATCAATTTCAACTGGCTGACCAGAATTTGAAATTACGATGATAGGAATATGTTTTAATTTCTCATCAGTCTGCATTTCATCCATTACTTCAAAACCATTTTTATTAGGCATTACAATATCAAGCAAGATAAGGTCGGGTTTTATTTCTTTTATCATTTTCATTCCTTCAACTCCGTCCTTGGCAACTGAAGTTTGATAACCTTCTTCATTTAGTTTTCTTTTTAATAAATTGCATAAAAGTTCTTCGTCTTCAATAATTAAAATTTTTTTAGGCATAGTATTTTATTTCTTATTTTATTTATTTTAACATATTTTACTTTAAAACAATAGTAAACTGACAAAATTTATCTCCCTTTCCCTGACATTTTGTTTCTTTAACTTCAACCCTATTAATATTCTTAAAAAATACTTGAAGCAAACCTCTGACAGCAATTATCCCTACCAGATAACCCTCAATAAACCCTTCTCTGAATAGACAAAGATTTTGAGAAATATTCGGCACAGAATTTGTCAAAGAAGAATTGTAGACCTTAAACTGGGCTATGCTTTTCTTTTCTATAATCTGGAATTTTACCTCACCCTCCTTTAACTCTTCCACTATCTTTTTAATCTCTTTTAAAACTGAGGAAAGTTCTCTGCTCGAAGACATTTCTCCTAGTCTCCTGCCAAATTTCATCCCAGCGAATCTCAAAGCAGATTTATAACCTGCTGAAGCCCATTGTAAAGAAAAATTAATGATTCTCAATGCCCGAAGATCAACCAAATCTCCGATCTTTTTCCTTAAAGCCCTAGGCTTTTTCTCTTCTATAATATTTCGTAAATCCTTTTGTAATTCTTGAATTATTCTTTCCATTTTTAATTACTTTAATATATCTTAAAACTTTTTTAAAGATTCATCAAGTTTTCTTTAGGAAGTCGGAAGGCTAAAATGAAAAGTACTTCCTTTGTTTTTTCTGGACTCAAACCAGATTTTACCATTGTGAGCCTCAACTATATTCTTGGCAATAAAAAGCCCGAGACCTGTTCCTTCAGTCTCTGTCTTAATTGCATTCGCTCCTCTGAAGAATCTTGAGAATACTCTTTTTTGCTGGTCTTTAAGAATACCAATTCCTGTATCTTTAACTGAAATTATTATTTTTTCTTCATCTTTTAAATAGTCAATAGAAACTTTAACATGGCCGCCGGTTTTCGTGTAATGGATAGCATTATCAAGTAGATTCTGAAAAACAAGAGAAATCTTTTCCGAATCAATCTTTACTTCGGGTATTTTCTTTCTCGGTTTTTTGAATTCAAAACGGATTCCCCTTCTTTGAGCCTCTTCTCTAGAAGAAGCGATTACTCTTTCAGCTACCTCTATTATACTTTGTTTTTGGACATTATAGAGAAATCTTCCTTCTTCAATTCTGGTGATATTTAAGAGATCATTAATCAGGCGAATCATTCTTTCGTTACTTATGTATGTCTTATTAAGAAACTCTCTCTGTTCCTTTGAAACCTCTCCCAAATCTCCGTCTAGGATCATTTTCAATGTCCATTTTACTGCTGAGAGAGGAGTTCTCAGTTGATGGGCAACAATAGAAACAAATTCAGTCTTTAATCGTTCTATGATTTTTTCCCGAGTTACATCTCGTAAAATAATTAATGTTCCAATTTTTTCTTCAACCTTCATTACTGGAATAGCTGATATTTCCAAAATTAAATTTTCTTTTAATTTTAATTCTTTCCTATAAATCCCTTTAGGACTTTCTTTTAAAATATCTATAAAGGGAGCTAATGAAGATTTTCCTAACTCATCTATTCTCTTCCCAATTATTTTCTCAGGATCCAATCCAAAAAGATCTTTAATATCTGGGTTGGCTGAGGAAATTCTATTTTCTTTATCAAGAAACAAAAGCCCTTCAGGAAAGTTATCAAAAATTGCCAAAGTCTTGTCTCTTTCTTCTTCAGATTTTTCTTTCGCTTTTTCTACATCCTCAAGAATATTCATTAAAGCAATTCTTGATCCTGTAATTTCTTTATTTCTCTTCTCTAATTCTTTCAATTCCGCATCTCTTTTTTCTCGAATTTCTGACAACTCAAAATCTCGCCTTACCAACATTTTGGCAATCCGATCCAATTCTTCCAAAGTTCCCACTTCTTTAATTTTTTTAATAGAATTTTTTTTCATTCAAAAACCAAAAATCTTTTAGCTAATTAGCTAATTTTAATTTTTAAACTTTAATTTTTAATTTTTTCTACTCTCCCAATACCACTAAAGTCATGGTCTCGTTATGAAAAACTGAGCGACATTCTGGTCCGATTACTCCACCCAAAGGAGCTTGCTCTCCATAAGTATAAAAACCGACCAAAGGAACCTCCTTGCCCAGAACATTCTGAATAGCCACAATTTCTTCTCCAATCCTTGCTCCTAAAAGTTTGTTTCGAGCCATACAATTGAAGACAAAAATTACCTTTGGTCTAGATCCTTTAAGTTGAGAAAGAGCCCCCTCAGCTGCTTCTTTGGCGGCCTGAATAGCTTTTTCTGTATCTCCCAACATTAGCCGAATCTCTGAACCTTGAGGAATTTCAGCTGCACAAGTAATTTCTCCTTTTTCGTTAGCTATAATCACATCTCTAATTAAAAGCTCGGAACTTCCTTCAACACTCATTCCTAAAGGATAAGTGTAAGCCATTCGAGCAATTGGTTCTTTAGTTAACTCTTCAGCTTTCTTCCCAAAATAATCCTCGTAAATCTTCAGCGCCGGTTGATTATCAAGTTCTTTTAAAACTGCCCCTTCAGCTTTAGTCACTTTCATTGGAAGACCAATTGGTTCCCAGCCGTGTCGTACTCCTACCCCAAAGGAGAATTTTCCAGAAAGACCTATTCCTATTACACTATTTTCCAGAATCTCTCCATTATAATACTCATATGTTTTCTTGAACAAAAAATCATCTCCGGCTGAACCTCCCATAATAGGAAATTGTTCTCCCAAAACTGCCTGCACTCCCCTAACCGCTGCTGCTCCATTTTCAGACAAACCATCTAACAACATTACGAACAAAGAAAGTTCTTCTTTGGCTTTATTTTTTACTTCTTGGGCTGCTTCTTTCCCAGCTTGGAAAGAATCTTTATCAGTACCTTTTCCAACTCCTACTGTCCATTCAATCTTATCTGAACTCAAAGCCGTTACCGCTACGTGTTTTGCTACTGGGCCTTCGGTAGTAATTTCTCCGGAAGTACTGCAACCAACCAAAGGAATCTCTTTAGAAATCGTTCTTACTCCGTCAAGCATTTTTTTCTGATCATAAGCAACTGTTGAGAAAACAACAATCAAATTGGCTTTGCCACCAGTTTCTTTTAGGGCCATTCTGGCCGCCTCAGCTCCAGCTTTTGTGGCATCAGGATCATTACTTCTTCCTACTCCTGCTTTAATCATATGTTTGTAGAAGCGGATTTGCGCTGATAATGACGCAGAAGCACGCTCCACTGATTTCATAGGTAATTTCTTTACACAATAATTTATCCCCAATATTTTCTGCGTTTATCCGCGTTTATCTGCTTCTATTAATTTTATTTTCGACCTTTTTGTTTTTCTAATTCTTCTTTTAATTTTTTGATTTCTTCTTTTAATTCAACCATTTTCAGCTCTCTCCCTTCGGTTAATCTCCTAAATTTCTCTAATTCATCAACTCTCTCCTGGAGTTGTTTTGTTCTTTCTTTTACTTTTTTTTCTAAATTTTTTCTCAGGTCTTCAAAAGCAGTGATATCAGAAAGGGCTATAAAATGTCCTATAAAATTATCTTCTTCGTCCCTTCTGATAGAAATCGCCATACTGACAGGCATCTTCTTCTCCTCTTTAGTTAAGAGAGTCATTTTTCGAGTTAGGCTCGATTTCCCCTTAAGAGTCTTTTCTTTAATTAAATCTTTGAAATTTTCTTTATTCAAAAACAAATCCTTCATCTTTTTTCCTATCGCTTCTATTTCCTTATAACCGGTTAACTTTTGGAAAGCCTGATTACTGTTAAGGATTATCCCCAGAGGATTAATAGTACAAACTGCCAAAGGCAAAAAAGTAGAATATTCTTGGACATATATTTCAATGTCCTTCAAATCTTCTACAGCCATTTTAAGCAAATTTTCTGTTTTTCCTCTATCATTCATAATTATAGATTTTACTTCAAGGTTTACTAATTTCTCGTATAATTTACCAAGTTACTTCAAATCGGTGAACATTAGAATCTTTAGTTTCAACTCCTTTCACTTTCAAGTTCGGGGAGGGTTCTACAAGAGACAGTATTTGATAAAAATATCCCTCTAAATAATGAAGATGAACCGGATAAATAGTAAAATCTTTTATTATTGCAGTGCCAACTCTCTTTTCATCATCTAATTTATATTCCATTGTTCCTCTGGTATAATATTTTCTCCAGGATTTAGAAGCGAAACTGGCTATTGTTTTTTTACTAACCAATCTTGCCATTAATTTAATAATAAAATTAGTTTTAGCTCCCCAACGACCCCATTCTCGTATTGTTTCATCACTCCAGTTAAAAATCTTCTGGGCTAACAGGAGAGAAAGAAAATCTTGCTGAACAGGATACCATTTATATTTATCTATCTCTTCATACTTTAAAGCATAACCTAATTTTTCCATTTCTTTTTCTACTTTTCTTAATCCTTCTCTGCCTTTCTTTTCTATAATAAATTCCCGGTCCGCTTTTAAGGAAGAGCCAATTATTTCTCCTTCCATTCTTTTTGTTTTTTCAATGTCTTGTTTCGAAACCATCAACATATATTTAAAATTAATTACTTCCAGCTGATTACAAACTCATGATAAGAAGCACCCTTAGACATACATTTAGTCTCTTTAATGGTTATTTCCTTGCTCTCAATTACATACTGAGTAATTCTTAAAAAATAACCCTTATAGAAAATACATAAAAGAGGATGGCAGGAATGTTTAAGGCGAAGGACGAGATATTTCTCTTTTTTGTCAATCTTATAGGGTATCAGTTCGCCACTTGTATAGTGCTTTTTCCAATATTTAGAACTTTCCTGAAATGTTCTTTTAAGAGAGAGAAAGGTTTTCATTAAGATCTTTGCAATAAATGAATATTTAGGAGCAGAATTTCCCATCTCAAAAATAACTTCCTCTGTCCAATTAAATACATCTTTAGCAACGAGAATAACAAAATCTACTTTGGCTAAAGGTATCCAGGCTAAAGGATCTAATTCCCAGGGTTCTGTATAACATCCTAATTCTTTTAATTTTTCCTGAACTTTTTTTACTCCTTCTTTCCCTTCTTTTTCTCGAATATAATTAAAATGACCTTGGAGTGTTGTTGCTCTTACATATCCTTTAGCAAGTTGAAATATTTTTTTCTTTTCTTCCATTAAGGAGGTCTTCTCAATCATAATTATGAATTTGTAATCACCTCAAGTTATAAATATTTTTTTCGACTTTTTAACCTTTATTTTTTCTTTTTAACTCTTCTAATTCTTTTTTTAACTCCATCATTTTTAATTCCCTTCCCACAGTTAATTTATGAAATTTTTCTAATTCACTCAATCTCTCTTCTAGTTCTCTTGTTCTTTCTTTGACTTTATCCTCTAAACTTTTAGATAACTCTTCTAATTCTCTGGTTCTTGCTTTTACTTTTATCTGTAAAACTATTTTAGACTCTTCTAAAGCAGAGTGATATCTACTCAATTCCTCCGCCATTCTATTGAATGCTTTTCCTAATTCCTCAATTTCATCATTGGTTCGAATGTCCACTCGATAACCTAGTTTCCCTCTTCTGATGATCTCAACCCCTCCTTGAAGCTTTTTAATGGGATTAACAATCAATCGAGAAAAAAATACGGAAACCATAAAAATAAAGATTAAAGTAACAAGTGTAATGAGTATTAGATTACTTGCCAAGATTGAAGCTGGTTCATAAATTTCTGATACTTGCCTAAAAACTACCAATTCCCAGTCAAACATAGGAAGAAAATCGGCAATAAACAACATCTGTCCGGATTCCGTATCTATTTCTTGAATAACAATCTTTTTTTCCTCAGCCAATCCTTGAGCAATTTCTTTAAGGTCGTCTGAACGAAAATCTTTTGAAGCAGCAAGAATTTCTGCCACTGGTTCTCCTTTTTGAGTCAAGAGATAAATATTGTCTTTAGGTGAAGTATAGCCGACTACCATTTTGCTCCAAATATCAGAGAGGAATACTTCTGAGATTAAAGCTCCTTGAAATTCATTTTCTTCAAAAAGAGGTACGGAAATAATAACTGTAGATATTCCGACTACAGGATTAAAATTTAACCAAGCAACATAATAATCTTTTTTCTTTTCCTTAATTTGATAAAATTCCGGCTTATCACTTTTGTCTTCTAAAGAACGGCCATCGCTGCGGACTATTTCTTTACCTGATTTGTCCAGAACAGATAAAAATTTTATATTATAAGGATACTTTTTTTTATTTTCTAAAAGGAATTCTTTTTTCTCTTCAATTGTTTCAAAAAAGCCGACGTTATTGAGAGTGGACTGGGATAAATTTTTGTAATTTAAGACTACATCTTCTACCCCCACAATCATACTCTGGATAAGAAGCTTATTATAATCTTTAATGCTTTCCATTAGAAATTTACGAGTATTTAAATAAGAGAAAAGACTGACCGTCACTAAAGGAGCCAAAACTAATATGAAAAAAGCAATAAAAAATTTTTCTCTAAGGAATATCTTCATTTTTCTTCTTAGAACTTAATTAATTATTTTTAACAATTCTTCTGGAACCTCGAAACTATCTAGATATTCATCAACGTCTGTTAGGCCTGAAGGAATAAGTAATCTCTCGTCTCTGTTCATCATTAACTCTTCTGCCTTTTCAACTAATTTCAAAGCCTGCTCTGGAACATACTGTTTAGTATATTTCATATCACTGATTCCAGTAAACCCGTCTTTAAAATCAACTAAATGCAGACCTCCTTTAAAACCGTTTTTAGTAATGTCTTCAACAGCACTATATATTGTCTCTGACATTCTCTTTAAAGCGCTAACTAAAACTTCTCCTGGATACATCTCATCATGGTCTACATCTACACCAACAGCAAAATATTTAGGTCTTTTTAAACCTGTTCTTATTTCCTCCTCAGTTATCCCCTCTGCTCTATTAGACTCCTGAACAACCTCATATACCCCTATCCCAGTAGCTCCAGCTACATCAAATATTATATCAACACCTTCGTCAATTAGCGATTTAGTTAATGCTCTGCCTTTTGCTGAATCAATAAAAGTGCCTGCTGTTTTAGTTAAAACTTCAACCTTTTCTCCTTTAAATTCATTCCAGGTCTTAGCTCCTGCTTTAAATCCAGCAACATAAGTTAAAACAGAAGAAACATCCATCCCTTTTACTACGCCGATTTTCCCAGTTTCTGAAACAGAAGCAGCAATTATTCCAGCTAAATAACCACTCTGACATGAATAGAAAAGATAAGAAGCTACGTTTGGGAAATCACCCGCATCTTCATCAATCAATATGAAATATGTATCAGGGTACAAAGAAGCATTTATAGCTATCGCATCTTTTATCATAAACCCCATGCCAACCACTATGTCAGAAGCCTCGGCTGCTCGTGAAACATTGGTCACAAGATCTTCTTCTTCCATTTTTTGGATAACATTTGCTTTTATACCCAACCCTTTACTAGCCATCTGAACTCCATTCCAACCAGCATCATTAAAGGATTTATCTCCTAGTCCACCAACATCTGTGACCATTGTAATGCTGCTGATTTCTTCATATTGTCGACCAACTTCTGGTGAATATCTAATTAGGAATATCAATATTATTGACAACGCTATGGTTAGTCCGATTAATAAAATTAAAACTTTTTTTTGCATATTATTTTACAGTCTTAGAATAATTTTCTTTGACAATCGACCTTTTCTTCTTTTATATTATCATTTTGTTCTGACTTTTTAAAATTAGGCAGGCGTTTAATTAAACTTCGAAATCCTAGTTCTTTTATAGATTGTATCACCTTTTCTCTATCGCCATCTTCCCATTGGCATTTCTCTAAGTTAAAATCAATCGGAACATTTCTTTCTATTTGGACTAAACTTCTGCTAAAAAAGGCTTTTTCTTTGTGTTCTTGAAGTAAATCTCGGATGCGCTGATTTAAATCAATTGAGTTTGTTTTTGATGTTGGCTCTTGATCCAGGGCAGAATACAAGTTTTCTAGACTTCCAAATCTTTTAATTAATTCCATAGCTGTTTTCTCTCCGATTCCGGGAACACCGGGAATATTATCTGAAGGATCACCTTTTAGAGCCTTAAAATCAACTAATTCTTCTGGATCTAGTCCTTGATATCTTTCTTTGACGAGCTCTTTATTATAAAGAACAGTATTTTTAATTCCTTTTTTTAAAAAATAGACTTTAGTGTCTGGGCTCACTAATTGGAAAAGGTCAGCATCTCCAGTTAGAATAATATTTTCTATTTGTGACTTTGTCTCTTTTTTCAAAACCAATCGAGAAACTGTTCCAATAATATCGTCTGCTTCGAATCCTTGTTTTTCAAGAACTGGGATGTCAAATTCTTTTAGAAGATCTTTTACTTTAAGGATCTGTTGAGATAATTCCTCTGGAGTCTTTGGTCTTTTAATTTTGTATCCTTTGAATTTTTTATGCCGAAAAGTAGGAAATGGTAAATCAAAAGCAGCAATAATGAAATCTGGCTCTAATTCCTTCAGAACTTTAAAAAAAATCGAACAAAATCCATAGATGGCATTAATCAATTCTCCTTTCCTGTTCCTCAGGGGCGGTAAGGCATGATAAGCACGATGAATTAAAGCATTAGCATCAATAATGAGAAAACGTTTCTTTTGATTCATTTTACTCTTGGCTTTTTTTTAAAATATTCTTTAACTTTTTCTAAAAATTCCCGAGGGGTAAACTGAGTTTTAATTAAATAGTCCTCTACCCCTAATTTGAATGCTTTCTTTCTCGTTTCTGGATCGTCATAATTTGAAAAAACAATTATCCGCACACCAGGTATAATTTTTATCTTCTCAATCTTTTCTAAAAAAGTAATACCGTTTTCTTTGGGTAGTAAAATATCTAAAATAACCAGGTCTGGTTTTTCTTTTCTTAATATCCTAATGCCTTCTTCTGAAGAAAAAGCTGAAATGACTTCAAAGTTATTCGCTTCAAGCTTGCTTTTGTACATTTCAACTAGAATTTTCTCATCCTCAATAATTAATATCTTTTTCATTATTCTATCTTAACCTGAGTTCTGATTAGAGACAAGTCTAATCCACTTTTTGCTTTTTTCATAAACTCTATATTCTAGATTTTATATGACTACTATTCTTGTTTATAATAAAATATGATAAAATAAAATATATGCAATTTAAGGTACCAAAATTCTTAGAAAGAGAACCACTAATTATTGGCCCATTAATCTTTAAACAATTTCTTTATTTTGGAATAGCCGCTTTAATTTTGGCTTACATCCACTTTGTTGCCCCATTTCATATTTTTTTAATCTGCCTTATCCTTTTGGTGGCCTTAGCTGCTAGCTTGGCTTTTGTAAAGATTGAAGGAGTACCATTACCTGAAGTAATTGGTCAATCATTTGGATTTACTTTTTCTTCAAAGATGTATCTTTGGCAAAAAAAAGAAAGTTTAAAACCAATTAAAATTATGCCCAAAAAGAAGGAGAAAAAAGAAAAAGAAATCTCTCTGAAGGTTTCTCCTAAAAGTAGCCTGAGAGAACTACATTCAAGAATTAGAGGAAATTATTAAAAGTTATGGCTGGTTTATCAACTCAACAATTTTTGCAATTTAGTGAAATTAGAAACGGGACTATTGTCTTAAAAAATAGGACTTTTAGAAGTGTTTTAATGGTCTCATCTCTAAATTTCGCCTTAAAATCAGAAGAAGAACAAACAGCTATCACTTATCAATTCCAATCTTTTTTGAATTCTTTGGATTTCTCCTGCCAAATCATTATTCAATCTCGTAGAACTAATATTACCGGTTATTTTGATAAATTAAGAGAATTGGAAAAAGAACAGAAAAATGAGCTTTTAAAAATTCAGACAACTGAATATAGAAAGTTTATCGAAAGTTTGGTTGAAGAGGAAACAATTATGAGGAAAATTTTCTTCGTGGTTATCCCTTACTCCCTGGGAGAAGTAAAAGATACCAGCAAAAGTTTGATTAAAGGATTTCTCCATAAGTCAGAATTACCAGCTATTAATGAAGAGAACTTTAAACGTTGCCGAAGTCAGCTCTGGCAAAGAATGGAATTTGTAGCTATTGGCCTGAGAAGATGCGGATTATCGGCTATTCCTTTAACAACACCTGAATTAATTGAGCTTTTTTGGAGCTGGCACCATCCAAAAGAAGCTGAAGTAGGTTACTATCCGGAAATTTTACCTGAACTCATTAAATAAACAATATGAAGCTGCCTTTTTTAAAGAAAAAAGAAGAAATTGGAGAAACAGGATTAGAACCTAGCCTCATTAATCTCGAGGATATTATTGCTCCTTCTTCAGTTGAGGCAAGACAAAATTTTTTAAGACTGGGGGAGCGTTTTTCTAAATCTTTTTTTATTTTCTCTTATCCAAGATATCTTTCAACCGGCTGGCTTTCTCCGGTGATAAATCTCCAATACCCTATGGATATTTCCTTTCATATCCATCCAGTAAGATCTGAAACAGTACTGAAAAAACTACGAAAGAAGATAACTGAAGTCCAGGCAGAAATGATGGAAAGGCAAGAAAAAGGATTAATTCGCGATCCTATTTTAGAAACTGCCTATCAAGATATAGAGACCCTAAGAGACAGCCTCCAAACAGCTAGAGAGAGAATTTTTAAGTTTGGTCTTTATATTACAGTTTATGCTAATGCCCAAAAAGAATTGAGAAAAATTGAAACTGTACTCCGATCAATTTTTGAAGCTCGTCTAATTTATATAAGACCAGCTCTTTTCCGTCAAAAAGAAGGTTTTGTCAGCTGCAGCCCATATGGTTTAGACAAACTTGCAGTCCATACCACAATGAACACGGCTCCCTTATCAAGCACATTTCCTTTTATTTCTTCTGATCTCAGCGCCAACGAAGGCATTCTCTATGGAATAAATATGCATAACAATTCTCTAGTTTTATTTGATAGATTTACTCTGGAAAACGCAAACATGGTAACCTTTGGAAAAGCCGGTAGTGGTAAATCTTATGCTGTTAAACTGGAAATCTTAAGATATTTGATGCAAGGAGTAGATACAATAATAATTGATCCGGAAAATGAATACAAGTTTTTGTCCGATGCAGTTGGAGGTTCTTACTTCAAAATCTCTTTAACATCTCCTGATCACATCAACCCTTTTGATCTGCCTATACCCAGGGAGGATGAAAAACCAGCAAATGTTTTAAAATCAAATGTTATAAACTTAGTCGGACTTTTAAGAATCATGTTAGGAGGATTAACTCCAAGAGAAGACGCTATTATTGACCAGGCATTAACTGAAACCTACGCTGCTAAAGATATTACTCCGGAAAGCGATCCTCTAAATTGGCAAAAAAATATTCCTTTACTTTCTGATTTTGAAGCTGTTCTAGAAAGTATGAAAGGAACAGAATCCTTAGTCGAAAGAGTAAGAAAATTTACCAAAGGCAGTTATGCTGATTTCTTTAACCAGCCTTCAAATATTTCTATGGAAAACAAGTTTGTGGTTTTTGGGATAAGAGATATGGAGGAAGAATTAAGGCCAATAGCAATGTTCATAATTTTAAGATATATCTGGAATATAGTCCGTTCTTCTCTGAAAAAAAGAATTTTAGTTGTCGATGAGGCCTGGTGGATAATGCAATCTGAGGACGGCGCTTCATTTCTATATGGTATTTGTAAAAGAGCAAGAAAATACTGGCTAGGGGTATCCACAATCACTCAAGATGTCTCCGATTTTATGAAATCCTCTTACGGACAGCCGATTATTACTAATTCGTCTTTACAGCTTCTAATGAAACAGAGCCCGGCTATTGTGAATGATGTCCAAAAAACCTTTAATTTAACTGACCAAGAAAAATATCTTTTGCTTGAATCATCTGTGGGTGAAGGAGTCTTCTTTGCTGGACAGAAACATATTGCTATTAAAATCACTGCCTCTTACACTGAAGACCAAATAATTACAACCTCACCTGAACAAGTACTAGCTATAAAAAAAGCCAAAAAAATAATATCATAAAATGGCCCAAGAAGCAGAATCAACAGGACTGATACAAAAACTATTAACCCCGGAAGCGGTTATGATGATAAGTTTCGCTGTTTTTATTGATGCCGGAGAATTTTTTGTTGAACTTATACCGGTTGCTGGACAAATCCTCTCAGTTATTCTGGACATCATTGCTCTGATTTTCATCGGTCTCTGGATGTATACTAGGTCAAAGAAAATAACTGTTCCTGGAAAAACAGCTGCTGGAATAAAAAAAGCAGTAAAATTTGCAAAGAAGTTTAAATGGTTGAAACCTGCATGCATGATTTTTGAAATGATTCCTGTTGTTTCTAGCTTTGCTCCTTTATGGATAGCAGCGGTGCTATTCGAACTAGCATCTGATTAAGAAAGACAATTGGCAATCTAGTTATAATGACAAAAACAAAAAAACAAATTCTTTATATTTTTTTAGGACTCTTGGTCGTCCTTTCTTTTTATTTAATATTAGAAAAAATTATTAATAAACCAACCGTTATTCAGCCACAGGAAGAAGATGAAGTTCCTTCTGAAGAAAGGGACTTTGTTTTTTTTCAGACATCAATAGGAAAGATAGTTGAAGAAATTACTTTGAATGAAAAAGCCCAGGAAAAACTTGAAAATATTATCAAGAAAGTTGAAAGAGTGAGAAATAAATCAGAAGAGTTAAAAAATCTCTCTCAAGAATTAAAAGAACTTACCAATAATTGCCTCTGCGGAAAATCAGCTTGTCAGGATATTAATTGTGAAGATGGATGCTGTTGCCAAGCAACAGGCTGTCCGTCAATAAACACCTGCTCAAAATCTTTGGGTTGCCCAATAGAAATCTCTAGCTGCAACTTATCCGTGGCCTGCCCTGAACGAGATTGTGACTTAGAAGGTATTGATAAAAAAATCGCTGAAATTGAGAAGTCAATGGCTGATCTTAAGATTCAACAAAAAGAAATACTAGTAGCTCAACTTTCTTTACTTAGTGATTATGTAAAATTGAAAAAGGTGGAAATGATGGTAAATCTACCTTCAGAAGCTATTGATTATGAGAGTTTTTTCAAAAAGAAAGATTTGATTGAAAATATTTACAAACAGAAGTTAGCAATAACTACTTTCTCCACCTGGCCTGAACCAACTATAAAAATAGATCAGGGTGCAGCTATGGATCCTACCTCTATTTATTTTGACAAAGGAGATGATGAAAATGAACAAGTAATTAGACGGTCATCACGCCTTGAACCATTCCTAATTATTGCCAATCAATGCCCAGAAGATCTCAATATAATCATGAGGGAAAATACCAAGGAGGTGCTTTCCGGGCTAGACTTCGAAGATTTAATCCCTTCTGCAGATAAAATGGATAATATTATACAAGAATCTGTTGAAGAAGCTACGCCTCAAATTACTGATGAGATTTCTAAGGCAATAGCTAATATTCTTGGGCAGGAGATTGCAACCGTTATCATAGAAGAGCTAAAAGGAGAAACAGGAACAAGAGTTAATATTCCAATTAATTCAGTTGAGCAGATAGAGACTATTTTAATTGATGAACTGCCAAATGAATTGAGCGACCTTTTCTTTATCGAGATAAAAGAAGAAGTTTTCACTATTTTATCTGATATCAACCTGTTACCATTTGAGATAAGCAATTCACTCTCAGAGAATTTAGCAGATTTGCTGCCAGATAACCTAAGAAATACTTTATCTTTCAGTGTTGGAGAAGTCTTACCAGGTGATTTAATGGATTTAGTTTATGCTACTTTCCTTGATAAGCTATTCTATATTCAATCAGATGATTCTATTCCTGAGCAAGCTCTTAATACTATCAATCCTACTTTGACCAATTTTCTTCCTGATAAAATGTTTCAGGCCTTATCTCTAACTCTAACAGATACTTTAGATATCAGTTTAAAAGGATTCCTGACCGAGAATATGCCTCAAACCCTTGGATTTGTTTCTTCAGATGAAAAAAGATTGTCAGACAGGATAGAAAATAAAATCAAGGAAGAATTATTCGTTGTTTTAAATGGAAAACTCCAAGGTAAATTATCTTCAGAACAAATTAATCAATTTTCTACCATTCTTCTAGAAGAAGTTCTCCAAGAAAAAATTGAGAAGACTCTATCTGAGAATTTTTTCCTTATTTTGAAAGACAGAACTGAAAAAATAGTTGAAATAATATCAAATAAAGCTTCTAAAAAAATAGCTTGGAATATTGGAGAGAAAATAACTGATTTAACCTCAAAAGAGTTAGCCGGGAAAGTCGCAGAAGATTTAGAAGAAATCGTTACTTCTGTAATGTCAAAAATAATAGAAGAAGGATTGCACCTGAACTCTCTTCATAGTTTAAAGAGTTTAGACGAATTAAAAAACTTTGAATAACAAAAAATGGATAAAAAAATATCTTTTTTAAAAATATTAATTCTTCTGGGAATTATTTTGTCAGCAGTCTTTCTAATTGTTAAATTTAATATCCTTTCTCCAATTACTTCTACAAGAGCTTATACTACTGAAAATGCTGGAGACGAGTTAAGGATTCCATATCCTCAAATTTGCCAATTAACAATTCCTGATTTAAAAAGAACCGATAAAGAAGATAAATTATTTGAGGCTTGTTGGGAGGTTAAGACTATTTACAATTTTGCCTCATATCAAATCAACACTCTTGAGAAGATAATAGAGTTAATTCAAGATCCCGACAAAGGCTGTAACCCAGATAAATGCCAGACTCAATGCATAGACGCTAGCTGTTATGCAAAAGATTTTCATTGTAACGGAGGATGTCCTATAGCCACTTGTTCAGGTGAAGATTGTTCAGTTCTCTCAGCCGAGTGCGATTGCGAAAAATGTCCTGGCTATGAATGCCAACCTGACTGCATTGGCCACTGTAGCAAATATCAAACATCTTATCCTGTGGGATCTCTTCCTTGTAAAAGTGACTACACAGATTTTTACAATAACAATGGTTTATTTAGGGCTTGTCCAGATCTTTACTTGGGCAATGAACTGATAGGAAAATATTATCTTCGGATTGAAAAAGCAGGTAATGAAGTTCAAAATATCCTTCAGAAAGAATACGATAAAGAGAGCACTAAATTTAAAGATAGGATAAGAATAATAATTACAGAATCGAAGAGATTAAAGGAATTAAGCCAGGACCTGAAAAATCTAACTGATAAATGTCAGTGTAGCGAAAAATCACTTTGCGAAGAATTGTCCTGCGGTTGTTTAGCAAAAGAATGCTCTATCCTTAGCCAATGTTCTCAAGCAGACATCCAGAAAATTATGGAAAAAATTGAAGAAATCGAAGAAGCAATAGAGGAATTATATTATAGATGTATAGATAAATAAAAATGAAATTTAACCCAAAAAAAATAAAAATGAACAAACTTTTAAAACTTAATTTTAAAACTATTATTCTTGTTCTAGGATTAATTTTGGTTTGTCTGACTTTTAATTTGTTCAGTCAGCAAGAAAAGATTTCTGCCCAGAATCAAATTCTAACCTGTGACACAAAAATTCCTATTGGCGAATCTGTAGATAAATCTTCTGATTTATTAAATGATATTTATATAGAATTAGAAACTATCTACCATACTATCCCAGATCAAATAGAAGCTGCCCAGGAAATGGTAACCGCAGCTCAAAAATGCAATTTAGATCATTGCCAACCAGTCTGTGTTGATACAAGTTGTTACGCAGACTTCAAATGCGAACCGAGTGGTACCTGCCCTTGTGAAGAATGTATATGTAGCAGTGAAGATTGTTCCTCTAATTGTTCTTGTGATTGTGGCGATGAATCAGATAATGGATGTTGTTCGTGTGAACCATTTTGTGTAGCAAAATGTGTTGAAAAAACCTGCAAAGGAAAAATCTGCCCTGACCTAGAATTCCCAAATCAGTTAGTTAATGATGCTTTTGAAAAGATAGATCATTCATTTCAAGAAATAAACAATCTGTACGAAAATAATACTGAAGAGATTAGAGAAAAGATAGATCAAGCAAGAACAGAGTTTAATAACTGTGCAAAGAATACAGAGACTAAAACAATCCGGTGTAGAGATATCTTTGACCAAAATGACCAGTTTCCTTCAGAAAAAATCGAGGAATGTAAAAGTGTTTGTGAAGAGAATAAAAAAACAACAGAAATAAATACCGAGTGCCTAGAGTGTATCTGCGACAGTTCTATTAATTATTTCTGTTGTCGTTAATCTTTTAAAGGTTTTATTACCACCCTTCTTTCCATTTCCTCACCAATACTTTCTGTTTTTACATCATTCCGACCCAACAATTCAATGTGAATTATTCTTCTTTCATAAGAAGACATTGGATTGAGGGTCTTTTCTTTTTTAGCAAGAACGACCTCATCAGCTGAACTTTGGGCTAACTCTTTCAAATATTCCCTTTTTTTCTTCTTGTATTCGTTAATGTCAAAATCAATAAAAACTTGTTCCAGGTCTTTTCTTAGAATCCTCTTTAAAAGATGCTGAATATCCATGAGGGTCTGACCATCTTTGCCTATTAATATCTGAGGTTCTTCGATTTTTAAACTTACAGAAACAATATTTTCTTCATTTTCTTTTATTCCAATCTCTATCCCAAAATTCATTTTTTCAAAAAATCTTTCTGTTTCCTTTTTAATTTTTTCTAAATCTTTTTTATTAAGCATGTCTTTTTCTAACTATATATTGTTCCCCGATTGAAAACAATATAGAGACTATCCAATAAAGACCAATAACTGAGCCTAGTTTCCAGATAATAAAGACTGTAAAGATTGGGAAAAAATAAAGCATCTGCTGCTGCATCATCTTTGAAAAGCCAGTAGCTTCTTTTTTAATATTTCCTTTCTGGGCAGTTGAAATCTTTAATTGATAAAACTGAAAAAGGCCAGCTAAGAAAGCTAAAAATATGTTAGACTCTGCAAGATTAATTAATCCTAAAAAACTAAAGCTTATTATACCTGGATGAGGAACAAAACTATAAAGAGATTGAGTTAGAGATTCTGGCTGAAGTCCTCTTAAAAAAACCTGATAGAGAGCAATTAAAATAGGGAGTTGGAGAAGAAGAGGTAAACAACCAGCAAAAGGGTTAATCTTTTCCTTCTGATAAAGTTCCATTAATAATTTTGTTTGCTTATTTTTATCGTCCTTATATTCTTTTTGGATTTCTTGGATCTTTGGTTGTAAATCAGCTAATGCTTTCTGTGATCTAACACCACGAATAGAAGAAGGATAGAGTAAAAGGCGCATAATCAGAGTAATAGCAATAACAGCTACTCCAAGATCATGACCAGGAATATATTCGTAGAGTAAAATCAAACCATTTAATAGCGGCTGATATAATACTGTATTAAAAACGAGAATTAAAATATTCATAATAGTTTCATGGTAAATCTATTCCTCCTTTGTTCCAAGGGTTACATCTCAATATTCTCCAGAAAGAAAGAGCTCCTCCCTTTAAAGCCCCGTACTTTTCAATTGTCTTATAACTATATTCAGAACAAGAAGGATAAAATCGACAACTTCCACCTAAAAGAGGCGAAATAAACTTTTGATATACTTTTATTATCTTTAAAAATATTTTTCTAAGCATAATTATAAATTATCTATTTATGTGTTAGTTTTGCTTTTCCCAGAATTTGTTCAACTACATTCTTTATCTCCAAAAAATCCTTCTCTATAATTTCCTTTTTAGTAAAAAAAATCAAGTCGTATCCTGGCTCTAGATTAGACAAATCAATCTTTATTATTTCTCTTAATCTTCGTTTTATTTTGTTTCTTAAAAATGCTTTTTTAGAAACTTTCTGGCTAACAACAAAGCCAATTCTTGTTACATCAAGAGAGTTTCGTAAGAATTTTAGAACCAAAAAGTCTATTTCTATTTTCTTACCTCTCTGACTCACTTTTTGAAAATCTTTTTTTCTTTTAAGGCAATACTTCTTAGCTAACACAATAATGAATAATAAAATTAAAAATTAAGAAATAACCTACACCGTTATTCTCTTTCTTCCCTTTCCTCTCCTTCTAGCTAAAATCCTTGTTCCTCCTTTTGTCCTGCTTCTTGTTCTAAAACCATGCGTCTTTTTTCTCTTCCTTTTTTTAGGTTGATAAGTTATAGACATATTAAAAGATTAGCAAAAAATAATTTTTCAGTCAAACTTGGGCTTCACAGTTTATCCACAACTTATTAACAAGGATGTGTTTTCGGTTGATTTTTAGAGACATTTGCTATATTCTAAAAATAGAAAGATAATAATATATAACCCTTTATCATCGCTTTATGGATAAGGAAGAACTCTGGCAAGCTGTTCTTGCCCAAATACAATTTGGTGTATCTCGAGCCAATTTTGCCACTTGGTTCCGAAATACTAAAATCCTTTCAAAGAAAGACGGGGAAATTATAGTCTCTGTTCCTAATTCCTTTTCTAAAGAATGGCTTTCCAGTAAATATCACAATACTATTTTAAAAATACTCCGTAATTTAGATAATGGTATTAAAATAATAAACTATACTGTTCAACTAGAAAAACCCTCAAGAACCAAAAGTAAGTCTATTTCTAAAAAACGGGAAGAACTCGAGATAAATCAACTCAGCTTTAATGAATTTAAAATAGACCAAGAGACTAACCTTAATCCTATCTATAGATTTGATAATTTTGTAATCGGCTCTTTTAATGAACTAGCTCATGCAGCTGCCTGGGCAATTTCAGACAATCCCGGCCTAGTTTATAATCCTTTATTTATTTATGGAGGAGTAGGATTAGGAAAAACTCATCTTCTAGAAGCTATTGGCAATCGGATCGTTGAAAACTTTCCTAAAAAGAATGTTAAATATGTTCCTGCTGAAAGATTTACTTCAGAAATAGTGAGGGCAATTAGAGAACATGAAATCGAAAACTTAAAAACAAAACTCAGAGAGATAGATGTTTTAATTATGGACGATGCTCAATTTCTAGCTGGAAAAGAAAAAACACAGGAAGAGTTTTTCCACATCTTTAATACATTACGTGAAGCAAACAAGCAAATAATTCTTTCTTCTGATAAGCCTCCAAAAGCTATTCCGGCGTTAGAGGAAAGATTAAGATCAAGGTTTGAAGGAGGAATGATTGCAGATATAAGTCTTCCTGATTTTGAGACTCGAATGGCAATACTAAAAGCAAAATGTGAAGAAAAGGGAATTGAATTACATTCCGACGTTTTAGAGTATATTGTTTCAAATATCCAACGAAATATTAGAGAGCTAGAAGGAGCTTTAAATAGATTATTAATTTTTAAAAAATTAAATAATAAATCTCCTGATATTGATGTTGTTAAAAAGCTTTTATCCAACTTAATTAACTTTCCCGCTAGATCTACCACTTATAAAAAAATAGTTCAAGCTGTAGCTCAATTTTATGACTTAAAAGGAGGAGACCTTCTAGCCTTAACGAGGAGAAAGGAAATTGTCAGGCCGCGTCAAATTGCAATGTATCTATTAAGATTTGAATTGAAAGAATCTTACCCCTCAATTGGAAGAAAATTCGGTGGTAAAGATCATACTACAGCTATTTACGCTTGTGAAAAAATATCTAAGGAATTAGAAAATAATGAGAGTTTAATAAATGAAATGGGTTTAATCCGCCAAAGAATCTATAGTGAAAGTCTGTAGAAAAACTGTGAAAAAACTGTTGACTAATCGTGAATTATTATCCCTAACTAATTTTATTAAAAACTTATCCTATTACCATTAAGACATTTTTAAACAGTTATTTAACATATCTAAAAACAAATTTTACTTTAATTTATAAGTAAAAAGGTCTTTTTCTCCCCAAAATCATTATCCTAATAACAACAATAATTTAATATAAATTAATATAGATTAATATTATGAAAATTGAAATTTTAAAAAACAATTTAAAAAACGGACTAGAGGTTGTTGAAAAAATAGCAAAGAAAAATTTAACCTTACCTGCTCTTAGTAATGTTTTATTATCTTGTGAGGGTAATTTTTTACGTCTTGATACTACCAATTTAGAAACAAGTATTAGTTGGTGGGTATTAGCTAAAATAAAAGAAGAGGGAAAAATTGCAGTTCCAGCTACTTTCTTCTCAAGTTTAATTAATCTTTTAAAAGAAGAAAAAATAGAATTAAGGAGCCAGGATAAAAATTTAATATTAGAAACTAAAAATCAGGCAACTCAGATTCAAGGTATGGATCCTGAGGAGTTTCCAATAATACCGAAGATGGAAAAAGAAGAAATAGTTAAAATTTCCAACCAAAAACTCTTAGAAGCTCTTAGTCAAATTATTGAGATTCCTTCAATATCTCAGATAAGACCTGAAATATCTGGTATTTATTTTTCTTTTAAAAAAGACCTATTAAAGGTTGTTGGAACTGATAGTTTTCGTTTAGCTGAAAAAACTATTACTTTAAAAGAAGAAATAAAAAAGGAAGTTTCTTTTATTCTTCCTCAAGATGCGATCAGAGAATTGATAAATATTTTAAGTCAAAAAGACGGTCATACTATAATCTACTTCTCCCCCAATCAAATTTTATTTGAGAATATAAACGAAGAAACATCTCATTCTCGTGTTCAGGTTCTTTCTCGTTTAATCGAAGGAGAATATCCTAAATATCAGGAGATTATTCCTAAGAAATACAAGACACAGATTATAGTTAAAAAAGATGATTTTCAAAATCAATTAAAACAAGCAGGATTATTTGGTGGTAAAATCTCAGAGGTTAAATTAGTTGTCCAATCCAAGGATAATCAATTAAAAATATACTCTGAAAGTCCTGAAATAGGAAAAAATGAATCTTACCTTCCAATAAAAATAAAAGGAGAACCAATTGAGATTTCCTTTAATTATAGATTCCTTATTTCAGGATTACAGAATATTAAAAGTTCAGAAGTTATTTTTGAACTGAATGGTGAAGACGGTCCTGGTGTTTTAAAACCAGTTGGAGATGAAAGTTATATTTACGTATCAATGCCAATAAAATTGAGTTAAAAAGAATCAAAGTATTTATTTACTGAGTATTCCCAGTTTAAATATTGTAAGTCGGTTGATGGGTCTTCAGGGATTTCTCCTTGAGGATCTTTTTTTTCAACATAATAAAGAATGGAATGAGGTTCTTCTAATATCTCACCGTCTAATACAAGCTTTCCAGTTGTGATCTCTTCTGGTTTTTTAAACTCTTCTTTAGGATAATTTTTCAGGGCTTCAAGCATAAAATTATGCCAGATTGGACCCGATAATACCACTCCTGGTTTTGTCATAGAAGAGTTATCATTATTACCTATCCAAACCCCAGTTGCTATTGATGGAGTATAACCGATTGCCCAAGCATCATTAAAGAATTGGGTAGTTCCGGTTTTAACTGCGACATCATAATCCTTAAAATACAAAGCAGAATTCCATCCAAACACAGCAGCACGGGCTTCATTATCAGATAGAATATCATTTATCTGTCTGGTAATCTGAGAAGGTAAAATTCTTGATTCGCCTTTTTTTATTTCCTCAATAATATTTCCATCTCCATCTTCTATTTTTTTAATAAAGTTTAAAGGTACTTTTATTCCATCATTAGCAAAGACTGAGTAAGCCTTAGTCATTTCTAAAAGCCTTACTTCTCCTCCTCCTAATACCAAGGACAAACCATAAACTCTTCCGTTTTCCAATGTAGTAATACCAAGGCTTTTTGCTAATCCTAATGTCTCTTCAAGCCCGGCTAGATACAAAACTTTAACTGAAGGAAGATTTCTAGATTGAGCTAAAGCGGTTCTTATGTCTATTAACCCTATAAATTTATTATCATAGTTTCTTGGGTGGTAGCATTTTGAATCATATTTACCATAAGTCTGGTTACATTCTGGAGAACAATTTGGGTCAAATTCAGTGGCTAAATCCCAAATGAGTGTTTTAGGGGTGAAGCCTTTTTGAAGCGCTTTTGCATAAGCGAAAGGTTTAAAAGCAGATCCTGGCTGGCGTGAACTAAGGGTAACATTTACTTTAGGGTCAAATTTGCACATATTTGTCTCTGGGGAGCATTCTTCGGACTCTCCATGCCAATCTTTAGAGCCAACCATTGCTAAGATTTCACCAGTTTTAGGATCAATACTAACTAAGGCCCCATTATGAACATTGTATTTTTTTAAATTTTCTACTCCTTCTTCTATAAGGGTTTCAGCTTTCTTTTGAAGATCAATATCTATGGTTGTATAAACTTTTAAACCAGCTCTATTTAGAAAGTCCCTTCCATATTTGTCTTCAAGATAGGATTTAACATATATTACAAAATGAGGAGCCTCTATGGGATTAATTTTAAGAGTAAACTTAATTTCCTTTTCTTTTGCCTCTTTTTCTTGCTCTTCGCTAATGTAATTTAATTCCTTCATTCTTCCTAGGACATAATCCTTTCTGCCTAAGAGTTCGTCTAAATGGGTCCCGCCTGGCCAAAGATAAGAGGGAGTTTTGATTATAGCAGCAATAATCGCTGCCTCTTCTAAGGAGATATCAGAGACACGTTTCCCAAAAAATGCCTGGGAAGCTGCTTCGACTCCATAAAGATTTGAACCAAAAGGAATAAGGTTTAAATACCATCCTAGAATCTGATCTTTTGAATAGCGTCTCTCAAGCTCTAAACTTAAGAGGATCTCTCTAGTTTTTCTCTCTAATGTCTTTTTAGTAGTTAGGAAATATGAACGGATTAATTGTTGGGTAATTGTTGAACCACCGTGAATAGGTTTTCTTAATTTAAGGTCGGTTAAAATAGCACGGAAAATTCCTGTAAAGTCTAACCCCTGATGTTCATAAAAATTTTTGTCTTCAGCTGCAATCACTGCTAATTCCAAATAATCAGGAATCTCACTTAAAGAGACTAAAGTTCTCTTTTCTTCACCAGCAATTTCATATAGAATCACTTTTCCTTCTCGATCATAGATTTTTGTTGATTGTGGGATTATCCCTTCAGTAAATTTTTCAGGTCTTGGTAGATCTCTAATATTGAGAATAAATAAAATGACGGCAATAAATAGGAAAACAAATAAAATAGCTCCTGATATTTTAAGGAGATTGATAATAATATTCTTTCTCTTTTTTTGAAAGATTTTTCTTCGGTAAACTCTTTGGGCCATATTATTTATAATAACACATTTAAACTTTAAAGCCCTGCTCCCAAGGTAAAATTCCTATGGTGGGGAGGCAGAAAGAAAAACAATTTCAGCTCTACCCCCCCTAGTCATTTTAAGAGAAAGAGATTTTTTAGATTTATTAGTTGAACCTACAGATATTTAGAAGAAAATGTCCAAAGCAACTAAATTCACCAAACGCTTCAATGTCGCTCCTAAGACTTATTGGATTATCAGGGATTGTATGAAAACGAAGTTAAAAGAAATAAATTAATCGTTATTAAATATATCCCTCTTTTTTTAAAAAACCTAAGGAATTCAGATTATATACGGGCAAGGAAGATATTGGTTGGAAAATAAAAAAAGCTCCGCCCAAATAAATCAAGATAGATGGTCGGCTATTTTTTTACACATTTTAATAAATTTTTCTTGAGATATTTTTCCTCTAAGTTTATTACATTCTGAGCAACAAGGAATAATATTATCAATAGAATAATCCCTCTGAGCATTTATTCTATCAAGTCTAATAGTTTCTATTTCCTTTCCACAATAATAACAAGGTTTTTGCCAAAAAATTTTAAATTCTTCAAAGGTTAATTTCCATTCAATTCTTCTTCTTTTAGCCCCACTTTTATATGTTTCAAATCTACCTTTAAGGGTTTGTTTTCGTTTATTACGATGCTCTTTTACTTCTGGGCGTTGTTGATATTTTCTTGTATGTGCCAAAATTTTTTCTCTATTTGCCCAGTAATAACTATTTTGAGGATATTTTTTTCTATCCTCCAAGGCTTTTTCTTTATGTTCTTGATAATATTTTTCCAATAAATTGAGTTATAAGACATAATAGTAAAAGCCCGACCAACCTACTTGGCGCGTTGGGGCGCAAGATAAAACCGAGTAGGCATTACTTTATTATAGCAATACCGACTCGGCTATCAAATGCTTAATCAGTAAGGATTTTATTTAAGCCATAGAGTTCTCTCTCGGAACTCATCTCTATTTTTTCTCTGCCAGGGCTTTAGTATTTATTCTTATTCTATTCCTTCCTCTTCTTCCTTTTCTTCTGTTCCTTCTGTTGTTTTTTCAGCTTCCTCTTCTTTTCCTTCTTCTTCAGGTTTCTCTTCTTCAGATTCGCCTTCTTCCTGGTTTAAGAAAGGATTTAATGCTTTATCTTCAATTGTCATAAAATTCAAATTAACTTAATTAAAATAATCTTCTAAACCGACCTTTTAACCGTATGTCAAACATTATAATGTTCCCTAAAGACTTGTCAACCCCTTGTAGATTTTTTAAGCCTTGAACAACAAATAGCAATTGCTAAAGCATCTGCTGCATCATCTGGCTTTGGTAATTCTTTTAGTTTCAGAATTCTTTTTACTTTTTTCTCGATTTGTTTTTTCTCTGCTCTTCCATAACCGCAAACAATCATTTTTACTTGAGGCGGGGGAATTTCCTGAATTTTGATTTTCTTTTTAGCAGCTGCTAATAAAATCACCCCTTTCGCTTCGCTTACTGAGGTTATTGTCTTTGCATTTTTAAAAAAGTAAATGTTTTCTACAGCTAAGACTTTAGGATTATATTTTTTTAATAACTTGGATATTTCAAGGTATATTTTTTTCAAACGCTCTTCTTTTAATAATAAAGGAGGAGTTTCTATAACTCCGTAATCTAAGCACTTTAATCCATTTTTAACTTTTATGACACCATATCCAATCGTGGCTAATCCTGGATCAATACCCACTATAATCATATGAATAAGTTTTAATCTTTGATGTTCGAATACACATCCTGGACAGCGTCGTTTTCAGATAACTCCTCAAAGAACTTTTCCGAAGATTCTTTCTCTTTTTGGGCAATTTCAGCTGGATCTTTTGCTACCCAATCTAAAGATGCTGATTCAAATTTAACTCCTTGATCTTTAAGATTTTTTTTAATTTCTTCTAAATTTTCAGTTTTTGTATAAATATCTAAAAGATTTTCATCTATATGCCAAAAAGTATCTTCTGCTCCGGCTTCAATTGCTCTCATCTCTAAATCCTCTTTCTTGATTGCTTGTATTTGGTCAGCAGTGTTTATGGTTATTACTCCTTTTCTTTCAAATAGCCATTTTACTGAACCAGATTCGGCTAACTTCCCATTGTATTTCTGAAGAATATGTTTTATCTCAGCCAAGGTCCTGTTTTTATTATCAGTTATAGTTTCAATAATAACGGCAATTCCTCCTGGTCCAAAAGCTTCGTAATTTACTTCTTCAAATTTTCCTTCTTTGGTCTCGCCGCTTCCTCTCTTTATTGCTCTTTCAATATTATCCTTAGGCATGTTAAAGCTTCTGGCTTCATCCATGGCTTGTCTTAATTTAGAATTACTGGCTGGGTCAGTTCCCTCTTTGGCAGCAACTGAAATCATCCGGGCCATTTTTGAGAAAATCTTTCCCCGCTGTGTATCGTGAGCATCTTTAACTCTTTTTACAGTTTTGTAATGACTATGACCACTCATATTTTTATCCCTTCTTTTAAATATTCTCTATACCATTTTGTGCCTGGACGATTATTATACTTTTTATTCCGCCACAAGACATTATTTTTTACGATTTTCATCCGCCTTTGTTTATCAGTGTGTTTCAAATAAGGGTTAAGCAAATCAATTAACTTTAATAAGGAATCTTTACGATGCATAAAAATAGCCCAAATATCTTTATTGCTTACTGTCCCTCTTGTATCTAGTGTTCCTTCTTTTCTGGCTATTTGAGGTGGCCTAAGAAAAATTCCTAAATCAACTAGCTTAGAGCGGATTTGATAAAGAATATTTCTATCTTGAGATTTAATGCTAAAAACAGCATTGTCCCCACATAGACAAAAAGTTCCTTCAGCATCTGTATAGCCAGCCAGAAATGCAGCAAAACATTTTGAGCTTCTAAGTATCCAACCTTCAATTAAATCTTTTTTAATTAATAAAAAGTTAAAACTCCTATTAAGCGAGCAACTAATATAAACAATACCTTTGATGGTTGGCTTCCCCTTCCATATATGGCCATAAGGAGAGAAAGATTGTTCTACTATCTTAATTAGTTCGGGCTTGGTTGAACCAACATTAATAAAGATCGTGGAACTATTTTTACTCGCTACTCTTGCATGGAGATCACCTTGTCTAAAGCCCATTAGATATGCTTTTTTTTCTGGGTTCCCATTAAAGTTACATTGAGGATGCTTTGGTCTATTGGATAATGGTAAAGCTTCTTGGAGAGGACGAATTGGAATTTTATATTCTCTCAATCTATTCCTAATAAAGCCCGGACTACATTTATGATTTCTAGCAATCTTGGGTGAAGATAGTTTCTTTCCTAAATACAGATTTTTAAGTTCTTTTTTAGGAATATGGATATTAAATAAGAGGCGACGCGCTTCTGATTTCGTTCTTACTTTTAATCCGCACTCTCTTAATAAACGGCGGACGGTGCTTGGGCTACAGCTATAAATTCTTGCTATATCATTCGACGATTTTTCTTGTTCTACATACAATCTTTTTAATTCTTTCTTTGGAATATTTAAATTGTGGCGTACTTTATTCGCTTCAGAGCGTGTCCTTCTCTTGATCCCGTATTCCTGTAATCTTTGTTGGATGGTATTTTTATTACATCTATAAATCTTGGCGATTTTTGGGCAAGAGATTTTCTTTTCTAGATAAAGTTCTTTTAATTTCTTTTTAGAAATATTGATTTTTTTAGGGACAAGCTTTCTCGCTTCTGAATATATTTTTCCTTTAATCTCATATTTTTTTGGTGAGATTCTATTGACTAACTTCATATTCCCTAATTTTACTTTAAAATTCACCAAAATTCAATTGTCTTTTTTTCTAAGGATTAAAACAATTATACCTGAAAAAATGGCGATAGTGAGAGCAATTAAAAAAGTAAAAAAAGGATTCCAAGGTTTTGGAACTTGCTTATTGATCATTGCCAACTCTTCTTTATCCTCTGTTTCTTTTACCTGGATTTCTTCCCCAGAAAGCCGAGAATCTAATTCTTTAATTTTTTCTCCTGGGCTATTTTTAGCCTTAGGTGTTCCTCCTGTGTCCTGGCTGTTTTGCCAGTTTTCTAGATTCTCTCCTGATGTCAAAGTGTCTTTCCTTTCCATAGTTCTTTTTGTTTCATTGTTTCCTTTAAACCAATCATCAGAGCAATTTATTTCGTCGATTATTTTTCCTTCAGAATCAAACAACCTTAGACGTTCGCCGTTATTATTCAAGCTTCCTTTATAAATTAAGTCAGATTTAATGTCGATTAAAGTTGTTTCATCAGTTCTTTCTAAAAGAAAAAATCCTTTTGCAGGGATTTTACCTTTCAGAATAACTTCCGGAGTTCCATCGTCAGATTTTAATTTCCAGCCACTTATATTTGTTGGAAAGGATAAATTATTGTAAAGTTCAATCCATTCATCTTGAGGAGAATTATTTGTGCCCATCCATGCAATTTCATTTATAACGATATTTAGTGGATTAGCAGCCGAGGTCGGGGTTACTAAAGGGAAAAAGAGGAGACAAATGGTAATTATCCTTAAAAAGGGTAAAAAGGAGACAGGGGTTGACATATTTTTAAAAGTATAGTAAAATAATGAAAGAGTCCAAAACTGGATAGGAGTCTCTTCTTGGAATGGAAAATTTGGCTTCGGCTAGATTATTCCCCGGAGGAATTCTAGCTTTAATCATGCTTTAAAGAAAATGTCTAGTTTTGGGCTCTTTTTTTTATTAATCTGTTACCACTCTCTTTACTTCTTCCAACGTGGTCATTCCTTGAAGAACTTTTATTAAACCATCTTCTCTCATTAAAATCATTCCTTTTTTTTGAGCTTTTTTTCTCAAATCAGAAACAGATGGGGATTTTAAGATAAAATTTTCCATTTCATCATCCACTAAAAAAAATTCAAAAATTCCTATTCTCTCCTTATAACCCGTAGAATTACAAAACTTACAACCTTGAGCTTTTGGTATCTTTAGATTTTTATCCATCTTCGGAATTTTTATTTTTTTCTCTAAAAGACTTAATTCTTTTTTAAACATCTGTAATTCTTCTTTTGTGGGAGGGAAAAACTTAACACATTTTTTACAAACTTTTCTTACTAACCTTTGAGCAATAGCCATATTTATAGAGGGGGCGATATTAATGGCTTTTTCTCCTAGAGATTGAAGTCGAACTATTGTTCCTGCTGCATCATTGGTATGTAGTGTTGTCAAAACTAAGTGCCCGGTCAGGGCAGCTTGCAAGGCAATTTTAGCTGTTTCATAATCCCGTATTTCACCTACTAAAATTATATCGGGATCTTGTCTAACTATTGCCCTGAGTCCGTTTGAAAAATTGTATCCCCTTTCTGGTGCTACTTGAGTTTGAGATATTCCTTCTAAATGATATTCGATTGGGTTTTCGATTGTGATAATCTTAATTTCTGGTTTTTGGATTCTTTTTAAAACAGCATAAAGTGTAGTAGTTTTTCCCGAACCAGTAGGTCCGGTTATAATAATCATCCCGTTTGTCTTCTTTATTTCTTTTTTAAACTGACCAATTATTTCATTTCTTATCCCCAGCTCTTCTATTTTTATCAATTTTTTAGGAGTTAAAATCCTCATTACGATAGATTCTCCGTGTTCAGAAGGCAAAACAGAGACTCTTATTTCAATTTCATCTTTCTCAATTAAAACAGTAAATCTTCCGTCTTGGGCCTTTTTGGTGATATTTAACTTAATTCCAGATAAGAGCTTGATTCTGGAAAGTAGAGAACGATATATTTTAAATTCTATAGACAAAACATCGTGTAATATTCCATCAATCCTTATTCTGGTCTTTACATTCTCTTTCTCGGGTTCGATATGGATATCAGAAGCATTAAGAGATATTGCTCCTGACAAAACAACTTCAAAGATTTTAGTTGTTTCTTTTGTTAATACTTTTTCAATTTGTTTTTTCAAATCTAAGACAGCATTAACATCATTCTGGATTTTACTAAAAACAGTTTTTTCTATTTTTACCTGAGCAGTAATTTTTTCCATGAAGATGATTATTTTTCAATTATTTTTAAAATTTCATCTCTGGCTTCAGAAAGATTTTCTCGAGGAACGAAAAAAAGAATCCCATTTCCTTTTTGATTTCCATCAAAATGTTTTAATATTTTCTGGCCGAGATTCTTGTTTGCAGAATAAAAAACACCTTTGATAACAAGGGGAGAATTATAGTTTTGCCAAAGGAGAAGGAAGTCTCTTAAGGGTGAAATATCGGATTTCAATCTTTCCAAAGAAAACGACAAATCCGAGGGATTGGAATTGGTTTCTTTAAAATCCTCTTTTTCCAAGAGGGCGCAGGCGACATTTTTTTCTCCTTTAAATTTAATTTTTTTAAGGATTCTTTCAAAAAGGAGAGATTCTGGTGATGATAAATAGTTGTTTTCTTCAGGAACCTCTTCCCCTATTGTTCTTAAAAGATTGAGAACAATATCAGAAAGAGACATTAATGGATTTTCTATCAAATTAATCTTGCCAAAGTTCTCATTTTCAATTTGATTATCAATATCCAAAATTAAAGGTAGACTTTCCTGGAAATCATTTTCAAGTTTTTGGAGACTCTTAATTCCTAAGGTTATTAAAAGATCAGGTAAAGGGAAAAGTTCGTTTTGATTGAGATTCTGACTCTTAAGATAAATGTTTTCTTTACTAAGTACCCCGTTAGAAGTTCTTAAATATATTTTCAGTTCATCTTCTATTTTCTCATAAAAAACCTGAGAAATCTTTGTTCCCTTCTCTTTAATTGAGATGACAAAATCTTGGGGAAGAGGATTAATTTGGATATTCTCAGCTAAAAAGTGAAATTCCTCAGGAGTTTTATTTAAAATTAGGTTTACCTTTTTGTTCAGTTTTTTTAGAGCATAAAAAAGAGCCACAGAAGCAGAAAAACTGTCAGCTCTAAAATCCTGGGAAGGGAAAATATAGATATTTCGAGATTCCTCAATAAGTTTTTTAGCTCGGTTATAATTTTCCATAAAATTAATGAGGTTATCCTAAATTACTCCATTTCCTCTTCAAAGTCAATATATTATTCTTTATTCCTGGGCTAAGATAATTTATACTAACTATAGTATGACACAAGAACACCTTACTTACTCAGCAGCTCAAACAAAGAACCTAGGCAAAAAATTAGCCCAGAAATTACTAAATTCTTTGCCAAAGGAAAGAGCGCTTGTGGTAGCTCTTAAAGGAGAATTAGGAAGTGGTAAAACAACTTTTTTACAGGGTTTTGGCAAAGGGCTGGGGATTAAAAGTAAAATCTTGAGTCCTACCTTCGTAATTTTAAGGAAATTTCAAATTCCAGCTTCCAACTTCAAATATTTTTACCACATTGATTGCTACAGAATAAAAAAACCAGAGGAACTTTTAATCCTTGGTTTTAAAGAGATTATTTCCAGCCCTAAAAACATTGTGGCTATTGAATGGGCAGAAAAAGTAATTAAACTTTTACCTGAAGAAAGTATTATTTTAAAGTTTGACCTTGAGAAAAAAGAAGAAAGAAAAATTGTAATCAGAAGTAACAATTAACTAGCAGTTTTTATTCTGGAGTATAAAAAACAGTTGCTGTTTTTGGTTCTCTTTTTATATCAGGGTGAGGATGATAGATATAAGTTCCTTTTAGTGTAGGATAGCATCCTTCTTGTTTGAAGATTTCTGATCTCCCAATAAAGCTTTTTTCGGTATTAAATATAACCCAGCAATCCCCCTTGATCTCAAAAGAGAGCACGGGCCAGGAGAAATTTACAGATTTACCAAATTTATTGAATTGAGAGAAATAACTACCACCAGGGGAACTACCTGCTTTTATGCTTTCAATATGTTCTTTTTTAGTACAGTCAATATCATCATAGAATATTACTTCTCCTCCATCAGCTGGGACTTGACTTAAAGGAATAACTCTGGAGACATCAATTGAAGAAATGCTGTTTTTTACATAATTAAGATTGGAGGAGTCTTTAATAGCAGCACCAATACCATTCTTTCCTTCAAAATCAATGTCTGAGAATAAGATTGCTAAGAAAGAAAACTCACCTTCGACATCTTTAATTCTTATTGATTTTGTCTCGTTATTTAAATCTTCAAGATAACCAGAACTTGATTTAAAAAATTTAGGGGGAGGAGGAGTACCAAAACCTCCTTTAGTATAAAGATAAACCCCTGGTTTATTCCAAAGAAAATAGATAGATTTAACATTACTCGCGGAATGAGTACCTCCTTTATTCAATATCTCTTTTGAATTTTTATTATCAAATTCTTCTTTAGAACAAATAAAGACTGAATATAATTCATCTTCAGTACTTATAAATTCTAAAGAGACAGATTCAAAAGGAATTTTATTTTGGCTCTGAGAGATATATTTCTTTTCACCTTGATTATTTATTAGATAAATTCCGGTATTTGGCTCAATCGGCTTTACCTCCGGGACTATAATTTCAGGATTGATAGTAGTTAAAATCAAATAAGAGGCAAGGATAATAAGAAGGCCTATAACTCCCGAAGAGATCCAAATTCTAGCATCTTTCATAACTCCAGGATTGTTAAATGAAATCAAATAACGAATACCGCCATAAGTTAAAACCGTAAAAGCGGCTATTGCGGCAATAATCAAGGAAAGCTTAAAAATATATAATGTATATTCTGAAATAGTTGTTGAAGTGCTTATCTTTTCTCCTCCTACCTCTGGATATTCAACTTCCAGACCTCTTTCTTCGGCAAAAACAAAAGAACCTAAAAAAGAAAAGAGAAAAAAGGTAACAACTAAAAGAAAAAGAAATTTATTTGGTTTCATTTAATTAGTTTTGGAAATTTATTCTATAGTTGGGAAGATATAGGCTGCTTTTGGTCTGAAACTTTCTGGGTCAGCAGAATAAATATGAGTTCCTTTAAAAGTGGGAGTACAGCCTACTTTGCTGAAAAGCATACACCTTCCCTCCAGATTTTTTTCAGTGTTCATAAGAACCGAAAAATTACCATTAATTTTCAAAGATAAACATTGATCAAGCCCTGTATCTTCACTGTCCAAAGAAACAGACATGCCAATTCCCGTTCCAAGTAGTCCTTCCTCAAGTTTAACAGAATGTTCTTTCCCTTCGCAATTTATCTTATCGTAAAATATTATCTCACCGTATGGCAGCAATCCTTGAGAAATAGTGATTGAGGAAACTTTATTTTTTAATCTATCGGCTATATTTTCGTTCGTATACGCTTTAAGTTCGCACGTTCCTTCATAATCAGTATCTTCAAAAAGAACAGCCGTATAACCTTTCTTTTCCCAAGGGAGGTCTTTCTCCTCCACGAATGCTATCGATCTTGCTTTATCACTAAAATCTTTAAGGGTTTTTTGACTTGCTGTATTAACCATTGGGATAGGAGGAGTTTTAAAATTCTCTTCTCCGTAAAGGTAAACTCCCGGTTTCTGCCAGAGAAAATATAGAGATCTTGGGGTAAATTCAAAGCCTTGGGCACTGGAAGGAGAAGAACTGCCAGGAGTTTTATTATTTTCAACCTTTTCTATCTCTCCTTCCCTATTCGTCTCACTGTAATAAAAAATTGAAATCAACTCTTCTTTATTGGGGTCGTCATACTTCTCATCTAATGGTGGATCGCTTATAAACTCTATTTGGACAGCATTAAAATTTTCAGGGATTTCAGAAATTACGTCAATAGAATAAAAATCTCTTTTTTCACCTTTTTCAGATATCAAATAAATTCCACCAACAGGTTCTATTGGTTTAACATCGGGTTGAACGAGACCAGGTTCAATAATTGTTAAAATTATATAAGAGCAGAGGAGGAGAACTAAACCTATAATGCCTCCGAAAATCCAACTTTTGGCATCGCTCATCGCTATAGGATTGCCAGCTGAAGTCAAATAACGAAAGCCGCCATAAATTAGAACAGCAAAAGCAAGAATAGCAGCGATAATCATAGATAATCTAAAGATATAAGCTGCGTATTCTGAAATAGTAGTTGAAGTAGTTATTCCTCCTTCTACATCTGGATATTCAACTTCCAGGCCTCTTTCCTCGGCAGAAATAAGGGAGTTGAACATGGAGAATAGGAAAAAGATGAGGATTAAAATGGAAAAGAGTTTAAATTTATTTAATTTCATATATTAATTGTTTATTAAATTTATTTTATTACTCCTTCACAACGAAAGAAATTGTACATTAAATCCTTTATTATTTCTTCGCATTCGACAGAGTCTTTGTTTTTTCTGCAAGTTTCTTTTTCCTTATCAGTTAAAAAACATTCACTATTATAAGCATAACAATAATCACTATCTACTGGAGCAAGATCCTGAAAGCATAAATATTCCATAGTACTAGTGGCAGCAAAATACTCGAAACCAGGAAGAATCACTATTCCTCCTTTCGTTTCCATCTCGTCCAGAGCAGTCATGCAATTTAGGAGTGTTATCTTGGTCATTTTAAAATCCAAAACATGTCCATAGCCTGTAATACATCTTTCTAATTTGTTTCTTGAATTAGTGAAGGCATTTACAATTTTCCATCTGTTCAATTGTTCAGGAATTTCTATTTCACCAGTTACAGAATCTAAACCTATTCCCGAATAGGCGCAAAGAGTAATTTTACCTTCGACATCAACCAAATGGGCAATATTATTATTAGCAATAACTATTTTTTTGTAAGCATTTTGAATTGTTTTTACCCTGGCAGCAACTTTATCGAAAGGACCACAGGGATCCTTACAAATACAACTACAAGAAGTGCATTCTCCTTCATCATCTTCTTCACAATTGCAGGCTGGTTTACAATTTTCGCATACAAATTGGGGAGGAAGGTCATATAAATCATCTTTGCTACCTTCGTCGTAAGCAGCATCGGCTGCCTTTTGAGTATTTGTAATTATGGCATTAAGATTACAGATTATCTCTTCAATATAGAGTTCAGAGTAATCAACTGTTTCTCCGATTGGTACTTTCCCCATTTCAAAACCATTTTCTATTACAGCATCAATAACACATTTTTCTTCAGGCTCTTGCCAAAGTCCTTGAGCTGAAATTCCCCTTTTTTGATTAGGAAATGAGAAATTAAGAGATATCAAAATCAGTCCAATAATGGTAAGAATAAAACAGAATTTAAGAAAGATAAATTTTTTCATAAATTACTCTTCAAGTAAACAATAAAAAGTGGCCGGGTCGCCGTCAAAGACAAAATATTCTTTTATCTCATCTTTTGTTGCCTCTGTTGTTGTTGCCTTACATAATCGGCCTTTTTCGTTTAACTCATATTTAATGCAAAATCTTTTTTCTAATTCATCAGGATGTTCCCATTCTATGCAGTTGAATTCTATGCAATATTTCCTAATATCAAAATTCTCAAATTCTTCTTTATCAATATCTTCTCTCCCTTCCTTGAGGTCAAAAAACTTTACTAAATTTAAGGTTGTTTCATACTCACATTTGTATTTCATTAAATCTTCTGCTTCTCTCAAGTAATTCAAATCTTTTTCTAATTCTGCTTTCATCTTTTTTAACCTTTTAATTCCTTCTCTGATACTTAAAAAGTTCGGATCAGATACTCCTTCTCCGGTTACTAGTTCTTTAATCTCTTCTCTTAGTTCGTCTATTTTTTCCCTGGTTGGACAAGGATCGTTAGAACCATTACATGTTTTAGTAATATTATCGGGACATCTGCAACCGCAGGAGCAGCGTGAACAAGTACATTTATCAATTTCTGCTTTTAGTGCTTCAGCTAATTCTTTAAGTTTCTTTACTTTTATCCTTACTGCCTCAGCCAATTTCTTAATACAATCTAGTCGGTCCCAGTTTTCCATCATTTCCACTCCTCCTTGGCTTCCTGGACTTTTTGCGGAACAGCCGCATCCTTCTGGGGGATCAGTCATATTTCCTTCAGAATCATAGTCATAGCAATCTATATTTTTAGCTAAAAGGTTTTCTACTAAAGTTCCAATTGGAGTTTCTTGATGAATTATTTTTTCAACATCAGGGAAAGATGGATCAGATGAAGTATCTAGTTGTTGTTCTTCTAGTCCTGGAATTTCTAATTTTAACAGCTCAGGATTAATAGTATTTAAGATTAGATAAGAAGAAAGAATGAGGATCAAGCCTATTATCCCACCAAAAAGCCAGTTTTTAGCCTCGTTTTGAGTTACTGGCGAGCCAGCTGAAGTTAAATAGCGAAATCCACCATAGATCAAAGCTGCCAGAGCAGCTACGGCGGCAATAATTAGAGAAAGCCTAAAGATATAACTTACATATTCTGGTAAAGTGGTTCCTTCGGTTACTTTTTCTCCTTCGATTTCTGGGTATGTGGTCTCTAATTTTTCAGCAGCAAGAGTAGAAAAACTGAAAAGAGAAAAGGAAAATAGAATGAGAATTAAAACAAATAAAAATTTTAATTTATTTAACTTCATATCTTATTAATATTTTATCACAAGTCAAATTAAAACAAAATCAAAAAGTCAATTTGACAAAAATAGACTACTATGCTAAAATATAAATACCAAGAAAATAGATATTTTCAATTCTTGGTCTCCGAATTTATTCGGAGAAATATTTAAAAACTAAATAGGAGGTAAAAGTAATGATTTGGATTATTCCGTTAATTCTGATCTATGTAATTGGATCAATTAAAGTTCTCCAGCCGAATGAGATGGCAGTATTAGTAGTTTTAGGGAAACCGATTGCTTTTCGAGATAGTGGGATTCATTTTGTACCTTTATTTTTTTGTCGTTTAGAAAAGAGACCAAAGAAGATGTTTAATTTGGATTATCCAGCCAGAAAAGTTATTACCAGGAAAAAGGAATATAATGGTGTAAAATACGGAGCCCAAGCTTTAATGGTGGACGCAGTAGCTTACTTAAACTTACCCAGAAAGGTTGCTAAAAAGAAAGGGGATCTCGGGGATCTTATTGAAATAGTAATGTCAGATGTTCCTTATGATGAAGAGGGGCTAAAGAGATGGACCGAAGATTCGGTAGTTGGTGCCCTAAGAGCAGTTTTTGCTGAAATGGCCTCTATGGAATCTATCGAGAGAATTAAAGATGTGAAAGAGGAAACTGAAAAAAAATTCCAAGCTGCAGATGGTGCTTTAGTCAAAGCCGGTTTTGATCCTAAGAACTTGAAACTAACTATTAAAGAGATAGAACTCCCTAAAGAATTAGAGGAATATTTGGTAAAAGTAGATCAGGAAAGATTGAAGTTAGATGCGGCAAGTTTTATTGCTGAAAGACAAGCTAAGGAATGGGTAGGAATGGTCCTCGAATCGTTTGCTCAAGTTAGAGGGAAAAGCGTTAAGGAAATTCAAGAAGAAATTAATAACAACAAAGAAATGCAAAGAGAATTCCTGGACTATAGTAAGAAAATGAATCTGCGATTAGAGGAAGCAGAAAGAAAGGCCTTGACACATATTGTAGTTGATGGAGGAGAAAAATCCAACGAAGGAAGTGATTTTCTACAATCTTTAGTAAATGCTGCTGTTAAGATTTTTGCCGCTGCGAAAAGAATACCAGAAGTAGAAAAAGGAGAAAGAAAAAAGGAAAAAGGAAAAAGAGAAAAGGAAAAAGGAAAAAGCGAAACTCCTGAGGAGAGAAGCAAAGAGGCAGAGGAGATGTTCAAAAGAGATACAAAAAAATATGCCAAATAAAGAGTAGATGAAACAAAAGGCTAGGAATATTTATATTCCCAGCCTTTTTTATTTGATAGGTTCTCGGTAAATATCTTTTGGCTTTTTTTTAACCCCTTCTTTTATCTGAGGGGTAATTTTTGGAGGAGTAGTTTCCATTGGAAGTAAAATTTTTTCTTGGAGGTCTTTAGCTAAATTCGTTGCTTTTATTTCCGAAATATTTAATCTTTTTTCTATCTCCAGGGATAAGTCTTTCTTAGAAAGTCCTCCATGAACAATTTCTCGGAGTAGATTTGCTATTTTTCTACCTTTAGTTTCCTCTCCTATTTCCATCTTATCAAAAATTTGGTCAATACTCTCATCTATCTTATACTTTTCCATAAGTTTGGATATAATTTCAGAAGTATATTCAGGAAATATTAGTTTTTTGTTTCGTTCTTGATTCATTTTTTTTCTAATCTCGAATAAATTATATTGAGAAATTTGGATCTTTCCCCATTTTTCTTACTAGATCTGCTAATCTTTGTGCTTCTCTAGTCTTTCCTTCCCTTTTAAACCTATTATATATGACAGAAATTTCTTTTACATTATTCTTATATGTATCTTCAATCGCTTTTATTTTTTCTTCACTTCCATAGGTTCCCACATTTTCTATTTGAGCTGCAGTCATTCCTAAAAATACATCTAGGTTTTTAGGGGAATTAGATGATACCTTTTCTGTAAAGTTCTTAGCACTTATTTTTCCAACCTGTTCACGAATCATATTTCGTCTTACAATTTTTTCTCTTTTTTCTATTACAGTCGCTGTAACAGTAAAACCTGGATTTTTCTTTTGGAAATCTTCTATTTCTGCTTGTAACTGTTCTTGAAATTTTTCACTATTGACTTCAGGAGTTAGTTCAGGTCTGCTCTTACTAAGACCTGATAAGTCTGCTCCCATTTTCTTAGCAACATTAATTGCCTCTTGTTCCTTTCTCTTAACTTCTTCAGGGGTTCCTTTGGCAGCAAAATCGCCTCTATCTCCCAATAATTTAGTAGCTATTGCTTTAGCTCTTTTATCTCTATGAGTTATGGCTCGTGTTTCGAATGCAATTCTTTCAAGCTCATCACTTGGGAGAGGTTTCATTCTTTTTTCTTCCTCATCTAATTTCTCACGTTTTAGTTTTCTTTCCATATAGAATCCTGGTCTGACAACATGCATTCTTTCAAGGGCCCTATCTACGACTTCTTTTCCTTCTTCTCTGCCCTCAGCAGTAAATGCCCCTCTTCCTGCTCCCTTGATTTTTCCCCAAACTCCCTTTCCTTCTTTTATTCCTTTCGTTAATCCTATCGCTCCTGCTCCAATTCCTCCTCCTAATCTAGGTAATCCTGTAGTTCCTGCCCACTTGCCGAGATTGGTGACCGTGCTTGCTCCTACTGCTCCAATCTGAAGAGACATAAAGAAACCAAAAATGAGGAAGGTAAGGGGAACAAGATATCCTAATATTTCAGCGCCTCCACTCACACCTTCTATCATACCTCCCTCAATTAATTCTACGGTTATTATATTGGCGAGGTAAATAGTAAAAGCGACTGGTATTCCAATAAAGCACCATTGGATAAATTGGCTCAACCACATATCCCACATTTTTTTGGTATTCGGGAAAATAAGACAGAAAAGGGCAAACGGCGAAAGAATAACAAGCATCCAAAGAGCAACATATCTAAAAAGAAAAAGACAAGCAAAAAGGAGGAAGATAAGCCCTCCAAAAACATTAAATCCAAGAAAGAGTGCTCCTCTGCCAAATGTTTCTGCAGGGTCTTTAAGATTGAATAAATTACCGACCTCTACCTCAATTCTTGAAATAAAGCCCCCTGTTAATAATGCGCCACCTTTCAAAAAATGATTCATTATAATATTAGAAGCATCAATAACAAGTCCGCAGAGCATCGGGGTAAAGTTAATTAAAAGAGCTACGATTATAAACAAAGGCAAAGTCTTTTTCATTTGGTAAGAACTAATTCTTAAAATAGTTGCCAAAGCAATAACCACTAATCCAAGAATAATACATACATTGGTTAAGTCTTTGACTATTCTCCAGCCTTCAGTTACAAAAGGATTATCTGCACCGGTGAATGAAATATCTATAAAAGTCGGACTGGTTACTAAATTTAAGAGAAATTGACCTAATCCTAGAAATGCGCTAGTAATAGCGATTAGAATCATAAAAATTCCACCGATAAGAGCGGAAAAAACCCCTTTAGCTATAGGATTGAGAAATCTATTAGCCCAACTGTCAGCGCCTTCTTCAAACCCCATAGTCGGGTTTTCTATATAACTTTGTACCCAGTCTCCGTTTCCTAAAGTTAGATTATAATTAGGTAAGATCAATCCTAGAGTTAGGAAAAGCAGAAATAGAAAAGTTAATTGTTTTTTCTTCATAAATTTATTATTTTATTATATCACAATAATTTAAGATAAAGAACAATAACCATTAGTAAGGTCAATCCAATCTTCAAGAGTTAAGCTTTCTGCTCTCTGATTTGGTTGAATCTTATATTCTTTGAGCCATTTTTCAACTTTTTCTCGAGAAAGCTCTAAAGATTTAGAAAAATTATTTATTAATTGTTTTCTAGGCTGAGAAAACCCAGCTCTGACAATTTTAGAAAACAGTTTTCTATTAGTTTTAATTAATCTTTTATCAGTTAAAGCCAATGGCTCGATTCTAAGGATAACACTGTCAACTTTAGGTTGAGGCCGGAAAGATTTCTTAGAAACAAATTTCACAATTTCTGGCTTTCCGTAAAATTGGGAAAAGACAGCTAGTTTGGACATTTTTGGCGGCTGGGCACAAATTCTTTTTCCTACTTCTTTTTGGACCATTAAAACCATTAGTTCGGGCGGCTTTGTTGATTCTAAAAACATTCTGATAACCGGACCTGTAATATAATAAGGCAGATTGGCAATGAGTTTATAAGATTCCTTAAGATTAAAACTTGAAGATTCAAATTTCAAGATATCTTGATTAATAACTTGAATGTTTTTAATTTTATCATTATCTAATTCCTTTTTTAAAATATCAGTTAATTTTTTGTCTTTTTCTATAGCAATAACTTTTTTAACTTTTTTAGCCAACTCCTTGGTAAGAACTCCTAACCCTGGACCAATTTCCAAGATAATATCAGATGGTTTAAGGTTCGCTGCTTTAATGATTTCTCTCAGGATTGTTTTTGAAATTAAGAAATTTTGTCCAAGTCTCTTGTTAGGATGAATCTTATATTTTCTAAGCAGATCTAATTTCATTTTTAAATTATAACATAAAAACCAAAAGGGGTTGACATGTTCCTTTTCTTCCTTAAAATAGAGAATATAGGAACAAGTTCGAAAACAGGAAGAAAAAGTTTCTTTTAATTCTGAATTAAACTTATTTCTAAGATCTTAAAACTTATCAAGGAGTCTTTAAGGAGATCTCCAAAATCCCCTTTTTTTTATTTGACTTTATCCTTCCTTTTTCTAGTTTTAGTAATTTCTCTTTTTAATCTCAATCCTAAATTTAGGAATTCCTTTTCTGCTGATATTTCTTCTGAGGCAGAGATTCTAGATGAAAGTCAATATTTAATGGCCGAGGCTAATTTAGCTCTTCCCTCTTTTCACTTAAATGTGATTCAAGGGGATGGACTTGAAGCAGTTGCTCCGCCCTTTAATATTTCAGGTAGAGTCTTGGGAAGCTGGGGAATGGAACAGGAAAAAGAGATTAGAGAATATATTGTAAAGTCAGGAGACACTCTTTCCTCTATTGCTGCCAGTTTTCAGATTAGTTTAAATACTTTACTCTGGGCAAATAATTTAAATGAGAAATCAATAATTAAGATTGATCAGAAATTAATTATCTTGCCTGTTTCCGGAACCTTACATATTGTCAGAGAAAGAGACACCTTAGGCGAGATAGCTGAGATTTATCAAGCTGATCTGGAAGATATTATTGAGTTTAATGAAATCTCTGATCAAGGGAAGATTTATGCTGCTGACACCTTGATTATTCCTAATGGAAAGATGCCTAAGACTACTAGTATAGAATACGTAAGAGTCCCTTTAGACTCAAGCTTCTTCATTTGCCCTATTCCCTCTCCCTGCCGTATTACTCAGGGTCTTCATTGGCAAAATGCCATTGATTTTTCCAATGGAAAATGTGGAGATCCGGTTTTTGCAGCAGCTGGTGGTACCATTCAAAAAACAGGATATACCAGAAGAGGTGGGATTTTTGTCAGAGTTTCTCATCCCAACGGAGTCATTACTTATTACGGCCACCTATCAAAGATTGCTGTAAGTCCTGGCCAAAAAGTTCTTCCAGGCCAAATCATTGGCTATGTTGGCTATACTGGCCATACTATTCCTGCTGGTTTTAGCGGCTGCCATCTACATTTCAGTGTTATTTTTGCTGCAAATCCTTTTGCCGGATATAAGGTGGGAACCTGTCTGGGAAAATAGAAAACAAAGAATGAACCTCTTTTAACAGACGAGAATTTTAAGAAACAAAAAAGCCCATTACTGGGCATTTTTTGATCAGGATTTGAATAATTTAAATTTTATTTATTAAAATATTTGCTTCTTTTATGTTTTATCTATTTTGTTATCATTTTCGTCTTTAACTTTCTTTTTCTTCTTAACTTTTTTCTCTTTCTTTTTTGCAGAATCTTTGGTAGAGACAGTTTTTTTGGTTTTTTTCTTTTCTTTTTCTTTTGTTGAAACAACTTCCGGAGCGGGTTCTTCTTCTTGAGCCTGTTCCAAACTTCTGACATCTATTTTCCAACCAGTTAATTTTGCTGCTAATCTGACGTTCTGACCGTTTTTGCCAATAGCCAAAGAAAGTTGGTCTTCTGGAACTAAAGCCACTGCTTTGTTTTTAGGCATAATTTTTACTTCGGCTACTTTAGCTGGAGATAGAGAATTGATAATATATTCTTCTGACTTGTCAGACCACTCGATAATGTCAATCTTTTCACCTCCTAACTCGTTAATAACAGCTAAGATTCTTGTTCCTCTCTGTCCAACCATGGAACCGATAGGATCAACTCCTTCTTCATTGGTGGTTACAGCTAATTTTGTCCGAGAACCAGGTTCTCTGGCAATGGATTTAATAAGAACCTGTTTAGAAGAGACTTCTGGTGCTTCTAATTCAAAAAGTTTGGAAATCAATTTCGGATAAGCTCGGGATAAAAAAATTACCGGTCCTTTAGCGCTTTCTTCTACTTTGATAATATAAAGTTTAAGCCGCTGGCCAGGTCGGTAGAATTCTCCTGGAATTTGTTCTGATTTTGGTAAAATTCCCGATGTTTTGCCAATATCAAAGAATATGGATTCTGGCTCTATTCTTTGAACAATTCCGGAGACAATTTCTCCTTCTTTTGATTTGTATTCTTTTAAGATTTCTTCTCTCTCTGCCTCTTTAATCTTTTGTAAGATTACTTGTTTTGCTGTTTGAGTAGCAATCCGGCCAAAATCTTCCTTTGCCTTTAAAGGAATTTTTAATTCGTCTTCTTTTTTTATTTTAGAGTCAATCTTTTTAGCATCCTCCAGCATAATATGGCGTTCAGGATTGAATCGGATTTTTTCTTTATCTGATTCTTGCCCTAATTCTTCTTCTGATAAAATCATATCCTTGGTCACTACTTGTCTAATCTGCCAAAACTTAACATCACCTGTCTTGGGATTAAGTTTGGCAATGATTTTTTGTCTTTTCTGTCCGTATTCTTTTTTATAAGCCGAGGCAATTGCGTCAGCGATTATTTTAACCACTTTTTCCTGAGAGATCCCTCTGTCTTCGGCAATTTCCATTACGGCTGAGGTAAGTATTTTTAAATCCATACTTTTGTTTTTAATAAAATTGTCCGCTTCGAACGGACACTTTTAAATTTAACAATAAAATAGATCTTTGTCAATGATTGTTTTCATAATGGACCTGGGGAGAATCGAACTCCCATCTCTCCCATGCGAAGGGAGTATTCTACCATTAGACTACAGGCCCATTCCTTTGGCATCCGGCTTCAGATAAATTAAAAGTGAAAAATTGAAAATGGAAGATGACTTTAGTCGGATTTGCTAAATGGATGAACGAAATTCTGACCTATCTTAATAATTTATCGACTGAAATATTAAAGGCTTTGGCAATTTTTTGAACTGTTCTAATAGTAGGATTTTTAATACTCCCTGACTCAATCTTAATGATTGTATTGTGAGAAACATCAGCTAATTTAGAAAGTTTATCTTGGGATATTCCAATTTTTTTTCTATTTTTTCTTATATTTTTAGCTATTGTAGAAATTTCTTTTGACATTGTTGTATAATAATATTACTATTAGAGTAAGGGTATTTTTCTCTAGGTCAGGAATTACCCTTATAATATTATAGTATAAAATTTAATTTGAATAGTCAAATATTTTTGACATTTTGAACAGACGGAAACTATGAATTTAGTTAAGGTAAAATGTATATTTTGTGGTAGAGAATTCTTTAGAGGAAGAGGGCAATTTAATGAAGCCAAAAAATTTGGCTGGAATCAATATTGTTCTAGAAAATGTTTATCCAAGGATAGGACTAAGAAACAGGTAGTAATTTGTGAAAATTGCGGTAAGCATCTTAAGAGAAGTCCATGCACCATTTCTCCTCATAATTATTGTTCCAGCTCTTGTGCCATTAAGATTAATAATAAAAAACGTCCCAAAAGAAAGGTAGAATTAAAAATCTGTACAAGATGCGGCAAGCAGTTTAAAAAAAGCACTGGTAATAAAAAATACTGTTCCATAAAGTGCAGAAAACAGGCAGAGTGGTATACACCCCAAAAGATAATGGGCATTATAAAGGGTACTATTCAAGAACTAGGAAGGGTTCCCGCTAGGCGTGAGTTAAGAGGAATAGATAATGCCTGCAGAAGGTTTTTTGGTTCATGGAACAATACCATTATCGCTGCAGGTTTTCAGCCAAATCGTTCGCATAGCCAACGGATGTATAAACGCACTAAAACGCAAGCATCAGATGGCCATTTATGCGATTCTGTTTCCGAAGCTATTATTGATAATTGGCTTAGCGCACACAAGATTCTCCACCAAAGAAATATATCTTATCCTGAAACGAATCATAAAGCAGATTGGGCTATTTTTATAAGGGGGCGTAAGGTATTTATTGAATATTTTGGCCTTGCTAATGATAGCCCTCGTTATGACCGTGCCATAAGAAAAAAGAAAGAACTTTGCCATAGACACAAACTTACTTTGGTTGCAATTTATCCTCAAGATATCTATCCCAAAAGAGATATGGACAGAAAATTAAGAGATAAATTTGGGAACCTAATTAATGTTGATTTCGGGGATAGCGGACTCGAACCGCTAATCTCTCGCACCCGGGGCGAGCGCCTTACCAATTAGGCCAATCCCCGATAGATTGTGGCGTATTAGATTACCATGGCAAAATAAAACGTCGCGTTTTTTGATTTTTAAGTAATCCAGTATTTTTTCTTGGTCATTTCGTCTCTTTTTGTTTCTATCTTTCTTATCTCTTCTCGAGCTGTCTGAGCTGTTTTTTGAAATTCCTTGTCCTTTAAATTGCCAAGATATTTGATTTCCTTTTTAAGATACTCTTTTTTATTCTTTTTGGGTTCATTTAAAACGCCACTTAATAATATATCTAAAATTTGACCGATTTTGGGACCAGGAGAAATATTTAAAAGGTTTATTACGTCTTCCCCTTTTACTTTTAACATTTTAACTGAGATGGGATCTTGGGAAACTTTTTCAATTAAATAACGAAGATGTCTTAATTTATATGGTTCAGCCTTAGGCACAGCAGAGCCAATTCTATCACACATTCTCAATTGTAGAAGTTCTTCCATATTCTCTGGTCCTACTTCTCTAATCAGTCTTCTTATTGACGCCTCACCGACTTCTCCTACGTTGTAATAAAAGAGATGATATCTTACCAGTTTGACGATTTTTTCTATGTCTTTTTTGGAAAATCTTAAATTCTGAAGTATTTGAATTGTCATTTTTGCTCCTACTATTTCATGGTTGTAAAAAGTCGAATCTAATCCTTTACCTTCTTTTGTTCTTGGTTTGGCAATATCATGAAAAAGTGCAGCTAATCTTACATGTTTGGAAAAATCTTTTTGACAGGCGTAATTCAAACTTAAAAGATTGTGTTGATAAATCTGATAAATATGATGTTTGTTTTGTTCAGTAGCAAAACCTTGTTCAAGCTCTGGAATAATATATTTTAAAAGTCCTAATCTTCTTAGGGTTTCTATCCCTTGGGCTCCATTCGGAGACATTATTATTTTCATTAATTCATCCCGGATTCTTTCTTTAGATATAAAAGATAAAAGATGAGCATTTTTCTGAATAGCCTTTTTAGTTTCTTTTTCTATTTCCCAAACTTTATCTGAGTCTAAACTAGTAGCAAAACGAACTGCCCGCATCAACCTTAAAGCATCTTCGGAAAATCTTTTTTCAGCGTTTCCCACTGCCCTAATAATTTTGTTTTTGATATCTTTTTGACTATTGAATAGATCGACAATTTTAATCTCTAGTTTTTTCCCCGGATAAACTCCTCCTGCCATTTTTCCATAAATTTGGCCTAGGGGAGTTGTTTCAATCGAGAGTATTTCCCTTATTTCCATTGCCATGGCATTGACAGTAAAATCTCTTCGGGAAAGGTCTTGCTCAATTGTTTTTGCCCATTTAATTTTATCAGGGTGGCGCTTATCAGTATATTTTTCATCAATTCGATAAGGAGTTATCTCTATTTCCATTATTTCTGGTTTTTGCTTTTTACTTTTTGTTTTTTGAGTTTGAACAGTAACAGTGCCAAAATCATTGTTTGTGTAACTCCTCAGAAAAATCTTGCCAATTTCTTCTGGTTTGGCATTAGTAGCAATATCCCAATCCTTAGGTTCAACTCCCCGTAGAATATCCCGAACACAACCGCCAACAATATAAGCCTCATGTCCATTTTCTCGGAGTTTTTTGATAATAGATTTTACTTGGTTTGGAATAATCATATTACCATTATATTATGCCTTAAAAGTTGCTTTTTTTCAATTTTTTTGCTAAATTTATTTAGAAAAGCCCCCGTAGCTTAATGGATAGAGTGATAGGTTTCGGCCCTATTGATGCAAGTTCGACTCTTGCCGGGGGCATATAAATAACCCAAGTTTTGTTTTGAAGAAATTTTTGTTATAATTGATTCATAATCAAATATATATATGTCTAAAAAAATTGTTATTTTACTTTTAATTATTTTTATAGGAAGTCTATCTTTTCCTTTTTTAACTTTAGCTGGTGAGTACCAGGGTTACGGTGGGACTGTCCATTATGAAGGACTGGTCCCTTGCGGGAAATCTGAAAAAGGACCCGGAGAATCAGATGAAGTAACCAATCCTTGTGAATTCTGTCATCTCTTTGTTATGCTTGATGGAATTATAGATTTTGTTCTGTTTAATATTCTTCCACCAGTGGTTGTTCTGATGATGGTTATTGCTGGAATAATGTTCTTTTTTGCAGGAGGAAATCCAACTTTACTGCTTCAGGCAAAGAAATTAATAACTTCAGTGGTAATAGGTGTGGTTATAATTTTTTCTGCTTATCTGATTATTGGAACTGTTCTCACTGTAGTTGGAGTTCAAAGTTGGACTACGTTAGATACATGGCTTGATGATGGCGTTTTTATCATTGATTGCCCAATAGGAGGTGGTGGAAGTGGAGGAAATGGAGGAAATGGGAACGGAGGTAACGAGAACGGAGGTAACGAGAATGGAGGTAACGAGAATGGAGGAGGTGGAGAAGCTCCAGCTAGCGATTACACTACTAAAGATGAATGCATAGAGGCAGGTTATTATTGGTATGATGAAGAATGTCATGAAGAAGAAGAGAAGGGAGAGTGGGTATCAGTAAGTACAGACTCAAGTGCTGATAATATAAAAGAACTGACCTTAGGTTGTCCAGAGGGAACAAAGCTTGACGGAGAAGGTCAATGTAACCCTGGCACATGGACAAATGTGAGTAAAACTGAGCCTTATGGGGATAATGGATGGTATTGTAAGTTCAAAGGAGAACGTGGTGGTCCTGCGGAAGGAGAACTTTCTATCTATTGTATCCCTGAGTAAAGCCCCCATAGCTCAACTGGAAGAGCAGTTGCCTCTTAAGCAATTGGTTACAGGTCCGAGTCCTGTTGGGGGCACATAAAAATATAAATAATAAACATTATGTTAAAACCAGAAGAAAAAATAAAAATAATTAAGGATTTCAAGATCCACGAAACTGATACTGGATCTGCTGAGGTCCAGATTTCTCTTTTAAGTAAAGAAATTAAAAGTTTGCTCGCTCATCTTAAAAAACATCCCAAGGATTTCCATTCCAGACGGGGACTTTTGAAAATGGTAGTCAAGAGAAAAAGATTACTGAATTATTTAGAAAGAAAAAACAAGAGAAAATATAACAGCATTCTTAAAAAAATAGGAATGAAAAAATAACATGTTTATTAAACCAAAAGAACAACGCGTAGAAGTATTAATAGATGTTCAAAATCTTTACCATTCGGCAAAGAATCTTTACAAAACAAAAGTTAATTTCAACGAGGTTTTAAAAAAAGCAATCGCTGGTAGAAAGTTTATCAGGGCTTTTGCCTATGTAGTTCGGACCAAAACAGGAGAGGAAAAAGCATTTTTCGAAGCTTTGACTAAATTAGGAATAGAAACAAAAGTAAGAGATTTACAGGAATTTTATGGTGGTGCCAAAAAAGCTGACTGGGATGTAGGAATAGTTATTGATGCTATTAGAACTGCTCCAGGAGTTGATGTGGTTGTACTCTGTTCTGGAGACGGTGATTTTATTCCTTTAGTTGAATATTTAAAAAATCAAGGAAAAAGGGTTGAAATTATTGCTTTTAAAAGAACTACGTCTTCAAAATTAATGGAAGTTGCTGATGAGTTTTTGGATATGGGGGAAAATTTAAGAAGCTTTTTACTTAAAAAAAATGACTAAATTTCAAACAAAGATAGGAAATAGAATTCTCGAAATTGAGACAGATGGATTAGCCGAAAGGGCTTCTGGTTGTATCTTGCTAAAATATGGAGAAACCTCTCTCTTGGTTGTTTCTCAGCTAGGCGAAGAAAAAGAAGGAATTGATTTTTTTCCTTTGACCTGCCGTTATGAAGAAAGATATTATGCGGCTGGTAGAATTCGCGGTTCGCGTTTTATGAAAAGAGAAGGGCGGCCTTCAGATAGATCTGTTTTAATTTCCAGAATAATTGATAGGGCAGTCCGACCTAGATTTCAAAAAGATTTTAAAAGAGAAATTCAAATAGTTGCTACTTGTCTTTCCTGGGATAAAGAAAACGACCCGGCTATTTTAGGCCTTTTAGGTAGTTCTCTCAGTTTGTTAATTTCTGAAATCCCTTGGCAAGGTCCTGTATCGGCTGTAAGAATTGGAAGAAAAAATGATAAGTTTATCCTAAACCCAAACTACGAAGAGAGAGAAGAGGGTGAATTAGATTTACTTTTAGCAGCAGTTGAAAAAAATGGAGAGCTTTTAATAAATATGATTGAAGGTCAAGCTAATGAACTCAGCGAGGATTTAATTTGTCAGGCTTTTGAGTTTGCCAGACCTTTTTTGAAAAATTTGATTGATTTCCAAAAAGAAATTGGTCAAAAGATTGGTAAAGAGAAAATTGTTTTATCTCCCCCATCTTATGATTCTGATTTGGAAAAGGAGGTTGAAAGTTTTTTATCTGGCAAATTAGAAAAAGCATTTTATCAGAAGGATGCTCAGAAAAGAGAGAAAGAGATTAAATCACTAAAAGAAAATCTTTTGAAAGAAATAGAAGAAAAATATGCTTCTGAGATTAAAGCTGGCGAAGAAAAAATTGAACAAACCCTTCATTTTTTTGAAGAAAATCTTGAAACAAGTTTAAGAGAGAATATTTTAAAGAATAACAAAAGGCCTGACGGGAGAAAATTAGATGAAATTCGGGAGATTAAAGCAAAAGTTGGCCTTTTACCAAGAGTCCACGGTTCTGGTTTTTTTTCCCGGGGGCTTACTAATGTTTTATCAGTGGCAACCTTGGGTTCTCCCCATGATCAGCAGATTATTGATGAAATGGAGATTGTTGGTAAAAAGCGATTTATTCATTATTATAATTTCCCTCCTTATTCTTCAGGAGAGGTAAAACCGATGAGAGGTCCGGGAAGAAGAGAAATAGGGCATGGAGTTTTGGCAGAAAAAGCTCTTTTCCCTTTAATCCCGAGTTTTGATGATTTTCCATATACTATTTTAATAGTTTCAGAAGTTATTTCTTCTAATGGCTCAACCAGTATGGCTTCGGTCTCTGGTGCTTGTTTAGCCTTAATGGATGCAGGGGTTCCAGTAAAAAGACCAGCTGCCGGGATTTCTATAGGTTTAGTAGAAGATTCAGAAGGAAACCAAAAACTTTTTACTGATATTCAAGGAGCTGAAGATAGTCATGGTGGTATGGATTTTAAGGTGGCTGGAACAGATATAGGTATTACGGCTATCCAAATGGACGTGAAAGTAGATGGAATTAGTGATAGAATATTAAAAGAAGGCTTAGACAAAGCAAAGAAAGCCAGATTGAAGATTTTAGCTGAAACAGGAAAAGTACTTTCTCAACCACGGTCTCAACTTTCAGAGTGGGCTCCCAAAATCTATATTCTGCAGATTAATCCCGAGAAGATAGGAGATGTTATTGGTCCGGGAGGTAAAATAATTAATGAAATAATAGATAGTTGTGGGGTGACTATTGATATTGAAGATTCAGGAAAAGTATTTGTCACGGCTGAAAAAGAAGAAGCAGCTAAAAAAGCAATTGACTGGGTAAAAGGAATTACCAAAGAAGTTAAAATCGGAGAAACCTTTCAAGGCAAGGTAAAAAGGATCCTGGACTTCGGCGCTTTTGTGGAAGTTCTGCCTGGACAGGAAGGGTTGGTTCATATTTCCCAGTTTCTTTCCGAGAGAGTAAACAAAGTTACTGATGTGGTAAAGGTTGGAGATGTTATTCCGGTTAAGGTGATAAGCATTGATGAAATGGGAAGAATCAATTTATCAGCCAAAGCGGCAGGTTTTAAAAAATAAGTTAATTTTATTTTTCTTAAATTTATGGAGGAAAAATTAAAAGAAACAAAACAACAATCACCATTTTTTAAAAAGTCAATTCCTGAAATTTTAGAGCAGGGAGTAATTTTAACTATGAAAGGCGATCTTCATTTTTTGAGGAGAGGGAAGGAAATAGAGGAAGCAGGGATAGAAGAGGAGATAGATAAAAGATTAGCGGAGATGTTGAGAGCAAAAGCAGCTGAAGATACGGGAAAGACAGAGATAGAAAAAAGAAAAAAGGAGGAGAAAATAAAACAAGAAAAGGAAAGATTGGAAAAAGAGAGAAAAAAGATAGAAGAAATTAGAAGAAGAGCCAAAGAAGAAGAAAGAGAATTGAAGGAAGAAGGAGAGAGAAAGGAAAGAGAAAAGATAGCCGAGATCAAGGAAAAAGCCAAGAGGGAAGCAGAAAGAATAAAAAAGGAAACAGAAGAAGCAAAGGAGAGAGAAAGAGAAAGCAGAAGAGAGGAAGAAGAGAAGATAATAGAAGAAATAAGGCAAAAAGCAATTGAGGAAGCACGAGAAAAGAAAGAAACGACATTAAAGAAAAAAGAAATGGAGGAAAAATTCAGAAAGGAATATCTTGATTTAGAAAGAAGATTAAAAGAATTTCCGGCAAGAAAGTTACCTTTAGAAGCTCAAAAATCAGAGTTTGAAGTTGAGAAAAAAGAATTAGAAAAAATACTTGAAAATATTTTAAAAGAAGAAACAGAAATTAAAGAAAAGAGGAGACAAATTGAAAAAGAGGAGAAAGAAACTCCTGACCCAAAACAAAAACATTTAGTGGAAAGACAGAGATGGCAGTTGGAAAAAAAGAGACGGGAAGTAGAGGAAAAGAAATGGGGGAAATCAGGGGAGATCGAGCAGATAAATGAAAAAATTGAAGACATTGAATTAAAATTAGAAGAAATATCAAGAGAAGAAAGAGAATTTAAAAAAAGAAAAAAAGAGATTCTGCATTTTCAAGAAAATATAAAATTAGAAAGAGAAAAAGAAAAGATAAAAAGAGAAGTTGGATTATTTCGTCTCCAATTGGCGCCTTTAATAGCCGACAGAGCGGACATGGAAAGCCAAAAAGAAAAATTAGATCAGTTACTTGAGAACATTTTAGAAAGGGAAGAAGAGATTGAGGAAGAAGTGGATTTGATTGAAGAAAAAAAGAAAGGAGCCAAGACTCTAAAAGGAGAAAAAGAGGTAGAAAAAGAAAGATGGGAGGCAGAGGAAAAAAGAGAAAAAATAGAAAGAGAAAGATGGGCTATAGAAAAAAAGAGAGAAAAACTCATAGACGAGATAAAAGAAGTCAATTCTAGGTATCAAAAGATTTTGGAAGGAAAAGAAAAATTGGAAGCAACAATAAAAGAGATAGATATTTTATTAAAAGAGATAACTCCTGTTTCTGAACCTACTGAAAAGAAGGTAGGAAAAGAGAAAGAAAAGACGGTTCCGGTTATGGTTCCTGCTCCTGCTAAGGTCGCCAAAGACAAAGCAACGATTAAAAAAGAAAAAGAAGATATAATTTCTGAGATAAAAGAGAGAATAGTAATTGAGGAAGAAGAAATGAAAAAAGACATCCCTGCCAAAACCCCTGTGGCTAAAAAAGAAGAGTCAGAAGAGGAAAAAGAAAGGAGAAAAATAGAAGAAAAAAGGAGAGAAATAGCAAGACTAAGGGAGATAGAAGAGGAAAAAGAAAGGACTTTTGCAAAAGAAAAGATTCTAAAAGGGTTGGGTAGAATTTCTCCAAAAGAGGAAGAAGAAAGAGAAAAGTTTTTAGCTAAAATTAAAAATAGACAAAAGAAATCAGCAAAGGGAAAACCTGTTAAAGAGGAGGAAGCTCTTTTTACTCTTGAAAAGCCTCAGGAAACAGTTGTTTTTCGTCCCCTCCCCAAAGGGCAGTCTTCTCAGGAGAAAATTTTGATGAGAGTATTAATCTTTCTTCTGATTGTTGCTATTGGTATTGCAATTTATTTATTACGATATAGGTATTTTTAAGATTGAATTATGGAAGACAATTTATTAAAAAAATTAAAGAATAAATTAGAAGAGAATAAGAAAAAATTAGAAAGAGAATTAAAGAGTTTTGCCGAAAAAGATAAAAGACCTAAAGGAGATTGGGATACTAGATATCCGAAATTTGATGGTGGCAAGATGGAAGAAGAGGCCGATGAAGTGGAAGAATACAGTAATCTTTTACCTATTGAAAATACTCTGGAAATAGAATTAGAAAAAGTTAATCGGGCCTTGGAAAAAATTGAAAGAGGCAAATATGGAATATGTGAAAAATGCAAGAATCCTATTTCTGAAGACCGTTTAAAGGTTTACCCTCGGGCAGTTTATTGTAAAAAGTGCCAAAACTAAATCAGCTTTATTAGAAATTTAAATCTATGATTAATCTTTATAAAGATATTTCTCCTGGTGACAATCTGCCAGAAGAGATTAATGTAATAATTGATATCCCAAAAGGTTGTTCGAATAAATACGAGTATAAAGAAGGAGAGGGATATTTTGAGCTGGACAGGGTTATTTATTCTCCCCTCTTTTTTCCTTTTGAGTACGGATTTATGCCTCAAACATTATCAGGGGATGAAGATTCTTTAGATGTCTTGGTTTTGACAACATTCCCCACCTTTTCTGGTTGTTTAATAAAAGCAAGACCAGTAGGAGTCCTTTTAATGGAAGACGAAAAAGGAATTGATCATAAAATTGTTGCTGTGCCTTTAGAGAAAATAGATCCTCATTTTAAAAACATAAAAGACATTGAAGATATTAATCAACATTTAAAAGAAGAAATTAAGGTCTTTTTTGAGGACTACAAAAAATTAGAAAAAGATAAATTTGTCAAGATTAAAGGATGGGAAAAAGCAGATAAAGCTAAAGAAATTATACAAAAAGCGGTTGAAAGGTATGAAGGCTGAGGTTAAGAGATTATTGAAATCAAAGATGGAGATTCTATTTGAAGTTCCTTGGGAAGAATTTGAAAGCTATTTTAAAAAAGCATCTTTGATATTAGGTAAAGATATAATAGTTAAAGGATTCAGGCCTGGGAAGATGCCTCAGGAGGTATTGGAGGAACAAATTGGAACTGAAAAAATTCTTCAAAAAGCAGCCAACTTAGCAATTGAAGAAAAATATTCTCAAATTATTAGAGAAAAGAAGATAGAAGTAGCATCTCAGCCTCAAATTAATATTACAAAATTAGCCAAGGGAAATCCCTTTGAGTTTAAAGCGGAAATTTGCATTTTACCGAAAGTCAATCTTCCTGATTACAAAAAAATTGCCTCCCAAATCAAAAAAAGGGAGGTTTTAGTTGAAGATAAAGACGTTGAAGATACGTTAAAGTGGATTCAACAATCAAAGGCAGTTTTTACTCCTTTAGAAAGAGAAGCAAGATCCGATGATTTTGTAGAAATTGAATACCAGAGTCCTCAGATTGAAAGCAATAAACTTTTTAAAGACAAATTTGTTTTAGGCAAGGCAAAATTTGTTTCTGGATTTGAAGAAAATCTAAAAGGGATGAAGAAGGAAGAAGAAAAAGAGTTTAGCGTTCTTTTTCCAAAGGATTATTCTAATAAATTACTAGCTGACAAAAAAATACCCTTCAAAGTCAAAATGAAATTAGTTCAGAAAATGGAATTGCCGGAAATCAATGATGAGTTTGCTCTTAAGTTTGGGAAATTTGAAAATTTGAATTCATTAAAAGAAAATTTAAGGCAAGGGGTTAAGAAAGAAAAAGAGCTTGAAGAAAGTCAGAGGATAAGAAATGAAATTTTAGAAAAGATAGCTCAAGATTCAGAATGTGAATTACCCGAATCTTTAGTTGAAATTGAGAAAACTCATCTTCTTGACGATTTAAAACAAAGGGTTAGTCAAGGTCTTCAGGTATCTTTTGATGAATATCTAACTCAGATTAAAAAAACAGAAGGAGAAATTAAGGATTCTTTTTCAGAAAACGCCCAAAAAAGAGTCAAGAACTTTTTGGTTTTGCGAGAAATTGGGAAAACAGAAAATATTATGGTTTCTGAGGATGAAATCAAAGAAGAGACGAATAAAATCTTGAAAAAATATTCTGATCTTGGAAATACTAAGGAAAAAATTGACCTTGATAGGTTAAAAGATTATACTGAAAGTGTAATATATAATGAGAAAGTATTTAAAAAACTGGAAACTTTTTTAAAATAATAAATAAAAATATGCCTTTAATTCCATCAATTGTTGAAAAATCACAAAGAGGAGAGAGGGTTTATGACATATATTCCCGTCTCTTAGAGGAAAGAATTATATTTTTAGCTGGTCTTATTAGTGATGATGTTGCTAATTTAGTTATTGCCCAGATCCTATTTTTAGCTTCCAAAGATTCAAATAAAGATATAAAACTCTATATTAATACCCCTGGTGGTTCAGTAACTGCTGGCTTAGCTATTTATGATACAATCCAGCATATAAATTGTGATGTATCCACTATTTGTATTGGTATGGCTGCTTCAATGGGAGCAACTTTGTTAGCAGCTGGGACAAAAGGTAAGCGATTTGCTTTGCCTAACTCAGAGATCTTACTCCATCAGGTAGCTGGGGGTATTAAAGGTCAAGCCACGGAAATTGAAATTGAAGCCAAACAGATATTGAAAATAAAAGGAAAACTTAATCAGATTTTAGCTGAGCATACTGGTCAATCCATAAAAAAAGTTGAAAAAGACACTGACCGGGACTTTTATTTATCAGCTGAAGAAGCCAAAAAATACGGCATTATTGACGAGGTCATAAAGGGAAAGAAATAGAGATATAACAAGAAAGATTTAGTATGCGAAAAAAGAAGAAACAAATACAGCCTGAGTTAGAATATCCTCCTAATCTAATAGAAGGCAAGATTTTAAAAATTGACTACTCAATTCCAAAGAGTTTGGTTTTGAATGCAGATACTTCAAAAATTAGCACGGCCAAGGCTCCTTTTATGAAAAAAACAATTAAACTTACCCCAAAAACTAAACTTGTATTATATGATATGGCCACAAAGAAAGAATCTCTCATAATGTTTTCGAGATTTAGAAAAGGAGATTGTATAGTAATCAGTACCAAAGAACCAACCTATGAAAAAATAGATGAGATCAGTAAATTTACAGCCACTAAAATAAGTAAATTCGTTAATTATCAGAAAAGTAAATGAAATCAAAAAATAAAAAAAGTATAAAAATTACTAAAAAAAAGAATGAGATTATAATCTCTCTTAATCCTGACGTGTATCCTTTAGAAGCTGTTTATGGAGCCTGTTATGTTTTTATTGATCGGGCTTATTTATTTTTAAATGGGAATCCTAAAAAAGAAATAAAAGTTTCCATAAAAGGAAAAAAGGAATTAAATTCCAAGGAACTGGAAATATTAGTCGGGGAATTTAAGAATGAACTTCTGAATTATGTTTTAAGACTGTCTATTGCCAAGAATACAGGAAAGATTCGCGATACTATTGTTGAAAGAGCTTTATTTTCTGCTCTTTCTCCCCAAGAGACGAGAGAAAAAGGAGTAGAAGAAGTATTTGAAGAAGATCCTCTTGGGATTGCTGTACCCTGGGAAGAAAGATATGGAGAGAAGAAAAAATCATGACTATTAACTTCAATAGGAATTTTTACAATCTGAAATCTATTGAAAAAGCCATCCATGACTATAAAGGATTGGCTGATTTTGATATAGAAGTGGGTAAAAAAAATATCAAAGTTGATTTGAAAAATATAGATCCAGAATCAAGAAATGTGATAAAAGAAGAATTTTGTAATTATGTTTTAGGATTAATTAAAAATGCATAATCATAATAAATCAAAAATTAATTCAACAGGACTTCTTCGCTTTAGGAAATTAGGAAATAAATATCTTTTAACCAATGATCTTGGTGATTTTAGATTCCTTAAGGAAAAGGAATTTAAAGATTTCACGCAAGGTAAATTGAAAAGAAACAGTATTATCTACAAGGAATTAGATAAAAAACATTTTACTTCTGAATCGTGGAATTGTCAAAATTGTCAGATGCAGATGACTCAAATATATGCTCAGCGTCATAAATATTTAACCCAAGGACCAAGTTTGCATATTATTGTTATTACTCTTCGTTGCGACCATGCTTGTATATATTGTCATGCTTCCTCGAAAAGTATGGCTAGGAAAGATTTAGATATGACGAAAAAGACGGCCAAAAAGGTAGTAGATATGATTTTCCAAACTACTTCCTCTGAGATTATTATTGAATTTCAGGGAGGAGAACCATTGGCAAATTTTGAGATAGTTAAATTTATTGTAGATTATGCGCTTGAGAAAAATAAGAAAGCAAAGAAAAAATTAAGGTTTAGTTTAGTTTCCACCCTGACACTCTTGGATGACAAGAAATTAAATTGGCTCTATAACAAAAAGATTTCTATGTGCAGTTCCTTGGACGGACCAGAAAAGCTTCATAATAAGAATAGGCCAATGATTAATAAAAAGAATGGTCATTCTATTACATTACAAAGAATTAAAAAGGTAAAAGATAAATATAGGGGTTTGGGATATCGAGTAAACGCTTTAGTAACCACAACCCGATATTCTCTTCCTTTCTGGAAAGAGATTGTCGATGAATATGTGAAATTAGGCGCGAGAGATATTCATCTAAGACCCCTTAATCCTTTTGGAATGGCCAAGAGTCTTCAAAAGGTGATAGGATATACAGCAGAGGAATTTCTTGAATTTTACAAGAAGGCGTTAGACTATATTATAAAATTAAATATCAAAGGAGTAAGGATTAGAGAAAGAACAGCAGCTATAATTATTCAAAAAGTATTTACTGATAATGATCCTAATTTTTTAGATCTTCGCTCCCCTTGTGGAGCAGGTATCGGCCAGATAGCTTATCATTATAACGGAGACATTTACACGTGCGATGAGGGAAGAATGCTCGGTCAGATGGGTGATGAGACATTTAAAATTGGTAATGTCTACAAAAATAGTTATGAGGAAATTATTTCTTCACCAGTAACTAAATCTTTATGTCTTGCTTCCACATTAGAAGGGCTTAGCGGATGCAGCGAGTGCGTTTACCTTCCTTATTGTGGAGTTTGTCCTGTCTTTAATTATTCTGAAGGTGATAACATTTTTTCCCAGACTCCAAATAATTTTCGCTGTCAGGTAAACAGAGGTATCTTAGATTATCTATTCCAGAAATTCGAAGAACCCAAGAGTTTAAAGGTGCTTAAGAAATGGACCAGCAGAAGATAACATTAGTATTATTTATGAAATATCATTCTCTTTCTATTTTTCTTGGTGGGAGCTGCAATCTTGATTGCAGCTATTGTTTTATTGATAAAGAAAACCTGAGAAAAATCCCTTTAAATATTCCTTTAATAAAAAAAGGAATTAATTTCTTTTTGAGAAATCCTTCAGAAAATCCTGTTATAAGTTTTACCGGAGGAGAACCTTTGTTATATTGGTCTTCTCTAAAAAAATTAATAGAATCGGTTAGGAAAAACCAAAAAGGGAAGGAATCTATTATAATAGTTTCTACCAATGGAACTTTACTTAATAAAAAAAAGTATGACTTTTTAAAGAAAAATAATATTGTTCTTTCAGTGAGCCTAGATGGTAGAAAAAATATAAATGATATAAATAGAGTGTTTAAAGATGGAAAATCTTCTGTTTTTAAGACAACTTGGGGTAATATCAAGGATTTGGATAAAAAAAAGATTAAGATTTGTTCGGTTTTTACTCCGGAAACAGTAGAATATTTTAACAAAAATATTAAGTTTTTTGTTGAGAATGGTTTTTCCCAGCTAGATTTTTATCCAGAAATATATAGATTATGGTCAAAGAAGCATCTTAATGTTTTAAAAAAAGAATTTGATATATTTGCTGAATTTTATAGCAGTTTGAATTCTAATTATGATTCTTCTCTCGAAATTCTTTTTATAAATAGGATGTTGAACAAAGATAGTGATAATTTCTGCTGCCAAAAACTGATATTAGGTCCAGATGGGAACTTTTATCTTTGTGACAAAATATTTTCTTTCTTTGATAACAGAAGAAAAAAATACATAATTGGCAATGGAGAAAAAGGAGTTAATTATGTAAAAAGATTAGAGCTATTAAAAAAGGCAAAAAGAGAAATAGTTGAATCAACTCAAAATAGTTGTCTGAAGTGTTCTTTAGAAAATTACTGTTTTTGTCCTATAGGTTTATATCTCTGGTGCATTGAGAATGAGAAAGATTTTAAAAAATATTTTAAAACCTTTTGTAATATTTCAAAAATTTATATTTCTTCTTTTCTAAAAATAAAGAATATCTTAAAATGGAAAAGTAGACCATTATGACTAAAAGTAGACCATTATGACTAGAAATAAATATAAAAAATGGGCGAGTAAATTTTTAATAAAAGTCCCGAAAAAGACCCAGAAGTTATTTTTTAAGATAGTTGATTTAGGCGATAATCTAAGAAAATCTAAGGTAAGATATCATATTGAAAGTTCTTTTAACACTATGGAAAAATTTAAAGTGGTTAAGGCTACCTATTGTTTTCATTATTCAAAGCTTTCTGGACGAAAAAAATGTCAAGATTTTATAAAAGGCGATATTCTATTAAATATTTTTAAAAAAATTAGTGATAATTTTAAATTCAAGTTTAACCGAAAAATCTTAGATTTTATCTTATCTATTCCATTATCCCATGGAAGAAAAAATGACGTAATCGTATTTTACGTTGATTTTAATTCTTTTAGCAACCAATTCGATAAAATTAGCATCGGTTTAAATCCTGTTAGTACTAAATTACTACCCACTATAGGCAAATTTTTGGGAATAAAGAGATGGGAGTCACTTTACCAAAATTTTACTAATATAGAAAATATTATTTTCGATTTTTATCCAAATGGTGAGTGTTCATTAAAAATTTATCAGGCGATAAAAGCATCTTCTAAAATTTTAAGAAAGGAAGAGAAAAATGTATTCCAACAACTTAATAAGTTGAAGCCGATAAAAAGAATTGGTTTACTAACTAGATTTAGAAATAATAAACCTTTTTCAAAAGACATATATTTTCGCTGTAAAGGATTAGATTTCAAACAGTTTTCAAAAATGTCTTGTTTCAGCTCCCATAAATCTTTTTTAGAACAAATTAAAACTCATGTTAAAAACTTTAGAGTTAGCTTCATAGCTATTAAAAATAAACAATTGGAGGTTTATTTTAGATAAAATGATAAAAAAACGAATAAACAGAATAAAATTAGCCATAACTACAAAATGTAATCTTAACTGTGATTACTGTTTTGTAAAAAAGACTAATGAATACATGGACCTTACTACTGCCAAAAATAGTATTGATTTGTTGTTAAAATCGCGGGGGGAAGATAAACTTTTATCAATTTATGGCGGTGAACCTTTACTTAATTTTAAGTTAATTAAGGAAATGGTACCTTATGCGATATCTCAAGCTAAAAAGTTGAAAAAGAATTTGACCACAACAGTTTGTACGAACGCTGTTTTGCTCGAAAAAAAACATTTAGATTTTCTAGAAAAACATGACATAAAATTAATTATCAGCTTGGTGGGAGGAAGGTCTGACCAGGATAAATTCAGAAATCTGGAGAAAAACGAAGGTACTTATGAAATAATTTCAAAAAAACTACCAATGATTTTTGAAAAAATTCCCAGAAAGAATTTAGGCGTTGGTTTCTGTTTATTTCCTTCTACGGTAATAAGGATGGAAAAGAATTTTAAACATCTATTAAAACTCGGCTTTAATCATATGAGTTTTGAAATAATCCAGCAGTACGAAGAATGGTCAAAAGAGGCTCAGAAGAAATTTATTTCGAGTTTCAATAAAATTATAGATTTTATTCTCATTAATATTCAAAAAGAGAACTTTATATTTCTAAATCCGGTTAATTGGGAAATTAAGTATCAGAAAATCAGTCAATCGCTTAGGATCGAATGTCCTTTCTGGTATAACCTGGAAGTTTATCCCTCAGGCATAATGGCCTTTTCCCCTTTTTTGTTAAACTCTCCAGATAAAGAGAAATATATTATTGGCAATGTTAATTCCGGATTTTTTGGAAGTTTTAAAAAGTGCAAATATAATTTTAAAAATCATAATTGTCAGATGTGCCAATTAAATTATTCTTCTGATTATCCTTATGCTGATAAAAAAGCTGAGAAAGTATATGGAATATGCCGTAATCTTTGTTTAAAAGCCTCCAAGAAAATTAAACTTAATGCTTTAAGTAACAACTTATTTAACCATTATATTCAAAGAATAGAGGAAGAGATTTGCTTTTAGATATAATTTTTAAGATAATTGCTTGACACTGTCTAATTTGGTAAGATAAAATAATATAATAACATATAATAATATAATAATATAAAATTATGAAAACTGAAATTATGAAAATTATGAAAAAAAATAAAAGGAATTTATTTATTTTAATAGGAGTAATTATTGTTGCTCTGATCGGTTTTCTGGCATTGACCTATCAGCCTCCTGTTACTGAAGAGGAAGACAGAGAACTTTTGGAAGAAGAATATCCAAATAATCTTATAGAGGGGATAGTTAAGGCAATCGATTCTGAAGAAATGACTTTTAAAATAGAAGCAAGAACCTTTCTAATTGAAAATGCCCAGGAAGAAACAATGGAAAAGACTATCAAACTTACAAACAATACAGAGTGTGAAGTTTACTACGTAGATGACAAACAAAAAAATCCCTGTGAGTTTTCTGAAATAGGCGTAGACGATGATGTTGTAGTAGTGACAATTGAGTCAACTCGTGATGGAATCAATGAACTTAATGAATTTACAGCTATTAGAATAACTAAAATGGTAAGTGAACAAGAATGAAGCTACCAAAATTTAAAAAGAATATTAAAGCCTTTCTTACCTCTGAAGAAGGAAATGTCAATAAAAAAGACATTGTTAAAGCAGGAACAATGCTTCTTGTGTTAGGTGCAGCTGTAGGAGGGTCTATGATTGCTCGTGAAGTGCAAGCCCAGTGGCCTGAGTGTGAACATTCTTCCCATGGTTCCCATTCTTCCCATTCTTCTCATGTCTCTCATGGCTCGCATGGCTCCCATTCTTCTCATGTCTCTCATGGCTCGCATGGCTCGCACAGTTCCCATTCTTCCCATTCTTCCCATGGATCTCATAGTTCTTGCCATCGTTCCCATAGTTCCCATTGTTCTCATGCCTCACACGGTTCTCATAGTTCTCATGCTCAGGGTGGTTGGTGTTAATAAAATATTCGAATATAGATAAAAAATGGAAAACAAATTATTGCCAAAATTTAAAAAGAATATTAAAGCCTTTCTTACCTCTGAAGAAGGAAATGTCAATAAAAAAGACATTGTTAAAGCAGGAACAATGCTTCTTGTGTTAGGTGCAGCTGTAGGAGGGTCTATGATCGCTAAGGATGTTCAGGCAGAGTGGAAATGTGACCACTCTTCCCATTCTTCCCATGCCTCCCATACATCCCATTCTTCTCATGTTTCCCATGGCTCGCATGGCTCCCATTCTTCTCATGTCTCTCATGGCTCGCATGGCTCTCATGGATCCCATGTTTCCCACGGCTCGCATGGCTCGCACAGTTCCCATTCTTCCCATTCTTCCCATGGATCTCATGGATCTCATGGATCTCACAGTTCTCATAGTTCTCATCAATCTCATTGTTCTCATGCCTCCCATTCTTCTCATTCTTCTCATGGTTCTCATGGTTCCCATAGTTCTCACGACTCCCATTCTAATCATTCTTCCCATGGTAGTGCTTGTCCTTGTTGTGCGGGAGTTGGGGCAGAAATATAATATCCTGATTAGAATTCCTTTTTATGAGAATAAACTTTATTGATTTTTTAGATAATTCGTATGCAAAAATAAGTTTCGGTGATGATTTAAAAATTATACCAGACCTACATTATATTGGTAAAATAAAAAATGATTATGTTCTTTATAGTTCTTTGCTAAACAGAGTTTTTTTATTAGATAAAGAGGCAAAAAATCTGCTTAATTCTAAGAAGATACCGAAAGATAAACAAAAAGCATTTTCTCAAGCTAAGTTGTTGTTAAATAAAGATAGTAATATTTTTCGTTCTTACTGTAATCCTTATACTAAGTTTCGATATTATGGTGACCTCTTCATCCTTTTGACTACTGACTGTAATCTAAAGTGTAAGTATTGTTTTGCTCAAGGAGGAGATATAAAGGAAACAATTGACTTCAGTTTTGTTAAAACAGTTTTAGATTATATTTCGGAGAGAAATAAAAAATCTTTGAATATTTACTTTCATGGAGGAGGAGAACCCACTTTAGCAATTGGTTTAATAAAGAAAATAATTAAATATGCCGAGAAGAAGATAGATAAATTAAATTTTGGTACCCAAATAAACGGTAAACTTCCTAAAACAACCCTTGTTTATTTAATAAAGAATAATTTTCAACTTTCTGTATCTATAGATGGGCCACCTCGTATTCAGGATAGACAGAGGCCATTAAAGGATGGAGATAAAAGTAGTCCTTTTGTCGAGAAAACTATTGAATTCCTGGTAAAAAATAACTATCCTTTTTCAGTAAGATCTACAATTTCTGCTTTTTCCGTTACAAAACAGAGAGAAATAATTAAATATTTTCATAAATTAGGCATAAAATCAGTTCATTTTGAGCCAATATTTGAGGCAGGAAGGAGCTTTAAGCCAAAAGATAATTTTTCCAAAGCGCCTGACCTAGCTTTATACATAGAGAATTATTTGGAAGCAAAAAAATTAGCGGATGAATTAAATATTAAATTAATAAGTGCTTTTTTACCAGTTTACAGAAGATCATGTGCTCATTGTGGTGCTTCCATTCCTAATATATTTCTTACGCCTGATAGTTATATCAGCTGTTGTTATGAAGCCTATCTTGGAAGAACGGCTCCGAAAGAATTAATATATGGAAGGTTTGATAAAAAAAGAAAGAAAATTGTTTTTAACCAAAAAAGGATTAATTATTTACAGAAAAGAATAGTTTGCAATATGCAATCCTGTCAAAATTGTTTCTTAAAATGGAATTGTGCAGGAGGATGTCATAGTAAAACGATCGCTTTGACAGGTGATATGTTCAAAGTTAATCGGGAGAGATGTAGTACAAAACAAAAATGTAGCAAGGAGTATCTACTTTATAAAGTAGAAAAGGAACTTTGCTCTATTAAATAAAAATGAAATTATTTAATTTTAGAAATAAGAAAATACTTGTTATCTTGATTATTATTTCAGCAGTTTTAGGCTGTGTCATTTATTTTTCTCTTTCTAATAATAATCTTCCTCCTGAAACAGATCTTCAGGTCAGAGAGAAATTCCTGCCGTTAGATTTTAGTCTTGAAGGTCAACAGAAAGAATTATTGGTTAGTTGGTTAAAAGAGAATTCTGATATTGCTGTGAAAAAAGAAATAACTATCTGTCAAGATAGATTCTATGTGCCTTCTGTATTGTATAAAGATATTGCTGAAGCAATAGAAGAAGGATTAGGCATAAAGATTACCTATTATTATGTTCCTTGGCCTAAAATTATCCCTGCTCTGAGCGAAAGAAAATGCGATGCAATTTTTGACTTAACAATTTCAGAGGAAAGAAAAGAACTAATACTTTTTACAGAACCAGTCTATCCTGGTAGAGACCAAGCCATTGCTGTATCGAAAGACGACGATTTATTAGTTGGAATGTTTAATTCCATTATAGCCGAGCTAAAATTGATTATAGAATAACATCTCTAAGGTAATTGATCTCGTAAGCATTTTATAGCAAAAATTGAAAAAGTTATCTCAAGTTTTTACACTTATTATCAAATCCAACGATGAAGAAATTAAGTGTTTATTTTTTATTTAAGTAAAAAGTATTTCTGATGGACATAACTATCATCTTAGGAGGAAATAGTTATTAATTATTTATAAAGTATTTTTTAGATATAGTTATAAAAGATAAATAAATTATGAGTAGGAAAAAAGATATTACTATAATAAATTTCTCACTTCCTACAAATTCTGGTGATCCTAAAAATAAAATAATAACGGTCGTATCTGCAGGTTCATTTTTTTATCGGTTCAAGTCTATTGAATTCGATTCAAAAAGAAGTATCATAAAATCTATTAGTATGAATATTTAGAAATTCTATAGATAAAAAGAATAGAGAGAATAATAGTTTTAATGTTTTTTAGTATTTAATATAATGAAAACAAAAAAATTTGATTTAATCGACAACTCGAAACTAAGAAATCTCAATGATAAAATTAGAATTAAGCCGGATTTACATAGAATAGGCCGAATTAAAGATGGTTATATTTTTTATAGTTCTTTACTAAACAGAGTTTTTCTATTTAATAATAAATTAGGAAATATTAAAAATAGAAATGTTTCTTATACTTTGCCAATTCCGGATAATCAATCTTTTGGTCCTAGGACTCTAATGTTTATTTTCCCAACGACGAATTGTAATTTAAAGTGTAAGTATTGTTATGCCAGAGGAGGAGAAAAAAAGATTAATATAAATTTAGAATTAGCAAAAAAAAGTATTGATTTTTTCTTAAAACTTAGAAAGAATCCCAAAAGTCTTTGCATTCGTTTTCAAGGAGGTGGAGAACCTACTGTCAGAATAGAATTGGTCAAAAAAATAGTGGCTTATGCCAGAAAGAGAGTAGAAAGAGCTTATTTTGGTATTCAAACAAATGGAGTATTTGCAAAAGAAACTGCTTTATGGCTGGCAAAAAATATGGATTGGGTTTCAATTTCCTGTGATGGTCCCCCATCTGTACAGGACAAGCAGAGGCCGTCTAAAAATGGAAAGCAAACTAGTCATTTTATAGAAAGGACAATAAAAATTCTTTCAAAATTTAATATTAATCTTTTTGTTAGAGCTACTATTACAGCATATTCAGTCGAAAGACAGAAGGAAATATTAGAATATTTGCGCAGATTAGGTATAAATCAAATACATTTTTCGCCATTGTTTAAAATGGGCAGGAGCGATCAAACAACAAGTCTATTCACTCAGCGTCCAGATTTTGACACATACATTAATGAGTTTTTGGCTGCGAGAGAATTAGCAGAAGAGCTTGATATTTATCTAAAAGAAAACGTTTTCTTTAACATTTATTGTAAAAGAAATATTTATTGTGATTGTTCTATCCCTAACTTTATGTTGACTACGGACGGTTTTATCAGCGCATGTTATGATGATTATCTAGGCGAATCGCATGAAAAGTCCCCTTTCATTTATGGGAAATACGATAAAAAGAATAACAAGTTCATTTTGAACCAAAAGAAAGTTAAATACTTACAAAGGAGAACTGTAAATAATATGAGAAAATGTCATGATTGTTTTTTAAAATGGAATTGCGGGGGGAGTTGTCCTTCACGAGCGTTGAGAGTAACAAAAAACATATTTAAACCATCCAAAGAAGATTGTTTATTTACGAGAAAGGTATCCAAAAAATATATACTTTATCGTGCTGAGAAATATTGGGAGGGAATAAAACCTTTTTTTGAACGGAAGAAATCAGCGTTATTTTTCGTTATGTATTTCAACAAATTCGAGTTAATGGAAACAGATGGAAATTTAATGGAGAAAAGTTCCTTAATTAAAATTAATCTAGCCCAAAAAGACTTAAGTTTATTATTAAAACAAATATTATCCTGTAAAAATAAAGACTATAAGCCAAAGTTACTTTTACTTTCTTTCAACTTTTTCAAGAATGATTTAAATATTGAAACCGGAAAAAAGGTGGAAATTTTTCTTTCCAATCTCAAGAAGAATAAAGTATTTTTTAAAGTGACCAAGCCTCTTCCTAAACGTCTATTTGGCTTAAGACATAGAGAGATTATTCAGAACTACAAAATTCCTAAAGACTGTTATGAATGTTTAGAATTATTTACTGTCCAAAACAAAAAAATTAAATTTTGTAATGGAATCTGGAGTACTAAAAAAATAAGCGATTACTCTGATAGGAAACAGATATTTAAAGATTATAAAAATAGTCTTACAAAATATGCAGAGAAAAAAAATAAAAAGAACAGTAATCATTGCTGGATATAGGTGTAACTGTCACTGTTTATTTTGTCTTAATTCCAATAAGAGAGATATCCCAGACAAGACTAGTGACGAAATAAAAAGAGAGATGATAAAAGCAAGAAAAAAAGGGTCCGATTACATAGAATTGAATGGAGGAGAAATGACTATTAGGTCTGATATTATTGATTTAGTAAAATTTGCTAGGAACTTAGGGTTTTTAGTTATGACTATTCCAACTAATGGGATGATGTTTTATTATGAAACTTTTACCAAAGAAATATTAAAAGCAGGTCTGAACAACATTATTTTCTCTATTCATGGTGAAACAGCCGAACTCCATGATTCTTTGACACAAGTTCTTGGCAGTTTCGAAAAATTAAAGAAAGGTTTAGAAAACGTAAAAAAATATATAAAAGCACTAAGACTGAAAAATATTTATCTCGGTTCAGACACTGTTATAGTTAAACAAAATTATCGACATCTTCCTCAAATTGGAGAGTTTCTTTTAAATTTAGGATTTAAAGATTCTGAGTTTATTTTTGTTGATCCAACTTGTGGAGCGGCCTTTGATAACTTTGATAAAATTGTCCCACGAATTTCGGAAGTAGCTCCCTATGCTCACAAATGTTTAGATATCGGGAGGAAAAATAATATTTCTCACTGGCATATTCGATATGTTCCCCTTTGCTATTTTAGAGATTATTTAGACCAGATAAGCGAATTAGAAGAATTGAAAATTTTCCGTACCGAACATATTGCTCCAGATTTTACTAATTTAAATGTGGAAAAATCAAGAATAAATTTAGCTAAAAGCAAAACGGAGAAATGTCAGGACTGTAAATTATATGATAAATGTGAAGGAATTTGGAAGGAATATTTAAAACATTACGGAGATAAAGAGTTAAAGGTAATAAAATGAATTGTTTAATTGTATCATGCCTAACATTTCTATTTGGAAATTTAGAAAAAGTTGAAGAATATTTTAGTAAAGCTTCTAAGTTAGATCCAGATAATGTCCAGAATTATATTGTCCAACCGTAAATTGATTAGAAAATTTAAAATAATTTGCCAATGCACTATTAAGAGAGTAATTGGAAAAATTTAGAAAGATAAAATTAGTAGTAAAATCAAAGGCAAATTTGTAGTAATAATTGGCAAGTAAAAAAATAATTGACACTTTTTTAAACATGGTTAATAAAGAAAGGGAATATAGTTTAATAATGGTTGTGTGGGAAATTACTCATAAATGTAATCTAATGTGCAAAACATGCTGTTCTTTTTCCGGAAAAGCTCTGAGAGATGAGCTAAGTCATGAAGAATGCTTAAAAGTACTTAATCAAATAATAGAAGCTGGTGTAAAGATGCTTTTTTTTTCAGGTGGAGAACCTTTGTTGCATGAGCACATCATAGAATACACAAAGAAAGCCTCTGAAGCTGGATTGCGAGTTTCTACAGCAACTAACGGAACGATTGTTACAAAGGGACTTATAAAAAAACTTAAAGAAGCTGGAATGGAAGAAATGCATTTCAGTATTGATGGACCCACAGCTGAATTAAATGATGAAATAAGAGGAAAGGGTACATTTAGAAAAGTAATTAAGGGAATTAAGATTGCCAAGAAAGAAGGTATGAGAGTTACAATGGTTTCAGTTATAACATCATTAACAAAAACAAGCCCTGTAATAGAAAAACTTTTTGAATTAGCTTTAAAATTAGAAGTTAATGCCTTGTCTTTGGAGCGATTTATTCCCACTGGAAGAGGAGCAAAAAATCGCTATTTAGCGTTAACTAAAGAACAAAACAAAAAAATACTTAAATTGATTTACAGAAATAAAAAAAAATTAGAGGGAAAATTGTTAATTAGCACCGGTGATCCGTTAAAGTGTTTGTTAGATCCCGATTATCCCAAGAGTCCCTATAAAAGTATTTATGGTGGGTGTGGAGCAGGAGTTACGAGCTTATGTATAACTCCAACTGGAGATGTGACTCCTTGTCCTGTATTAATGATTAAAGTTGGGAATGTGAGAAAGGATAATTTGAAAAATCTCTGGCTAACCTCAGAACTTTTTCTTAAATTAAGAAATAGAGATAATTTAAAGGGTAAATGTAGAAAATGTCCAAAACGAAATATTTGTGGTGGTTGCAGAGGAACGGCACATAATTTAAGAGATGATTATTTGGAAACAGACCCGATGTGTTGGATTTAAAGAATATGGAAAAAATTATTGATTTTCATTATCATTGCTAAAGGTAAAACAGAAAAATGCCGAACTTGTAAATTATACGATAAATGTGAAGGAATTTGGAAGGAATATTTAAAACATTACGGAGATAAAGAGCTAAAAGTAATAAAATAAATTATTTAATTGTATCATGCCTGATATTTCGATTTGGAATAAATGTAATAATAATTGCGTAATGTGCACCAATTCTCCAAATTTTCAGAATGAAATAGATTCGGATCTTCTTAGGTTTGAAAAGATTATTCAGAACATTAAATCTTTTGGGAAGATTGAAGAGACAATTAACCTCTCTGGAGGGGAGCCAACTATTCACCCCGATTTTTTAAGATTACTCAAATGGTTCAGAAAACAATTTCCCCAAACGAAGGTTGTTGTAGCCACCAACGGAAGGATGTTTTGTTATCCGAAATTCGCTAGAGAATGTTTTTTTATAAATGATGTTATTTTTGAAATAGCTATCCATGGTTATAATGCTCGAATGCATGATAATATTACTAGGGTCAAAGGAAGCTTCAACCAGACAATAGCCGGTATTCATAATGTTTTGAAGTATAAAAACGATTCTCACCAATTGGAAATAAGAATAATTCTTATCAGACAAAATTACAAATATTTAGATAAAATACTTAATTTAGTAATAAATAAGTTTCCTTCAGTTGACCGGGTAGTACTCCTTTTTCAAGAGATGGAAGGGGTATGCGGAGAGAACTTTAAAACGGTGGGTATTACCTATAAAGAGATTAGAAAGTATTTACCACCTTTGTTTGAAAAATGGGAAAAAAAATTTAAAGAGCTTCGCTTATATCATTTCCCTTTATGCACTATTGATTTTAATTTATGGAAATATCATTGGAGAACTCTGCGTAAAGATGAGGTTACTTTTTTACCTTCTTGTAATAAATGCTTATACAAAAAATATTGTTTAGGTATTCATAAAGATTATTTAAAATTAGTAGGAGGTAAAGAATTTATACCTATTAGAAAAAAGATACCCATTAAGACAGAAGATGATTTTTATCACCCTATTGTCGAAATTAAGGATCTTAATCAGAGCAGATAGATATATCAAAATAAAGCATATTATCTTCTCAGCAGATTGATTTAAACAAGAATTCCTTTAATTGAAAAATAGAATCTTGACATCAGTTTAATTTTGCGCTATAATAGAGATTGGAAAATAAGAAAATATAAGAATTTCTTATTTTCAGAAAATTAAAAATAAAAGAGGTGGTGAAAAAGATGAAGAGACAATCATTTTTGGTAGTTTCGTTGATTTTTTTGATAATCTTATTGGTCGTTTTGAATGAGACCGTTCCCGGATTTGCAGACCTTATTTTTCGGAGATATGAAACAGAGAAGATATTATCAGACAATCAAGGTAAAATTCAACACATTGTATTTCAGATTCCACAATCAAAAAACAATTATTTTTGGTCTGTCTCACTAAGTTACTTCCGATCGATACTAGAAGAACTTGATAGTAATGTAGAGATAACTATAATTACCGAATCTCAGTCGTATTTTGAAAGATTGCCCGAAATAATAAAAGACAAATGGAATATCCACAATACTATTAGAACATTACTGATTCCAGAAAGCGAGGAAAAACTTTCTCCTTGGGGACAAGATGGGTATGTTATTGTTAAAAACAAAGATAAAGGAATTACACTTATAGTGCCTGCATCAGAAAGGTATTCAGCGGTTTCAAGGGCTTTATCTGAAACATATCCTCATATGACAAGTATTGTATCCGATCTAGATTTCGATGGCGGGAACATCGTATCTAATGATAGAAATGTATTCATAGGATATTCTCTGATTGAGGAAAATAGTAGATTAGAATTAGATGAACAAGAAATCATCCAGAAATTAGAAGAAATGTTTGGTAAAAATGTGGTTATCATTGGAGACAAGAATCATAGAGCCCCATTTGATCATATCGATATGTATTTAACTCCAATCGGAAAGAAGACTCTGCTTTTAGGAGATTCAAGATTAGCAGTAGATTTATTGCTTAAAACAGGTGATCCTTCAATTCTTGATTCACCGATTTTTAGAAAACAGATTGAATTAAATCTTTCCGAAGATATCTCTGGAGCACTAGAGAAGGCAAAAGATAAACTTGAAAATCAGGGATTTCGAGTAATAAGAATACCTTACTTTGGAGTTATTTATTCTACTCAGATTTTGCACGGGAGATTTGCTCATTTTATTACATATAATAATGTTCTAATTGAAGAAAAAGGAAAGGAAAAAGTTGTGTATTTACCAATATACGGGATAGAGTCACTAGATAAGAAGGCAATAGAAATTTACGAATCTTTAGGTTTTAGAGTAAAAGAAGTAGAAATAGGTATGGGAATTACCAAATTTGGCGGATCAATCAGATGTCTCTCAAAAATAGTAGGACGTGATTAAAATCCCTTGTCAGTTTGTTTTGGCAAGGGATTTTCTATTTTGAAAGTATAATCCAAAAAATATTTCTCAGAATAGGACTAGTGTGTTATTATAAGAAAATGTTTACTGAATCTCAATATCAACCAGATTCTTTCCATCTACAATGGCATATTACGGAAAGATGCAATTTGTCCTGTAAGCATTGTTATTTTGATGAGAAATTTTTGAAAAATGAGCTTTTTTTAAGTAAGCTTTTTGAAATTCTTGATAATTACATGAAACTTCTAAAAAAATGGAACCTTCCCTGCGACAAATCAAGAATTTCTATTACTGGTGGCGAACCATTGCTCAGAGATGATTTTTTTGAATTTCTGAAGAAATGTTACCAAAATAGAGAAAAAACTAGATATGGAATCCTTACTAATGGTATATTACTTGACGATAAGAAAATAATTAAACTTAACAGATTCAAGATTGATTATGCTCAGGTAAGTTTAGAAGGCATGAGAGAGAAAAATGATGAAATTCGGGGCAAAGGAACTTTTAAAAAAATAGCAAAAGCAATAGAATTACTAGTTAAAAATAGAATTAATACGGGTATTTCAGTAACAGTGACTAAACAGAATTTAAGAGATATTTCTTTATTAATTGAACTGGCTAGAAAGTTAGGAGTAAATAGTCTAGGATTAAGAAGATTCATTCCTCTTGGCAGAGGAGAAGAAATGAAGAAATTAATCCTTTCTCCTCAAGAGACAAAAAGATTGTATCTCTCCCTTCTGAAAACTAATAGAAAGTTAATCAATCAGAAATCGAAACTGAGTGTAGGCATAGGTTGCGAAGATGGAATTTTAGCCCAGGAAGGATATAAGGCAAATACCTGTGTAGCTGGATACTCTTCTTTGACAATTTTACCAAATGGTGATGTTTATCCCTGCCGGAGATTGCCAATTTATGTTGGTAGTGTTTTAAAACAATCTTTAGAAGAAATATTCTATAAATCTGAAGAATTGAAAAAATTAAGAAATCCAAGGAATATAAACACTCGTTGTCAAAGTTGTACTTATTTTGATAAATGTCAAGGAGGAGCTAAATGTGTAAGTTATGGATACTGGAAAGATTCTTACTTGGAAGATCCTCAATTTTTGCCAGACCCTCAATGCTGGCAATTATTTAAATAATTTTTAAATATGCAGAGAGTAGATATAAAAGTAGGTTTTCAATGTAATAATCGTTGTCGATTTTGCGTCCAAGGAAATAAAAGAGAGGAATACCCTGATAAAACTACTAAAGAAATTAAAAGGATTTTAAGAGAGGCCCGGAAAAAACATGAGGCACTAGTTTTTACCGGTGGCGAACCAACTATTAGAAAAGACTTACCAGATCTTGTTAAATATGCAAAGGAATTAGATTTTAAGGTAATTCAGATTCAGACCAATGGACGGATGTTTGCTTATAAAAAGTTTTGTGAGAATTTAATTAAAAAAGGAGCTAACGAATTTGCTTTAGCCCTACATGGTCATAATGCTAAACTTCACGATAGTTTAACTACTGTTCCTGGAAGTTTTAAGCAGAGTACTACCGGTATAAAGAATCTTAAATCGTTAGGTCAACGTATTCTCATGAATACGGTGATTACCAAACCTAATTATAGATATCTCCCCCAGATTGCAAAACTTCTGGTAAGTCTAGGAGTTGACCAATTCCAATTCGCTTTTATCCACATTAATCATATCCTTTTAGAAAATAAAAAATTAATAGATGAAATTGTTCCTCGAAAATCCAAAATAATGTCTTATGTTAGAAAAGGTCTTCAAATTGGTATAGATGCAGGGGTAAGAGTAATGACTGAAGCTATTCCTTATTGTTTTATGAAAGGCTATGAAGATTATATTGCTGAAAAGGGAATCCCAAATGGGTCGGTCTATGATGCTGAATGGTCTATTGAGGATTATGGCGAATATAGAAGGAGAGAAGGGAAACTCAAAGGTCCGAACTGTTCAAAATGTAAATATTTCAAAATTTGTGAAGGTCCATGGAAAGAATATCCCCAAATTTTTGGCTGGGAAGAATTTAAACCAGTAGAAACTAAAAATACAAAAATTTAATTTATGCCTCAATCTTTAAATAAACCATCAGATCAAGTATTTTTAGCCATGCTTGGGTTTTCATGTAATAATAACTGTATTATGTGTACCACTAAGCCCAAAGAGAAGAATTATAAAGACAGGACTACTCAAGAAATATTAGACGATCTTCAAAAAGGCATAAAGCAGGGCTTTAGAAGAGTAGAATTTACTGGTGGTGAACCAACTATAAGAAAAGATATTTTAGATTTAATAAAATCTGCTAAAGATTTAGGTTATAAAGATATAGCCCTGAGTACCAATGGAAGAATGTTGAGTTATAATGATTTTGCCGAGGAATTGATTAAAAATGGTGTAAGGCGAATCAATTTTTCCCTTTATGGGCACAATGCAAAAATTCATAATGCTGTCACTCGTACTCCTAATGCTTTTGAACAAACTATTCAAGGAATAAAAAACATTCAAAAGTTTCCTGAAGTGATAATTATTGTAAACACGGTAATTTCCAAGTTGAACTATTCTCATCTTACTGATATGGGGAAGTTTATCCTCTCTTTAAAAATTAAATTTTTCAATATTTTAGACCTTATTCCCGACGGCTATGCAAAAGATTTCTATGAGACATTAGTGGTGAGAATGAATGATTTATCAGACGCCTTAAATAATCTTGAAAGCATCTTAAATAAATTTGATCTTGTTACTTTTTTTGATTTCCCTCTTTGTCTTTTTAAATCGGAAATAAAAGATAATCTTCATACTACTTTTATTACAGCTGAAGGTAGGAAAAACATTGCCAAACAAATAGGATATAAACCTGTGAGATTTAAAAAAAAGGAAGATGACATCTATACAGATATCCATAAGGAAAGAATAGGTATCTGCGTGAAATGCAAGTTTTACAAGGAATGCGGTGGGATTTGGAAAGATTATTTAGATTTGTATGGTCAAGAAGAAATTATGGCTCTGAGCCAAAAACATCAATGTTTAAAAGAGTAAAAAAGTTTTATTTTTCTTCACTTTCTTCTTGTAATGAGAATTGTCTTTTTTGTGTGAAAAGAGAAAGTAAAGATCCTGAAATAACTCTTGATACGGAAGAATGTAAAAAGGAAATTAAAAAGGGATATGAGGAAAATTATCAAGAATTACAGTTTGACGGAGGAGAGCCAACTTTAAGAAAAGACCTGCCTGAACTGATCAGTTTTGCAGAAGATTTAGGGTTCAGAAAAATTTGTATTTTAACTAATGCCCTTAAATTTTCTGATAAGAAATTTGCTGCTAAAATAGTTTCTGCTTTTCGTAAAACACAACCATCTTTTTCGGTCTCTCTTCATTCTCATAAAAAAGAAATTTCCGAATATTTGGTTGATACTCCTAATACCTTTAAGAAGACCATAAAAGGCATTGAGAATCTCTTGAATCTTGGGGCATATATTTCTATTTATCATATTATCGCAAGACAAAATTACAAAGATACTCCTGATTTTATTGAATTTCTTTCTAATTGTTTTCCGGCAATAAAGTGTGTAATTTTTTCTTTTATTTATCCTGCTGGTGCCGCTTTGAAAAATAAACATATATTTCCAAAGCTTTCAGAAGTAGAACCTTATTTTTTAAAAGCCTTGGATCTTTGCAAGAAGAAAGATATATTTTTTAGTATTTCCAGTTGTGGAATGGTTCCTTTATGTTTTTTCAAGAATTATGAGCAATATTTTATAGCTCAACAAATTATTGACCAGCCAGAAAATATTAAATTAATCGATGGGAAAGTAAAAAAACAATATCAATTAGCTACAAAAGAATTTCATAGTAAAAGCAAGATAAAGCCAGAAAGATGCAATATTTGTCTTTTAAATAATTACTGCGCTGGTCTTTGGAAAATATATGCTCAGATATATGGAACAGAGGAGCTTAGACCAGTAAAAGATGAGCAGCGGTTGAGAAAAATTAGAGAATTTATTAAAGAAAACGTAGAATAAACATCACATTTTTTATGGAAATTAGTCCTTATATATATATTAGTTACCGTTGTAATAATAATTGTATTTTTTGTTCAGAAGCAGACGAATATATGGAAGATTTAAAGTTAAAAACCATTAAACAGATAAAAAAAGAAGTTTCCCAAGCCAGAAAACATTATGATTTTGTTAATTTTATGGGGAGAGAACCGACTTTAAGAAAGGATTTTATTGAAATTTTGGAATTTACCCAAAAACTAGATTTTAGGCAAATTGGTTTTACCACTAACGGACGACTACTTGCTTACAGGGATTTTGTTAAAAAAATATTTGCTGCTGGAGTTAATCAAATAGTTGTTTCTCTTAATGGAGCGACCCCTGAAGTACATGATAACCAGACTCGAGTTAATGGAAGTTTTTCTCAAACTATAATGGGAATAAAAAATATATTGGACCTTAAAAAAGAAAATTTTAGCTTGATTATTAATCTACTTTTGACTAAAATAAATTATCTGGAACTTCCTAAAATGATTAATTTAGTAAAAGATTTAGGAATAAAGGAAATCAATATTCTCAATGCTGCTCCTCTTTCTAAACGTTCCCGCAGTAAAAAGATTATAATGAAGATGAGTGAACTTGGTCAGTATGTGATAAATATCTTAGAAGATTACAAAACTGATTTCTCTCTTAAATTTTTACTGGTAGAATTTCTTCCTTGTGCGCTTCCTAAGGAAGGAAGAAAATATTTTTTTCCTTGTCTTGAAAAAAATCCAGAAAAAGTAAGAATTCCTTTATGTAAAAATTGTCCTTATAGCGATAAATGCGACGGAGTTTTAAAATCTTATATAGATTTATATTGGACCAAGGAATTCAGGTTATAGATACCGGGTATTAACTGATAAAGTAATCTAATCTCTGTTGGTATGTAGCTATTGAATATTTTCTATGAATACATCCCAAAAACTTAGAAAAAAACTATTGAATGTCTCTAAAACAGGCGTAATTCTTCAAGAAATTTTAGCAGTTATAGCAGGAATAAAACCTTGTTTTACCATGGATCTTAATGAAAAAAGAAAGAGAATAATTATCCGTGAATTCCCAGAGTTAAGTATCGAGTGTAAACAAAAAATTATAGCAAATAAACAAATAACAGTCTGTGCTCTTTCAAAGAAAAAAGAAATAGCAAAGGAGGCAGTAAATTCCCTTACTGCTAGAAAAGATTCAGAAAAAATCGGAAAATTATTAGGGTACCCAGAATGTTGTATTAAAAATCATTCGTATTTTTTTCAACATAACCTTCAACGTTATTCTCCAATTGTAACTTATCAATCCTATCAAAATAGTAAACAGTTTAATTTTTTGACAAATAATTTGTTAAATTTTTCCACTAGGCTTTATACTAAAGAAGACTATGAAAAATTAGAACAATATCTTCTTTTGAATAAACGTTTTCCCATCCCTATTGTATATCTGCAATTTATTTCCCATATTCCTTGTAGTTATAATTGTCAGAAGAGTATAAAAACAGGTAAAGAGATTAATGCTTTATTAAAAAAATATGCCCCTGAGGTGGAAAAAGTAGTAACATATACTCTTTCTAAGCCAATCTTATTTTTTGATGTTTTTAAATGGGTTATCCTTGATGGATATGTTAGAAAAAATACCTTATTTTACAAGAAAGTGATTCTTCCGATTTCTCCGATAGATTTTTCATTACTTAATAAAATAATAAAAGGAAATAAGATTGTCATTAAAGAAAAAAAGATCGAGATACTTAAAAATAATTCATCCCTTTATTCTTATCTTAAAAAAGATAAAACAGATGGGTTTATCCTTGATTTTAAAGAGAAATAATCAAAATAAAAGATGACTTTTAAAATTAAAAAAACAGTTATTATCCCTGGATACCGTTGCAATAATAATTGCATTTTCTGTTTGAATATTCATAAAAGAAATAGTATTCCTCAGAAAACGACCCTTCAGATAAAAAAAGAAATGGCGGAGGCCAAAAATTCAGGAACAACTTATTTAGAATTAGTTGGAGGGGAGATGAGTATTAGGCAGGATATTATCGAGTTAATAAAATTCGCTAAGGAGTTGGGGTTTGAAACGATAATGATGGCAACTAATGGTCGAATGTATTCTTACAAGAAGTTTGCCGAAGAGATAATTGAAGCCGGTTTAAATAGTTTGGTTTTTTCTATTCATGGGCATAATGCTAAGTTACATGATTCTTTAACTCAGGTTCCAGGTAGTTTTGAGCAGTTAAAAAAAGGAATAAAAAATGTAAGAAAAGCAGGGCTAAAGGATATTGGTTCAAATACCACAATAATTAAACAAAACTACAAAAACTTGTCTCATATTGGAAAATTGATTTACGATTTGGGAATTAGAAATTCAGAATTTATTTTTGTTGACCCGACTTATGGAGCGGCCCATGATGATTTTTATAAATTTGTTCCAAAAATCTCAGAGGCAGCATCCTATATTCGCAAATGTCTTGATGTTGGTAGAATTTATAAAGTTCCTCATTGGGATATCCGTTATGTTCCTCTTTGTTATTTTACTGATTATTTAGACCAGATAAGCGAATTAAAGGAGGTAGTAATTTTTCATACTGAACATTTGGCTCCAGATTTCGAGAATCGAGATGTTGAAGAATCTCGTCGGGTAGTTGGTAGAGCAAAAACTAAAAGATGTGAAGGATGTAAGCTTTATGATGAATGTGAGGGAATTTGGAAAGAATACTTAAAATATTATGGAGATAAAGAACTTATCCCTGTTAATAAAAAAATAAAAATAAATAAAAAATATGGCTAAAACATTATTAAAGAGATACATAGTCGTTTATCGGAGTCAGGAACATTATGAGGTATTAGGATATGTTAGGGCTTCAGATATAAAAAAAGCTATAACTCGCGCTCAAAAAGAGTTAAAAAGTGAAGCAAAATTCTACGAGATAGAGGAAGCAATAATTGGAGAGCTTAAAGAGCAAGAAAGGATCACTTTTGATATTAATTAGAAATAAAATAATAATCTTAATATAATTTTGAATTATGCCGGTGATTTCTATTTGGAATAAATGTAATAGTAACTGTATTATGTGTACGAATCCGTCTGATTTTCAAGCCAAGGATTCCTATGATAATTACGGTTTTAATGAACTTAAGAAAAGAATTAGTGCTGCTAAAATTTTCGATGAAAGAGGCAACTTGATTGACGATAAAATGATTCTAACTGGTGGAGAACCAACAATCCATCCGGATTTTTTTAGAATACTTTCTTTCATTAAAAGAATATTTCCCCCGGTAATAATAGAATTAGACACTAATGGGAGGAGATTTTGTTATGATTCTTTTACTAAAAAGGTTTTAAGATTCAAAAGAATAAATATTTATACATCTTTGCACGGATTTAATGCAAAGACTCATGATGCTGTTACTAGAACACCGGGGAGTTTTTTGCAAACTATAAAAGGGATTGAAAATATTTTTAAGTATAAAAATCTTGGTCTTCATGAATTAGAATTAAGAATTATTATTACTAAGCTTACTTATAAGTATACTGAGAAAATATTGGAGTTTATCAAGGATCATTTTCCTGAAGTAGACCGAATCGTGATTATTTTTATGGAAATGGAAGGTCAAGCAAAAAAAAACTTCAAAATTGTTGGATTAACCTATACTCAGTTTAGAAAATTTATACCAAAAATAGCTAAATGGATTCCAGAATTTAAAGGATTCCGCTTTTATCATTTTCCCCTCTGTACAATTGACCATTCTTTATGGAAATATACCTGGAGAACGCTTCCAGAATATGAAATAACTTTTTTGCCTAAGTGTGAAGTTTGCCTTTACAAAAAATATTGTTTAGGTATCCATAAAGATTATCTTGAAAAAGTTGGCAGTGACGAGTTTAAGCCAATCAAGAAAAAATATATTGTCGAGGGAACAACTGATAAATATCGCCCGATTCAAAATGTTTCTATTAAGTAAATTTTTTTTTACAGATTATATTTTTTTGATTCCTATTTTTATTATTGGTTTTATTACTAGTTTTGAAGATTTTAAATATGGCAAGATCAAAAATAAATGGATAAAAATTGGTTTTTTATGGGGCATAACAATCTTTAGTTTATATATTCTCTGGAATTTTACTTTTTGGATTCTTGAATATTTTAAAATCAGTCCATATTCTTTCTCGGTTTTTAAACTTTCTTATCTCGGCGAAGTCGCTCTTAATACAGGCATCGCTTTAGGAATGGGATTTTTAATGTGGTTTTGGAATGTTTGGTCGGCTGGAGATGCTAAACTTTTTACTCTTTTTTCTTTCCTTTTACCTTTAAGATTTTATTCAAAAACGTACTTATCTTATTTTCCTTCTTTTGCTTTATTATTGAATATTTTCATTATTGCTTTAGGGATATTTTTAATAATACTTGTTTTCACTTTTATTCGTCGGATTTTTATAAGGAAAAAAGAAACTTTAACTGAAAAAGAAAAAATTGCTCGAGAAAAAGAATTTAAAAGGAGCATTTTCTCACTATTTAAAGAAATTCTTAATCTTCTTGTTATTTTCTTTGTTATGGTTAGTTTTTTTGGACTCTTTTTTAAAAGTATTATAGGTGAAAATTTAACTTATTTTTTCACGATTATATTGGGCCTTGAAAAATGGGTTTTGCTTATCACTTTTTTAGGAGTTTTTGTTTTTTTAATGAAATTCTTACAAAAAATTAAAAAGGTTTTTTATGTAGCAGCTGTAGCTCTTCTTCTCTGGTTGTTCTATAAATGGATTGGTTTAAATCAATCTCCTGCTCTCATAATAAGACCCATGTTAAGTGTTACAGCCATAATCATTTTTGGAGGTTTTGCTTTTAGAAAAACGTTTGATTGGTATGTTAAGGAAAAAGAGATTCAAAAAGTCAAAATAGAAGAATTAAAATCAGGTATGCGCTTGACCGAAGAAACAATCAATAAATTAAAAGGCAAAGAAGAAGGATTATTTAAAAAATCCATTGGTAAGATTTATTCGGATGGTCTAACTGAAGAACAGATAGTATTTTTAAAGGAGTTTGTGAAAGGAAAAGAAATAAAACTATTAGAAGTATATAAACCGTCGCCATTTGCTATTTTGATATTCATAGGTCTAATTGTTACCATTTTATTTAGAGGTTCGATTATCGCCTCTTTAATAGGATAATTTGAGTTGACACAGTTTTAAAACTTCAAGTATAATAATATAAAGAGTTAGATTAAGAACGTTAAGGTTATGAAGTTGTCCGAAAACAAAAAAAGATTTATCTTTTTCCTTATAGCATTTTCAATAATAACAGGATTAATAGTTTTTAGGCAGTTTATCTTTGCCCAACTTGATATTCATTGTGAGATCTGTATTGAGTTTACTGCTTTTCCGACTGCTATTCCTGCAGGAAATTCATCAACCCTGACTCTCAAGGTTGATAATACTCCTGATAGTTTTGCTATCTGTTCTATTACCCAAGGAGTGATTTCTAATGAGAGTCTTAACGATGGGAACTATAACTATGTTGTTTCGCCGATTATTACTACTACTTATAATGTTACCTGTACTGGTGGAGGTGGAACAGTAAGTGATACTGTTACTATAACAATAACTAATAATGCTCCAACAGCTACCGATCTAACTGTTACAGAGGGAAATTATTGTGGTAGTGCTCTCTATGTGTTTTTATCTTGGCAATTTTCCGACTCTGACCCGGGTGATACTCAAGGAGCTTATCAAGTTCAAGTAGATAACAATTCTGATTTTTCTTCGTTGGAAGTAGATTCTGGTAAAGTCTATTCTTCTTCAGAAATCTATACAGCAAGCGGACTTTCTTACAAAACCACATATTATTGGAGATTAAAGGTTTGGGATGACAAGGATCTTCAGTCTAGTTGGATTTATGGACCATCATTTACTACTCCTCAGCATATTTATCCTGACCCTGATTTTACTTGGTCTCCTTCTCCACCAAGCGTAGATGAGATTGTCCAATTTTGTGCAGTTCAGGAAGTTGGTGTTTGTTCCGAGAATGTCAGTACTTGCTATGATATAAACAATAATCCTATATCTTGTTCAGGAAAAACTTTTCTCTGGACATTACCTCTAGGAGTGGAATTAGTAGGGACGTCAACCACAAATACGACGGAAAATCCCCAAATGAAATTCAGTAGTTCAGATTCTTATAATATTAAACTTGAAATAACTGATGATGTTGGTACTTGTGGTAAAACCCAGCAGGTTGGAGTTACTTTTCCATTACCTGAATGGGAGGAGTCAGCGCCATAATAATTGAACCCTGATTATTTTATTAGATATTGTCTACTGAATATGCCCTTTACAAAAAGGGCTTTTTTGATTAAAATGGGCTTAGAAATTAATTATTGAAATTTGGTGGATAATTTTGATACCCAAAGTATCAAACCTATGTTTAATTACCAAAATTTTAGTTTGAATTATGAATCAATTTATCCTATTTTTAATAGGCATTGCTTTGTTATGGGTAGGAGCTGTTTTAGGTTATTATGCTCGCCAGTCAATTCTTAGAAAGAGAAAGGGGAGCATAGAGGCAAAGCTTCAGAAGAAAATTTCCCAAACCAAAGTTGAAGCCGAAGAAATTTTAGAAAAAACTCGGGAAAAAGCAAAAGAAGTAGTTGCTGCTGCTCAGAAAGACAGCGATGAAAGAAGAAATCAAATTTTAAAAACCGAAAGGATTCTTTTAAAAAGAGAACATACTTTAGACGAAAAGATATCTCTTTTTGAGGACAAAGAAAAAGAGTTTAAAGAAAAAGTAGGTCAACTTAAAAAAGTGAAAGAAGGAGTACTGGAACTGGAGGAAAAAGCCAAGAGTGAATTGGAAAAAATCTCTGGTCTTTCTAAGGAAGAAGCAAAGAAAAAACTTTTAGAAAGTGTAGAAAAAGAACATCAAAAAGAAATATTAGAAAGAATGCAAAAGTTAAATAATGTGGGTGAAGAACGACTCGAAAAGAGAGCCAAAGAGATAATAACTCAAGCTATTCAAAAATACGGTCTTTCTCAGGCTCAGGAAATAACAACTACCACCTTAGCTCTTCCCTCGGATGAAGTTAAAGGAAGAATTATTGGAAAAGAAGGAAGAAATATCAAGGTATTTGAAAAACTGACCGGTGTGGAAGTTATAGTTGACGATACCCCAGAAGCAGTTATTATTTCTGGTTTTAGCCCTATTAGACGTCAGATTGCCAAAGTTGCTTTGGAAAAACTTGTTCAGGATGGAAGAATTCAGCCAGCCAGAATTGAGGAAGTGGTTTCTTCAGCAAAAGAACAAATAGCAGAGCAGATAAAAGAAGCAGGAGAAAAAGCAGTTTATGAAACAGGTATTTTAGATCTTCATCCAAAACTAGTCCATCTTTTAGGGAGATTATATTTTAGGACAAGTTATGGTCAGAACGTTTTACTTCATTCTATTGAGGTAAGTCATTTAGCCTCAGCCTTAGCAGAGGAATTAAAAGTAGATGTTGAGGTAGCAAGAAGAGCTGGTCTTTTACACGATATTGGAAAAGCGGTTGACCAACAAATTCAAGGTTCTCATGTTGATATCGGGATAAAAATCCTAGAGAGATTTGATGAAAAGGAAGAAGTAATTAACGCTATGAAAGCTCACCACGATGAATATCCAGCTGAAAGTATTGAAGCGATTTTAGTAAAAACTGCTGATGCTATTTCTGGAGCCAGACCAGGTGCCAGAAAAGACAGTTTAGAAAATTATCTCAAGAGATTAAAAGAATTAGAAGATATTGCCTTGAGTTTTCCAGGAGTAAACAGGGCTTATGCTATTCAAGCTGGTAGAGAGATTCGGGTCTTTGTTGAACCAGAACAGATTGACGACCTTGAAGCTTATAAATTAGCCAAAGATATTGCTTCAAGAATTCAAGAGGAACTTAATTATCCTGGTGAGATAAAAGTGAATGTTATTCGTGAGACTAGGGTAGTAGAATACGCTCGGTAGTCGCTTGATTAGTCATTATGTGGTATAATAGCCATAAAAAGAAGAAAGGTCGAGTAATTTAAATAACTTTTAATAAAAAAATGGCAAGGATAACTAAAGAAGATTTAATCGAAGTTTTAGCCAAAAAAGTTTGTTGTTCAAAAAAGGAAGCCGTAGATTGTTTAAACACTTTATTAGACGAAATCAAATCGTCTTTAGCAAAAGGCAGTGATGTTGTTTTGACTGGCTTCGGAACTTTTTCTGTTTCCCATAGGAAAGCCAGAATAGGAAGAAATCCTCAGACAGGCGCTAGCATCAAAATTGCGGCCAAGAAAGTTCCCAAATTTAAATCTGGTAAAGGATTAAAAGACGCAGTAAAATAAAAAAGAGTTGAGAAAGACAAAACCCGCCCTCTAGGCGGGTTTTGTCTTTGGAGCGGGTGAAGGGAATCGAACCCTCGTCACGGCTTTGGAAGAGCCGAGTAATAACCACTATACGACACCCGCAATCTTTCGGGGTGCCGGGACTCGAACCCGGACTAAATCCTCCCAAAGGACTCGTGCTACCATTGCACTACACCCCGACTATAAAAGTATATCCTTGTTTTTTCTTGAAGTCAATTTATGATATAATTTAATATATGATTCGCAAAAAGATTTATGACCAATTAAATATTAGAGCTCAGTGCAGAAAATATGGACTTCCTCTTTGGCAATGCCCTCAGTTCCTGTTTGTGTTGATGGGAATTGTTATAATGATTATTATTATTGTTTCTTTTCTTATAGCTTCTCGTCAAATAGAGGACCCACAGTTAGTAGTTTTAATTGTCCTTTTCTTAAGTGCTGTTTTAATAGTTATTGATTATATTATTATGCATAGTTTTGAAAAGTTAGCCGAAGTAGCCAGAGCAAAAATGGAATTTATTAGTGTAATAACCCATCACTTAAGATCTCCGATTACAAATATAAAATATTCACTGGAAGCCCTAACTTCAGAAGAATTAACAGAGAAAGATCAAGAAGAGTATTTTAGAATTTTAAGGGAAAATACAGAACGAACTGGAGATTTGATTAATAATATTTTAACTGTTTCCAGGATTTCATTAGGGACATTCAAACTCAGAAAAGAGATGATTTCAATGGCCAATTTAGTAGAAGAAACTATTTTAGGATTCAAACCTCTTTTAGGGGCTTCGAATATGACACTAGAGTTTGAAAAAGAAAAAGGGTTACCGAAGATTTTTTCTGATCCTTTTTGCTTAAAGGAAGTTTTTAGAAATCTCCTGGATAATGCTATTCGTTATCAAAAAAATAAAGGTGATATTAAACTTGCACTCCGGAGACAAGGAAAAAATATTTACTTTGAAATCAGTGATTCCGGAGTTGGGATTCCAGAAGAAGACCAAAAATATATTTTCCAAAAGTTTTTTCGAGCCAAAAATGCTCTCAGATATCAAACTATTGGAACAGGCCTTGGTCTTTATATTGTTAAAGAAATTATTACTAAAATGAAGGGTAAAGTTAATTTTAAATCTAAAGAAAACAAAGGTACAACATTTTGGTTTACATTACCAATAAAATAAAGAATGATGCTGATATGCGAATTTAATACTAATACTGTAAATTGTATAACTATTAGCAATTTGTAGATTAGTATACTATTTATATGTTTGCATCATATTTTCTATGAAAAACATCTTATTTATTGAAGACGAATCAGCTCTTCAAAGAACAATAGGTGATATTTTAAAGAGTAAAGATTATAGAGTAATAAAAGCACTAGATGGAGAAAGTGGTCTGAGATCAGCTAAAGAGGAAAGACCAGATTTGATTTTGCTAGACCTGATTTTACCCAGAATGGATGGTTTTAAGGTTTTGAAAGGACTAAAGACAAATGAAGAAACCAAGAATATTCCTGTAATAATTTTGACTAACCTTGAAGAAACAGAGGATATTCAAAAAGCATTAGAACTGGGAGCAACTACTTATTTAGTTAAATCAAGTTACACTTTAGAAGAAGTGGTGAAGAAAATAGAAAAAGCTCTTGAAGAATAAAATTTAAATCATGCGGGTAGAACCCCAACAATTAAAGGCATTTCTTTTGGATGCTGGTTTGATTAAGGAGGACCAGTTTGAAGAAGCTTATAAGAAAGCTAAAAAAACCAATCAAAAAATTGGAGATATTTTAATTTCTCAGAATTTAGTCTCCCAAGAAAAATTGATAAGACTAGAGGCATATATTTTAGGGGTTCCCTTTGTTGACTTAGAAAAAGAGAAAATTTCACCGGAAATTTTGAGAATTATACCAGAACCTATTGCTCGTTCTCATAATATTGTTGCCTTTAGAAAAAAAGGGAAAAATTTAGAAGTAGCGATGCTTGATCCCGAAGATTTAAAAACAATTGAGTTTATTAGAAAAAAGGCCAACTTGAAAATTATGCCAAGGTTAACCACTCCTAAAAGTATTAAAAATGTTCTTACCCAATATCAAGAAAGTTTAGAAGCAGAATTTGGAGAGATTATAAAAAAAGAAGCAGGAGGTATTAAAAAACTTCCAGATGAAGAAGTAGTCGAAGAAAAACAAGAGTTGGAAAAACAAGCTCAGGAACTGCCAATTATAAGAATTGTAGACACTTTATTAAAACACGCGATTTTGCAGAGAGCTTCAGATATCCACATTGAACCGATGGAAAAAGAGGTTTTAGTCAGGTATCGAATAGATGGAATTCTGAGAGATGCTATGACCTTGCCAATAATTACTAAATCTGGAATTGTAGCCAGAATAAAAGTCCTTAGTAATTTAAAATTAGATGAACATCGACTTCCACAAGATGGTCGTTTTAAAATAGAGTCAGAAGATTACAAATATTCAGTTCGAGTCTCAATTTTACCTGTTTTTAATGGAGAAAAAGCAGTAATGCGACTTTTACCGGAAAAAGCTCGCGGATACAGTTTAGAAACCTTAGGTTTATGGGAAGAAACATTAGAAAGAGTCCAAGAAGCAATAAGAAAACCAGTAGGAATGATTTTAGTCACTGGTCCTACTGGTTGTGGAAAAACAACAACCTTATATTCAATGATGGAGATTTTAAATACTCCGGGAGTAAACATTTCAACAGTTGAGGATCCGATTGAATATCGAATGCCTAAAATTAATCAGACCCAAGTTAATCCAAAAATTGGATTGACCTTTGCTTCGGGATTAAGGTCTCTCTTAAGACAAGACCCGGATATTATTATGGTCGGGGAAATCAGAGATGAAGAAACCGCTTCTTTATCAATTAATGCTGCCTTAACTGGCCATTTAGTTCTTTCTACTTTGCATACTAACTCAGCCGCAGGTACTATTCCTAGACTGATTGATATGAAAGTGGAGCCATTTTTACTCTCTTCTACCTTGAATTTAATCTTGGCCCAGCGTTTAGTTAGAAGATTATGCGGAGAAAAGGAAAAATACAAGATGAAAAAAGATGAATTAAAAAACCTGGCTAAGTATTGTGGCTTAAAAAGAATAGAAGAGGTTTTAAGAGAAGAAAAAATACTAAAGGGTAAAAAAGGACTTAAAGATGTTGAATTTTATCGTCCCAAAGCTTCAAAAGAATCTCCTGATGGTTATAAAGGAAGAATTGGTATTTATGAAGTTTTAAGGATTTCAGAGTCTATAAAGACCCTAATAAATAAAGGGGCGACCAGTGATGAGATTCAGATAAGAGCTCAAAAAGAAGGGATGAGATCAATGATTGAAGATGGATTTATCAAAGCAGCCCAGGGTATAACCTCAATAGAAGAAGTATTGCGGGTTATTATTGAATAGGATGAGGAAATATGCCCATTTATTTTTACAAAGCAAAAAATCTCAAAGGAGAAGAAGAATCAGGCTTTTTAAGCGCTCAAAGTTCTTCTCATTTATCTAGAATTTTGCGTCGAAAAGGATATTTTTTAATATCAGCAGAAAAAAAAGGCTCAGAGAAAAAAAGAAAATTTAAACTTCCCAATTTAGTTTTTTTTGAAAAATTTATTGGAATTTCTCTGTCTGAAAAACTATTTTTTACCAGAAATCTAAGAATAATGGTAAAAACAGGAATTTCTTTACCAAGAGCCTTTAAAATTTTGTCAAATCAGGCTAAAGATAAAAAATTTAAAAAAGCCTTAGAAGCAATTTCTGAAAAAATAGCTCAAGGAGAATCTCTTTCTAACTCTCTTGGAATTTTCCCGGAGATTTTTTCTAATTTATACCAGGAAACTTTAAGAGTAGGTGAAGAAACAGGAAGTTTGGAGAGTTCACTAAAAGTTTTAAGTGATCAAATGGAAAAAGAATATAATTTAAAGTCAAAAATTAAAACAGCCATGCTTTATCCTTTAATTGTTTTAGGTTTAGCTCTGGTAATGGGTATATTTATGTTCATTTTTATTATCCCAAATCTAAAAGTGGTTTTTGAAGATTTGAGTATTGAACTTCCTCTTACTACTAAGATAATTTTTGCTTTGGCTGATTTTATGACTAAGAATTGGGTAACTGCTATTTTAATTATAGGTTCATTGATTTTTGTTTTATTTACTTATTTTAAAAGCCAAAGAGGTGAAAAATTTAAGTCAAGATTAATTTTAAAGCTTCCTATAATTTCTAAAATTACCAAACAAACTAATTCTGCTTTAAGTCTTAGAACCCTTAGCTCTCTTTTAAAAGCAGGAGTGCCGATTGTCCGTGCTCTAGAAATTACCTCCAAAACTTTGACAAACTTCTATTTCAGAGAATCATTAGAGAAAACGGCTAGAGTGGTAGAGAAAGGAGAGAGACTTTCTCAAGCTCTCAGCCCATATAAAAATCTTTATTTACCTATGGTTACAGAAATGATAGAAATTGGTGAGGAAACAGGGGAAACTTCCGATGTTTTAGAAGGCCTTGCTGATTTTTACGAAGAAGAGGTTATAGATGCTCTTCAGAAACTATCTTCCACTATAGAACCAATTCTTATCTTAATTATTGGAGGAGTAGTTGGTTTTTTTGCCGTTTCAATGTTTCAACCAATATATAGCATAATGGGAGGATTATAAATGGAAAATCAAGAATCAAAAATCAGAAGTCAAAAGTCAAGAGGATTTACCCTATTTGAGTTTTTAGTTATTATCGCCATAATTGGAATAATTGCTACTATTTCCTGGTCTGCCCTCAGAACACTTCAACCTTCCTGGCGACTAGATGGTGCTGTGCGTGATTTGGCTACTGATCTCCGTTATGCTCAGCAACAATCAGTTACGGAGCAGATTAATTACGGGATTCACTTTTCTTCAACTACCAATGAATATCAGATAATCAGGTATGGAACAACAACTGAAAATGTTTTGGAAAAATCTCTTTCTGAAGGAGTCGATTTTTATCAAATTACAGGTTTTAGCAATGATGAGGTAGTTTTTAACCCATATGGGGCAGTAAAGGAAATGGGTAGTGTTTCCTTAATTAATATCGAAGAAAAGATAAAAATTATTGAAGTAAGACCTTCTGGTTTTGTCAAAATAAAATAAATATGAAATCTATAAATACTGGATTTACATTTTTAGAAGTAATAATTGCCATTTCAGTTTTAATAATTGGAATCATTGCCGTTCTGCAGGTCTTTCCCTTAGCTTTAAATATTGAGAAACTTAATCAAATGGAGACGCAAGCCGTCTTTTTAGCTCAAGAGAAAATTGAAGAGAAAATTTCCAGAGCTTATCAAGACATTCAAGTTACCATTGAAACTGAAGATTCTCTTCCTTCTCCATTTGAGAGGTTTTCTAGGGAAATAAAGATAGTTTATGTAGATTCTGATTTAGCAGACACGACTTTAGATTTAGGGTTAAAAAAGATAGAGGTTACGGTTCGATGGCAATCCCCTTTAAGACTAAGAGGAAAAAGTGTGAATCTTGTCACTTTAATTGCCGAGAAGTAAAACAATATGATACCAAATCGCCGATCAAATACAGGTTTTACATTAGTTGAAATATTAATAACTATAACCATTTTTGTTTTGGTTTCAATAGCTGTTTTTAATTTATTTTCTTTTAGCCAAAGATTTTATAGCCAAGGAACTATTAGGGCAGAGCTTTTACAAAACGGGAGAGTGATTTTAGAAAGAATGGCCAGAGAAATTCGTCAGGCCGAAGAAATAGTTACTCCTTTGCCTCAGGTAGCTGATAATCCAGATAATCCTCCTTCTTTAGAAATTGAATTCCAAGATGGTCATATGCCTTCCCCATATGAACATCTGGGAAGTGATTACTATTATATTCGTTATTATTTTTCTACTTCAACCGGGGAGATTTATCGTCAGTACCGGGTATATTGTTTTGACTCTTGTCTCATCTGCAATACTTATTTCCAATGGAACGATACTATGATTGAAGGTGAAGAAACAGTCTATCCCGTTTTTTGCAACTTAGAGGAAAAAATAATTGGTGAGTATATTGACGATTTAAAATTTTGGGGAGCTGGTCTAATTGATATTTCTTTAGTTTTAAAAAACAGAGGGCAAGAATTAGATCTTCAGGTGAAACTTTTTGGTAGGAATTTTTAATCTATGGTAAACTTATTAGAGAAAATAGAAAATAATAGGGCTAAAAATGGATCAGTTTTAATCTTTACTATTTTGCTTTTGGCAACAATGCTTCTTTTATCCTCTTATTTTATCTCTTTCAGTTTAACCGGTTCTCGAATGTCTGAGAGCCAAATATATGCTGCTAAATCTTATTATTTAGCTGAAACAGGAATTCAAGAGGCTATTTTTAAACTTAAAAATGATGATGATTGGAGAAATGCTTTCGAGACCATGCCTACTATTGATGACCCTACTTGTTCTTCTTGGTCAATTTCTCCTTATAAAAGAAATCAGGCCTTGTTTGAAAATGGATCTTATGAAGTTGGAATCGAAAATCTTGGTTGTGCCAAGGCAGAAATTACTTCAACTTCAACTATAATTTTTTCAAGCGGAAAAATTGCTCAGAGAGTGGTAAAAACGAAAGTATTTAAAGCAATTGGAAATCCTGTTTCTGACTTTAATATTTTTACAGGTGGTTCTAGTGAAAATATTTATATTAAATCTACTGATCCTCTGAATATTTATAATGGCAGTCTTTTCTCGAATAATAATATAAATATAAAATATTGGAGTAAAGTGAATGTAGATAATAAAGCATTAGCTGGTAATCAAATTAATATTTCTTCGTATTCTGAGTTAAATGCAATAACTTGTTCATCGGATATATGTGAACCTGGTTGTGCTACAAGCACTGAATGTCCCCCGGCTGAAGTTTCAATGCCTCCTTTAGATTTTGATTTTTACCTTCAAGCAGCCGAGAGTAGCGATTGTAGTTTTCTGCGAATAGATGGTAAAACGAATTGTCTTTTTACCCTGGAGGAATTCGAAAAATTAATGTGGCAAAACTATCCGGAGCTTTCCTTGCCGGAAGACGTTGTCACATATATTAGAGGTGATATCAATATAAGAGCAGGTCAAATATTAACAGTTAATGGTGTTTTGATTGCTGAGAGAGATATTAATATGGGGGAAGATTATTGTTGGACAAGTTCGGAATATCCTTTCCTTCGCTGTGGCTCAAGCCGGGTTATGGTTAATAGACCAGGACTTCCAGAAGAAAACAAGTCGGCAGGAATTTTGGCCAGAAGAAAGATAACTACAGGAAGTTGGCTTGGGTTTGAGGATAAAGCCATGGATATTGACGGTTTGATTTATGCTGGGGATGAAATAAAGATTTCCAGCGTAGGAGCTTTTATCGAGATACATGGAGGTATTGCCTCGAGAAAATTTAGATTATCAAGCATGTGGAACGGAATTGATATTTATCTAGATCCTGATGTGATTATTGATACTTTTAGAGATCCGGAATATTCTCCAGTTATAACCATTGATCATTGGGAAGAAGAGTACTGATTAATAATCAATTATTAATGATGAATAATTATTATGTTTAAATTAGAATCACAATCTTTTGGGCTTGACATTTCCGATCTCTCTTTAAAGATAATAAAACTTGAGAAAGATGGGGAAGGCTTAAAATTAAGCTCTTTTGGAGAAACAAGAATTCCCTCTGGAATCATTAAAGGAGGCGAAATAAAAGATATAGAAAACCTTGCCAAGATCATTAAAAAAGGTTTGAAGCAGGTTAAGGGCAAAAGGATAAGAACTAAATATGTAATCTCCTCTTTACCCGAAGAAAAATCATTTCTAGATATTTTGCAAATTCCGGTTATGAATGAAGAAGAAATTGAAAATGCAGTAAGATTTGAAGCCGAAAATTATATTCCCCTTAAACTAGATGATGTCTATTTTGATTTTGAAAAAATTCAGCCGATTTCTAAACAAAAAAAATATCAAGAAATATTAATTGCTGCTACTCCTAAACATATAGTTGATCCTTACTTTAAGGCTTTAGAGCAAGCAGGGTTAAGACCGATAGCCTTGGAAATTGAATCCTTAGCTATTGTTAGATCTTTAATTAAAAAAAATACTTCCACAGGACCACTTTTAATAATTGATTTTGGAGAAACAAGAACCAGTTTTATTATTTTTTTTGGGAAAAGCTTAAGGTTTACCTCTACTATTCCTATTTCTTCTCAAGCCTTAACCGAAAATATTTCTAAAAATTTAAAAATTAGTTATGAAAAAGCTGAAAAACTAAAAAAGAAAGAAGGATTGGAGGGGAAAAAAGAAATTTTTGAGGCAATAATTCCTCCATTAACAGATTTGGCTGAACAAATAAAAACTTGTTTGAAATATTATCGTTCCCATGCTCCTAAAGATCAAACCTTAACTGATAAAAGAAAATTAGAAAGAATTTTACTTTGTGGCGGAGGGGCGAATCTTAAGGGATTAGTTGGCTTTTTATCTTCAACTCTTAAAGTTAAAGTAGAACTTAGCAATCCCTGGATAAATATTTTAAAAGAAACAGTTAAAGAAGTACCAGAGTTGTCATTTGAAAAATCTCTGGCCTATACTTCTGCTTTAGGTTTAGCTTTAAGAAACTATGATTAATTTATTACCAGAAAAAGAGAAGAAGGAGTTAGAATCCGGTAAAAACAGGAAGATGATTTTAATTTTAGGAGTCTTTTGTCTCTTTTTTCTAGTTTGTTTAATCCTGTTTTTATTTCTATTTAAAATCTATTTCTTTTCTCAGGTTAATTTTCAAAAGGAACTCCTCTTTAATAAAGAAAGAGAACTGTCAATTCCTCAATTTCAAGACTTTAAACAGACAATTAAAGAAACTAACCAAGAATTAGCAAAGGTTAAAAACTTTTACGAAAATCAGATTTTGATAACACCTATCTTAGAAGAACTCTCAAAACTTGTTCCTCGAAAAGTTTATTTTACTCGACTTTTTATTCAAAAACCTGAAATTTCTGAGGAGGAGAAAGACTATTTATTTAAAATAAATATTTGGGGTTATGCCGAAAACAGAGAAGATTTATTTCTCTTTCAAAAAGCTCTCAGCGAAAACGATGATTTTAAAGAGGTTGATGTTTCTCTCCAGAGCTGGTTAGAGCCAACAGATGTTGATTTTAATTTAACCCTTGAAATCAAATGATTATTCTTAAAAGAAAAATTTTCTTTATTTTAATTAGCATTATTCTGATAGCTTTTATCCTGATGCTTTTATTAGTTATTTTTTTAATGAAAGATATTCAAAGAAATTCTCAAGAATTTCTTTTAGAGAGAAAAACATTAACTTCAATGGAAAGAGAATTTCAAGAATTTGAGAATTTTGAAAAGAATGCTGCTTTTTATCAGTCAAATTTAGAAAAACTTGATAAATTATTTCTTAATGCGGAAGTCCCTGTTGATTTTGTCCAATTCTTAGAGGAAGAGAGCAAGAATCTAGGTCTTTTAATTAAAATTTCTCCTTCAATTATTACCTCTCGAGAAAACGATACTTGGGAAAGTATAGGATTCCAAATTTTACTTACAGGTTCTTTCCCAAATTGTCTGAAGTTTTTAGAAAAACTTCAAGTAAGCCCCTGGCTTTTAGAGGTTCAGATGACAGAGGTCAGAAGAATTGCAGAAAAAGAACTTCAGTTTGAAAGATTTAAAGATTTTTCTTTAGGTGATGTTTCCTTCTCCATTATTTTAAAGGTTTATACAAAAGAAAAATGATTCCTAAAAAAAATAAAATTAAAAAAATTAAAGATTTTTTACTAAATATTCCCAAGATTTTGGTTAAGCATTTTTTTATAACTCTCTTTTTTCTCTTAATTTTAGATTTAATTCTAACAGGAGTTTTATTTTACAAATATTATCTTCAGAAGAGGGATTTAGAATTTCAATCTCAGGTATTTGGATTAAATGAAAAACTTTTAAATAATGTTTTAGAAGAATGGCAGGAAAGAGAAGAAACTTTCAAGTCAGTTGATTCTAAACAATATCTTGATTTATTTCGTTTTTGAGTTAAGATAATCACCAGCCCCCATAGTTCAATGGATAGAACACGAGCCTTCTAAGCTTGGGATAGAGGTTCGACTCCTCTTGGGGGCACTATGATGTAGGGGTTAGCACGAGAGTCTGTGATAAAGACGTCTGTTTACTTTTTACTAGTTCTTTGATAAAATAAAAGAATGCCTATTGTATCCTGTAAAATTTGTGGAAAAGAATTTTACGCAAAGCCAAGTCATTTAAAACGTGGATGGGGAAAATTCTGTTCTGCTAAATGCCAATACAAGTCCTATTTAAAAGGAAAATTTGTATATTGTGAAATTTGTGGAAAGAAAACCTGGAGAATACCTTCTAAGATTAAACATTCAAAAAGCGGGAAATTCTTTTGCAGTAAATCGTGTTTTATGATTTGGAAAAACAGAATAATGTTCGTAGGACAGAATCATCCAAACTGGACCGGTGGTGAATTTGCTGGTCGTGGAATTTTGAAGCGTTCTAATAGAAAGATGAAATGTGAGAACTGTGGTATTTCTGACAAACGTGTACTTGTAGTTCATCATAAAGATGGCGATAGAAAAAATAACAAATTTGCAAATCTTATTTGGCTTTGCCATAATTGTCATCACTTAGTTCACAATTATAAAAAGATTTTATAAATTTATGGTGGCCGTAGCTCAATTGGCTAGAGCTCCGGGATGTGGCCCCGGCGGTTGCGCGTTCGAGTCGCGTCGGCCACCCATTCAGCCCCTGTAGTTCAATGGATTAGAACAAAGGACTCCTAAGCCTTAAATATAGGTTCGATTCCTATCAGGGGCACACACAGGGCCCGTAGCTTAGAGGAAAAGCGTTAGTATGGCATATTAAAGATCGCGGGTTCGAGTCCCGCCGGGTCCATATTTTATGAAAACAAACTCTAAAAGAATGAAAGTTGCTATTGTTGGAGCTGGAACAATAGGATTATATTTAGCTTGGAAGTTGGCTGAGAAAGGTTATAAAGTTACTGTTTTTGAAAGAAAAGCCAAAGTCGGAGAAAAACCTTGTTCTTCTCTTATTTCAGAACGACTAAAAGATTTTATTCCTTTAGAAGAATCAACAGCTACTAATAGAATTAGTTCTTTTATTATTCATTTTTCTAAAAAAGACATAATTCTGAATTTAAAAACACCCCACTTAGTTGTTAACCGAAAAAAACTTGATGAAAGTTTACTTGAGTTTAGTCAGAGAGCCGGTGTTCAAGTAAAATTTAATAAATTTGTCAGTAAAATTCCTGAAGGTTTTGATAGAATTATTGGTTGTGATGGAGCTTTATCAAAGATAAGGGATTGTCTTTTTCTTCCTAAACCTTATCTCCGTCAAGGGATTTTTTTCAGAATTCCTTGTCAGGATTCTTCTTTTCAAGTGGAAACTTGGCCATTAAAATCAGGATTTTTATGGAAAATTCCCAGAGGTGAAGAAGTAGAATACGGAGGAATCGGGAAAATAGGTTTAATTAAAAAGGGATTTAAGGAATTTTACCTGAAACAAAAAGTCAATATTTCAAAAACAGAATTAAAAACCAGCTTAGTCCCTCAAGGATTAATTATTCCAAAAACAAAGAATATTACTCTTTGCGGAGATAGCATGGGTTTAACAAAACCTTGGAGTGGAGGAGGAATAATCTGGGGATTGAAAGCATCTAATATTCTGCTAGATAATTTTCCTGATTTTGAAAAATATCATAGGAAGGTTAAAAGTTTTTTCAGGTTAAAAATTATTAAAGGAAAATTGCTTAATTCTTTAGTTTATTTCTTTGGTAATAATTTTCCTTTTCTTTTGCCTAAAGAAGTGAAATGGGATAATGATTTCCCTTCTATCTTTCACTAGAAAGGTGGGTTGTCTGAGTGGTTTAAAGTGCTGCTTTCGAAAAGCAGTGAGCGAAAGCTCTCGCAGGTTCGAATCCTGCACCCACCGCTACTGCCGTCCGAAAGGGCGGTTTTTCCTTGAAATAAATACTTAATTGGGTTAATATGCTTTTATATGACAGAAGAGAATAAGAATTTAATAGACCGACCGCCAGTAGTCGTTATGTTGGGCCATGTTGATCATGGAAAATCATCAATTTTAGAGAAAATTAAAGATTTGAAAATTACGGAGAAGGAAAGTGGTGGAATTACTCAGCATATAGGAGCTTATGAAATAGAAAAAGATGGTAAGAAAATTACTTTTATTGATACGCCTGGTCATGAAGCTTTTTCGTCTATGAGAGCCAGGGGAGCTAAAGTGGCTGATATTGTTGTTTTGGTAGTTGCAGCTGATGAAGGAGTGAAAACTCAGACAAAAGAGGCTATTAATCTTGTTAAAAAATCGGGTATCCCAATGATTGTTGCTATCAATAAAATTGATAAACCGCAAGCCCAAATAGAAAGAGCAAAAAGGGAGTTAGGGGAAAATGAGATCTTGGTTGAATCATTAGGAGGTAAAGTTCCTTCAATTGAACTCTCAGCTAAGACTGGTCAAGGTATAGAAGGGCTTTTAGATATAATCTTATTAGTGGCTGAAATGGAAAATTTGAAAGCTGATATTTCCGGGTTTGGCGAAGGGACAATAATTGAGGCTTATCTTGACGAGAAAAAGGGACCGATCGCTACTCTAATTTTGGAAAAAGGAGATTTGAAAGAACAACAGATTATTGGTACTCCCTCAACCTGGGGGAAAATTAAGAATTTGATGGATTTTCAAGGATTTCCGATAAAAAATGCTAAACCATCTCAGCCGGTTAGTATTTTGGGATTTGAAAAAACTCCTCGGGTTGGAGATAAATTCAAAGTCTATGGAAATATTAATCAAGCTATAGAAGGGATAGAAAAAAAAGAAAAGAAGATTTCCTCTGTTCTTTTTGTAGAAGAAGAAAAAAAAGTTTTAAATATAATCCTTAAGACAGACGTTCTGGGTTCTTTAGAGGCGATCGAGGATATTTTGAAGAATATTCCCCAAGAAAAAGTAATTTTAAGAATTTTGAAAAGCGAAGTAGGAAACATCCAAGAAGTTGATATCAAATTAGCTGAGTCGTCAAAAGCACAAATCTTTGGTTTTAGGATAAAAGTAGATCCTTCAGGATTAAATCTTCTGCGCCAGAAAAGGGTAAAGGTGAAAATTTTTGAGATAATTTATGAATTAGTTCAAGGAGTAAGAGAGGCAATGGAAAAAATATTAGAGCCCGAAATTTTAAGAAAAGATTTAGGAGAAATTGAAATATCAAACCTTTTTAGCAAAAGAAAAAATCGCCAAACCATTGGGGGCAGGGTAATTGATGGGTTTATGGAAAAAGGAAAGAAGTGTGAAATTTTGAGAGGAAAAGAAGTAATTGGGGAGGGAAAGATCATCAATCTCCAGCAAAATAGAAAAGATATTGAAAGAGCCATTAAGGGGAATGAGTGCGGAATATTATTTGAAACTGAAATTAAAATTGAGCAAGGAGACATCCTGAAAATATATGAAGAAGAAAGGAAAAAAGGAGAATTGTGATCACTAATAAATGATTAATAATTAAATGGCAAGCTCCCAAAGAATTCAAAAAGTAAACGAACTTCTAAAAAGGGAATTAGGAAAAATAATTCTTAAAGAACTTGAATTTCCGAGAAACACCTTGATAACTATAACTAATGTTGAAAGTTCACCTGATTTAAGAGGAGCAAAGATTTGGGTCTCGGTAATACCTGAAAATCAAATTTTCCTAGCTTTCCGAGTTTTAAAAAGAAATATCTACAATCTTCAAAAAAAACTTGATAAACGTCTAAAAATGAGACCAGTTCCCAGAATAGAATTTCTTAAAGAATCTAAATTAGTAGAAACTCAGAAGATTGAGGAGATTTTGGACAAAATCCGGGAAGAAAAAGATTGAAAAATCTTGAGAAATAAGTTTTAATAAAGTTAAGTAAGGCCGGGTAGCCAAGTAGCAAGGCAGCGGTTTGCAAAACCGCTATACGTGGGTGCAATTCTCACCCCGGCCTCTTGTAAAAATATTAATTTGCCCGGGTGTCGGAACAGCAGACGATCTGGACTTAAAATCCAGTGGGGATTCTCCCCGTGTGGGTGCAAATCCCACTCCGGGCACCAATGAAATTTTAAAATGTTAAAACAAAGAATAAATACTAAATTTTTTCAGCAATGGTCATCTAATATGGCATATATATTAGGTTTTATTGTAGCTGATGGTTCGGTGTGCAAACGTAAAGATAGAAAAGATTCTTATATAATGAATATCACCAGTAAGGATAGAAAACATTTAGAGAAAATTCAAAAAGCGATGTCGTCTCAATACAAATTAGGACTAAAAAGCAGTAGTTGTACTGGCGAAAAAAAATATTCTTTCATCCAAATTTCCAATAAAGAAGTTTGTAAAAGTTTAATAAATCTGGGAATTATACCCAAGAAAACCTATAACAATCTAAAACCCATCAAGGTTCCTAATAGATACTTCTCTGATTTTGTTCGAGGATTTTTTGATGGTGATGGATCAGTTTATATTTATAAAGTTAATAAAACACCACAGATTAAAGTCGGATTCGTGAGTTCCAGTTTATCTTTTATTACTGGATTTAATCAACAACTTTGTAAAAATTTAAATATCTCTACAAAGTCTGTGCATCAAAAATTGATAAACAGGGAGTTAGAATGATTTTATATGATATTTGTCTCTATATTGATGATTGTGAGAAATTGGCTAAATCCATGTATAGAAATAATCCAACTTTGTATCTTTCTCGAAAACGCAAAATTTTTGAGAAATGGAAATTAATGAAAAGACGGCATTATATAAAACAAAACTACCCTTCAAAAATTGGTTGGCAATTAAATAAAAAAATTTTTACTGAAAAACTATTAGAAAACCTGTAAAAAATATCGGCTTGAATCATATTTTAATAAAAGGAAATTTTTCATTGTTAACTTGGAAACAGAAATTTGAAAAGATTCTGTTTTTTCGTGCTTTGTTTTCTAACCGATAACTTGCAGGCGAGTCGCAAATTATGGAGACTTGTTTTCGCCGCCTGCGGCGACGAAAAATCTTAGAACTATTTTCAATTATAGTGTACAAAAGAGAAACAAAAACTCCGCGATGCTGTCGCGGAGTTTTACATAAAATTTATATTTATTAAAACTATTAAGGTAATTTTACAATTTCCATTTCTGTTAATTTAGCTCCGAATTCTAGAGCCTCTTCTCTTGAGGAGAACCAGACATCAATTTGATAAGGGCCTTTCCTTGAATGCATTCTGTCTTTCACTGTAAAAATTTTATCACCAAAGATTTTTGGTAATCTAATTTGACTTCCGAATGGAAGAAAATTATTAGCCACAATCCCATCTTCCACTCTGGCTCCGGAAGCAGTAATAAAAGGATCTCCTTGAGTCTCCCAAACACTGGAAGAATAAGCGGTTACTATTACCTCAAATTTTTCCAGGGTCTCTATATTTTCTGAAGATAAATGAGAGATTAAAGGAAGTAAGGTTGTTTGCTGGATGACTTGTAAATCCAAAAACTCTTGGTTGGTTAAATCAATCTCAGCATCTGCCATTACTTGCTTTCCGCTTGGCAGATAGAAGGGGAAAATTCCTAAAACTCCTATCAAAATTGAGGAAATCAGCAAATACCATTTTTTATTTGATAACATATTAAAATCCCTAAGGAATAGGGATTTGCTCAAAATATCATATTTGAGACTGAATGTCAAGACCTGGCGGAGCGGGTGAGCGGAATCGAACCGCCGCCTCAACCTTGGCAAGGTTGCATAATAACCACTATACTACACCCGCGTTAAATTTTTTCAGAGATAGCTCTAATCCATCCTTTTACTTTGCAAGTAATTTCAGTGTTACCGGCCGTCAAGTGTAGAGTTCCATAAGGTAGAGTATTTCTTGACCTTTTGCCCTTACTTGCTCGGCTTATTTGCATTTGGGGTGGATGAAAATTCTTTTTAGGTAAACCAGTAATCTTTTTCCAGTAATTGGTCGCTTTACGCTGGTTTATTGTTGGATAAAGATGGATTCTTGCTTTAATTTTTTCTTCAGCTATATTACAAGGTTTACGAAAAAACTTCATCATTATTCTTATGATCTCTGGGTTAGAATTTGCGAAACGCAAAATATGTCTGTTTTTGGTATTTCCTTCAGCCCAATAAAGGGCGCCACCGATTATTTTTAAATCCTTCTTGGTTAATTTTTTAATTTCTCTAAATCCTTTTTCTTTATATTTTTCTCTTATTCTAGCTGCTTTCTGAGAGCGAATTTGGGCATAGATTTTATTATAGTCAGAAATATTTCTACGCCATTTTTCTCTACATCGTTCGAGTGTTTGTCTTTCTATCATCTTTGGTATTTTGACACCTCTTAACCACCAGCCCACTGTGCTTTTGGGTAATTTCAAGATATTTTCTATTTCTCCGTAGGTCTTTCCTTGCTTACGAAGGGCAATAATTTTACGTCCTTTTTCATTCATAGTTAGACACTAGTTAGTATGTATTATTAATTATATACCAGTGTCTAATCCTATGTCAATGGACGTGACTCTTTGGTGCCGCGGGCCAGACTTGCACTGGCTACCTCAAAGTTTTCAGCTTTGCGCTCTACTACATGAGCTACCGCGGCAAATGTGGGCACTGAGGGATTCGAACCCCCGACCTTCACGATGTAAGCGTGACGCGCTAAACCAACTGCGCCAAGTGCCCATTTGTGCCCAGGGGGAGACTTGAACTCCCACGAGCTAACGCTCACTAGCACCTCAAGCTAGCCTGTATACCAAATTTCAGCACCTGGGCATTTATTTATCTTTCTTCCTCTTTAATCTTGCTTTTTTACCAACTCTTTCTCTTAAATAATAAAGTTTTGCTCTTCTTACTTTTCCTCTCTCTAAAACTTCAATTTTTTCAATATTTGGAGAATGTAAAGGAAAGATTTTTTCTACTCCAACATCGCCAACCATTTTTCTTACTGTCAAAGTAGAGGAAATTCCTTTCCCATGTTTTCTAGCTAAGACAACGCCTTCAAAAACCTGGATCCTTTCTTTTTCTCCAGGAATTTTTTGATAAACCTTGACCGTATTTCCTGGTTGGACATCAACTAAATCTTTTTTTAGAAATGGTTGTATAATTTTTTCAGTTTTTTCTGCCATATTTTTATTTAGTGGGCGCGACAGGAGTTGAACCTGTGACCTCCGCTATGTCAAAGCGACACTCTTACCAACTGAGCTACGCGCCCAGGGTGGGCATGCCAGGATTTGAACCTGGGACCACCAAATTATAAGTTTGGCGCTCTACCACTGAGCTACATGCCCAATGTTTATCTTTTTACTTTCTTTATTTTTCCTTTCTTTTTTATCAAGTTTTCAAATTCTTCTTTTTCAATTGTTTCCTTTTCAATCAAAACCTTAGCTATTCTCTCCAAAGTTTTTCTCTTCTTTTTTAAAATCCTTATTGTCTTCTTTTCGGCCTCTTTTATAAATCTCTCGGTTTCTTTGTCAATTGCGGTTGCTATTTTTTCAGAGTAATTTCTTTCAGTTTCTGCTTCCCATCCGAGAAAAGGCATACTTTCTCTCTTACCAAAGGAGATAGGTCCTAGTTTTGACATCCCATATTTTGTTACCAGGTTTCGAGCCAATAAACTTACTTTTTCTAAGTCGTTTGTTGCTCCAGTTGAGATTTCCTTAAATTTTAATTTTTCAGCACAGAATCCACCTAAGAGAACAGAGAGTTCGGCTAAAAATTCTGATTTGGTTTTAATCCTTTTTTCTTCTTTAGGCAGGGCCAAAGTATAACCAGCTACCATTCCACGGGAAACAATTGAGATTTTTCTGACCTGCTCTGCTTCAGGAATTGAAGCGGCAACTAAAGCGTGACCGGCTTCATGAAAAGCGCAAATTTCCTTTTCTTTTTTTGATAAAAGATGACTTTTTCTTTCTGGACCCAACAATACTTTTTCTATTGATTCTAAAAATTCTTCTTGATAAATTTGTTTTTTATCTTTGCGAGCCGCGAAAATAGCTGCTTCATTAACTAAATTTGCTAAGTCAGCCCCAGAAAATCCTGGTGTTCTTTCGGCGATTTCATCTAAATTAACATCTAAAGATAAAGGTTTATCTCGGCAGTGAATCTTTAAAATTTCTTTTCTCCCTTTAATGTCTGGTAAATCCAGAACAATTCTTCTATCAAATCTTCCCGGCCGGAGGAGAGCAGAATCCAAAACATCAGGTTTATTAGTAGCTCCGATAACAATTACTCCAGTGTCTCTTTCAAAACCGTCCATTTCAGCCAAAATTTGATTTAAAGTTTGTTCTCTTTCTTCATGACCACCACCTACTCCAGGCATTCTTGTTTTACCTATAGCATCAATTTCGTCAATGAAAAGAATGCTTGGTTGGTTCTTTTTTGCTGTTTCAAAAAGACTTCTTACCCTAGAGCTTCCAACTCCAACAAATAATTCCACAAAAGCGGAACCAACTATTGAGAAAAAAGGGACACCACTTTCGTTTGCTACAGCTCTAGCTAATAAGGTTTTTCCTGTTCCCGGTGGACCTATCAGTAGAACTCCTCGAGGAATACGGGCTCCCATTTTCCAGAATTTTTTGGGATTTTTCAAAAAATCAACTACTTCCTTTACTTCTTCTTTTGCTCCTTCAAGTCCGGCAACATCTTTGAAAGTAACTTTTTCTCCCGGAGCTTTTCCGCTTCCAAAAAGTTTGGCTGGTGCCTTTAAAAAACTGAATGTCTGGCCTGCTCCTGCCTTGGCTTGTTTAGAAATAGTCCAAAAAAACCAGATAAAGATCAAGAGAGGTAAGAAAATCAAGACAGGCATTAGCCATTCCCAGATACTTCCTTTTTCTTTTTCTATCTTGATCTGAAATCCCCTTATTTTCTCTTGAGAAACACCGTAGTTTATTAAAGATTGAGTTAAAGAAGAATCAGATTCTTTTCTTGAAGTCACCTGTTTTCCATCTTGATAAAGGATTAAAAGATCATCTCCGGAAACAATAATCTCTTTTATATTTCCTTGATTAATATCTTGACTAATCTGACTAAAAGAAACTTCTTCTGATTTTTCAAAAATCTGAGGGTTAAACAAAGCAAAAAGGGAAGATATTAAAAGAAAAATCAGAATGACAAAGAGAAAATTTTGCAGTACTTTGTTCATATTAATATTAAAGCTTTAAGGAAAGATAGATTCGATCGCCGCTAATTTCAATGATTTTTGCTTTGACTTTTTGATCAATCTTTATCTTTGATAAATCTTTATTCATTTTTTCTGGTATTTCAGAAGTATGAATAAGTCCTTCCAGATTATCTTTGTCAAATTTCAAAAATAAGCCGAAACTTGTTATTCCTGTAATTTTTCCATCTATTACATCTCCTGTTTTATAATTTTTCAACATTTCTTTAACCTTTTCCATTTTACTGGCTTTTTCTGAAAGAATTATTTTTTCCTCCCTTTGATTAAGAGCAAATATCTTCACTTTTAATTTCTGGCCGATAAATTTCTGGAGTTCTTTTACGATTTTTAAAGAATCTCCTCCTTCAACTCTTGGATAATGTTCTGGAGATAATTGAGAAGTAGGCAAAAAAGCTGGGATTCCCATTATTTGAACGAGTAATCCTCCTTTGTTTGCTCCGGAAATTTTTACTTCCAAACTTTCTCCTTTTTCTTTTTTATCTCTTAATTCTTCCCAAGTAAGTTCTTGTGTTGCCTCTTTTGGCGATAATTCTCGATAACCATCTTCATTTTCCAGACTCGTTATTTTAGCTGAAAGTTTATCCCCGATTTTCAGGTTTTTTAGGATATCTTTAGATTCATAAAAAGCTCTGCCATAAATTATTCCAACTCCTTGAAAACCAAGATCTAAAAAAAGTGTATTTGATTCAGAAGCTACAACTTCACCTTCTATGATATCCCCAATTTTTGGTGGACAGATTATTTCTTCTTTGATTTTTCTTAAATTTTTTGGAGACATATATACAAATATACATAAAAAGCTTATTTATTGCAAGAGGAAAGCGCTTATGGTAAAATAAATAAAGATTAATTTTCGTATTATGAATATTATTTGGCATGGACAATCTTTTTTTGAGATAGTTACCAAAGACAGAGAAAATAAAGAATTAAAAATTGTTATTGACCCTTTTAATGAAGGCATCGGTTTTAAAGTGCCGAAAACCGAAGCTCGAATTTTACTTATTACTCATCAACATTCTGATCATTCAAATAAAAAAGCAATAAGTGGCACGCCTTTTTTAATTGAGGAGCCTGGCGAATATGAGATAAACGGTGTTCACATTAAAGGAATTCCAGCTTTTCACGATAATATTCAAGGTGAAAAAAGAGGAGATATTATTATCTATCTTATTGAGACAGAGGACATAAAAATTTGTCATTTAGGAGATTTTGGTCAAAAAGAATTAACTTCTGAGCAGCTTGACCAACTTGGTGATGTAGATATTTTAGTGGTGCCGGTAGGGGGTGTTTATACAATTGATGCTAAGGGTGCCTCAAAGATTATTTCTCAAATTGAGCCAAAATTGGTTATTCCAATGCACTACCAAATTCCTAAATTGAAGCTGAAACTCAATTCTTTAGAGCAATTCCTGAAAGAAATAGGTTCTTCAGCAATTGAACCTCAAAAAAAACTTAAGGTAAAATCCTTTAATTTACCAAAAGAAAAGATGGAAATAGCAGTTCTTGAACCTTGTTAAAATGAATTTTTTAAAAAAAATTCAAAGATTAGATTTAACTTATAGAAAGTTTATTTTTTGGTTTATAATAATTGGTTTAACAGTAGGATTAGGCGTCCTATTTTTAAAGAATTCTAAAAAAAGACTAGAAAACCTTAAAACAGATAGTTTTTTAGAGGACTTGAATATTCAGAGTTTTAAGCAAGAATTGAAAACTCCATGGTCAGAGCAGATTGGGGAAGAAATGAAAAAAATAGAGGAGATAATAAAAGAAATGGAGGAAAATTCGGTTTCAACCAGTAGCCAAGAATAATTATTTAGTCAACTTATGACGAAAAATGTTCAAAAACAAGAGAATGAGATAGGTTACATAAAATCTCGGGAGATTAGCGAAGAAATGAGAGAAAGTTATTTAGATTATGCTATGTCTGTCATTATTTCCCGTGCTTTACCCGATGTTAGAGATGGTTTAAAACCGGTTCATCGGCGAATTTTGTATACCATGTACGAAGATGGACTCAGACATACGGCAAAGTTTAAAAAATCTGCTACAGTCGTTGGAAGTTGTCTTGGAAAATTCCACCCTCATGGTGATGTTGCCCTTTATGATGCCTTAGTTCGAATGACTCAAGATTTCTCTTTAAGATATCCTTTAATACAGGGTCAAGGAAATTTTGGTTCGATTGATGATCCTAGTGAATTTGCTGCGATGAGATATACTGAATCACGCCTTTCATCAATTGGTGAAGAAATGCTTCAAGATATTGAAAAAGACACAGTTGATTTCCGTCCGAATTATGATGGAACAAAAAAAGAACCAATTGTTTTACCTTCTCCTGCGCCCCAACTTTTACTTAACGGTTCCCTGGGAATTGCCGTAGGAATGGCCACAAATATTCCTCCTCATAATCTTTCTGAGGTCTGCGATGCTACTATTTATCTCATTGACCACGCTAATGCCACTACTGAAGATCTTTTCCAATTTGTTAAAGGGCCTGATTTTCCAACTGGTGGTATTATTTACGGAAAAAAAGATATAATTTCTGCTTATTCTCAAGGTAAGGGGCCGATTTTAATTCGTGGCAAGGCTGAAATTCAGGAGCAAAAAAGGGGATTTCAGATTATTATCAGTGAGATTCCTTTTCAAGTGCAGAAATCAGAATTACTTAGACAGATAGCAAAATTAGTGGAGGATAAAAGAATAGATGGCATAAAAGATGCCAGAGACGAGTCAGACAAGGAGGGAATGCGAATTATCATTGAACTTAAGCTAGGAAGTTTTCCTAAAAAAGTTTTGAACGGCCTTTATAAATGGACTTCGCTTCAAAAAACCTTTCATCTGAATATGTTGGCTTTAGTGGATGGTATTCAGCCGAAAATTTTATCTCTAAGCGATGTTTTAAGTTTGTATTTAGAATACAAAGAAAAAGTTATCAAAAGAAGAATAACATTTGATTTAGCGAGGTCAAAAGAAAGAAGCCATATTTTGGAAGGATTGAATATTGCCCAAAAGAACATTGACAAAGTTATATCTACTATTAAAAAATCAGCTAACCGAAATGAAGCTCAGAAGAACCTAGAGAAGAAATTCAAGCTTACCTCAATACAAGCTAATGCTATTCTAGAAATGAAACTTCAATCATTAGCAAAACTGGAGAGAGAGGCAATTGAGAAGGAACTTAAAGAGATAAAGGCAAGGATAAAAGAGCTTTCTTTAATTTTAAAGAGTTCTAAAAAGATAAAAGAACTTGTGAAAAAAGAGATCAGAGAAGTGAAAGAAAAATATGGTGATGACAGGAGAACAAAAGCGGTTGTTGGCAGACCGGGAGAAATTGGAGATGAAGATTTAATTCCCAAAGAAGAAACAATAATTATTTTAACCAAAGGAGGATATGTTAAAAGGATAAAACCGAGCGTTTATAAAGTTCAGCAGAGAGGGGGAAAAGGAATATTAGGGATGGGAACTGGTAAAGAAGATTTTGTTGAACATTTTTCTTTAACTAATACTCTTGATAATTTGCTCTTTTTTACCAATTCAGGAAAAGTTTTTCAAACTCAAGTCTTTGAAATTCCTGAATCTTCAAGGATATCAAAAGGAAGAGGGCTTTTGAATTTTTTAGAAATTTCTCAAGAAGAGAAAATAATGAATTTAGTTCCTTATAGTAAGAAAGATATAGAGGAAGGGGTTAAGTATTTAATAATGGTGACTAAAAATGGTATAATTAAGAAGACTAATGTAAAAGATTTTCAGAATGTTCGAAGGTCGGGTTTAATAGCTATAAACTTAGGGAAAGAAGATACTTTAAAAGGAGTTGCTATTGTAAGTGAAGGTGATGAGACAATTTTAGTGACGAAAAATGGTAAATCAATTCGATTTAAACAGAAAGATATTAGACCAATGGGAAGAGCAGCTGCCGGGGTGAGAGGAATAAGGTTATCTAAGGGAGATGAGGTTTTAGGGATGGATATTATTAAACCTCAAACATCGAAGACCAAAGTCCCAACATTTTTGCTAGTGATTATGGAGAATGGTTATGGGAAAAGAACAAAAGTGCGAGAATACAGATTACAGAAGAGAGGAGGAACAGGGATAAAAACAGCCAGGATCACTGAAAAGACAGGAAAAATTGTTTTTTCTAAAATTGTGGGAGGAGAAGAAAAGGACTTACTTGTCATTTCCAAAAATGGCCAGGTAATCCGACTTCCCCTTGGTTCAATCTCAATTATTGGCCGAGCCTCATCTGGCGTTAGAGTGATGAGATTGACTAAAGGGGATAATGTAGCTTCAGCTATTTGCTTATAATTTATGGTAAAATTTGTCAATCCAAATGAGGTTTTAAATAAATTAAAGTTAAGAAATGATATGACCGCGGCTGATTTTGGATGCGGTTCAGGGGGTTGGGTTATTCCATTGGCCAAAAGATTAGAGCAGGGTTTGATTTATGCTATTGATATTCAAGAAGAACCCTTGTCAGCCCTAGAAAGTAAAATGAAAGCAGAAGGAATTCAGAATATTAGGAAAGTTTTATCAGATATAGAAATTGAAAATGGTTCGAAAATCCCGGTTCTATCCTGTGATTTGGTTTTAATGACAAATCTTTTATTCCAAACAGAGAAGAAAAAAGAAATTTTCATGGAAGCAAACAGAGTTTTAAAGCAAAAAGGAAAGATTTTAGTTGTTGATTGGAAACCGGAATCTTCTTTAGGGCCTGAGCAAGGGAGAATCTCTCCAGAAGAAGTGAAAGAGTTGGCCAAAGAGTCCAAGTTGAAATTGAAAAAAGAATTTTCAGCTGGGGATTATCACTATGGACTTGTCTTTGAAAAAGATTAGATGTAGAATAATATAATGAGAAAATTATCTAATAAAATAATATTTTTTGGATTATTCTTTCTTTTACTAATTCCATTGTTTATTCAAGGAGTAGAGATTGAAAATCCTATTGAAGCTGATGATATCCGGGAATTAGTGGAAGGAATTTCTAAATGGATTTATTGGATAGCTTTGACTCTAGCCCCATTAATGATAATAATTGGTGCCTTTTATTTAATAACAGCATCTGGCGATCCGGATAGGGTAAATACAGGCAAGAAGATAATTACCTGGACAATTATAGGAATAGCAATAGTATTGTTAAGTACAGGAATAATGAGTATAATAAAAGAAATTTTGAGTGTGAAATAATAAAAATTATAAAAGGTCGAATACTCTTAATTAAAAAATAAAACAAAAATAAAATAACAAAATAGTATGAAAAGAAGTTTAATGAAATTAACTTTAGTCTGTCTTGTCAGTCTGTTAGTTTTCCCAGCCATAGCGTCAGCAGTGGATGAACCACCAGAAATAATCACTACTCCTGAGCAACTCTTGGCTATAATTACGTATGTTACTAACTTTGTTTTCACGGCCGTAATGCTTATAGCGGTTTTGTTTATTATTTTAGCTGCTTTTTATTTTTTAACAGCGGGCGGCAATCCGGATACAATTACTAAAGCTAGGCAAATGTTAATATACGCCTTGATAGGTATTGCAGTAGCTTTATTAGCAAAAGGACTTCCTGTATTGATAGAGACTCTTCTGGGAAGCGTCTAGAAAATTTATTGTCAATCTTTAAGATATCTCGAGACGTTTTTCCCACTGAGGCGGCTTTAAAACCGCCTCAGTTTTTGTTAAAATAAAACTTGTCAAAGAGCCCTCGTGGCGAAATTGGTAGACGCGCAGCGCCTAGGACGCTGTGGGGAAACCCATGCAGGTTCAAATCCTGCCGAGGGCACAAAAAAGCCGTTGAAACGGCTTTTTTTATTCAATAAAACTTAATATCAAAATAGAGTTTTAATTATTCTTCCTCTTCAATAATAATCTTCTTCTTTCCTTTTTTAATGATTCTTGGAAGTTTTATAACTAAGATTCCTTTTTTCAGAGACGCTTTTATTTTTGAAGAGTCAACATCTTCTGGTAAACTTACTTTTCTGGAAAAAGCTCCCCAGTAGCATTCCTGATAGAAATAATCTTTTTCTTGGACTTCTTCTATTTTTTCTCTTTTTCCTTTTATAACTAAAATTCCGTCTTCAATTGAAATATCCAGATCCTCTGGTTTTATTCCAGCCACTGGAGCTTGAATAATGAAAAAAGATTTTGTCTGGTAAACATCAACTGCTAGTTGACCTTCAGTTTCTAGCCAATCATTTATCTCTTCATCTGGTTTTTGAAGAGAAACTTCTCCTTTTCTCTCATTTTTTCTCTTTTTATTCTCTTTTAATTTTTCTCCTGTTTCTTCTTCAAGCTCAATATTCCTTTTTGATTTTTTTAAAAAGGACATAAAATTAAATTAATTATTTTATTATACAAATACTTTTTAACCTTTTAAGTTTTTTGAAACTGATGGAAACAAACGAAGCTGTTCCAATAAGGATGATAATTGGTAGAATAAACTTTTCCCAACCATCAATCTTTATTATAGATAAATTATATAAACCGTGCAAGATAGTTGCTATTCCTAGACCCATTAATAAGAGTTTTTTCTGTTTTCTGATATTGAAAAAAGAAATTGCTAAAAAATAGCCCACGACTCCTGAACATAGAGCGTGAAGGAAAGTAGCTGTCAAAAAACGCAGAGTAATAATCTCTAATGTCTTTGGCAGTTCTAAAAAAGGATGGTAGTTAATAAGAATTAAAATATTTTCTAGAGCGGCAAAACCTAAACCAGCAATAATCATATAAAGAATGATGTCTACTGGTTCATCTAATTCCGAACTTCTCAAAACTTTAAATTTAATAACTAAATATTTTAAGTATTCTTCAACCATTGCTCCACCGATGAAAACATACAAAAGTAAATTTGAAGATATTTTTTTGAATCCTATTTCGAGAAAGATTGCTGCGAAGGCAATCAACATTCCATAGAAGAAGATTTTCAAGACGGCATGATTTGATTCGGGATGGACATCTTTTCTCAAATAGAATAAAAGCCAGATAATACTTGGCAGAAAGCCAAAAAGATAAAGAAAGTAAGTCATATTTTGGGCCATTGTTCAACCATTAAACATTTTTTCTTGTTTTCTAATGGTAATTTTTGATATATTTCTTCAGTGATAAAAGGCATAAAAGGATGAAGAAGTTTTAAGGAAGCCAGTAAAACGTATAAAAGAATATTTGATGTTTGATATTTGATATCCGGAGTTTGGAATTGTTTTTTTGATTCTTCAATATAATAATCACAGAATTCATGCCAGAAAAAATGATAGGAGTTTTGAGCCGCTTCATGAAATTGGAAATCGTCGAGATTTTTAGTTACTAATCTAACTGTTTTATCTAATGCCTTCAATATTTTTTTATCTGCTTTAGTCAAATTTTCTGTTTTGATTTTTAATTTTGGATTTTGAAATTTTGAGTTTTCAATTTGTCCTAGAATAAACCTGGTAGCATTCCAAATCTTATTGGTAAATTTTCTTTGACTGATAATTTTGTCTTCAGAAATTATAACATCTCTTCCCGGGCTTGTTCCAAAAACCAGAGCCATACGTAGAGCATCGGCTCCATAGAGATCAATTACGCCCAAAGGATCAATCACGTTGCCTTTCGATTTTGACATTTTCTGACGATCTTTATCTCGGACTAAACCATGCAGATAAACATAATGAAAGGGTATTTTTTTAGTACAGTAAATTCCGAACATAATCATTCTAGCTACCCAAAAGAATAGAATATCCCAGCCTGTCTCTAAAACAGTAGTGGGATAAAAATATTTAAAATCTTCAGTTTTTTTAGGCCAACCAAAGACAGTAAATGGCCATTGACCCGAAGAAAACCATGTATCAAGAGTGTCAGTATCCTGTCTTAATTTTGAATTCTTACATTTAGGACAAGATTTTGGTTTTTCAATAGCTATTATTTTTTCTCCACACTGGCAATACCAGACAGGTATTCTGTGACCCCACCAAATTTGTCTGGATATGCACCAATCTCTGATATTCTCCATCCAATGATAGTAAATCTTTTTAAAATACTTGGGGATAAATTCTATCTTTTTATCTTTTACTGCTTTTATAGCCGGAGCAGCTAATTTTTTAGTTTTGATAAACCATTGTTCAGAAATTAATGGTTCGATAGTGGCTTTACAGCGTCCACAAACTGCCACATTATGTTTATAATTTGAATCGATTTTTTTTATCAGATTCATTTTTTGCAATTCTTTGACAATTTTTTCCCTGGCTTCTAATATTTTCATTCCAACATATTTTCCTGCTTTTTTGTTCATTTTACCGTCAAAACCGATAACCTGACGAATTTCTAATTTATGCCTTTTTCCAATTTCAAAATCATTAGGATCATGAGCTGGCGTTATTTTTACTACACCAGTCCCAAATTCTGGATCAATGTTCTTGTCAGAAATAACCTTCATTTTGACTTCACCTAAGACAGTTTTTACTTTAATCTCTTTATTAATATATTTTTTGTAGCGTTTATCGTCTGGATGAACTGCTATAGCTGTATCACCGAATTTTGTTTCCGGTCTCACTGTAGCCAGAACCAAAGGTCCGTATTTTATATAAAAAAGTGGATCTTTTCTCTTTTGATGATCTACTTCTAAATCAGAAAGGGCTGTCTGGCATCTCGGGCACCAATTTATAATTCTTTTACCTCGATAAATCAACCCATCTTCATACATTTTTTTAAAAGTATAAAAAACAGCTTTACTTATTTTTGGATTTAGAGTGAACTTTGAACGACTCCAATCACAACTTGCTCCTAATTTCCTAAGTTGGCTTTCCACTTTTTTCTTATTTTCCATTGAGAATTTATATGTCTGTTTGTAAAATTCTTCTCGGCCCAAATCAAATCTTGTCTTTTCTTGTTTAGCTAATTTTTTTTCATAAACGACTTGAGTCATGATTCCAGCATGATCAGTTCCTGGTAGCCAGAGAACCTCTCTCCCTTTCATTCTTTGATAACGAATCATAATATCTTCTAAAGTAACAAAAACAGCGTGTCCAATATGTAAAACCCCGTTAGCATTAGGCGGTGGCATAATAATAGTAAAGGGTTTTTTCTTGCTTTTAGGATTAGCTTTTAAAAAACCTGATTTTTCCCAGAGTTTGTAGATTTTTCCTTCAATAGTTTTTGGTTTGTAAACTTTTGGAATATTCATATCCTTAAATTAGCATTTACTTGGATTTTTCGCCAATTTTTTGTGGACTTTTTTTGGTTAAAATATCCTGCTACTCCAATCATAGCTGCATTATCAGTGCAATATCCAGTGTTTGATAAATAATATTTAATACTTGGTATTTCTTTTTTAATTCTTTCTTTAAATTGTTTTCGCAATTCTTTATTAGCAGCCACGCCGCCTCCCAGGATAATGCTTTTTACCTTGTAATCTTTAGCGGCTTTAATTGTTTTTTTAATTAGGATGTCAATAATTGTCTGCTGAATTTCTTTTGCCATTTCGCTGATATATTTTCTTGAATGTCTTATCTTTTCTGGTCTTTTTTTGAAATCATATAAGACTGCTGTCTTCAATCCTGAAAAAGAGAAATCATAATTTTTACTGTTAATCATCGGCCTTGGTAGTCTAATTAATGATTGATCTTTGGTAATTGATAATTTTAATGCCTCAGATGCAATAGCTGGTCCTCCTGGATAATCAAGCCCTAAAATCCTGGCTGTTTTATCAAAGCATTCACCAGCCGCGTCGTCTCTTGTTTCTCCAATTATCTTATAATTACTTATTTTTTTCATTAAGATTAATTGGGTATGTCCTCCCGAAACAACAAGGCAAATTGCTGGAAAAGATTTTTGAAAATTATCGTCAGATTTTGTTAGAAAGTTTACAAGAACATGTCCTTCAATATGATTAACTGGAATAATCGGCACTTGCCAGAAATAACCTAAAGCTTTGGCAAAATTTACTCCAACCCATAAGCAAGGGTCTAATCCAGGGCCGACTGTTACAGCGATTAGATTAATATTTGGTTTTTGGTTTTTGGAAGTTTTGAGTAAATTTGCTTTTTTAATTGCTCGTTTTAGGACTGGCATTAAATTTTTCTGATGTTCTCTTTTTGCCAAAGTTGGATAAACCCCTCCGTATTTCTGATGAATTTTTATTTGTGAGGAAACAATATTGCTTAAAATATTAAATTCAACAGTTTTTGATTTTTGATTTTTAACTTTAAGTATACTTATACATGTATCATCACAGGATGTATCAATAGCTAAAATATTCATACTCTCATCTTACCCGAAACCTTGCCTTTTTTCAATTTATTGCTACAATAATCAATATGGCGCTATCATCTAGTGGCTTAGGATACTAGGTTTTCATCCTAGAAACCGGGGTTCGACTCCCCGTAGCGCCACTATGGAAAATTATCTTGAAATCAGCCGGGCTTCTGATCTCCGGAATCTGAAAGAAAGAATAATTTATCGAACATTGGAGATATTACCCGGTTTTTTGAGTTTAACTACCCTAGGTTTTGCCTTCTTTTTTTCTTGGTCCAGACCAGTTTGGGCAGCCATTTTTATAATTCTTTTTGATATTTTTTGGACATTAAAAGTTTCTTATCTTTCCTTTCATCAGGTTATTTCTTTTAAAAGAATGAAAAAACACCTTAAGATTGATTGGCAGGAAAAATTAAAAGATTTTCCCAGATGGAAGAATATTTACCAATTAGTGATTTTACCAATGGCTAATGAAAATTGGGAAGTAGTAGAAGAAACATTAGAATCCTTGAAAAATTCTGTTTATCCGAACGAAAGAATGATTGTTGTTTTAGCTCAGGAAGAATCAGGAGGAGAAGAAGCAAAAAAAATAGGAAGACTGGCCCAAGAAAATTATAGGAAATGTTTCCACATTTTTCTTACGACTGTTCATCCTCAGAATCTTAAGGGAGAAATTAGGGGAAAAGGTTCGAATATGGTATTTGCCGGTAAAGAAGTTAGAAAGATAATAGAACAAGAGAAAATTCCTCTTAAAGATATTATTGTTTCTGCTTTTGATATTGATACCAAGGTTTTTCCTCAGTATTTTCTTTGTCTAACTTATCATTATTTGACAGCAGAGAAACCAGAAAGATCAAGTTTTCAACCAATTCCTCTTTATCATAATAATATCTGGCAGTCTCCGGCTTTAACCAGAGTTGTGGCTGCTTCTAATAGTTTCTGGCAGATGATGCAACAGGAAAAACCAGAGCAACTAATTACTTATTCTTCTCATTCCATGCCAGCTACTGTTTTTTTTAATGTGGGTTATCCTTCTAATGTAGTTTCTGATGATTCCAGAATATTTTGGAAATCTTTTCTGAAATTTGATGGAAATTATCAAACTATACCTTTATACTATCCAGTTTCTATGGATGTGGTAGTGGGGAAAAGTTTAGGCCGGACGATTTTGAATCAATACAAACAACAGAAACGCTGGGCTTGGGGATGTATTGAAATTCCTTATATCATTTTTGGCTTTTTGAAAAATAAAAAAATCCCTTTAGGAAAAAAGATTTTTCATTCTCTGGTTTTACTGGATGGTTTTTGGTCCTGGGCTTGCGCTTCTTTATTAGTTTTCTTTTTAGGATGGCTACCTTTAATTTTAGGAGGAGAGGAATTTAATGTTTCTCTTCTCTCTTATAATCTTCCCCGCTTAACCGCCATTATCTTAACCTTTTCTATGATTGGAATGATTACTGGAGCTTTGATAAATATTTATTTTATACCTCCCAGACCTAAAAAGATGAGTTGGTTTAAGAATTTGTCTATGATATTACAATGGTTTCTCCTTCCTTTCACTTTGATAATTTTTGGTGCTTTTCCTGCACTAGATGCTCAAATCAGGTTAATTCTTGGAAAACGTTTAGAATTCTGGAATACTCCCAAACCAAGAAAAAGTTATTCCAAGTGAATTCTTTTTTGAAACTTTTCTAACCTTTCTTTTAAAGAAGGGTATTTTTTTAATTCTGGATCTTTGGCCAAAAGTTCTTTCGCTTCTTCTCTTGTTTTTTCAACCAAAGAAATGTCTTTGAGATTTTCCATTGCTAAATCAGGAATTCCCCATTGTTTGACTCCGTACAAACTGCCTGGTCCTCGGATTTCTAAATCTTTTTGGGCTAATTCAAATCCATCATCGGCTTTGACAATTGCTTCTAATCTTTGACGAGTTCTTTTGGCTGATGAATCAGTAAACAAAAAACAATATGATTGTAAATTTGATCTTCCTACTCTTCCCCTGAATTGATGTAATTGAGCTAATCCAAACCTCTCTGCTCCTTCAATTATCATCACCGTAGCTCCGGGAACATCAACCCCTACTTCTACCACTGAAGTTGAAACCAAAATGTCGATTTTTTTGTTTTTAAAGTTTTTCATTATTTTTTCTCTTTCTTTGGCCTTCATTTTTCCATGCAGCATTTCTATCTTTAAATCAGGGAAAATTTTCTTTGATAATTTTTCATATTCTTCTTTTACTGCTTTAACTTCATCCCAGCCCATAGCTGTTTCTTTTTTAATTTTGGATTTTCCTGATTCTATTCTTGGGCAGATAACAAAAACCTGATTGCCAAATTTGGTCTGCTCTTTTGCAAAATTATAGGCCTCTTCTCTTTCTTTTGGAGGAATAACTCTAGTGATTATTTTTTTTCTTCCCTTCGGCATCTCATCTAAGATTGATAAATCAAGATCTCCATAAACCGTTAAAGCCAAAGTTCGGGGGATAGGAGTAGCTGTCATTGATAATAAGTGAGGAATTATTCGGTGTTGTGTATTGGACATTGGAGATTGGATAAGATGAGCTCGCTGCTTTACTCCGAATCGATGTTGTTCATCCACAATACAGAGAGCTAAGTTTTTGAATCTTACTTTATCCTGAATTAAAGAATGAGTTCCGATTAAAATATCAATTTCCCCTTTTCTTGTTTTTTCCAAGAGTTTTCTTCTGGAGATTTCCAAAATTTCATTCTTTAATTTCAGAGAGATAATTTTATCTTCTTTACCAGTCAAAAAGGCAATCTTTATCTTGAATGGTCTTAAAAGTTTAGTTACTTCTTGAAAATGCTGTTTAGCTAAAATTTCAGTTGGGGCCATAAAAGCAACTTGATAGCCGGCTCGTACAACATTTAAAGCAGCCATTACAGCTATTACAGTTTTCCCAGAACCAACATCTCCTTCTAGGAGCCGGGACATTGGTCTTGGTTTCTCTAAATCCTTGAAAATTTGCCAGGTGCACTTTCTTTGGGCATCAGTTAACTTAAAAGACAGGGAAGCAACAAATTCTTTTGTAAGATTGACATTAAAAGGAATTGCTGGTGCTTTTTCTTTGTTTAATTTTAATCTTTCTTTCAAAACTGAAAGCCCTATTAAAAAAAGTCCTTCAAAAGAAAATCTTTCTTTTGCTTTTTGGGCTGAAGATATTGAATCAGGGAAGTGAACTCGCCATAGAGCTTGAGCCCTAGGTAAAAAATTGTATTTTTTTATTATTTCTAAAGGTAAAATTTCTGGAATTTCATTTTTGAGTTTTATTAATAAAGGTCTTAAAATATAACGAAGCCATCTTGAAGATAAACCCTCTGTCTCTGGGTAAACAGGGATAATCCCACCGGTGTGGGTTAGATTAGTCATTGATAATTTGTCATTTATCACTGGTATTTTCTCATAGGCTGGGCTGGATAGGTAAATTCCTTTTTTCCCAGAGCTGATCTTTCCAGCCAAGCAAACCCAATCTCCTTGTTTTAAGGTTTGGGTTAAATATGATTGATTAAACCAAATAACTTTTATTGCTCCTGTTTTATCCTCAACAATTGCTTCGGTTAAAATTATTCTCTTTTTCCACGTTCTCAAATTTCCAATTTCCAGAATTTTTCCTTGCAAGCAACAAGTTTCATTTACTTTAATCTTGGAAATTGGTCGAATATCAGAAAAATCCTCATAACGATGAGGGAAATGAAAAAGCAGGTCTTCCACTGTTTTGATTCCAATCCTTTGGAGTTTTTTCAAAAAGACCGGCCCAATTCTTGGAATTTCCTTAATTGGAGTATCTAAATTCATAGTGTCCCCAGGAAGAGTCGAACTTCCATATCATCCTCCGCAGGGATGCGCCTTATCCGTTAAGCTATGGGGACTTATATTTCAAAATATCATGAAAATAACTATTTATCAATTTGATTTATTAATATTTTGATGTTAACATAAATAATTATTTGGAGGAGTCGGATAATGGTATTCCAGCGGCTTGCTAAGCCGTGGCGATTTGTCGCTTGTGGGTTCGAATCCCACCTCCTCCGCTTCTTGGAGGGGTCGGATAGCGGCTTATTCCAGCGGTTTTGAAAACCGCCGTCCTCACGGACTCGTGGGTTCGAATCCCACCCCCTCCGCCAGTTTATACTTTATTTCCTTCCCGGGCCACAGCAATTCCCCAGACCTCTTTTACTCCAGCTTCTTTCAAGACGCGAGCGCATTCTTCCATTGTCGCTCCGCTGGTAAAAATATCATCAACTAAAAATATTCTTTTTCCCTGAATTCTTAGGGGATTTTTTATTTTAAAATTATTCTTGATATTTCTTTCCCTTTCCTCTTTAGAGAGCTCAATCTGTGATTGAGTTTTCTTAATTTTTATGAGATCATTAACTTGATATGGAATTTTTAAAAATTTAGAAAGTTCTTTAGTAATTTCTTCTGATTGGTTAAATCCCCGCCATCTTTTTTTAGAAGGGAAAAGAGGAACAGGGATAAAAAGAGAACCCCTTTGATTATTAAAGATTATTTTATTTTCACTTAAAATAAAGTGTGTTATTATTAAAGAAGATAAAGGGAGAGTAAGTTCTCTTAAAAAAGGCGGATATTTGAGTTTTTTAATAAGTTTTTTGACTAAAGGATTTTTATAAGAGGTAGCGAAGAAAAGGCCGTTGAGATTTTTTTCTTTATGTTCTTTACAAGTCCCTTTTTCAAAAACTCTTTCTTTGCAAAAGGGACAATAGTGATATTCCAAAACTTCGATATTTGAAAGACAATCTCCGCATACCCAAGCTCCTTCTTTTTGACAGTTCAAACAGATGGCTGGAAAAAGGACATCAAAAACTTTTCTTTTCATTTGTAGTAAGATTTGTTTCATTTATCTTTTATGTTATTATATACAATAAGATAGAATAAAAAAATTTATGGTTTTAGGTCTTTCTAAAACTTGTTTGGGAATTGATATCGGAAGTTTTTCTATCAAGATAATTGAACTTTCTCGTTTCGGGAAAAAAATAAGGGTTGAGAATTATATTCAATTTCAAGTCCCTTCTGAAAATGATTCTCTTTTTAGGGTTTTTGGAGAAAAACATCTTTTACTCTTGAGTGATAAAATGGCGGAGATCTTAGATGCTCTATTAAAGAGTGCAGGAATTAGAGAGAAAAAGGCTTTTCTTTCAGTTCCTGATTTTTCTACTTTTTTTACTACTTTTGAGCTACCTCCGATGACCATGTCTGAAATTCCAAAGGCAGTGGAATTTGAAGCTCGACACCATATTCCTTTTCCTTTATCTGAAGTTACCTTTGATTGGCAGACAATTAAAATCGAGGAAGAACTTGGAGGAAGAAAAAGTCATAAGGTGTTACTGGTGGCTGTTCCTAAGAAGGTGATTCAGCAATATGAAAGAATAGCAACTTTATCTAATATCCGGATTAAGGGACTAGAAGCAGAAGCTTTTGCCTTAATAAGATCTTCAATCGAAGAGACGGAAAAAGAAGATACTGTTTGTTTAGTTGATATTGGCTATACAAGCACTACCATTAGTATTGTTGAGAATAATCTATTAAGACAAAGCTACAGTTTTGATATCTCAGCCAATAGTTTAACTCGAGCATTAATCGATTCCTTGAAAATTAACTGGCAGGAAGCAGAAAAGGCAAAACAGAAGTTTGGTTTGAACCCTAAAGAACAATCTGTTTTTCTTGCTTTACGTCCTCAGATTGATTCTATTTCCCGGGAAATAGAAAAAGTTTGCCAGAATTTTTACCAGGTAGAGGGCAAGAAAGTTGAAAGTATAATATTGGCTGGAGGAGCGGCTTCTCTTCCTGGATTAAAAGAATATTTTAGAGTTTTTTTGAAAAAAGAAGTTAAAATCGCTAATCCTTTTCGTAATTCTAATCTTTCCTATCCTCCTCTCTTGGAAGGTCGCCTGGAAGAAATAGGCCCTTCTTTTGCCATAGCCATTGGATTGGCTTTGAGAGGAATAGGACGATAAATTTATGGTTCAAGAATTAATTCCAAAAGAAAAATTAAAAACACCCTCTTTCACTAACTTTCTGTTCTATTCATCTTTAATTCTCATAATAATCCTAGGAGCCTGTTATTTTGGAATGAGAATAAAAACTTCTTCTATTAAATCTCAAATAGAGGAAACTAAGGTTAATGTAGCTAAAATCAAAATCGAAGGGGACAAAGAAACAGAAAGACAAGTTCTCGGTTATCAAAAAAAGATTAATGATTTTTCCGAACTTTTTAAGGAACATAAGGTTGTTTCTTATTTTTTAGAGCTTCTAAGAGATTCAACCCATTTAAAAGTTTCCTTTTCAACATTAACCTTGAATACAGAAACTGCTCAAGTTATTCTAGGGGGCGAAACAGAAAGCTTTAAAACATTGGGTGAACAAATCCTTTATCTTAAAGGAAGTGAGTTTATAAAAGGTCTAGGCTTATCTAACCTTGCTCTGGGAAAAGAGGGAGATGTTAAATTCAATATAAGTCTTTCTCTTGACCCCGAAATATTTAAAAATGAATAAATCTTTTGCAATACCAATTTTATTTTTTATTGCTTTACTGATAACTGTCTACTTAATCCTTCCTATAGTTTCTGATTTTAGTAATTCAAATAAAGAACTTGAAATGAGAGAAAAAGAAGCTCTGGCAATAGAAAATTACTATAAGGACATTCATGATAATTTCAATAAACTTAAAGAATATCAGGAGAGTTTAGGAAAAATTGACTCATCTCTTCCAGCTGATTCTTTTATGCCTTCTTTGTTTAATTATCTTCAAAAAATCAGTACTGAAAATGGAGTATTCTTAAAAAGTGTAAATTTAGATGTTGTATCAAAAAAGAAAACAGAAGAAGAAACAGCTAAAAAAATCCAAGAAGAATATGTCAACATTGAATTAATAGGGTTTTATGATGGCTTTGAGAATTTTCTTAAATCAATAGAAAAATCTTCTCGTTTAATTGAAATTGAAGAAGTTCAAATCAGGAAAGAAGGGAAAGAAGTATTAGCCGAAGGACTATCAACTCTTAACTTATTATTAAAGGTTTATTCCTATTAAAATATATGGTAGAAGAAAAAACATTGGAAAATAAAATCTTAATGTATCTGACGATCGCCTTAGTAATTATTGGTTGTTTCATTATTTACAAAGATGTTTTTCTGAGATCTAAAGTTTATATTCCGTTTTTGCCAGAGGCAATTCACAAGATTGATATTGATTACCAGACATTAGAAAGCCAAAAAGTGGAAGAACTTTTACCTTTGGAAAAAATTCTAGTACCAGAAGAAATTGGCCGAGAAAATCCATTTGAATCATACTAGAAAAATTAAACATTTTAAGCTGTGGATTTAATTCAAACATTAATAAAAAGGAAAACTATTAACCGAGAGGAAGGTGCTCGGTTAAAAATGGAAGCCAAGAAAGGCAATAGGGCAATAGAGGAGATAATTTTAAAGGAAAAAGTTCTTCCAGAGGAGACATTATTTAAGTTAAAAAGTAAATTACTTAAAATTCCTTTCAAACAGATTGTTCCTGCGAAAATTCCCTCAGAAGTTTTAGAATTAATTCCTAGAGAATCAGCCCAGTATTATAAAATAATACCTTTTAAAAAAGAGAAAGACAGTTTTGACGTAGGAATGGTTTATCCAGAGGACAGCCAAGCCCAGGAAGCCCTGAAGTTTTTAGCGAGACAGAGCAAATTATCTTATAATTTTTTTCTAATCAGCTTATCTAATTTTAAAAAATGCCTTGAAAGATATAGTGTTCCTCAGCGAGAGATGAGGAAAGCCCTAGAAAGATTGGAGACTCAAATGAAAGCTGAGGAAAAAGAAGGAGGAGTCATAAAAGAGGAGAGATTTGAGAGACTGGTAGAGGAAGCACCAATAATAAAAATGGTGAGCGTAATTTTAAGGCAGGCTGTTGAAGGGAAAGCATCAGATATTCATATTGAACCTACTCGAGAAAATTTAAAAGTTCGTTATCGATTAGACGGTATTTTGCATTCAAGCTTATTTTTACCCTTAAAAGCCCATCTGGCAATTGTTGCTCGTGTTAAAATTCTCAGTAGCTTAAAAATTGACGAAACAAGAATTCCTCAAGATGGTCGTTTTTCGGCCAATATTGGAGAGAAAGATATTGATTTTCGGGTTTCTACTTTTCCTACCACCCTAGGAGAGAAAGTCGTACTTAGGGTTCTTGATCCGGAAAAAGGGCTTAGATCTTTAAAAGAGCTTGGATTAGATAGAGAAAATCTTAATAAAGTAAAAAAATCTCTTGGAAGACCATATGGAATGATTTTAGTCACTGGTCCTACTGGATGTGGAAAAACTACAACTCTCTATGCTCTTTTGAGAATACTAAATACCGAAGGAGTAAATATTGTGACCTTAGAAGATCCTGTAGAATATTTTATGACTGGAATTAATCAGTCTCAGATAAAACCGGAAATTGATTATACTTTTGCTAAAGGACTTCGTCAGATTTTAAGACAGGATCCAGATATCATTATGGTTGGTGAGATTCGAGATGAAGAAACAGCAGAATTAGCTGTCCATGCTGCCTTAACAGGTCATTTGGTTTTTTCAACCTTACATACCAATAATGCTTCCGATGTCATTCCTAGGCTTATTGATATGGGCATAAAACCGTTCCTAATTTCTCCTAGTTTAGTTTTAGCTTTAAGTCAAAGATTAATAAGAGTATTATGTCCTCATTGTAAGAAAAAGGTGAAGGCCTCTGGTAAAGAAAGAAAACTTATTTTGGAAACAATTGGAAAAATGCCAGCTATTTTCCGAAAGAAGATTAAAGTTCCAGAACCAATTTACATTTTTGAAGCAAAAGGATGTCCAAAATGTAATTCCAAGGGATATTCAGGAAGAACTGGGATATTTGAAGTTATAGAAATGACTGACAAATTATCTGAAATAATTATCCGTTTGCCAACTAGAATTAAGATTTTAGAGGAAGCCAGAAGACAAGAAATGATTTTAATGAAGGAAGATGGAATATTAAAGGTTTTGGAAGGTATTACTTCCATCGAGGAAATAATGAGGGTAATTGAGGAAAAATAAAAACTATAATAAATTATAGTAAAAATCATGAATTATGAAATTCAGCTTAGAAAACTTCTAGAAATTACTATTGAAAAAAAAGCCTCAGACTTACATATTTCGGTTGGTCATTTCCCTGTTTTAAGGATAACCAGAAATTTAATCTGGTTAGAGAAAGAGAAAATAATCACGGCAGAAGATTCTGAAGGATTAGCTTTTGTTTTGATGGACGAACGGCAGAAAGAAAAATTTTTAAGAGAAAAAGAAATAGATTTTGCTTATGACTTCGATAATTCAGCTAGGTTCCGAGTGAATATTTTCTTTCAACGTAGGGTGGTAAGTATTGCCCTGAGGCTTATTCCATCCAAAATTAGGACAATTGAAGAGCTTAATCTTCCGTATGTTTTACATAAGTTTACCGAAGCTACTCAGGGTTTCGTTCTAATTACAGGAGCTTCTTCTCAAGGGAAATCTACGACTTTGGCTTCTTTGATTAACGAAATTAATCATCAAAGAAAAGAACATATAATTACTATTGAAGAACCTATTGAATATGTCTTTGATGACGATAAATCTATTGTTGATCAAAGAGAGGTTTATCATGACACTTTAAGCTTTTCTAGAGCTTTAAGATCCACTTTAAGGGAAGATCCTGATGTTATTATGGTAGGTGAGTCAAGGGATTTGGAAACCATAGCCACAGCGATTACAGCAGCTGAAACAGGACATTTAGTGTTTGCTACGCTTCATACCAATTCAGCCAGTCAGACGATTCATCGAATTGTTGATGTTTTTCCCTCCTTTCAGCAAAATCAAATTCGGGCTCAGCTATCTGGCTCTCTTTTAGGAGTAGTTTCCCAGCGGCTTGTGCCAAGAATCGGCAATGGTTTTATCCCAGCTTGCGAGGTGATGATTTCTAATTCGGCAATAGATAATTTGATTCGGGAGAATAAAATTCATGAGATACCATCAGTTATTGAGACCTCAAGAAAAGATGGGATGATGTCCCTTAATCAATCGTTAGCCGAACTTGTTGATAAAGAAGAAATTACTAAAGAAACGGCTATAAAATATTCTCTAAACCCTCAAGAACTAAATAGCCGTTTTAAAAGAATATGAAATTTCATTATCGGGCTAGAACTAAAGAAGGAAGAATTCAAAGTGGAATGATTGAAGCCTTTTCAAAAAAAGGCGCTCTTGATGTCTTAGAAAAGTATGGATTTTATGTAACTTCTCTTAAGGAAGCGGGGAGAGCAACTTTTTTCCAACAGAAAATATTTACAAAGAAACCTTCCATTAAAGATATAGTAATTTTTACCCGTCAGCTTTCAGTTATGCTTAAGTCAGCTATACCTCCTGTCGAAGCATTAAGAACTCAGGTAATTCAGGCAGAAAACTCAGACTTTCGAGAGGCGATCTTAAAAATTGCTGAAATGGTAGAGACTGGAAGTTCTTTAAGTCAAGCATTTTCTTCCCATCCTAAAATCTTTAATACTTTTTATGTAAGCTGTGTAAAATCAGGCGAAGCCTCAGGAAAGGTCGCTGATTCTCTAGATTATTTAGCCCAGCATTTAGAAAGTGAGTATGAACTGCAAGCAAAGATTAAAGGAGCGATGCTTTATCCTATCATGGTTATTACAGTTGCTTTAGGTGTAACCCTTCTTATAATATTCTTTATTATTCCGCGATTGATAGATGTTTTGGAAGACATGGCTGAAGAACTGCCTTTTGCTACTAGAGCGATGATATCTTTTTCTTATTTTATCAGAGAAGGAGGATGGATTCTGATTTTAATCTTTTTTGTCGGCTTGATTTTTCTTTTTCAATATTTCAGGCGTTCTAAAGAAGGAAAAGATTTTTGGGATAAAGCTTCTCTTAAAATGCCCCTGTTTGGCGATTTTTACAAAAAGATTTATCTTACCAGATTTGCCGAGAATCTCTCAGTTCTTATTGCGGCCGGTCTGCCAATTACTCAAGCCTTGAAAATTACAGCAGATGTGATAGATAACAGCTTTTACAAAAAAATAATAGAAAAAACTGAGGAAAAAGTGGCTAGAGGAGAAACAATAAGTTCGGTTCTCTCTAGATATCCAGAGCAAATTCCTTCATTTTTGACCCAGATGGTTTCAACAGGAGAAGAAACAGGAAGATTGGAGAACACCTTAATGGATGTAGTTAATTTCTATAAAGGAGACATAGATCGATTTATTGATAACTTAACAAAAATCCTTGAACCAACATTAATGCTTTTTCTGGGAGGATTAGTTGGTATATTAGTTATTTCAATTTTTATACCTTTGTTTCAAATTGGACTTGGAGGAGCAGGGGCAATATAATATTATCTGAGAGGGTTGACTTTATCTTTTAAAAGTTTAAAAATAGATTAAAGGAATAAATCAAAAGGTCGAGTGTTCAAATTATGTAATTTAGATATATGAAAAAAGGTTTTACTCTTATTGAACTTTTGGTAGTTATTGCCATTATTGGGATTTTGGCTTCTATTGTTTTAGTTGCCTTTCCTGGCGCTACTAGAAAAGCAAAGGATTCAAGAATTGTTTCAGGAATTTCTCAAGCCAGGACAGTAATGGTTTATGTCTCTGGAAATGATGGCAATTATACTAATTTTTTATGTACTCATGGAGATATGGTAACTCTCTGTCAGGAAATTGATACAAATTACGGAACTGATGATGGTTTAGAGCCAACAATCGCAGCTTGTCTTACTTGTGGTCCCCAGAGTGGACCTGCAGCTTGTATTTATTCTCCATTGAATGCTAAGACAGATTATTGGTATTGTGCTGATAGTACAGGTGTAGCTGGATTTGTTTCTGGTGCAGCAAATAATCCTGGTGGAGCAGGATATTGTTTGGCTGCAACTGCTAAATGTCCTACTCTTGATTAGTTAATATTGATTGACATTTTTATTAAAAAACTGTCCGGAGTTTTCTTTCCGGGCAGTTTTTGTTAGAATAGAAAAATGAACTTAATTTTCTATTTAATTACTTTTATTTTTGGAACATGTATAGGCAGTTTTCTGAATTGTTTAATTTATCGCCTTAACAGCAAGCAGAGCTTTTTAAGGGGTCGTTCTTTTTGTCCTCATTGCAAACATGAATTAAGTCTTTTTGATTTAATCCCGATTTTTAGCTTTATAGTTTTAAAAGGAAAATGTCGTTACTGTGGTAAAAAAATATCTTGGCAATACCCTTTAGTCGAAATAGCCACTGGCGGACTGTTTCTATTAATTCTCAATCTTCAATTTGGCGGATCGCAATTTTCAATCTTTAGTCTTTTAACCTCCATTCGTTTTTTTTATTTACTAATTGCCTCATCTTTATTTGTTCTTGTCTTTGTTTATGATTTAAAGCATTATATTATTCCGGATAAAGTAATTTATTCAGCAATTGGAATAACATTTTTTTATCAGCTAATTTACAGCTTTCAAGCAGTTGGTCCTAGTTTTTGGTCTTTTCTATTAAGCGCTTTCGGAGCAGCAGGTTTTTTCTTTCTTATATGGTTAATATCTAAAGGTAAATGGATGGGATTTGGCGATGTTAAATTAGGGTTTTTTATAGGGTTTTTTTTAGGTTGGCCCAATGTTCTAGTAGCTTTGTTTTCTGCTTTCTTTATTGGTGCTATAATAGGAATAGGATTGATAGCCTTAGGTAAAAAAACCTTAAAGAGTCAGGTTCCTTTTGCTCCATTTTTAATAATGGGAACATTTATTGCTTTATTTTGGGGGCAAAATTTAATTAATTGGTACGTCAATTTCATAATATGAATAAAGGCTTTACAATGGTGGAATTTCTTGTAGTAGTATTTATAATTGGCATACTTTCTTCTGTTTTGTTTTTTAATTGGAGATCTGGAGAAGCAACCTTTGCCCTCCAGAACTCGGCTCATAAATTAGTTCAGGATATAAGAGAAATGCAGGAAATGGCAATGGAAGCTCAAGAGATGAGCTGTAATGGAGAAACTGGTTCAAGTTTCGGTATCCAATTTAAAATATCCTGGCCTACTTATTATATATTGTTTGTAGATTGTAACAATAATAAAGTTTATGATGCTAATGACGAAGAATTAAGAATTGTTTATTTTGAGAAAGGAGTTGAAATTTCTACCCTGGCAGCACCGGCTTTATCACCAGCTACCGCTTTTAATATTCTTTTTGTCCCTCCAGATCCTACAACTTTTATTAAGAATGACCCTTCGGATATGGAAGCAGTAATAACTATTTATCTTCTCGACTATCCTTCCAGGCAGAAAACCATTAGGGTAAATACCTCGGGAATGATAGAAATAAAATAAAATTATGTCTTCAAAAGCATTTACTTTAATTGAAATACTAATAGCTATTACAGTTATTACCATTGGGGTTGTTGGATCTTATGCAGCAATTACAAGGGTTGCTTCTATTACCTTTTCTAACTCATATCGCTTTATAGCCTCTCGTTTAGCTCAGGAGGGAATAGAGATTGTTACTAACATCCGGGATGCAAACTGGGTTGAAAGAACTGATTGGGACAATGGTTTAAATGATGGTAATCATTTAGTCCAGTATAATGAAGAAAATTTGCTAACATATTCTGATACTCCTTTAAAAATCGACAGCAATGGTTTTTATAATTATGATTCTGGCAGTTCGACAAGATTTACAAGGAAAGTAACAATAACTCATATAAGCCTAGATGAGATAAAGGTCAAAATTCAAATCACTTGGTCGGAGAAAGGTTCTCCATTGGAAGTTGAAGAGCACTTATATAATTGGAAATAATACTATGAAAAGAGGTTTTACTTTAATTGAGCTTCTCGTATCTATGACTATCTTTTCGATTGTTATGATTTCAGCTATAGGTCTTTTTAATGCTGGTATTGAAAGCCAAAGAAAGAGTTTGGCCATGCAGACACTTTCTAACAGTACATCTTACACTATTGAGTATATGAGTCGGACCATAAGAATGGCCAAAAAAGATTTGATGGGGACTTATGTTTCTGCTGGTTGTAATTTTGAACCTTCGGATAGTGAGGCAAATTATATAAGATTTTTAAATTATAATGGAAAACAGCAGGAATTTATTTTACAAAATGGACAGATAAAAGAGCAAAAAGAGCCTGCCTCTGGATTTACTGCTCTAACTTCGGACAATTTTCAAGTGAACAAACTTGTTTTTAGGGTTTCGGGAGGATGTCAGGATGATGAACTTCAGCCAAAAGTAACAATTGTTATAGAGATCCAAACAAAAGAAGCAAAACCTCAAAAATTAAATCTTCAAACAACTATTTCCCAAAGAGACTTAGATATTGAATATTAATATGTTTAAACAAAAAGGCGTATCCTTATATTTAGCAGTTGTCATTATGTCAATTTTATCAGCTGTGGTTCTAGGATTGATTGCTTTGTCAATCAGCGGAATTAAGATGGTCAGTGGTCTTGAGAATTCAGTCATGTCTTTTTACGCTGCCAATACAGGTATAGAACATTCTCTATATAATTTCCGAAAACAAGGGGAGAATGGAGAAGTTTCGGGCCTTTTTGAAGATGAAGAAACTAATTACAATGTTTCGGTTGATGTTGGTGAAACAGTGACTGTTCATAGGTCAGTAGGAACTTACAAAGAGACAAAGAGGGTTATTGAGGTGAATTACCAAAATCAATAATTACTTATTAATGAATAAGTCCGAAGCAAAACAAAGAATTGAGAAATTAAAAAAACTCATTAATCATCATCGTTACCTATATCATGTTTTAGACAGGCAGGAAATTTCTGATGCCGCTTTAGATTCTTTGAAAAAAGAACTTTTTAATTTAGAACAGAAATATCCAGAATTTATCACTTCTGATTCACCAACCCAAAGGGTTGGAGGTCTACCTTTGAAGAAATTTGAAAAAGTAAAACATTCCCAATTAATGCTTTCTTTTAATGACGCTTTTTCTGAGGAAGATATGGAAAGCTGGGACGCAAGGATTAAAAAACTTTTAACCCAGGAACAAGTTGAGAGAATTAATTATTTTTGTGAATTAAAATTTGATGGCTTGGCTATTGAATTAATTTATAAAAAGGGAATTTTAGAGACCGGCTCAACCAGGGGAGATGGAATTATTGGGGAAGATGTTACTCAGAACATAAAGACAATTGAAACTATTCCTTTAAAATTAAGAAAAGAGGAAAGAGAAGTTATTGTTCGCGGAGAAGCAATTATTTTTAAGAAAGATTTTTCAAAAATAAACAAAATACGAGAAGAAACTAATTTGCCAGTCTATGCTAATCCCAGAAATGTAGCTGCTGGCTCTATTCGTCAGCTCAATCCTAAAATTACTGCTCAGCGAAATCTTACTTTTTTTGCCTATGATTTGGTTTCTAATTTAGGTCAAAATACTCATCAAGAAGAGCATAAAATTTTGAAAGATTTAGGATTTAAAACAAATCCTCATAATAGATTCTGCAAAGACCTTAAAGAAGTTTTTAAATTTCGTGAAAAATGGAGAAAAGACAGAGAAAAATTGGAATATGAAATCGATGGAATAGTGGCTATTGTTAATCAAAATGAAATCTTTCAAAAATTAGGAACAGTAGGAAAAGCTCCCAGAGGAGCTATTGCTTATAAGTTTCCCCTTAAACAATCAGAGACAATTATTAAAGAGATAAAGATTCAAATAGGCCGAACCGGAGCTCTAACTCCAATTGCTTGTTTGAAACCAGTAAAGGTAGGAGGAGTAACTATCAGTAGAGCTACTTTGCACAATGAAGATGAGATAAAAAGATTAGGAGTCAGAATTGGAGACACGGTTATTGTAGGTAGGGCAGGTGATGTTATTCCTAAAATAATTAAGGTCTTAAAAGAATTGAGGACAGGAAAAGAAAAGATATTTAAGATGCCCAAAGTTTGTTCTCGATGTGGGACAAAATTAGTAAAGCCAATAGAAGAAGTAATTTGGTACTGTCCCAATCCTAACTGCCAAGCTAGGGAAAGGAGATATCTTCATCATTTTGTTTCCAAAGGTGCTTTCGACATTGAAGGTTTAGGACCGAAAATTGCTGATCAATTATTTGAAAAAAAATTAATTTCTGACCCGGCTGATATTTTTCAATTAAAAGAAGGCGATTTAATATCTTTAGAGGGATTTGCTGAGAAAGCGGCTGAAAACTTAATAGCAGCTATAAAAACAAAAAAAGAAATTGATTTTGCTAGGTTTATTTATTCTCTAGGTATAAAAGAGGTAGGGGAAGAGACGGCCCAGGACTTAACAAATTATTTTAAAAACTCGGAAGATTTAAAAAAAGTAAGCAAAGAGAACCTTATTCAAATTAAAGATATTGGTCCGGAAACAGCAGAATCTATTTACAACTGGTTTCATCAAAAGACAAACCTCCGGCTGTTAAAAAAACTAGAACAATCCGGAATAAAGATAAGATACCCGAGGTCAAGTACGAAACATAAAATACTTTCTGGTAAAACTTTTGTTTTAACTGGCTCTTTAACTAATTTGACTAGAGAAGAGGCGAAAGAAAAAATCAGAGATTTAGGCGGCAAAGTTTCTGAATCAGTAAGCAAAAATACTGATTTCTTTGTCTTTGGCAAAGAACCTGGCTCTAAACTCCAGAAGGCAAAAAAATTAGGGATCAAAATCATAGACGAAAAAAGATTCCTTGATTATGTTAATATCTCATTTAAAAAAAATTGATTGGATTCTAATTTCATTAGTTGTTTTTTTAACTTCAATAGGCCTTTTAGAGATTTATAATATTTCTTCTCAGCAAGGTAATCTTTTAAATTTTAAAAAACAGATAATTTTTTTTATACTAGGACTTTTTTTAATAGTTGTCTTCAGTTTTTTTGATTACAGGATTTTAAAAACAAATTCCTATTTAGTTTTGGGCTTGTATATTCTAGCTCTAATATCTTTGATTGGTCTTTTCTTTTTAGGAACAAAGATAAGGGGGGTGAGGGGGTGGTATGATTTTGGTTTTTTCTCTTTTGATCCGGTTCCTTTTATGGCTGTTATTTTGGTTGTAGTTTTAAGTAAATATTTCTCCAGATATCATGTAGAGATATATAGATTCCGCCATATTTTTCTCTCAGGAATTTATGTTTTGATACCAACTGCTATTATTTTTTTTCAACCTGATTTTGGTTCTGCCCTTATTCTAATTTTTCTCTGGATTGGCATTGTTATTTTTTCTGGGGTAAAATTATCGCATTTTTTAATTTTGGTATTGGCTTTCTCTTTAATTTTTATAATTTCCTGGGCATTTGTTTTGAAAGACTATCAAAAACAAAGAGTTGTCAGTTTTTTGAATCCTCAGATTGATGAAATGGGAATTTCGTGGAATATTAATCAGTCAAAAATTGCTATTGGCTCTGGGGGACTTTTAGGCAAGGGAATCGGTGAGGGCTCTCAAAGCCAATATGGTTTTTTACCCGAAGCTCAAACGGACTTTATCTTTTCAACCATATCTGAAGAAACGGGTCTTTTAGGCGTATCGATTCTTTTTCTTGCTTTTCTAATCCTTCTTTTTAGAATTATTAAAATAGCCATAAATTCAAAGAATAATTTTGTCCGGCTTTTCGCTTCGGGTTTTGCTTTTCTTCTTTTTTCTCAGATTTTTGTTAATATTGGAATGTCTCTTGGTATATTACCTGTTATTGGTATTTCTCTGCCTTTAGTTTCTTATGGTGGTTCTCAGCTTTTAGCTCTTTATTTAGGTATAGGTCTTTTGCAAAGTATGAAAATTAATGGCTGAAATTATTTGTAAGCAGGTCTTGACAGGAATATTTAATAAGTCATAATGTAGTGATGAATGATGCAAAGATGTATGTTCTTTGGTAAAGAATTAATATGTCCAGTATATTCGATCTACAGAAAGGGGATAAGGAAAAATTCTAAGGTAGTGAGTAGCGATAATGCATCATTTATTATTTATTGTTGACTATTTATCAATTATTGTTTATTATTAACCCATTGATAATTTATCATTAATGAGGATCCTTTTGAATAAGGGCGCTTTTTAGTTTTTTAAGGAATATTTTTTCTAATTAATAATCTGCTTTTGGCAGAACCTCAATTCTTTATAGAATTTGGCAAGATTATGAAAATTAAAAATTTTTCAAAATCCAAACTCTCTTTTCCTCTCCCATCTCTCTTATCTCTTCAAAAAGAAAGTTGGGAATGGTTTTGGAACCATAGCTTGAAAGAACTTCTTGAAGAAATTTTTCCCATTCAAGATTATACTAAAAAGCAGTTTGAACTTACTTTTAAAGATTACAAACTTGGGAAACCAAAATACAAGGACGGTCTTGAGGCTAGAAAGAATAATGATTCTTATGACGCTCCATTAAGGGTAAGAGCTATTCTTCGTAATCTGAAGACTGATAAAACAAAAGAACAGGAAGTTTTCTTAACTGATTTCCCTTTGATGACTGAGAAGGGAACTTTTGTTGTCAATGGAGTTGAAAGAGTTGTAATCTCTCAGTTAATTCGTTCACCGGGAGTTTTTTTTACTGCCAAATCTTCTCAAGGCAGGAATCTTTTTGGAGCAAAAGTTATTCCTTCTCGAGGAGCTTGGTTGGAATTTGAGACTGAATCATCAGGTTTTATTGCAGTTCGGATAAATCGTGAAAGAAAAGTGGCGGCCACTACTTTATTAAGAGTTTTTGGTTTAAAAGATGATAAAGAAATAAATAAGAGATTCAAAAATATTGATAAAGGTAAAATTAAATATATTGAAAAAACTCTTAAAAGAGATAATGCCCACAATCAACCAGAGGCTTTTGTCGAAATTTACAGAAAATTAAGACCAGGAGATTTGGCTGGCCCTGATGCGGCCAAGGAATTGATTTGGAATATGTTCTGTAATTTTCAGAGATATGACCTCAGCAAAGTGGGAAGGTGGAAAATGAGCCAGCGGCTTTCAGAGTTGAAAATGCAAAAAAATCAGGAGATTAAAGAAGAAGACCGTGTTTTAAAGGGAGAAGATCTTATTGCTGTAATAGCGGAAATTATTCGTTTGAATAACGACCCTCTCGCTCGACCCGACCAAATTGACCATTTGGGAAATCGGAGGATAAGAACCCTTCATGAAATTCTACAAAATAGATTAAGGGTGGGTTTTATGAGAATGGAGAGAATTGTTAGAGATAAAATGTCAACCTTAGAAGCATCTACCTTAACTGCTTCCCAGGTTGTTAATCCTCGACCTGTTATGGCTGTGCTTCAAGAATTTTTTGGCTCTTCTCAATTATCTCAGTTTATGGACAATGAAAATCCCTTATCTGAATTGGAACATAAAAGACGACTAACAGCTACTGGTCCGGGAGGATTGACCCGAGAAAGAGCCGGCTTTGAGGTCAGGGATGTCCAGCCTTCTCATTATGGGAGAATTTGTCCAATACAGACTCCTGAGGGCCAAAATGTTGGTTTAATTAATCATTTGTCCTGTTTTACAAGGATTAATCCTTATGGCTTTTTAGAAACGCCATATTTTCGGGTTAAAAATGGAAAAGTAAGCAAGGAAGCTTGTTATATGACAGCAGACGAGGAAGAAAAATATAATATTACTCATGCTGGGGTCAAGATGGATAAAAATGGAAATATTTTAGACAAAGAAGTTGAAGCCAGAAAAAAAGGAGAACCAACGTTAATTAAGAGGGAAGAAATTGATTTTATAGATGTTTCTTCAAAACAGCCTATTAGCGTGGCCACGGCTCTGATTCCATTTTTGCAAAATGATGATGCTGGTCGGGCTTTGATGGGTTCAAATATGCAGCGGCAATCAGTGCCATTGGTCCGACCACAAGCACCTCTAGTAGGGACCGGAGTGGAAAGAAATGTGGCTCGTGATTCTGGAGAGGAAATATTAGCGCCTGAAGACGGCAAAGTGATTTCAGTTGATGCTTCCCATATTAAATTCAAAAGTAAAAAAAAGGAAATAACTTACAATCTTCGGACTTTTGTTCGAAGCAATCAATATACATGTTTTCATCAAAGACCCCGGGTAGTTAAGGGACAGAAAGTAAAAAAAGGAGAAGTTCTGGCAGATGGAACAGCAATTGACAAAGGACGGTTAGCTTTGGGTAGAAACATCCTGGTTGCTTTTCTGCCATTGAGAGGGGGAAATTTTGAAGATGCTATTTGTATCTCTGAAAAATTAGTAAAAGATGATGTTTTTACTTCTTTGCATATTGAAGATTTTACTTGCGATGTTAGAGAAACAAAGTTAGGTCCAGAACTTACTACTTGTGATATCCCAAATATCGGAGAGGAAAAATTAAAAGACTTGGACGAAGAAGGAATTATTAGGATTGGAGCCGAGGTAGGACCTGGTGACATATTAGTAGGAAAAATCTCTCCAAAAGGAGAGACCGGTCTAACAGCTGAAGAGAGATTACTTAGAGCGATTTTTGGTGAGAAAGCAAAAGATATTAAGGATAGTTCTTTAAAGGTGGAACATGGGAAGAAAGGAAGAGTAATTTCAGTAAAGATTTTTTCCAGAGAAAAAGGTGATAAATTAGAGCCCGGAGTTTTAAAAAGAATAAAAGTAGAGGTAGCCCAGGTTAGAAAGATTAAGGTTGGTGATAAAGTGGCTGGCAGACATGGTAACAAGGGAGTAATTTCAAAAATCTTACCAGAGGAAGAAATGCCTTTTTTGAAAGACGGAACACCGATTGATGTTGTTTTAAACCCAATGGGTGTAGTTTCCAGGATGAACATCGGACAAATTCTTGAGACGCATCTTGGTTTAGCTGCTAAGAAATTAGGATATCTGGCAATTAGTCCGGCTTTATTAGGAGCAGATGAACAAGATATTAAAGAAGAATTAAAAAAATCAGGTTTCCCAGAATCAGGCCAGGTAACTTTATATGACGGGAAAACAGGGGAACACTTCCCGAGGAAGGTAACAATAGGTTATATCTATATGATGAAATTGGTTCATATGGTTGAAGATAAAATCCATATGAGGTCCATAGGTCCTTATTCTTTGATAACTCAGCAGCCATTAGGAGGGAAAGCTCAGTTTGGAGGTCAGAGATTTGGAGAAATGGAAGTCTGGAGTTTAGAGGGTTACGGAGCGTCTTATACTCTCCAAGAGATGTTAACCATAAAATCAGATGATATTCAAGGAAGAGGAGCTGCCTATGAAGCAATTTTGAAAGGGGAACCAATAAAAAACCTCAATGTGCCAGCTTCTTTCAATTTACTGGCCTTGGAATTAAAATCCCTAGGTATAGGAGTGGAAATAAAGGAAAAAAGAGAATAGTCATAATTAATTATTGATAATATGCGAATCTCTAGTTTAGAATCGATAAGGATTAAGCTTGCCTCATCTAAAGACATTTTAGATTGGTCGCAAGGTGAAGTGATTAAACCAGAAACCATTAATTATCGTACTCAGAAACCCGAGAAAGACGGTTTGTTTTGCGAGAAAATTTTTGGTCCTACAAAAGACTACGAATGTTACTGTGGAAAATACAAGGGTATCAGGTATAAAGGAGTTGTTTGTGATAGATGTGGAGTTGAAGTCACCAGAAGTTCAGTTAGAAGAGAAAGGATGGGACATATAAAATTAGCCACGCCTTGTTCTCATATCTGGTTTTTAAGAGGAGTTCCTTCCAGAATAGGATTAGTTTTGGATGTATCAATGCAGCAGTTGGAAAAAGTGATTTACTTTGCCGCCTACATTATTACGGAAGTGAATGAGGAAGCAAAAAAGAGAATCCTTCACGAGATTGATGAGGAACACAAATCAAAATCCAGAGACAAAAGCAAAAAATTTGGTAAAGATGAATTAAAAAAAGCCAGAGACGTAGCCAGAGAAGAAGTTTTGGGATTAAAATTACTAAAAGTTTTATCAGAGACTGCATATTGGAGTTTGTCTTTAAAATATGGGGAGATTTTTGAAGCCGGAACTGGAGCCGAGACCTTGAGAAAAATATTTGAAAAAATTGACCTAAAAAAAATTATCAGTCAATTGAAGAAACAAGCTGAAAAAGCAATTGCTTCTCCCAGACTCAAGATTTTAAGAAGATTAAGGTTCTTTCAATGGATGGAGAAAGCAAAAATCAGGCCAGAGTGGATGTTTTTAGAAACTTTACCTGTCTTGCCTCCGGAATTGCGGCCCATGGTTCAATTAGATGGCGGAAGATACGCCTCTTCAGATTTAAACGACCTTTATCGAAGAGTAATTAACAGAAATAACCGCCTTAAATATCTTATTGAAATTTCTGCTCCCGAAGTTATTATTCGGAACGAAAAAAGAATGCTTCAGGAGGCGGTTGATGCCCTTCTGGACAATGGAATGCGCAAAGGACAGACCACAACTGCTACTACTGGTGGAAGACGGCTTTTAAAATCTTTAGCTGATACTTTAAAAGGAAAACAAGGAAGGTTTAGGAAGAATCTTTTAGGGAAAAGGGTGGATTATTCAGGAAGGTCGGTTATTGCTATAGGTCCAAAACTTAAACTTTCTCAGTGCGGTTTGCCAAAAATAATGGCTCTGGAGCTTTTTCGACCGTTTGTTATTAAAAAACTGCTTGATAAAGAATTAGCTTACAATATCCGTGGAGCTTCAAAACTGGTTGAGGAAGGATCAGATGAAGTTTGGGAATCCTTAGAAGAAGTAGTAAAGGATAAATTGGTTTTGCTCAATCGAGCTCCTACTCTTCATCGTTTAGGTATTCAGGCCTTCCAGCCGATTCTTATTGAAGGCGAAGCAATAAAAATTCATCCTTTGGTTTGTAAAGCGTTTAATGCTGACTTTGATGGCGATCAAATGGCTGTCCATCTTCCTTTATCTGAAAACGCTCAGAAAGAAGCCAGAAATTTAATGTTTTCTGTTAAAAATCTTCTTAAACCTTCTACCGGACTTCCAGTTGTTAGTCCATCTCAAGATATTGTTTTAGGTTGTTATTTTTTAACTGAAATCAAAGAGGGAGCTCAAGGCGAAGGAAAAAACTTTTCTGGGTCGGAAGAAGTTATCTTGGCCTATGAATTAAGAAAGATTGACCTTCAGGCTAAAATCAAGGTTTTGAGTTCTTCTTTAAAGAAAAAAATTAAAGAAGCAAGTTCAAAACAATTAATAGAAACTACAGCTGGCCGGATTATTTTTAATCAAGCTATGCCAGAAGATTATCCTTATTTTAATGAACATATTAATTTTAAAATTCTTTCCAAAATTACAGCCGACATGATTGAAAAATATAATGAAGATGAAACTGAACAAACCTTAGACAAAATTAAAGAACTAGGATTTGAATATTCTACCCTGTCAGGAATTAGTTGGGGAATGGATGATTTGATCGTTCCTAAAGAGAAAAAAGAATTATTGAAAGAAGCCAAAGAAAAAGTTGATCTCATTAAAAAACACTACAAAAAAGGACTTTTAAGTTTAGAGGAAAAAAGCGCTAAAGTGATTGAAACCTGGCAGGATGTGAAGGAAAAAATTGAAAAATTAGTAATAAAAACCTTACCTAAAGACGGACCAGTTATTTCTATTGTTGGTTCGGGTTCTCGAGGTTCCTGGGAACAGCCTGTTCAAATGGCTGGCATGAAAGGATTAGTGACTAATCCAGCCGGAAGAATAATTGAACTTCCCATAAAACATTCTTTTAAAGAAGGACTCGATATTTTGGAGTATTTTATTTCTACTCATGGTGCCAGGAAGGGGACAGCTGATACTGCTTTAAGAACTTCAGCTGGTGGTTATCTGACCAGACGTCTTATTGATGTTTCCCATGAATTAGTTGTTAGAGAGGAAGATTGTGGTGATAAAAATGGTGTAGTTTTACGCCGAAAAGATTCTAAAGATATTGGACAGGATTTTGCTTTTGAAATTGTAGGGAGAATAACGCTGGAAGACATTAAACACCCCAAATCAAAAGTTAAAATAGTAAAAGCTGGAGAAATTATAAATTGGGAAAAAGCAAAAATAATTGATCACTCTTTAATTGAAGAAGTGAGGGTTTATTCTCCTTTGAGCTGTAAAACTTTAAGAGGTGTCTGTCAAAAATGTTATGGCTGGGAAATGGGTAAAAATAAACTGGTAAGGATAGGAGAAACAGCAGGAATTATAGCTGCTCAATCAATAGGCGAACCTGGCACTCAGTTAACTTTAAGAACATTTCACTTAGGAGGGGTTGCTGGGGGAGGAGATATTACCCAGGGTTTACCTAGAGTAGAAGAAATTTTTGAGCTTAGAGAACCAAAAGGAGAGGCAGTTATATCTGAGATAGCCGGCCTAGTGAAAAAGATAGATTTAAAAGAGAGAATTATAACCATTGTAGGACAGAAGGAAAATGGGAAGAAAAGCATTGGAGAATATGAAATCCCATTAGGCATGGGTATTTGGGTTGAAAAAGGAGAAAGAATTGGAAAAGGCCAGCAGCTTTGTGAAGGAAGTTTGAACTTGAGAAAAGTCCTTAAAACTCAAGGTCCAGAAGAAACCAAACGTTATATTACCAGAGAGGTTAAAAGAATCTATTCTTCGGAAGGAGTAAGTATTCATAGCAAGCATATTGAGATGATAACCAGGCAGATGTTTTCCAGAGTGAAAATTAAAGATGGAGGTGACAGCAGCTGGCTACCAGGCCAGATTATAACCAGAGCAGAGTTTGAGGAAGTGAAGAATGAATTAAAGGAAAAGAAGAAAATTTTACCTAAGGCCTCCCCTATTTTTCTTGGTATTTCCAAAGTTTCTTTAACTTCAGATAGTTTTCTTTCAGCAGCTTCTTTCCAGGAAACTTCTAGGGTTTTGATTAAAAGTTGTCTTGAGGGTAAAGAGGATAAATTGCGCGGCCTCAAGGAGAATGTTATAATAGGGAAGCTGATACCAGCTGGCACTGGATTTAAGAAATGAAAAAGAGAAAAAAAGAAAAGGATAAAAAGATTTCAAGGAGAATGAATAATGTTAAAGAAAGAGGAAATTATCCCGTTTTTACTTCGAGATTGAGAAGAATGATCGGGGTAGTTTTAATATTTTTAACGGCCATTATTATTGGTCTTTCTTTTTTTGATCAATCAGGAATTGCTGGAGATTTGCTTTTTCAGGGAATCTATATCTTAGTCGGGAAAACGATATTTCTTATTCCTTTATTTCTAGTATTGGCAGGTTTGGTCTTTTTAAGATCGGAAAAGAAAAGATTAGTAACCCCTATCTTTTTAGCTGTGGCTCTTTTAATTTTAGGAATTTCAGGCATGTTAGGTTCAAAGGATTTAACTCAAAGAGAAGGGGGATGGATAGGTTACATTAGCTCATATCCTCTTTTGAGTTATCTTGGTCCCTGGGTAACACTTATTATTTTTTTTGTTTTTATCTTTATAGGTCTGTTAATTTTTTGGGAGTTTCTACCTCATAAAAAAATATTTCTGAAAAAGGAAATTCCTTCTCAAACTTCTGAAGAAATTGAAAAGAAAAAGATAGAATTCCAGTTGAAAGACATTAGTCCTCCTTTAATTAAAAAAGATGAGAGAGAAAAAACTTCAGAAGATTTATTAAAAAAAGAAGAATTATTTGCTGGAGGATTAGAGGAATCTGGATTAGCGATTAAAGAGTCTGCTCAATATAAATTTCCTCCTCTTAATCTTCTGGAGATTAATCATGAAAAAGCAGTTAGTACTGGCGATATCGAAACTAATTCATTACAAATTAAAAAAACATTGCAGAATTTTGGTATTCAGGTCGAAATGTCAGAAATAAATGTCGGCCCCACTGTTACTCAGTATACTTTAAAACCGGCTGAAGGAGTAAAGTTGTCAAGAATTACAGCTCTAACCAGCAATCTTTCTTTGGCTTTAGCTGCTCATCCATTAAGAATTGAAGCACCAATTCCCGGTCGCTCTTTGGTGGGAATCGAGGTGCCAAATAAGACTCGAGCAGCTGTCCGCTTGCGGGACTTGATTAGCTCTCCTAGTTTTCAGGATTCGCCTTTGCCTCTGACTTTTTCCTTAGGCAGGGATGTTTCGGGAAAGCCACTTTTTGCTGACTTAGGGAAAATGCCTCATCTTTTAGTGGCCGGTTCCACTGGTTCAGGAAAAACCATTTGTCTGAACTCTTTAATTCTGAGTTTGATTTATCGAAATTCTCCCCAGAATTTAAAGTTTATTTTAATTGATCCTAAAAGAGTTGAATTCCCGGTTTACAGTGGACTACCACATCTTCTTGGTCCTATAATCTTTAGCGCTCAAAAAACAATAAATGTTCTAAACTGGCTAACAGGTGAAATGGAAAGAAGATTCGAAGTATTGTCTGCTGTAAAAGCAAGGGACATATCAAATTATAATGAGATGTTGAGTAGAAATGCTAATAGGAAAAAAGAGGAATCCGAAGTTATGCCATATATTGTTTTAATTATCGATGAATTGGCTGATTTAATGGCTGCTAAAGGGAGGGAAGTTGAAGCAGGGATTGTAAGATTGTCTCAAATGGCAAGAGCAGTTGGTATTCATTTAGTAGTGGCTACTCAGCGACCTTCAGTTGAGGTAATCACTGGCCTGATTAAAGCGAATATCACTTCCCGGATTGCCTTTCAGGTAGCTTCCCAGATTGATTCCAGAACAATTTTAGATGGTGCTGGTGCTGAGACCCTTTTGGGTGGAGGAGACATGCTTTTCATCTCTTCTCAATTATCAAAGCCGAAAAGAATTCAAGGTGCATATATTTCTCCACGTGAAGTCAAAAAAGTAGTTGCTTTTTGTAAAAAAGAAAATCTCGTGGAAAAGGAAGGAGAAGAAACGCTTGAGGAAAGTTTGGAAAAAGAGTTAGAAGAACAGACGGATTCTTCGGAAATTTCTATGCTTGAAGATGATTCTTTATATGAGGAAGCAAAACGAGTAGTAATTGAAGCAAATAAAGCGTCTGCCTCTTTACTTCAAAGGAGACTAAGAGTTGGTTATGCTAGAGCGGCTCGACTTTTGGACTTATTAGAGAATAGAGGAATCATAGGTCCTGGAGAAGGGGCAAAACCAAGAAAAGTATATTTAAAAGAAAACGGCACCAAAGAGGAGAATGATGACTGGCAGAAAGTATAATTTAAAATTATCAATTATCAATAATTAGTGATAAAATAGAAAAGTATGGCAAAAGAAAAAAAAGAACATAAAGGCCTTGATGATGCCCTAGAAGAGATAAAGCAAAGATTTGGAGAAGGGGCAGTGATGAAGTTAGATGATGTCAAACGAGTGGATGTTGATGTTATTCCTACAGGTTCAATCTCTTTAGATTCGGCTTTAGGAGTTGGCGGAGTGCCAAAAGGGAGAGTGATTGAAATATTTGGACCAGAAAGCACTGGAAAGACTACCTTGGCTCTGCACATTTTAGCTGAAGCCCAGAAAAAAGGAGGGATAGGGGCTTTTATTGATGCTGAGCATGCTTTAGATCCTGGGTATGCCAAAAAAATTGGAGTAAATGTTGATAATCTTTTAATTTCCCAACCTGATTCTGGGGAACAGGCTTTGCAGATTGTCGAGACTTTAGTCCGATCGAAAGCAGTTGATGTAATCGTAATTGACTCAGTAGCTGCTTTAACTCCCAAAGCTGAGATTGAAGGAGAAATCGGTGACCAGCACATAGGCCGCCAAGCCAGATTAATGAGTCAAGCATTAAGAATGTTATCTAGTATTGTTTCTAAAACCAGAACGTCAATTGTCTTCTTAAATCAAACTAGAATGAAGATTGGAGTCATGTTTGGAAATCCTGAAACAACGCCTGGAGGAATGGCCCTAAAATTCTACTCTTCAGTAAGGATAAGGTTGACAAGAATTGCCCAGATTAAAAGAAAAGATGAAATTATAGGTTCAAGGATTAAAGCAAAAATTGTGAAGAACAAAGTAGCTGCTCCTTTTAAAATTGCTGAATTTGATATTTATTATAACGAAGGAATTTCCAAACTGGCCGACCTTATTAATACTGGTTTAAACTACGGAATTATAAAGAAAAAAGGGTCTTGGTATGAATTTGAAACAAAAAAAATAGGCCAGGGAATAGAAGGGGCCAAAGAATTTTTGAAGAAAAATCCCAAAACAGTTCAAGAAATAAAAAAAGAGATAAAAAAGCAAATCTGATATTTATTTTTTTGTATAAGGCAAGAGAGCAAGTTCTCTTGCTCTTTTAATTGCCTGAGATACTTGTTTTTGATGACGAGAACAGAGTCCAGTTTTTTTTCTGGCTTTTATTTTTCCTAAAAGGGAAATAAAAGGTTTAAGAGTTTCTGTCTCAATAAAATCAATCTCTTTTGTATTGTGTCGGCAAAAATAACAATGCATATTAAAATGGTATTTCGTTCACGTCGATTTCTTTATCGTCGTTTTTATCGTTAGCAGGATTATCCTTTGGATTCTCTTTTGGGGTTGGCTCTTCCTCAATAACTGGAATTTCTTCTTCCGGCACTTTTGTTTTTTCTCCAGTTGTTTCTGGCTCTGATGTTTGAAATCCTCCTGCTCTTGGTCCAAGCTGTATTCTCTCAGCCGTGATTTCGGTTCGATAATGTTTAATTCCTGAAGAATCCTGCCAACTTCTGGTTCTCAAATGTCCTTCAATTAGAACTAAAGACCCTTTTTTTAAATATTGGGAGGCGATTTCGGCTAAGCGTCCAAAGGTTACAATATTATGGAATTCGGTATCTTGTTTTTTTTCTCCGTTCTGGGTATAAAAACGATTAGTGGCCAGACCAAATGATGCAACTGATTGTCCAGAAGGTAAACTTTTTTGTTCCGGATCTCTAGTAACATTTCCCAAAACAAATACTTTATTTAAATTCATATTATTCTTTTAAAATTTCTTCTAATTTTTCTTCAATTTTTTCTAATTCGGCCTTTTTGGGAGCAGGCCCCCTTTTTTCTTTTGGAGCAACCTTTATTTTTGGTCTTTCTGGTTTAATTTTATGAACTTTCTTTTCTGAAAGAAGGAATCTAAGAATTTTACTTTTTGTTTTAATTTCTTTTTTAAAGTTTTCTGTCTCCTGAGGATCTAGATGAAATTCCGATCTGGTTAAATAGGCGGTAGTTTGTTTTTTGATTGGATAAGCTAAAATCTTCTTGCTGGGAATAGCAGGTTTTATAAGCTTGCCTTTTTTTGAAATTAGAGAGTCAATTTCTTGAGAAAAATCTGTTGCCTCTTCAGAATTTAATTCTGGAGAGATCAGATAAGTCAATTGATATAGCTTCATAGTTTTTTATATGTTCTTATCTTATCAAAATCTTTCATAATGTCAAATTTTTTTCTATAATAAATACATATGACAAAAATCAATCCAAGTATTTTCAAGGCGTATGATATTCGTGGTATTTATCCAAGAGAGGTTAATCCTTCGGCGGCTTTAAATATAGCCAAAGGGTTCGTTACATTTTTAGGTAAGAAGAAAAAAGGTAAATTGAAAATTGTTATTGCTACGGACAATCGTGTTTCTTCGCCAGTTTTATGTCGAGCTGTTAAAAAAGGCATCTTGGAATATGGAGCAGATGTGATTGACATTGGATTAAGTTCCACTCCAATGTTTTATTTTACTGTTTGGAAATATAAACTTGATGGAGGAATAATGATAACTGCCAGCCATAATCCCCCGGAATATAATGGATTTAAGATTACTAAGGAGAAGGCAATTTCAATTGGCAAAGAAAATGGATTGGAAGAAATAAAAAAAATTACCCTTCAAGAAGAAAAGAAAATGCTTGATTCTGCCAAAGGTATCTTAGTTAAAGGTAAACGAATCAAAAAAACAAGAGGAAAGATTAAAAAGAAAAATGTTTTAAAAGAATATTTAGATTTTAATTTCTCAAAAACTAATCTTTTAAAATTGAACATCAAGGGGCTGAAGATTGCTATTGATACTGCCAATGCTGTTTCGGGAATTTTAATAAAAGAATTTAAAAAACGTTTACCATGTAAGATATATCATCTTTTTCCAGAACTTGATGGTCGTTTTCCTAATCATTTAGCCGATCCTTTAGAAGAAAAAAATATAAAAGAATTAAAAAAGATTGTTAAAGAAAAAAAACTTGATTTAGGAATAGCTTTTGATGGTGATGGAGATAGAATTATTTTTGTTGATGAAAATGGTAAAAGGATTCCTTCTAGTTTCATAATGTGTTTGGTATCACAAAGAATTTTAAAAGAAAACCCTGGAACTAAGATTCTATATAATGTCTGTTCAAGTAATATAATTAAAGATGTTGTTGAAGAAAGTGGTGGAGTAGCCATAGCAGGGAAGATAGGCCATACATTTATTAAAAAAAGAATGAGAAAGGAAAATATAATCTTTGCTGGAGAATTCTCCGGTCATTATTTTTTAGGGTCTCCATTCTTCTTTGAAGTTCCTTTATTTACTTTGTTCAAAATATTAGAAGAAATTTCCCAAAAGACTAAAACGATTTCTCAACTTCTTAAATCCTTCCAGAAATATTTTCATTCTGGTCAGATAAACTTAAAAGTGAAAGATAAAAAAAAGAAGCTCAAGGAGCTTGAAGAAAAATTTAAAAAGGGCAGAGTTTCCCATTTGGATGGCTTAAGAGTGGATTTTGAGGATTGGTGGTTTAATGCTAGACTATCAAACACCGAAGACCTTTTGAGAATTTTTGTTGAAGCTAGAACAAAGAAATTAATGAAAGAAAAAATCCGAGAGATATTAAAGATTACTTGATAGTTAAATTTTTCCTAATCCCATATTCTTTCTAACTTTTTTCATTGTCTGGGAAGCAATAATTTGGGCTCTTTTTTTTCCATCTTCCAGAATTTTTTCCAAGAGAGCTTGCTGATTCTCAAGCTCTTTTTTCTTTCGCCGAAAAGGCTCAAGTTTTTCAATTAAAAGCTCAGCTAATTTTTCTTTGAAAATTTTGTAACCTTTGCCCTTAAATTCTTTTTCAATTTTAGCAATTGGGATATCTGAAAAGATACTGTAAATCGTTAAGAGATTTGAAATTCCTGGTTTTGAAGAGGGATTATATTTTATTTCTTTTCCGGAATCGGTCTGAGCAGTTATTATCTTTTTTCTTATCATCTTCGGTTTTTCAAACAAGAAAATACAGCTTTGAGGAGAATCTGTTTTTGACATTTTCTTTTCTGGTTCAGTCAAAGACATAATTTTTGCTCCTTTTTTTGGAAGAAAGGTCTTTGGAATTTTAAAAGTTTGTCCAAATTTTTGATTAAAACGTCTGCCAATTTCTCTTGTTAATTCAATATGCTGAGCTTGATCTTTACCTACAGGTACGGCTTCGGTTTGATAGAGAAGAATATCAGCAGCCATTAAGATTGGATAATTCAAGAGTCCAGCATTGATCTGTTTTTTATATTTCTTTGATTTTTCCTTATATTGAGTCATTCTTAAAAGATCTCCAATTGAGGTTACAGTTGATAAAAGCCAGGATAATTCAGTATGTTCTGGAACTTGAGATTGGACAAAGATGATTGTTTTTTTAGGATCAAGTCCAACTGCCAGATAGGTAATAGCTTTTTCTAATATTCTTTTTTTAAACGTGGATGTTTGGTAGGGAACAGTTATAGAGTGAAGATCAACAATACAAAAAACACATTCATTTTTTTCCTGAAGTTGAAGCCACTGTTTTAAAGCGCCTAAATAATTACCTATATGTATTTCGCCACTTGGCTGAATGCCTGAAAATATCCTCATAATTTTATACTTCTATGACCACGGGAAGGACCATTGGTCTTCTTTTTGTTTTGGAAAAAAGAAACTTACCAATCTTGTTTCTCAATTCGTCCTTAACATAGGTCCAGTTAACTGCTCCACCTGAACCAGCTGCTATGTCAACAATTCTTATTACTCGTTGTCTGGTTTCTTTCAGTAATTGTTTTGATTCTCTTAAATAAACAAATCCTCTTGATATTATATCTGGAGAACCCTTAACCTTTCCTGCTTGTCTATCTACTATTACTACAATAACAAACATTCCGTCTCTAGCCAAATTCTGTCTGTCTCTTAAAACTACTTCTCCCACATCTCCGACTCCTAAACCATCAACCATTACATAATTAGAAGGGACCTTTCCTTTTTCTTTAAAGATTTTTCTTTGATTTAAATTTATAATACTTCCGTTTTCAACAACTAATATATTTTCTTTGGGAATTCCTTCATCTTCAGCTAATTCAGCATGTCTTACCAGCATTGAATACTGACCATAAATAGGGAGAAAAAATTTTGGCTTCATAATCCTGATCATTTCTTTTAATTCTTCCTCTTGGGCATGTCCTGAGGCATGGATATCCATCATTTTGTAATGAAAAACTTTAGCTCCCTGACGATGAAACTCATCTTTTAAGAACTGAACGCTTCTCTCGTTTCCCGGGACCACCGAGGAGGAAAAAATAACTGCGTCTCCTTTTTTGATTCGGATGACTTTATGTTCTCGGTTGGCAATTCTCATAAAAACAGCCCTTTCTTCCCCTTGAGCGCCGGTACAAATCACGGTTATCTTTGAATCGGGAAATTTATGAATCTCTTTAATGCTTATAAAAGTTCCCTTTTTTACTTTAATCTTTTTCAATGTTTGAGCAATTTCAATATTAGTCTTCATGCTATGTCCTTCAATAGCTACTTTCCTGCCATGCTTTTCCGAAAGGGTGATTAATTGTTGGATTCTATTAATAAGAGAAGCAAAAGAAGCGGCTATAATCCTACCTCTGGGTTCCTTGAAAATTTTGTCTAAGTTTTCAAAAATTGTTTTTTCGGAACGTGAATGTCCTTCTTCTTCTGCTCCTGTGGACTCAGACATCAAGAGTAAAATACCTTGTTGGCCAATTCTTTTTAGTTTCTCAAAATTAGTCGGCGGTTCATTAACAGGTGATTTATCAAATTTAAAGTCAGAAGTATGAACAATATTTCCAACGGGAGTGTTGATGACAAAACCGAAATTATCTGGGATATTGTGATTCTGCCGGAAAAATTCAATCTGAAAAGGCCCTAATTTAACTTTAAAATTATCTGTTATTTCCCTTATATTGAGTTTTGGCTGATTCGGAAAATCTTCCTGTCTGTTTAAAATTATTCCCTTAGCCAGAGGACTGGCATACATGAGAATTGAGCCTATTTTAGGGAGAATATATGGGATAGCTCCAATATGGTCATAATGCCCATGGGTAAGAATTGCCCCTAAAATGTTTTTTGATTTTCCTTTGAGGTAGGAAATGTTTGGAATAATGCAGTCAATCCCGGGCATATTTTCTCCAGGGAAACCAAGTCCCATATCCATAATCAAAATCTTCCCTTTGTATTCAAGGAGTATCATATTAAGTCCAACTTCGCCAAGTCCGCCTAATGGGATAATGCGAAGGTTTGCTTGTTTTTGAATTTTTTTCATAGTGCCGGGGGTGGGATTCGAACCCACAAGCCCTTAAGGACACATGGTTCTGAACCATGCATGTTTCCCGGTTTCATCACCCCGGCTTTAATTACTCAATAATGATTCTATTTTTTTATATTTTCTTTTAAGATAAGGAATATCTCGACTGGGATAGATTTTAGGTAATAGTCTTAGAGATTCTTTTTTTGCAAAAGTTAGTCGAAACTCTCTAGTTGTAGGCCCAATAAAACCATGAATATTTAATAAAAAATTTATTTTTTGTTGTAACCATTTTAAATGATTAAAACTTGCTGAATAAAAAATAGTATATAATCTTTGACTATTTGGGTAAACTGGGTCCTGAAATTTACGTATACATCCGTCCCCATCTAAATGACCTCGTAAAAAGTCAAAGAAATATCTGTTAGGGATTCTGAGCAAACCAATTCTTTTTGTCTTATTTGGCATTAGTCCAATCTTAAGTAGCCATTTATAAAAGATAATGTTACCAAATTGCACTCGCCAATACTTTCTTATCTTTTCTTTTGATGAGTATTTATAACCGATTTTATTTTTCAAGTTGAGGCACTTTCGGAATGTTCTAACTAATTCCTTGTCTTTAGAAGTAAAATCGATAGTTCTCTTGTTAATAGATAAACTGCCATCAGTAGTAATTAATCCTACAGCGTAAGCAATTTCAAGGCTCCATTGAACTTTTTTGCCTTTTGGTTTCATAGAATAGAAATTTTATGCTTTTCAGCTTCACCGTACTTGCAATTTATTCTCCCCCTAAGAAATCTAAATTTTTGGGTGTTTTCTTTAGAGGTTTTTCAAAACGCAATTTAGGCAAATTCTTGTATTTTTTATTTTTTATCCAGCCAGATTTTGTAAAATAATAACAAGCACCTTGTTTTTTTTCAAATAAATCATAACAGGATTTACATTTGTCAGATATCCAGTTCGCCATTTTCAAAGTCTTGTTTGATGGATTTATAGTAACGTGGCTGTAATAAGGTGGAATAACAATCACGTCGCCTTTCTTTGCTTTAACTGCATAAACATCTTCTATTTTTCCTTTTTTGTATTTTTGCATTAAATACATTCCTTGTCCCTCTAAAACAATATAAATTTCTCCAAAATCGCCTAAATGCTCATGACCCTTTGTTTTAACAAATTCTTTTCCAAGCATTCTAGGAGGAATAGTGGTGATATCATATCTCAACTCTTTTTTTCTTTTCAGGCCCCGATCCATATAATAAAGCTCAAAATTAGGGGCATTTTTGGCCCATTTCTTATCATAGAGCACCTTTTTCATATCATCCAAAAATCTAATATCCATAATTTTATTTCCAGACTCGGCGAGTTCTAATATACCAATTTTCTATACTGACGAATCTTTTTGATGGTTCAATAATTTTTTCTACAATCTGTCCATTAACTTTTTTAGAGGTAAAATAAACCAAATCTGGTCTTAGTAAGAATAGGCAAGGTATATCTTCAATTAAAAGGTTTTGGAATTCTTCTAATTTTTCTCTTCTTAGAGAATTATCTAAAGTTGCCCGGGCTTCTTCCAATAACTTGTCAGTCTTTTTGTTTTCATAACTTACTAGATTAAGACCCGGACTTTGTTTTTGGCTTGAGTGCCAGAAAGGGAAGGGGTCTGGTAATGAATTGAGAACTTCTCCGAATAAGAGGGCTTCAAAATCTCTGGGTTTGATAATATCGGTTTCTATAGTGGAAATGGCTTCGAATTTAATCTGAACACTGGCTCCTACTTCTTTCCAATTTTTTTGTAAAAGTTGGGAGATTTCAACCATCAAAGGTTTATTTACTGTTACTAGAGAAAATTGTAAAGGCAGAATTTCTTCTTTTTGAGGAAAGCAAAGCTCATTAAGTTTTTCTCTTGTCTTGCTCTTCACTTGTCCTGTTCCTTTTTCTAAACCAAATGGAGCAAGAACATCCTCTTTGTATTTTTCCTGGAAGAGAATAACAGCTTGTCTTGTTTCATTACCGAAATATCCTGTAACTTTACCGCTAGGATAAATTTCCGGTCCTCCAGCTGATGGATTAGCCAAGCATTTTTGAAGCTGGGTTACTTCATTGCCTCTACTTCCATATCGAAGGGTCTTGGTAAAAGAAAAAGTAGGCTTTTCAGAAATTATTTTTTTCCTTATTCCGCTCTCATCAATATATTTGAATCCAGCTTGTTCTAAGATTTGTTCTGCTTTCTCTTTATCAAATTCATAAATTTTTGATGGAGGATCAAATCCATAGAAATCCGGCAAAATAGGGGAATCAACCACTTTGCCTTTTTCCAGAACAACCTCTTTCAGAATTTCTTCTTTGTTAATGGCATAATTTAAAGCTTCTCTTACTCCTTTTGAAGTTAAGAGTTTTGATTTATCTTCAGGAGGATCTTGATTAAAGAAAACTGCAAAATATCTGGGTAGAGAAAGTTCAAGGATTTTAAATGTTTCATCAGAGAAAGTTTCTAGATCATTGGGGTCGGAAATTAAGAAACCATCAATTTTTCCCTGAGAAACTGATTCTAACAAATCTTCTTTATTGTTGAAAAAATGAAAAGAGATTTGAGAAATGAATGGCTTTTTAACAAAATAATCTTCATTCCTTGTTAATGTTAGAGATTTTATATAACCGGATTTGTTATCCTGATCTAATTGTTTGAATTGAAATGGACCGGAACCAATCAAACATTCTTTATTTAAATATTCTTTGGAACTCAGGGTCCATGGGAGGTTTTTGGGAGGTATATCTTTGAAAATATGCTTAGGTATTATTTTTTCAGTTAATGTCTCTAAAAAGCCAGAATAAGATTTTTGTAATCTAAACTGAACAACCCTGTCTGATAATTTTTCAACACTTACTCCTGACCATTTTATTGCCAAAGAGCTTTTATACTCAGGATTTTGTAATAAATTTATAGTGAAAACTACATCATTAGCAGTTAGCAATTCTCCGTCGTGCCAGAATATATTTTCCTTTAACTTAATTTCATAAATCTCACCTTCTTCTTTGATTTCTAAATCATCAGCTAAATCTTTCACTATTTTACCGTTTTCATCGTATTTCATTAGTCCGGAAAACAACAGTTCAACCAAATCTCTATCAATATCATTGCCTGAGAGATAAAGGGGATTAATAAATCTTGGCTGACCGATTACTCCTTCTCGGAAAGTGCCACCAAAACCTGGCTGAACCTCAGTATTTTTAAAATAATAATTTATCCCCAGAACTCCCAAAATCAGCAATAAGCCAATAAATATTGGCAGATAAACTTTTTTCCGTAATCTTAGAAAATTAAAAAACCGATTCCTCTTTTCTGGAGGGAAAACATTTTTACATTTTTCTATCAATTTATTTAAAAAACCAAAAAAATTTTTGAGTAGATTTTGACTCAGATTTTTATAGAAAGAGATTTATTATAGATAAAACAATAAAGAGAGTTGCTAAAACTACTGTTGCTCCAAAAATCTTTTTTTCAATTCCACGTCTTTTTAAGTAAAATCCTCCTTCGCCGCCAAAAGCAGAACCAAGAGCTGTTCCTCTTTGCTGTAATAGAATAAGCAAGACCAAGAGGGCTGAAACAGCAATTTGAACAATTGTTAATATTTGATTCATAATAATTGGATAGTTTTAAATTCTTTTTGCTTCTTTTCTTAGTATAGACCAACTAAGTAGCCAAATGATAAGTGATGTCCAAAAAATGGCAGAGAGATTAGCAATGATTAATTCAGGAAAGATAATATCAACTATCCAGACCATTGCCATATTAATAACTAAGCCAAAAAGACCTAAGGTAAGCAATCTTAAAGGAAATGTAATAATCTTAATTATTGGTTTAATAAAGAAATTTATTAATCCTAGGACAGCCCCGGCTAAAAATAGAGTTTTAACTCCTTGCTGAGTAAGTTCTTCTCCCCCTGATATTGCCACACCTGGAACTAGAAGAATGGCTAAATATAATCCTAAAATACCAACAATAATTTGCCAGAGAAACTGTTTCATTAACTCATTCTATCAAGATTTTATTTCAAAGTCAATTTAAAAACAAAGAACTACTCTGGTAATATTCAAAATTTATGCTAAGATGAAATTAGCACGTGAATAATAAAATATTTCTTAAAAGGAGGTAAAGAAAATGGTGAGAAGAGTAAAAGAAAAAAGAGTCGATAGAAAAACAGAAAACGAGATAAAAAGAGTTTTATGTATATTAAAAATTCCCTATTCACCTGAAACTCGGCGGGGCTTAGAAACAGAACAATATGTCATTCAAGCCTTAGAGTATTATCAGAAAAAGAAGACGGAATTTCCGGGTGGAAGGAGAATAATAGAAGTTATTCCTACTGCTCATTACAGTGCTGCTGATCAAAGTGGAATAGATGCTTTTATAAAATTTCAAACAGGGCCTCAATCAGATATCGAGATCTTATCAGTTCAGATTCGAGATTGGTGGGAAAAAGGGGCAGAAAGAAAATTCAAGAGAAGGGGCATTTGCTTAATAAGGATTTCATTATTTAATAGAAAATTATTTAATAGAAAAGAAAAGAAAACTGCAGACCAGATAAAGAAAGAAGCAAGAGAAAGAAGTCTTTCTGCTATATTTTACTTTTATGAGATTTGTTGACTTAAGAAGGGTGTCAAAATAGAATTGACACCCTCTTACTTTTTTCAAATTATGAAGAGAACCCAATTGGAGTTTGACAAAATTTATTTTGTAATTAGAATAGAGATATTAACAATAAAGGTCACAACCAAAAACTTTTTTTAATTAATAATTAACATGAACATTAAACCATTATCAGATCATATTCTTGTTGAACCAATTTCTCAAGAAGAAAAAACAAAATCAGGAATTTTGCTTCCAGAGACAGTAGAAAAAGATAGGCCAGAACAAGGCAAGGTAATTGCTGTTGGTCCTGGCAAAAGATTGTCTTCAGGCAAAAGGGTTGCCATAGAAGTAAAAAAGGGAGACAAGGTTCTTTTTACAAAGTATGGCCCAAGCGAAATAAAGGTCGGCGATAAAGAATATTTAATTGCCAAAGAAGAAGATATTTTAGCGATTCTTGATTAGAATCAAGATTTTAAAACTATGAGTAAAGAAATAAAATATTCTGAGGAAGCTCGGAAAAAAATAAAAGACGGAGTAGATAAATTAGCCAACGCTGTCAAGGTGACTTTAGGCCCTAAAGGCCGGAACGTTGTTTTAGACAAAGGTTTTGGCGCTCCAACTATTACTAATGATGGAGTGACTATTGCTAAAGAGATTGAGCTGGAAGATAAGATTGAAAACTTAGGAGCAGAGATTATAAAAGAAGTTGCCTCAAAAACAAATGAGGCATCTGGAGATGGAACAACTACAGCTGCTGTTTTAGCTCAGGCACTAGTTGAAGAAGGATTAAAAAATATTACTGCTGGAGCCAACCCTTTAGCATTAAAAAGAGGTATTAAAAAAGGTTCCAAAGTAGTTATTGAGGCCTTAAAGAATTTTTCTAAAAAAGTAGCTGGGAAAGAAGAAATTGCCCAAGTAGCTACAATTTCAGCTGAAGACACAGAGCTTGGTAATTTAATTGCCGAAGTAATGGAAGAAGCAGGAGGGGATGGAGTAGTCACAATTGAAGAGTCAAAAACATTCGGTCTCTCCAAAGAAATTGTTAAAGGACTTCAGTTTGACAAAGGTTATATCTCTCCTTATATGGTTACTAATCCTGAAAAAATGGAAGCAGTTTTAGATGATCCATTTATTTTAATTACGGATAAGAAGATTTCTTCTTTGCAGGATATTTTGCCGGTCTTGGAGAAAATTGCTAAAACCGGGAAAAAGGAATTTTTGATTATTGCTGAAGAAATTGAAGGAGACGCTTTAGCTACTTTAGTAGTTAACAAACTTAGGGGAATTTTAAATGCCTTAGCCATAAAAGCACCTGGTTTTGGAGATAGAAAAAAGGAAATGTTAGAAGATATTGCTTTAGTGACAGGCGGCCAAGTAGCGTCAGAAGACAAAGGAATAAAATTAGAAAGTGTGGAACTGGAGATGTTAGGCAGGGCCAGAAAAATCATTTCTACTAAAGAAAACACAATTATTATTGGTGGTAAAGGAAAAAAGGCAGATATTGAATCCAGGGTTAGCCAGATAAGAAATGAAATTGCTAATACTGCTTCTGATTTTGACAAAGAAAAATTACAAGAGCGTCTTGGTAAATTAGCTGGAGGAGTAGCAGTGATTAAAGTTGGCGCTCCAACTGAAGTTGAGCAAAAAGCTCGTCAAGGCAAAGCAGAAGATGCTTTAGCGGCAACTAGAGCGGCAATTGAAGAAGGAATAGTTCCTGGAGGAGGAGTGGCTTTACTTAGAGCTTCAGCAGCCTTAGACAAATTAAACCTGGAGGGCGAAGAGAAAATCGGAGTTGAAATTTTAAAAAAGTCCCTAATTAAACCATTAAAAATGATTGCTCAAAATGCTGGAGTTGAAGGAGCAGTGGCAGTTGAAGAAGTTAAAAAGCATAAGAGCGGATACGGCTTTAATGCTCAAACTTTAGAATATGAGAATTTGATGGAAAAAGGAATAGTTGACCCCACAAAAGTGGTAAGGTCAGCTTTGGAAAATGCTGTTTCTGGAGCAAGCATGCTTTTGACCACTGAGTGTGTAGTTGCTGAAAAAGAAACTGAGAAAGAAAAAACCCCTGGAATGCCTGGAGGAATGCCAGGAGGATACTAAACATTGTATAAAAATCTATCAGAAGCTCTCTTAATTGATTTTGAGGGAGTTTTTGGTTATAATAAAAAACATGAAATGTCCTCTTTGTAAAATAGAAATGAAAAAAGTTGTTTTCTATGGAGTGGAAATTGATTATTGTTCCCAATGTCTTGGACTTTGGTTTGAAAAGGATGAATTGAGCCAGGCTAAAGATGAAAAAGACAAGGATTTAAGCTGGTTAGATATAGATCTTTGGCAGGATAAAACAAAGTTTAAAATCAGCCAGATTCAAAAGTATTGTCCTGTTTGTTCAACTCCCCTCTATTCAGTCAAGTATAATGATTCCAAAATTAAAGTTGATGTTTGCAATCTATGTCAGGGAATTTGGCTTGATAGGGGAGAGTTTAAAAAAATTGTTGATTATTTGAAGGAAAAAGGAAAGGAAGAGATATTGAAAAATTATTTTAAAAATTTAGTAAAACAGGGTATGGAAGTATTTACTGGTCCGGAAACTTTCCGCTCTGAACTTTCCGATTTCTTAATGGTTTTAAAACTTCTTAATTATAAATTTATTGCTCAGCATCTGACAATCAGTAAAATAATTTTAGAATTACCAAAATAATTTCAAAGGTCGGAGATAATTGATAATTAAAAATAATATGACAACTCTTAATATAGTTTTAATTGTAGTTTTTATTCTTGCTCTTTGGACTATTGGAATTTATAACAGCTTGGTTAAAATAAAAAACAGAGCAAAAGAAGCCTGGTCTGACATTGATGTCCAGTTGAAAAGAAGGTACAACTTAATTCCCAACTTAGTGCAAACAGTTAAAGGATATGCTGCTCATGAAAAAGGAGTTTTTGAAAAAGTTACTGAAGCAAGATCTCGGGCAATGGGAGCTCAAAGTGTTGAAGAAAAAGCCAAAGCCGAGAATATGTTGACTAACACGTTAAAATCCCTTTTTGCTGTTTCAGAAAATTATCCAGACCTTAAGGCCTCAGCGAATTTTTTAGAATTACAAAGAGAGCTTCGTGATACTGAGGACAAGATTCAGGCAGCCAGACGTTTCTATAATGGAAATGTCAGAGATTTGAATATCAAAAGAGAAGCTTTTCCATCAAATATTGTTGCCAGAACCTTTAATTTCAAGAAAATGGATTTGTTTGAATTAGAAGAGGCTGAAGCCAAAGAAACACCAAAAGTAAGTTTCTAATTTTCTAATGACATTATATTCTCAGGCTGAATCAAATATTCGCAAGACCTGGCTGTTTATTATTTTCTTTTTGGTTTTTATCATTGCTTTGGGCTGGCTTTTTAGCTATTTGCTTGAAAATTCCCTTATTCTGATAGTAGCAGTAATTTTCAGCATTGTTAGCAGTTTTTTAAGTTACTGGCACTCAGATAAAATTGTTCTTCGAATTACCCGGGCCAAGCCAATAAAAAAGCAAGATAATCCAGAACTTTATCGGCTGGTTGAAAACCTTTGCATTACTGCTGGATTGCCTTTGCCAAAAATTTGTATTCTTCCTGAATCACAACCCAATGCTTTTGCTACCGGAAGAGATGAAAAACATGCTGTTATTGCTGTTACTAAAGGGCTCTTGGAAAAATTAGACAGGGTGGAACTGGAAGGGGTTATAGCGCATGAGCTCAGCCATATTAAAAACAGAGATATTCTTTTAGGAACAGTCATTGTTATTTTAGTAGGGATTGTAGCTTTGCTTTCTAATTTCTTTTTGAGAATAACTTTTTATGGTGGATTAAATAGAAGAGATTCAAAACAAGGATATTTAGGTCTTTTAATCTTAGTTCTAGGATTAGTAGCAGCTATTTTAGCTCCCTTGGCAGCCAGTTTGATTCGTTTGGCTATATCCAGAAAAAGAGAATTTTTAGCCGATGCTTCCGGCGCTCTTTTAACTAGGTATCCTGAGGGATTAGCTCGTGCTTTGGAGAAAATCTCTTCTGACCAAACTCAGATGAAAGTAGCTAATAATTCCACTGCTCATTTATTCATTGCCTCGCCATTTAGAGGAAAGCAGAAAAAAAGCTGGTTTACAAAGATTTTTATGACTCATCCATCAGTTGAGGAAAGGACAAAAGCATTAAGGGGAATGAAAGTATAAATTATTGGTAGGGTTCCTGAGTGGTTTAAAGGAACGGCCCGGAAAGCCGTGGCGTCTTTGGCGCCTCGTGGGTTCGAATCCCACCCCTACCGCCTTTACTTTATCGAAGTAAAATAATAAATAATAAATATATGGTTTTAGAAAACATTTTAGAAAATTTAATATCCTGGATGATTTCTCATGGAATTAAAGTATTAGCCATTTTAATTGGAGCTTCAATAGCCATCCGTTTTGTTAAGACTTTCATTCTGAGACTTCTTAAGAATCTTGCCAAAAACGGCATTAAACTCGGAAAAGTAGAGTCAAAGTTTGAAGAAAAAAGATTAGAAACTCTGGAAAAAGTTTGCTTTACTCTTCTTAAAGTAGTAATTTGGATGCTTGCTCTTATAACGATTCTTCCTGAGTTTGGAGTGGAAATTGCTCCTCTTTTAGCTGGTATTGGTGTTGGTGGTTTGGCTTTAGGTTTCGGAGCTAAGAGCTTGATTCAGGATTATTTATCTGGACTTTTTATTCTTTTAGAAGATCAGTACCGAGTGGGAGAAGAAATTGAAATTTCTGGAACTAAAGGAAAAGTTAAAGATTTTAATCTGAGAATAACTACTATAATAGATACAGAAAATACTTTACACTATATTCCAAATAGCCAGGTAAAAAAGGCTTCTAATTTCTCCCGTAAATAATATTATGGATCAAAATCCAATTGAAGAAATAAAATCAAGATTGGATATTGTTGAAGTAATTGGTTCTTATATCAAACTTCAAAAAACAGGAATTAATTACCGGGCCCTTTGTCCTTTTCACTCAGAAAAGAAGCCCTCATTTTTTGTTTCGCCTTCCAAGCAGATTTTTAAGTGTTTCGGATGTGGAAAATTTGGGGATGTCTTTAAATTTGTAATGGAAATTGAAGGACTGGAATTCGGTGATGCCTTAAGGATTTTAGCTAAAAGAGCGGGAATTGAACTCAGGAGACAAGATCCTAAATTAGAAACTGAGAGAAAAAGATTATATGAAATTACAGAGTTGGCCTGTCGATTTTTTGAAAGACAGTTAAAAGAAAGTAAAATCGGATTGGAAGTTAAAGAATATCTTTTAAAAAGGGAAATAAATGAAAAATCAATTAAAAAATGGCGATTGGGTTATGCTCCGAATACCTGGCGAGGTTTATCTGATTTTCTGGTCTCCAAGGGATATGAAAGAGAAGAAATAGTAAAAGCTGGTTTGGCTATAAAAAAAGAATCTGAGGAAGTTCATTCAGCTTATGATAGATTTCGAGGGAGAATCATTTTTCCTGTTTTTGATTTGAATTCTCAGGTTATTGGATTCGGAGGAAGGGTATTTGAAAAAGCTCAAGACCCAAAGCTGAAAACTAAAGACGAGGAGGTTGCCAAATATATTAATACTCCAAATACTTTATTGTATGACAAAAGCCGGGTTCTATATGGACTAAATTCTGCCAGGATAGAAGTAAGAAGAAATGATGCTTGTATTTTGGTTGAAGGGTACACAGATGTAATTTTGTCCCATCAGACTGGTTTTCAGAATACAGTAAGCACAAGCGGCACAGCCTTAACTCCTTTTCAATTAAAAATTCTAAAGCGTTATTCTCAAAATCTAATTACTGCTTTTGATATGGATATTGCTGGTGATTCTGCTACTCGAAGAGGAATTGACTTGTCTCAAAAAGAGGATTTTCAGATAAAAGTTATTACTATGCCTTCGGGAAGTGACCCAGCTGACATTATTTCCAAGGATCCGAAGAAATGGGAGAAATTAATTAACTCTTCTAAATCAATCCTTGATTTTTACTTTGAAAGCGCATTTTCAAAATTTGATGAAAATTCAGCTGAAGGGAAAAAAGGAATTTCAAAAACTCTTTTAACTGTTATAGCTAAGATTCCAAACAAAATTTTACAATCTCACTGGCTTCAGGAATTATCTAGAAAGTTAAAAGTTTCAGAAGAGTCAGTTTTAGAAGAACTTAGAAAAGTTTTAAGAAAAGGCGGGGAAAAGTATGAAGAATCACCAATTACAGAAGAAGATAAGACTCTGGAGAAAGAAAAAACAAGGAAAGAAATATTGGAAGAGAAAATCCTTTCTTTGCTTTTAAAATTGCCGGATGAACTGGAATCATTTGATAAAAACTATCTTTTCTTACTCTCTCCTAAAACAAAAGAAGTCTTAACTTTTTTGAAAAAAAAGAAATCAAAAGTACCACCTGAGATGAAAGAATTTTTGGATGTTCTTGCTTTAAGATCTGAAATTGAAGAGGAATTAGATCCTAAACAGGAGCTTCATATTTGTTTAAAAGAATTGAATACATTGGTTATAAAGGATAAACTTCAGGAAATATCAAAGGATATTCGGGAAGCAGAAGGAAATAAAGATGAAAAAAGAATGAAAAAACTGATAGAGGAATTTAATGAATCAGCGAAAAAATTAAATAAAAATAATTTGCAATAACATGCCAAGAAAAAAACAGTCAAAACCAAAGAAAATAAAGAAGATAATAAAGAAAAGAAAGAATCGGCCTAAAAAAACTAAAACAAGAAAGAGTCGGCCAAGAAAGATTAAAGCGAAAAAAAGAATGATAAAGAAAAGGAGAAAAGTCGCTATTTTGAAACCTTTTTCTAAACGGCGTTCTCCTGTTTTCCAACCGGAAAAAATTAAAGAGCTTTTTAGAAAAGGAAAGAACCGTGGTTTCATTACCTTGAATGAGGTTTTGAGTTTTTTTCCTAATTTAGAAAAAGACATTAAAGGTTTGGAAAAACTTTATCAAGATTTGGAAAACAAAGGTATTGAAATAAAAGAGAAAAAAGGATTTTTAGAGATAAAAGATAAAAACGAAAAAACTAAAAAAGCCTTAGTTGGTCCAAGAATTGATTCAATTCGAATGTATTTAAAAGAAATTGGGAGAACTTCAATGATATCGGCTCGTGAAGAGAAAGAATTAGCTAAAAGAATTGAGAAAGGGGACGAGGAGGCTAAGAAGATTTTGACTAAAGCCAATTTACGATTAGTAGTTTCTATAGCTAAAAGATATGTTGGTCGTTCACGGAATTTAACTTTATTAGACTTGATTCAAGAAGGAAACTTAGGACTTTTCCGAGCTGTAGAGAAATTTGACTGGCGGAAGGGATACAAGTTTTCCACTTACGCTACTTGGTGGATAAGACAGGCAGTTACAAGAGCTATTGCTGACCAGGCCAGAACTATTCGAATTCCGGTTCATATGATAGAAACAATTTCTAAATATGAGAAAGCAAAAAGAAAGCTTTTACAAAGTTTAGGCCGCGACCCTCTTCCAGAAGAAATTGCTGCTGAAATGGGGATTGAAGTGGAAAAAGTCCATCATATAATGCAGATTAAACAAAAAGCGGTTTCTCTGGAAACACCGGTTGGGGAAGATAATAAAGATAGCGTTTTAGCCGAATTTATTGAAGATTTGAAAACTCCTTCTCCATTGACAATGGCGGCCCGCAATCTTTTAAAAGAAAGATTAGAGGAAATCTCAGCCGAATTGACTCCACGCGAGAAAAAGATTTTAGCAATGAGATTTGGCTTAGAAGATGGAGTTACTCATACTTTAGAAGAAGTAGGAAAGGTGTTTGGAGTGACCAGAGAAAGAATTCGTCAGATTCAAGCCAAAGCTTTGGAGAGAATCCGCAAGCTGGAAGGTCTGAAAAAATTAAAAGATTACTAATTAGTTGAAAATATATTAAAAATAGAGTAATATAATTATATTCCGCGGTGGCGCAATGGTAGCGCGGGTGCCTGTGAAAATTTGCAGCTTTCTCGAGAAATCGGGATTGAAAAACGAGGTGAATTGCGGGAAGCCTAATTCCTAAAAGGAAATGGTAATCCGCAGCCAAGTCCTAATTGATTTTTAGGGAAGGTTCAGAGACTATCCTATAATGGAGTACCCCGGATTTATGCCGGGGGAAGCGCCTCGCACCCTAGTCTTTATACAAGAAGGGTGATGATATAGTCCATGCCTATTGGAAACATTAGGACAAGATGTAAGCACTAGGTTGTAGGTTCGAATCCTACCCGCGGAGCAAATTTCCGCCTTGTCGTTTAGGCAGTTTTTTAGTAGAATAAAAGAAGATTATTAATTATTATTAATATTATGAAAGCAATCAATACAGGTATGGGTGTTGCTTATGTAAGAGCTACAGGAATGTTATATCCGAAAGAAAAACGACTTTTTGAAGATCCATATTCTGAAAAATTATTGTCGCCTTTTTACAAATTTTTTATATTTCTCCAGCATTCACCTAAAATAAATAATGCCATTGTAAAATTGAAAGAAATGGGTTGGTTTTTTTGCCGCTTTCGTTATATAGATGATGTATTAAAAAATAATATTAAGGAAATTGAAGCAGTAGTCAATCTTGGTGCTGGAATGGACTGCCGTGCTTATTATATTCCTGGTATAGAAAATATACATTACTTTGAAGTGGATTATCCATCAGTAATGAAAGAGAAAAGAACAAAAATAAAAAAAATACTAGGAAAGCTTCCAGACCATGTGGTTTATGTTTCTATTGATTTTGAGAAGCAAAGTCTTGATGCTGAATTAAAAAAAGCAGGATACGATTTAACCTCTAAGACTCTTTTTATTTTAGAAGGAGTTACGCAATATATTTCAAAAGAAGCCAATGATAGTATATTAAAATATGTAGCACAGGCTGCTCCTGGTAGCAAAATTGTCTTTACCTATGTTCTAAAAAGTTTTATTGAGGGTAAAGACCTCAATAATTCTACAAAAAAGAGCCTTTATAAATGGCTGGTTAAAGGATTTAAGATGTTTATTTATGGCTTGGACCCGGAAGATATAAATGATTATCTTTCAAAATATTCCATTTCTCTTATTGAAGACATCGGAAGAAAGGAGGTTCAGGAACGTTATATGAAATTAGTAGACCTTGATTTAAAAGTATTTGAAATTGAAAGGATTGCTCTTGCTAAGGTTGTAAAAAACGATTCTAAACTAAATATTAATTCTCTAGCCTAAACAGGATAGCGAAACCGCCTCGTCAAGGAGGCGGTTTTTTGGTAGAATGTTTTAAAGGTCATATAAAGTAATTTATAAACAACCAAAAAATATGAAAGATGAAACAAAAACAGCAATAGTTACAGCTGTTCTCATGATAGGATTGATAATAATTTTTAAGAATGTAATATACAGACCGCTGAATGTGGTGCCCTTGTATTTAATTCCAGTGTTTCTTTATACTGGATACATAACAAGGAGAGTTGGTGCTAAACTTTGGATTGGTATGACTCTATTTATCACGTTGGCAATGGCTGTATTGTATGCTTTCTTTTAGAGTTTTTTCTTTCTAACCTTTCATCAAACATCGTCCAGTCAGTGTATTTAACTTCAAATTTCTATAAAATCTCTTAATTTCTAACAATTTTTTCTTCATTATTGCCATATAATCCCTATTTTCCAGAGTTATAATAAGCTTTGAACTGGGGAGCAGAGTAGTGAAGCCGTCTTTTAGTGAAGGCGGTTTTTTGGTAGAATGAAAACGAAAGGTCAAAATAAAATAACTTTAATAAAAAAACAATATGTCAAAAACAATAATTGTAATCATTATTATAATCGTTGTTGCAGGATTGGGTTATTGGATTTATCAACCAACTTT
>JAUXAO010000006.1 GCA_030619905.1 bacterium | reverse complement strand
TGGAATAGAGATTATCAAATTTTGTATCCAGGTGCTGGGCCAACAGGAGTATTGCCTTTATTACTTGCATTTGCTCCCTTGCTTTTGATTCCAGTTTTGAAGGAATAAGAAACATTTAAAAACCTTACTTACTTAGTATTTTTAATAAAAATGAGTTTACTAATACCAATAGGAAAATCTTTGAGAAAAATTTTTGACATAAAAGGAAAACCCATAATAGAAAAACAAAGATTTTATACTAGTGAGGGAATTTTTTTGGATGCATACAATAAAGCTTCTAATGAAATACTTAGAAGAGCTATATATGATTTAGAAGTTCCAAGAGAAGAGGTAATTCTTAGAAGATTAATCTCTCAAGACTTAGGAATAAAAGAACCTTTTTATAAATTTAATTTTAAAAAAGGATTAAATAAAAATATAATAAAGATAATACCTAAAAGAAGATTTATTGCCATAAATGGATTTACAATACCAAAAAATTGCTCAATTTCGCAGATAATTGTTTGGAGAGAGGGGAAAAAAGTAAGACATTGGCATATTGAAGGATTTGAAGGAACTTACTTTGTTGATGATCCTTTTTTAGTAGATATGAATCAATCACTTAGGATAGATATGTATAGTGAATCTAAGAAAATACAAAAATTGATTTTTCATGGTTCAATAACAGAAGAAAGGGGAAATACATTGAACCCTTAGAGAATTCTTTTAGTAAGATTTAAATAAACAAGTGACTTTTTATAGAAATGGAAATAAAAGATGTTTTTAAAAAATTAGCCACAACATTTGAAGGGATATCAAAAGATTTGGAAAAAGAAATAAACGAAAAAGAGGATGAAGGTAAAAATCCAGAAAAAATAAAAGAATTACAAGAAGAACTTAAGGAAATGCAAAAAAAGATAGAAGAACTTAAGGAAATTAATAAATAATTAAAATGAAAAAACCAGCACTTTGGCTAATCATCGGAACTCTCGGGATAGCTGGATTAATATTTCTTTTAAGGAAACCTGCTGTGGCTGCTGTTGGAGTGCCGGCTGTTGAAGTTCCTGTAGGGGTGCCAGCAGTGGTTGAAGCTCCATTACCTGCTGGTTGTGAAGGACAAATAATTGCGATGGCTGAAAGGCAACTTGGGCTTCCGAGGTCAGAATTAAGAGTGCGATCTCTACGTGCAGCAGATTTGGGTCTTACTACTTTTAGTGTAAATCTTCCAGCTGTGGGCTGGAATTCTGGGGTGATTAATACCGCCGTCGCCGATAATACTTTTATTTGCCTGCGGGGAATCACATATTCTGGGGTAGCTGCAGAGACAGTTAGGGTTTCGGTTGGAGCAAGTGTAGTTGCTGAATTTTCGGTAGAAAGAGCTCCACTAATCACAACCACACACCATATTAATATTCCAGAAATAATTGCTCAACAAAATACTCCAATTCGGGTAGATATGTTCGCATCAGCGATTTCAGCTGCGGAAAATGTAATTTTTGAAGGGATAGTTTGTGAAAAAGCTGGATTAGTAGTTGCTTGAAAATAGTAAAGTTTAAATAGTAGCCATTATTGGCTATTTTATGAAAACAATATTTGTTGAAACATTAGGAGATTCCCCACAGGTAAAAGTTTTGGATTTTTTAATTGGTTTTTTCGCTTTTGATTATTCATTAATTGAACTATCTAAAAATACAAAAGTTAGTTATTCAACATTAAAATATCTTTTACCAAAGATGCTAAAAAGGAAATTAGTCATTATAACAAAAAAAGTTGGAAAAGCAAATCTCTATAAGATAAATGTAGAGAACAGGGCAGTAAAACATTTAATGGCTTTTGACTGGCAGATGATTAAGGATGATGTTCTGAAAAACAAATAGTTTTAAATAATCCTAAAACAGGTTCTGTGAAGTTATCGGTTGATAATAAGACAAAAAAATTTAGATAATTTCTAAATATTTTGAGTAAGACAATCCTTTTATATAATTCTCAATCCAATCCCAATCAATTTTTCCATTTTTGAAAGGTAATTTGATTGTTG
>JAUXAO010000005.1 GCA_030619905.1 bacterium | reverse complement strand
AAGCTCAGCCTCTCTTTCAATATTTATAATTCCTGATCCACCAACTGATGTCTTAGCAGTTATTCTCGTAGGTTTACCAAAAGAATAATCACCTGTATCATATACTGAAAGACCATTTACTTGACCCACTACAAAACCTTTAGTATCTATCATAATTGTACCTTCTTCTATCATCTCCTGGATTTTTTCTTCAATAAGTCTAGAGCGTTCGATTTTTTCTTCAATTGCTTTTTCTACATGTTTTTCAGTAACTTGTGAACTTCTTTCTTTATGAGCCCAATAATTGGCCTCTCTCAGTACATCTGCTATATTATTGAATTGAGTGGATAATTTTTTCTGCTTACCTGCGAGTCTCATTCCAAATTCAACCACTGCTGCTACAGCACCACAGTTAAAAGGTACTAATTTCTCATTAGTAACTATATTTTTTACGAAGTTAGCATATTGCATAACACTTTCACGCTTAACATCCATAACTGAATCAAAATCAGCACGCACCTTAAATATTTTTTTAAAATCCTCATCACGATTGTAAAGTATGTGATATAAAAAAGGATCTCCTACCATTGCTACTTTTATGTCACAATCTATTAGCTCTGGTTTTAAAGCAGATATTGATATCATATAGAATGGAGCATAATTTTGTATCTCTATCTTTCTATTTCTTAATGTTCTTTTTAGTGCTTGCCAAACTCCTGGTTCTATCAAAGTATCTAGGGCTTCTATGATCAAAAAACCTCCATCAGCATGAAGAAGGGAGCCAGCCTTTATTTTTGTAAAGTCAGTTTGCCAGCTTCCAAATTTACCCGGCGTTACTTCAATAGTACCAAAGAGATTGCGATAAGTGGGTGAAGTTTCAAAAATGATTGGTGCTTTTTTTGCTCCAAAATTATCAACAAGAAGATTCACTCGATATTTTAAAAATGGATCTTCTATAGGAGATGATACTCCTGGAAATGGTAAAGCTGCCTTTTCATGTTTCTTCTGGAATTTATCTAAATTATCTAAAATGTTTTCTCTTACCTCTTCTAAATACTCATTTACCTTATTATTTTTGTACTTGTTTTTTATATCATTAATCCGCTGTTCAACCAAGGGAGTAACAACTTCATTATCCAAAGATTTTAATTTTTTTTGTATCTCTTTCTCAAGATCTCTCATCTTCTTGAAGATAGCCTCCATCTTATCAGTGAGTTCGGAATGTTTTTCCTTAAGTATCTGTAATTCCTCCTTTGGAAATTTACCTTTCTCTACTAGAACTGTCAGTTGATCAAAATTTAAAGGTTTACCATCAATCAAGGGCATTACAGCTGGTTTTGTAAAAACACCAAACTGAAGTTGAATTAAGGTAAATTTTTCTTCTGCAATCTTTTTTTCAAAAACAGCAATTAATTCTTTCTGTTTATTTTTAAGACTTTCTACAACCTCCTTCTTCCTCTGTTTGTAATCTTTGCTTTCAAAAATTGATGGTATATTTTTTAACAGATATTCAACAATTCCATCCATGTCTTTCTTTAAACTTCTACCCCGTCCAGCTGGTAGTCTGATGAGTCTTGGCATGTCAGGATTTTTAAAATTATTAACATAAAGCTTATCATCAGGTATGTTTTTTATACGCTCTGTCTCCTCTAACAAGTAATTTATAGCAGTTTTCCTACCAGTTCCTACAAGTCCAGTAACGAATATGTTATATCCTACACTTTTAATATCTAAACCCAAGCGAAGAGCATTTACAGCTCTTTTTTGACCAATTATGTCTTTGTGAACTTTAAGCTCATCAGTTGATTTGAAACCCAGGCTTTTCGGGTCACATCTCCGTCTTAGCTTTTCAACTGGAACTTCCTTAAAATTTAATGTTTTTTTCAATGATTTATTCATTTCTTATAGCCCCTTTTCAATTTTTCATTGTAAATAAATAATTCTTCTAACTATATTTTCTTGTAACTAATGATTCCTCTTACTTTTTTCTTATAAATAAATAATTATCGTTTTTAATTTTATCATTAAAAAATAATAATTGTGAATTTTTTAAAATCTTGTTTTTGTGAAAATATATCAAGTATATAAACTGAAGCGTTGGATATGTTTTTGTAATTAAATATATACTTATTTAAAAACATATACATAGTTATAGTTCCTCTTTTTAAAAAAAAAGAAGA
>JAUXAO010000003.1 GCA_030619905.1 bacterium | reverse complement strand
AAAGTTGGTTGATAAATCCAATAACCCAATCCTGCAACAACGATTATAATAATGATTACAATTATTGTTTTTGACATATTGTTTTTTTATTAAAGTTATTTTATTTTGACCTTTCGTTTTCATTCTACCAAAAAACCGCCTGATTGGCGATTTTTAACGTCCCTATTTTCAGCTAAATAGGATTATAACCTAAAATTTCTACTGCTTTAGAAATATCTACATCGTCTAGTTTATCTACGATAGTAAAAGCTTCGTACCACACTTTTTTATCTGTTGTTATAGCAGTCTCAAGAACTTGTAAGGCATTCTCTATTTTTAAATGTAATTTTAACTCTCCAAATGGTTTATATTCTCCCCTTTTTCTTGTAGGGCCGAATCTAAGGATTATTACTTCAAATTTTTTTGTCATTCCATAATTTGCTAGAATTTGTTCTGCTATAACCTTGCTTGTAGAATAAGCAATATCACAATCTCTTGTTTCATTAGTCAATTGCTCGGCTTTAACTCGTTGTGTCAGAACTAGATTATCTTCGTGAACAGGAGTTCTCACAGGAATTCCTCTTTCAATGCCGTAATAACTCATTGAGCTAGCAAAAATTAATCGCTTAACACCATTTTCCATAGCTGCCTGATCAACATTAAAAGTACCTTTGCAATTCACGCGAAAATAATCAGAAAATGTTTTATCTTCCAATGGTTTTCTAATGGCAGCAAGATGGATTACAACATCGCAGTTTTTCATGGCCTCTCTTAACTTATTGTAATCTAAAACATCCTGACCATTTGCCAAGTCATATTTTATAATTTCATGCTTTCCGGAAAGATGATTTATTAATTCGCTCCCAATAAATCCAGAACTTCCGGTTATAAATATTTTCATAATTTGATGTATCAAATCTTCGATTTATTATAAACTTTTAAAAATAATTCTCTTTGTTTTCTGGTCATTGCTTCCCGGGAAAAGTTTTCTAAAACAAATCTCTTTGCATCTTTTGTCATTTTTTCTCTTTTTTCATGATCTTCAAGAATATTAAAAACTGCATTCGAAAATTCTGACACATCTTTAACTACCAGAGCTAAATTCTTTGGATAAATTTCCGGCTGAATTTGAGAATCAAAAGCCACTACTGGTATTCCAGCCATCATTGCTTCTCCTATCACCAACCCTTGCGTTTCTGATTTTGAAGAAAAAGTAAAAACATCGCTACCCCCATATATTTTATGCGTTTCTTCTGCAGGAAGAGATCCGGTAAAAATGATCCTGTCTGCCACATCCATTTCTTTGGCCAGAGCACTGAATTTTTCAACATCCCCAGGTCCAATAATCAACAAAAATATATTATTGTCTTTTTCTTTAATCTTCTTCATTATTTTCAAAAGCGCATCTATATTTTTTTCTTTACACACTCTGCCTACAAAAAGTAAAATCTTTGAATTTGGAGGAATGTTAAATTTTGCGCATAGTTCTTCTTTGGTAAAATACTTTTTAACGATATTTATACCTGTAGGAATAGCATATGTTGGTTTTGTTACCCCATATTTGCGTAATTTTTCTCCAATCACCTTACTAGGGGTAATAATTACATCCATTTTATTAGCAACTGATTTAGAACGTCTGCGCATTAATGCAGCTCCAATTTTTCCCCCATACATTCTGCCATACTCTTCAACTAAAGTGTGATAAGTAAGCACTTTTGGCTTATCTGATCTAAGCATATGTAATTCAAAAGCATTCGGACCCCAAGTTAAAGTATGAAGCCAGTAAATATCTGGTTTAAATTCTTTTGCAATTTTCTCTATATAGTAAGAAGCTGTAATTCCAAAGGTTCTTTCTTCTTTACCGATCAAAGAGCCAATAGCTCGGGCTACAGCTGAGGAAGGCACCGGACGATGTTCAGGCCTATGTTTGATTTTCTTATACCTTGGAGCTACAACAAGAACCTTATCTCCCTTTGCGATAAGACCGTCAACAGTTGCGTCTATGGAAACAGTAACGCCATTGCGTAGAGGATACGTTAATGAACTAATTAAAATTTTCATAAATGTGAATTATTAATTATTCTATTATAACAAAAAACTGCCTTTTTGGCGATTTTTTTATCTTTACCTGCTCCGCCTTGACGATGGGCTAAAATTGCTTGGTTTTTAAAAAAGTCAGAAACGTCCTTACTTTCTTTAAAATTAGTTTTTCTCAAATTGATCAATAATCTCTCTCAATTCTTCCTCGTTCTTCAAACTCCAGAGTTTGACTGTGTTTTCTTTTGAAAATTTATTCAATTTCCCTAAATTGAAACCAAAAGCACAAAACATCTTACGCTTCGCAATTCTCAAAAGCTCTTCATCTCTTTTACCTATCGAAATATTCAGACGAACAAAAATATTCTCATACGCCATGAAAATTGCGAAGCTGTACAAAAATGGTAAAAAAGCAAGTGTTAAATATAGCGGCAGTAGAAAAGTACGGAGATTGTCCATCGTCAGCAGATTTTGGTAGTCATTTAATACGCTTGAAAGAGTAAAAACAACAAGGAAAATACCCCAAGCTCCCAGAATGAAATCTACCAATTTCTTCACCGGCGCGTATCCTTCTTTCATTTCGGCAACCGCACTCATAGCGACAATCATAAAAAGTACTGGCACCAAAATTAGTTCGGCTAGTAGGTGTAAGGTATAGAAATTGATAATGAAAACGAGGACTAAAACTAATTTCAAGTTATCTGATACTATTTTTCTGAAATAGTGGTCATCTTCGTGTGCTCTATTTAAGTTCATAAATAACACAAATGCCGTACCGAGAAGCCAAAAGATTGTGTTTTTTAATAAAGAAATATCTCACAATTGAATTTTGGAGAACAAAAAAACTATCAAGGCTACATACAAAAACATTGCCGCGAACGCTACGGCAATTTGCTTTTGAAAAAATGCCCTAAACAAACCGAAAATTGCCGTTCGTATATTCTTTTGAAACAACACCCAAACTAAGAAAATGCCGATCCAAATAATAATCGCCTGTTCTCTAGTGGTAAATAAGTCGAAAAAGAAATCCATTGTAGTATTGAGCCAACTAAAATTTTTATATTAAAATCATCTACTCAACTTGTCTTCGTGGTTTTGTTAAAACTTTTTTGTAAGAAAAATGGCGTCAACTCTGATTTTTTATTCTACCTCTTCGCTTTGCTCAGAGCAACCAAAAACCGCCTTCTTAGCGACTTTTAATGCCTCTCGGTCGCTTGAACCAAGCACAAGCCTGCTTCCCTAGTCGGTCTCGAACCCGGGTTTTAAGGGGAAATTGAGGGCTTTTAAGGGTGTCTCATCCATGCATCTCGGTCAAAAGTATTTTAACTAAAAATAAAAAATTAAAAAGAAATTATTTTTTAAATATTATATAAGCAACTACGCCGATTAGGGTAATAAATCCCATAAATGTATAATTTTTGTCGATGCCTAAAAACCTATATGCAAAAAAATAGAAAATCAATGCGAGTGACACAGTTATTGTTATAATTTTAAATAAGTTGTCTTTATATAATTTTTTTAAAGGAAAAAATAGTTTAAATTCTATTTCGTTAATATCTGGGATATCTTTAACTATTTTATTGAGAATTTGAGTTTTTTCATCACCATCTATATAAATACTAAAGGCTAATTTTTGAATATCTTCTAAGTTTATTTCATCTTTCTTGTTTTCATTTATTTTGTAGTAAATCCTATCGGAAAGACTATTGAGAAGATTAAAAAAACTCTTTTGTATTTTGTTTTCCTTTTTGAATAAATTTGTATGTGTAAATTTATAATCAAATTTCGAATATCGCTTAAATATTTTTAAATCCTTCATTAATTCTTTTCTATCCTTTTCACTTTGATACAATTCTATTTCTTTAGAAATTTTATTTAACAAACAAGAAAGGAATTCGGTTTTGTTCATTGGTAATCGAAATACTTTAGAAAAAATAATTACTACAAACATTGAAAAAATAAAACCAAACAAAGTGCTAAGATTTTCTACAATTTTCTCATTCTGTAATAATTCAATTATTACATTTTTAAAAACTAAGGCAGAAAGAATAAATGAGCCGATCCATATAAATAAGATGCTATACGAAATGCGATCATTATTAACATAATGACCCAACTTTGGTTCTTTTAGGATGCACCATTGTTTAAAATTATTGTAATCTATATTCATGGTTTACTTACGAGAAAAATATTTTTTAAAATAATTTATACGTTTCAGTCTCTCTATACCTAATAATAGCCTGCTCCCCTAGTCGGTCTGGAACCTTTAAGAATCAAGTCCTATAAGGGTCTCTTGGACACTTTTCTGGGGCGAATTTAACCCCTCTCGGTCGGGGTTATTTTAAGCCCGCGAAGCGGGCGCGGTATATATTTTGTATACTATTAAAACCTTCTCTAGCTCCCGTTCAAAAATTTTGACCGATGAAATCAAATGCTTTATTAAAATTATCTTTAGCAGTTTTCGATATATTCCTCTCTGTAATTTCTCTGTTATTTACTTTTTCAAAAAACAACTTTGAAAAAAGTACTTTTCTTTTCCGTCCAACTACATCTACCTTATCTCTGCTACGATTAATTTTAGGGTCAATAAGTTTAAAGTCATCGTAAGTAAACATATTCTCAATACCTGTAATTCCCTTAAGAATAAAGACTTTTTGTTGAGTTTTAGCTTCATCTCCATCGAAAACGTAATCTTTTATTTCATCGAATTTTCTCTTAGAATCTTTTCCTCCCTTCTCAGGATCGTCATCGATAATTGAAATCCAATTTAAACCATAACCTATTGATAAAGAAATAAGATTATTAATTTGTCTGACTCCAATTCCGGGAACAAAATAGTAATCTCCCTTTCGATTTAGTATTTTTTTCATTGCGGAAAAATAGTAATAATCCGAAATTCCTTCGAGGATAATATTTTTATTGCCTAATGGAGAAAATTCGCTAACATGTAAACCTATTGCATTTGCAATTGGTTGTAGCGCATCTTTCTTATATTCCGTATCGATTTTACTCGTTACGATATCTTCTATCTGTGTCCCACCATCTTTAATGTTTAAAACAAGTTTCACCCTGTTCAAATAATCGACTTCTATTAAATAAGGTGAATGAGTGGCGTAAATAACCTGATCATCTTCGCTCGCTAGTTTATTAATTAATTTTAATATGTCTTTTTGTGCCTTCACGTGTAGATGCTGATCCGGTTCATCTAATAAAAGAATTAAATCTTCGTTTTTGATATCTTGCGCCTTTAGTTCCAGCCATAATGATAAGAACCAAATCAATCCTTTACTACGTTGTTTGGGTGGCAGAGGTTCCCCTTCTCTTGTTTCAACATAAAAATTAATGTATGAACCATTTTCGCCCTCACCGTTTCTTTTTTGAAAATCATATTTTACAAGTACTTCATTCTCGTCATGTATTCTTTGCCCCCAATCTTGCTGAAAATTAATCGATAATTCAGTATTTTCTTTATCTTCTTTTGTTCTCCTGATGGGATCTGTTTCCGAGTCTTTTTTAAGAAAGTCTGTGTTAAGTATCTTTTCTAAACTTTTAACAGCACGATATCCTTTTGTCTCAGTTTTTTTCTCTTTAAGTGCGGAGAGAAATATTTTATCCGGCAGCAGGTCGCAAAAATCATCGAAAAAAACAATATTTGGCGTGATAAGCCAAAAAATTTGTGCTACATCTGCATTCTGATCATCCGAAAAAGAAATGTATTTTTCTTTCGTATCAGTGGTTTCTTTTTCCTCACCTTTTTCTTTTTCTTTGTCTTTCCCTCCCTCATCTGATTGTTGCGGTTTATTAAGAATTGCTGCTTGAAAAATTTTAAAAGAATTATTATCAATAGTTATCTGAACTTTTTCTTTGCCATTGATCCGAGTTATGGTAAATTTTTTTATCTTCTTAATCTTATTTGGATCAAGTATATTTTGGCCTTCTTCAATCTTAATATCATGTTCATCAATCGTTATCTCTGAAAGTAATTCAGCGATATCCTCGTCAGGACCAATTTTGTAGGTACAACTTACGATTTGATTTGGTTGATCTGGACTTTCTCTAATAGAGAAAGGTAAAGAATCTTCTTCGAACTCCTCACGTTCAAAATCGTAGAGTGCTCTAAGAATTGCACTTTTCCCTGATTCGTTCTGACCGGCAAAGACAGAAACATTATCTTTTTCAGATAATTTTACTACACCAGAGTTGATAATTGATCGATAATTTTTAATTTGGAAACTTAAAAGCCGCATTTACTTAGTAATAATTAAGATTTTGGAAGTCGTTATATAAGTTTTTTCCTTAAAGCTGAAAACTACCTTGATTTTGGCATTTTTGGGGTGGTTTGTCAAAATAAAATCACCCAGATCATTGTTCTGGGCGACTCAGTCGCCAGAACCAAGCACAAGCCTGTTCCGATGCTAGGACTCGAACCCGTCTCGGTCTATCAAACTACACTCAGTGATGGCTGCCGGGCTTGGATTCGAACCAAGATGGGATGCTCCAGAGGCATCAATCCTACCGTTAGATGACCCGGCAATATAATTACACTTTCAAATATTTATGAAGAGCAAGTAAGGTGGAAAATATAGCAAGAATTCCAGCAAACGCAATTTGAATCCATAACAAGGAAAGAAAATTCATCTGGAAATAATTAAGCAGGTTAAAGCCTAAAAAGAATGTTTCCAGCCTATAGCTAAAGAAAGCAAAGGCAATTAAAAACAATAAATTAACAGCCAGAACAGAAATAATTCCGTAAAAAATTCCCTGAATAACAAAAGGGCCTCTGATAAACCAGTTGGACGCACCCACAAGCTGCATAGTTGAAATCTCTTCTTTGGAAGTGAAAATTGTCAATTTAATAGTGTTAAAAGTGATTAAAACAGCCAAAAGCCCAAGAATTAAACTTAAACTGATAACAACAGTTTTAACATTAGCAGTTATTGAAGAAAGTTTATCAATTACTTTTTTATTCTGGAAAAAAGAAACCCTTTCTATTATACCCTGAAGAGAATCTTGATTCAGATAATTAGAAATCGGAGCATAATAACTTGGATCACGGGCTTTAATATTCAAGGAAGGCAGAAAAGGATTATATCCTATTTCTTGCAGAGCTTCAAGATAGATTGGCTCATCTTTGTGTTTTTCAATAAAGTTTTCAAGAGCTTTTTCCCGAGAAATATATTCAACGCTTTCTATTTCATTAGAAAACTTGTAAAGATTTCTTTCCACGCTTAAAATCTCCTCTTCCCGAACAGTTTCTTTAAAATAAACAGAAACATCAACTTTCTCCTGAACTTCCTTGATTAAAAAATCACTTATTCCTTGAAAAAGAAAAAGAGAGGTAATTAGAAAAACAGCTATGGCCATAATAAACATTACTTCCAGACCAAGAACCCTGTTACGTAAAAACCCCTGCCAAGCAAATTTGAAAACACGTTTTAAAGATATAAACATAGGTTATAATATAAATTTTCCTCCTTGTTCGTCGCGAATCAGCCGACCTGCTTCTAAAGTGATAACTCTTTTAGCCAGACCATCAATAATCCTCTTGTCATGAGTGGCTAAAATAACAGTAGTGCCAGATTCATTAATTTTTTTAAAAAGATTTATTATCTCAAATGTATTATAAGGGTCTAAATTTCCAGTGGGTTCATCGGCAATAACAATTTCCGGCTGGTGAACCAGGGCTCGAGCTATTACCAACCTTTGCTGTTCTCCTCCGGAAAGCTCCTCAGGAAAATTCTTTGCTCTCTCCCGAAGCCTGACTATTCCTAAAATCCGAGAAACATCTCGGGCAATATCTTGATCAGAAAACCCCATTACCTCAAGAATATAACTTACATTTTCATAAACTGTTTTGGAAAACAAAAGCCGGTAATCCTGATAAACCACTCCAATTTTTTTCCGAATTTTCTGAAGTTCATTGGATTTTATCCTAGCAATATTTTTGTTTCTGAAAAAAATCTCACCCTCAGTTATTCTTTCCTCACCAATTAACAGCTTTACCAAAGTTGTTTTGCCAGCTCCTGACCTGCCAACAATGGAAACAAATTCTTTCGGCTCAACAATAAAAGAAACATCCTTTAGAGCAGTTATAGGATAAGAATTTACACTGGAATAATAAATTTTACTAACATTTTGAAATGATATCATATTTTTACTTCGGCCTGAATGAATTTATCCAAATCTCCATCAAGCACTGCTTCAACGTTTGAGGTTTCAACTCCAGTTTGAATATCTTTACAAAGTTTGTATGGATGTAAGACATAGGAGCGGCGTTGATTTCCCCAACTGGCAGAAATCTTTTCCCCTTTAACTTTTTTAATCTCTTTTTCTTTCTCCTGTTGAGAAAGCCTGAGAAGCTTTGTCATTAAAACCTGCATTGCTTTTTTTCGGTTTAATCCTTGTAGTCTTTCTTCCTGAGAACTTGCTTTAAGACCTGTTGGCAAATGAATAATTCGGACAGCTGAATCTCGTTTGTTTACATGTTGCCCGCCAGGTCCTGAAGCCCGGAATGTTTCAACCCTTAAATCCTCTGATTTGATTTCTATTTTCGACATGTCAGACTCTGGAATTTCTGGTAAAACTTCTACTTTAGCAAAAGAAGTATGACGAAGTGCTTGAGCAGAAAAAGGCGATATGCGGACTAGTCGATGAATGCCTTGTTCATTTTTTAAAAGACCATATACATAATTTCCTTTAATTTTCGTTGAAACTTCTTTGATGCCAATTCTGCCTTCTGGTCCTCCTCCTTCGCCAAAATTCTGATATAAAATCTTTGTTTTTAATCCCTGAATATCGCAGTATTTCTGATACATTCTTAAAAGCATGGCTACCCAATCTTCAGCGTCTCTTCCTCCGGCCCCAGCCTGAATAGTAATAATGGCTGACAGTTTATCGTAAGGACCAGAAAGAAAAACTCTTTCTTCTCCTTTTTTAATCTTTTCCTCCAAAACCTTGTAATTCTTTTCTAACTCCTTAAATTCTTCACTTTCCTCTTTTACAAGTTTAGATATTTCTTTAAGATCTTCGATCTCTTTTCCCAGATTCCTTAGATTCTCAATATTACTTTCCAAAAGAGCTATTTTCTGAGATATCTCAGATGCTTTTTTCTGATCCTGCCAAAAATCCGACTTATCTGCCTTTTTTTTCAAATCTCCTATCTCTTTCATTTTTTCATCCAAGTCGAATCGGGCATTTAAGTCTTTAAATCGCATTTCTAAATCTTTAATTTTCTCCTGGATTTCTTTCATAGATAGAAGAGCCAGCGGTCGGACTTGAACCGACGACCTGAGCTTTACGAAAGCCCTGCTCTACCACTGAGCTACACTGGCAGAAGAATAAAGCGAGTGAAGGGAATCGAACCCTCGTCTGAACCTTGGGAAGGTTATATAATACCATTATACTACACTCGCAACAAAATCATTTAATAAAAGAAGTCTCTAATCCCCTGGAAGATTTTCTGCCAAATTGATTCTTTTTCTGAAAGAGCATCATCGTTTTGATCAGGTTCTTCTTTGTCTGGTTCAAAGATAATAGCAACTGCCTCTTCTTCTTCTTGTTTAAGACCAAAATCATCTCGAGCCACTTCTTCTAAATACTCTTTTTCTTCTTCCTCTGTCCGAAAAATTTGGGATTGAAGAACTGTTTCCATATCTTGAAGTTTTTGGATCTCTTCTTTTAGGGAACTAATTTTTAAATCAAGCTCTTTTCTTTTCTGACTTATTTTCAAATTACCGATAACCAACCAAGATGTAATCAAGATAACCCCTATTCCTACAAATAGGAAAATTATTATTGAAAAGAAATTCCTTTTTTTCCTCTGCCAGTTTTCAATTTTCTTAAATCTTGCTATCATGAAATAATGAAACAGATAAAAGCAAAATCTATCTTTAGAATAGTCTGGATTATAATAATTTCTATGATAATTTTGAGTTTACTTGGATTTTTAATCGGGCCTCTTTTCTAATTTACCACAAGTTTCTCATTGCTTCAAGATTTTAGATTAGTCTTCTTTCAACATTTCTAAGAACACATTGGGAGGTATATTAATTTTACCTTTTGTTTTTAATTTCTTTTTGCCTTTTTTCTGAATTTCCAGCAATTTTTTCTTTCTGGTTACATCGCCTCCGTATAAAGGAGCTGTTACATCTTTTCTCCTGGCTCTTATTGTTTCTCTTGCAATAATCTTGCCTCCTAAAGCAGCTTGCAGGGAAACAGCAAATTGCTGCGGCGGCAAAACCTTTTTTAGCTTACGAACCAGCATTTTCCCTTCAGAAAATGCTTTTTCTCTAGAAACAATTTTTGAAAAAGGTTCTTCTGGTTCTCCATTAATCAAAATATTAAGTTTAACCAAGTCACTTTTTCTAAATCCGATCTGACGAAAACTGAAAGAAGCATAGCCCTGACTAATGCTTTTCAATTTATCATAAAAATTGCCGCTGATTATCTCCCTTAAAGAGGTTTGAGCGGATAAGAGTGATTTATGGGAAGTAAAAGATTCTGTTTTTTCAACAGAAGCGTTAAAATTTTCCAGGATTTTAAAAACAGAGTTAAAATGCGAATTGGGAGTTATTATCTCCAGTTCAACCCATGGTTCTTGGATTTCCTGAATTTGAGAAGAATCTGGCCATAAAGCTGGAGAAGAAACAAAGATTTCCTCCCCATTTTTAGTTAATATTTTAAAAACTACCTGAGGCGAAGTTAAAATCAAATCCAAATCAAATTCTTGCTTTAAGCGTCTGGCTGTAATTTCAGCATGCAAAGAACCTAAAAAGCCGCAACGGAATCCCCTGCCTAAATCCATTTTTGATTCTATCTGAAAATCTAAAGTCGGGTCATTTAATTTTAATTTATTCAAACTCTCTTTCAGATTTTCAAACTCATCGCTGTCTTGAGGATACAAGCTTAAAAACAAAACCAATTGGGGTTCTTTATATCCCGACAAAGGTTTAATGCCTAATGTTTGATATTTAGCATCTATTATTTTTAATATTGTATCTCCAACTTTTACTTTTGAAGGTTCTTTAATTCCTGTTTTGATATAGCCAATCTCGCCAGCTTTTAAACTCAAGCAAGGTTCTAATTGAGGAGAAAAATAGCCTACTTCCTTTACTTCACTCTCTGTTTCTGTTGCCATTAAACAAATCTTGTCTCCTTTTTGAATTTCCCCTTCAAATACCCTGACAAAAACTGTAACTCCGGAAAAAGAATCATATTTAGAATCAAAAATAAGGGCTTTTGACATTCCATCCGGAACTGTTTTTTGAATTAAGGGACAAGGAGTTTTTTCAACAACTGCTTTTAAAAGTTCAGGTACATTTGTCCCCTTTTTCGCCGAAATAATAAAAATTTCTTTTTCTTTAACTTTTAATATGGAGGCAAGCTCTTTTCTAGTTTGAGAAACCTGAGCACTCACTAAATCAATTTTATTAACCGCTCCGATAATTTTTAATTTTTGTTTCCTGGCTTGCTCTAAGTTAAAAAGCGTCTGAGCCTGAATCCCTTGACTGGCATCAACCAGTAAAATTGCTCCCTCAACAGCTGCTAAAGCCCTGGAGGTTTCGTAAGAAAAATCAATATGACCAGGAGTGTCTATTAGGTTTAAAATATATTTTGAATTTGAAACCTCAAACTCCATTCTGACTGGATGAAGTTTAATAGTAATACCTTTCTCCTTCTCCAGATCCATTGAATCAAGATAACAGGAGTGCATTTTTTCCTTGGAAATTGTTTTGGTCAATTCCAAAAAACGGTCAGCCAAAGTCGACTTCCCGTGATCCACATGTGAAATTATTACAAAATTTTTAATGTAAGATGAATCCATTACTTTTTGAATTGAGTTGAAATAGATGACCAAATAATTCTTGGTTCCTGGGATTTTAAGAGAAAAGAGAAAAGACCGTAACTAAAAATACCAACGACTGCAGCGAAAAACGTCTGCAAAAAGATTCCCGACACCTTATTTGTAGATAAAAAGATGGCAGAAATCTGCAAAGTAAGATAAACAAGAATTGCCATTAAGACTGCGGAAACTAAAACTTTGAGAAAAGAAAAATAGATTTTTCGGAAATCCAATATCTTGATCTTTCTTTTTAAAAAAGAAACGAGCAGAAAGAGCTGGCAGATAGACGATATGCAAAGAGCCAAGGGCAAACCAAGAACAGAAATACCTTGAACTCCTTTAAGTTTTAAAAAATTAACAATCTCCCCCTGGAGAAAACTGGGAGAACTTAAAAAACCTACAAAAGAATAACAAAGGATTACATTCAAAATCACTGAAAAAATAGCAATCTTAACCGGTGTTCTGGTATCATGAAAAGAATAAAAAACCTTGGCCAAAAAAGGAATAAGGCAGTTGGCAAAAAGAGCAATACAAAAAATACCAAGGCAAGCAGCTGTTAAACGGGTCTGCCACCATCCAAAAAGACCTTCACCTATAATCGAAGTTCCTAAAATCAATCTAACTATCTGAGCTCTTAAAAGAAATATTAAAAAACTCAACGGGATTATCAAGAAAAGAATTTGGGAAAAAATTGAGAAAAACTTTTTTAAAAACTTCTCTTTCTCTTTTTGAATAAAATGGCGGGAAAAAGCTGGAAAAGCAGCAGTGGCAAAAGATATGCCAATCAAACCAATAGGCATACCCTGCAGATTATTGGAAAAATTAAAAATACTAATTGAACCTGGAGATAAAGTTGAGGCAATTGCAGTTATAACAATTAAATTTAGATGAAAAGCCCCGGCTCCCAAAGTTCTTGGAATCATTAATTTAAAAATTCTTTGAAGGCCGAGATGACGAAAATTAAAAGAAAAACGGGGCCGGAAACCAGATTTCAGAATCGGAGGAATCTGAATCAACAAATGTAAAAGAGCGCCCAGAACAACCCCGCAAGCCAATGCTCGAAGATCAAAGTCAAACAAAGGCAGAAAAAATACAATTCCAAAAATAATCCCGATATTATATAGAATTGGGGTTAGAGAATAAGCAAAAAACAAACTGGAATATTGCAAAATACCGGAGAATATTGAAGAAATCCCCAAAAGAATGGGGCTTAAAAACATTATCCTGGTTAAGGCAATTGTTTGTGCTTTCTGAGCTGCGCTGAATCCAGGAACAAGCAGTTCAATGAGATAAGGAGTAAATATTGCTAAAATTGAACAAATCACAATCAAAGCAATAAGAAAAAACGTTAGAACATTATTGGTAAGAGTCTGGGCATCTTGTTTGCTTTTTTTAAATTCAGCTGAAAAAACAGGCAAAAAAGCAGCCACTATGCCTCCCGTAATCAGAATCCCATAAACAAAATCAGGAATTCGAAAAGCGGCAAAATAAATATCAGTCTGTGCTTTAGGAAGAAGATTAGCTAAAAGATTATCTCTTAATAATCCGAATGCCCTGCTTAAAAGACCAGCACTAGCCAGAACAACTGCAGCAAAAGTAACAGTTTTCGTTTTGGAATTAAGAAATCGACTAATCATAGATTTATTTTAAGCAAATTGATATCAATTGACAAGAATGTTTAAATTTGGTAAAATTAGAATATCCTAGTAAGTTAGGTAATCGCTGTCAATTTTGTCCTTTTGGACAGAATTGATAGAGGAAAGTCCGAACACCAAAGAAGATAGCGGGTAACGCCCGTCGACCGTGAGGTTAGAGGTGCGAACAGAGACGTGCAAGGCCGAAAGGCTGAGCACCCCGTCAAACGATGGGGTAGTCCTCGAGTAATCGAGGGGTGAAACGGCTAAATCCTTATCCGGTGCAAGAAGAAACTCTTTGGCCAATCTCCGGATTTGTCCAAGGAGAAAGGTACTTCGCTCGACCCCAAGAGTAATCAAGGGGCTAGATAAATGATTACCCTCGACAGAATTCGGCTTATCGACTTACTAGGATTTTTGATTACAAGAGTTTTTGGGTTTTAGCCTCAGCATCTAAAACTTCATTAACTAATCTGTCAGCTTCTTGGTTTTCTTCTCGAGGGATAAGAAAAAACTTCAACTTTCCGAAATCAATTTTCAAGTTCCAAGCTTTTAAAAAAAGAGATTGGATTTTAGGATTTAAAATTTTATACTCCCCTTTTATCTGTTTTATTAAAAGTTCTGAATCTGACATTAATTCTACCACTGTCTTCTTAATCTTCTCTTTTCCAAAAAGGGATTTTGTTTTTTTCAAAGCAAAAATTAAGGCTTGATATTCTGCCTCATTATTAGTTGCCTCGCCAATATATTGAGAATACTTCTTCAGAACATTTCTCTTACTATCAGAAACTAAAATGCCAAAACCGGCTGGTCCAGGATTACCCCGCGATCCCCCATCAATATGAATAACAATTTTCTCTATATCTTTTTTCATAGTTTAAGATTGTCAAAATAATCTATTAAACATCGCTTGAATTTATCAAGATTTTCGTTTTTAACAGTAAATCCCGAAGCCTGAGTATGACCGCCAAAAACTTCAAGCAAATGGCCACATCTTCTCATAGCTTTAACGCTGTCTATCCCTTTTGGTGTTCTGACTGAACCTTTGGAAATTTGTTTGCCTTTTTTGAAAATAAAAGTCGGCTTCTTGAATTTATTACAGATTCTCGAAGCCACCGCTCCAGTCAAAACAAGAAGCCAGTCCTCACTACCCTCAAAAATAACAGATCCAGAGTCTTGGCTGTCAAACTTTTCCTCAATTTCCTGGGTCACTTCTCTAATTTTTAATCTGCGCTCTTGAGTTTTTTCACAAACTTCTCTGGCTATCTTTTCAGCTTTTAATTCATCAGAAGAAACTAGAAGTAAATAACTTTTTGGCAAATGGTTTTTAACCTCAGTAATATTTAGTAATGAAATAATTTTTCTGGCAATTTCTTTTGGAGAATCTTCAGATTCAGCAACTACTTTCAAAAGAGCCCGAAGCCCGGGCCGAGAAGTTTCTCTTAAAGAAGGAATTCCTTCTTTTATAAATACTTCGTTGTCTTCGGATTCCTTCATCATATCAGCTAAAGTTCCCAAGGCAGTAAGTTCAATAAAACTTTTTTTAAGAGCTGGCGTTTTTTTATTCCCTAAAAGAGCTTGAGTCAAGTGATATGAAATTCCAACTGCTGCCAATTCTTTAAAAAGATAATTATCACCTTTTTGTTTTGGATCAACAACAATGGAAGCTTTTGGTATCTTGTCTAAAATTTGGTGGTGATCAACAATTATCGTTTCCAGCCCTATTTTCTCAGCTAATCCTATTTCTTTGAAATTAGTTATACCGCAGTCCAGAGTAATTAATAAAGCTGGAGAATATTTTTTAAAAAAATCAATGGCTTCTTTATTAAAGCCATGCATTTCTTCTAAACTTCTCTCGGAAAAACAAATCGCCTGGATTCTTCCTCCTAAGCTCCTTATTGCCTCTTCCAAAATAACAAGTGAAGTTACACCATCTAGATCTGAATCAGAAAATAGCAGGATTTTTTCTTTTTTTTCAATGGCTTTTTTAATCCGTTGAGCCGCTTTTTTAAGATTTTTAATTTCTGATGCCATAGATAATTATAATCTATCCTAAATAAAAAAAGAACCCCTATGTCCTAATCTTCATCGTCTTGATTCTTTTTTATCTATATATTTTATTTCAATGCCTCAATGCCCGGCATTTTCTCTCCGATCAGGTAATTCAGCATTGCTCCTCCCCCAGTAGAAATATAAGAAAATCCTTCACTTAAACCAAATTGTTTTAAAAGTTTTGTTGTATCTCCTCCACCAGCAACTTTAAAAGCATTATGATTCCTGGCAATAGCTTCAGCTATGGATTTTGTTCCTTGCCTAAATTTTTCATTTTCAGCCAGACCTAAAGCTCCTGACCAAATAATTGTTTTTCCTTCTTCAATAATTTTCTTAAAGGTTTCAATTGTCTCCGGACCAATATCAAAAATTCCTTCTTCCTTTCGGACACTTCCTGGACCAGTTTCTCTAATATAAACTTCACCACTCTCATTTGGTGAAACCACAACATCTACTGGAAGATGAATTTTAGTATCCGTGAGTTTTAATTTTTCAATTATTTTAATAATGTCTTCTTCTGGCCAGGGTTTACCAAGACAAATTCCTTTTACCCGCAAAATAATATTGGCTATTTTCCCACCTAAAAGTAGATGATCGGCTTTGGATAGAAATTTTTCAATGACTTTTATCTTAGAAGAAATTTTTATCCCACCAATGATAACAACTAAAGGCTTGGCTGGATTTTGTTTAACTTTTGTCAGAGCCGTAATCTCCCTGCCAAATAAAAATCCAATACCAGAAGGTATTAGTTTGGGCAAAGTAGCAATAGAGGCATGATTCCGATGACAAACACTAAAAGCCTCAGAAATATAGATATCTCCCAATTTAGCCAGAGCTTTGGCAAATTTCAAATCATTTTCTTTTTCGCCGGGATAAAACCTTAAGTTCTCCAAAAGAACAATCTGGCCGGCCTTCATTTTTTCTATTTCTTTCTCTATTTTACCACCTTTACAATCATCCAAAAATTTAACATTTCTATCTAATAATTTTTCTAACTTTAAACCTATCGGTTTTAAACTATATTTAATATCTTTCTCTTTTGGCTGACCGAAATGACTTATTAAAATCACCTTTGCCTCATTCTCGGTTAAGTGATTTATAGTAGGAATGACTTCTTTTATTCTAAAATCATCAAAAACCTTGCCGTCTTTTATCGACACATTAAAATCACATCTAACAATAACCTTTTTATTTTTGAAATTGAAATCAGCAAGACTTTTCATATTTTTTTAAAACTTTATTATTTCTCCTGGTTTTATTATACCTTTTTTTGACTTTTTTGTGGAGTTATCTTTTTTATCCTTCAATGCTTCTTCTAAGGCTTTCTTCAGATCAACTTTTGAAACAGGTTTTTTCTGTTTTTTAATTTTATTAGGAATAAGATCTTCCAGGGAAACAGTTTTGATTCCTTCTTTCTCTTCAATTTTTTCTTCAGGCCGAGGTTCGGAAGATTCATCTTTTTTCAAGCAGGATTTACAATAAACCGGACGAACTCCATCTGGCTTAAACGGGACCTTTATTTCTTTGCCACATTTCTGGCATTTAGCATCATAAAGGATTAGCTGAGGAGCAGAAGTTTTTTGTATAATATAATCCCCGGTCCATTTGGCAATTTGTTCTTCAACGAACGCTCTCGAAGTACTGTATTTATCCCGAGACATCTCTATAATTTTTTCCTTCTCGGATGTCTTTGGTTTTTCAAATGGAGTTAAAGTCTCAGCTGAAAAAGGACGACCCGCTACCCCATCAACCATTAATTTTAAATAAATCTGATATTTTGGCAGATTAACAAAGTCTTGGGCAGTAAATTCTGGAGAGAGTTCTTTTTCTATATATTCAGCATCCTCGGCTCCGATCCGGAAAGTAACCAAAGTTCCCATGTTGCCAAAAACAGCATCTCTAACCGTCTCTTCCATCTGAGCTATGTATTGATGAGCCAAAATTAAACTCAATCTATATTTTCTAGCTTCAGACAAAATATTGACAAAACTTTCAGTAGCAAAATTTTGGAATTCATCAACATATAAAAAGAAATCTTTTCTCTTTTTTTCCGGAATATCCACCCTGCCCATTGCCGCCAGCTGCAGCTTGGTTATCAAAAGTCCTCCCAAAAGCTTTGAAGCATCCTCCCCAATTTTGCCTTTTGATAAATTTAAAATTAGTATTTTTTCATTATCCATTACTTCTCTGATATTGAAGGAAGTTTCTATCTGGCCAACGATATTTCTAATTAAAGGAGCGGAAATAAATTGGCCAATTTTGTTCTGAATGGCAGCAGTTGCCTCAACTTCATAACGTTGGGTGTATCTGGCAAACTCATTAATCCAGAATGATTTAACCACCGGGTCTTTTATTTTCTCAACTACATCTTTTCTATAATCAGAGTCAGCCAATATTCGGTTAACTCCCAAGATGGTTGAACCAGGATATTCAAGCAGGGCCAGAAGTGAATTATACAAAATGTACTCCATTCTTGCCGACCAAACATCGGGCCAGATTTTTTTGAAAACCCCCATCAAGCCAGAAGCCACTAAATGGCGATGTTCAGGATCAACTTTTTCCATTACATTGAAGGCAATGGGAAAATTCAAGTCGGCCGGGTTGAAATAGACAACATCTGAAATTCTTTCTTTGGGAATAAAATCCAAAAGCTCTTCGGCTGTTTCGCCGTGGGGATCAACAAAGCCAACTCCTTTGCCTTCTCTAATATCTTGAATGGCCATGTTTTTCAGAAGCTCTGTTTTGCCCATTCCTGTTTTTCCAACAACATAAAAATGCCGACGACGATCATCGAGTTTAATGCCAAATTTCTTTCTTTGATTACGAAAAGTTGTTTCAGCAAAAAAATTTACTTCAGGCATAAATACGAATAATGAAAATCTTATGCTAATTTACGAAACCGCGAATCTAACGTAGATTTGTATTATATTTATTCCATAGGAATAGCTGGTGGTTCTCCTTTTTTGGCTCCAATTCGAGAAATTCCCGGAGCGGGAGCCGCCATTCTGCCCGGGAAATGATAGAGAGTAGCTAACTCTTCAATGTTTAAAACATATCTTCCGTTCTCCTTGGGATAGGCAGGTTCTACGGGATATAAGGGAGGGAGTCTCTTTATATATTTTCGGAACAACCTCGTCAGTCTTAAGTAAGTCCTCATTTGGGGAAATATCCATTCAACTCTGGGAAATGTCTTTATCCAGGGCTTTAAACCATTAACGTTTTCAGTAGAAACTTCTTTGAAAAAACCAAAAATAATGCGAGCTTTTGGTTTAAAAAAAACATCTCTTTTGCCAAGATAAATACAGCGGATATTTGAGTAATAGCCAACTTTTGAAATTTTATCCTCAATCGCCTTAACAATATCTCGCTCTCCAGGAGTCAATTTCATTTCTGGAGGGATTATCTCTTCTTTTGGCTTTTCCTTCACACCAGGAGGTTTTCCAGTAATTAAAACATCGGCTGCTTCCCCAACTATTGATTTTGGTTTAACGGGCAAAGGTCTTTTGATAATTTCGGCCACAATCTTTCTCCCGTCTTTTGCCCAAGGAATTTCTTCCCTGACCGGACTAATTGAGATCTGAATCCACATCTGCTCCCCTGGTTTTAAGACAGCCATTCCTTCAAGGAGACCGGCCAGAGGGGTAATTCTTTTTTCTTCCGGAGTAGAAGGAGCTTCTCCAAAATCTTTGTAGGTTCTAATAGGATAGGGACTTTTGTTGCTCAATATCATGTCCCAAGCAAAAAGATTCCATTCTTTATTAGGAATATCCTGAGGAACATTTTTGGTATAGTCCTCAACCTGAGAAATTTCAGCCTCGGGAAATTGAGAATAGATGTTTGTCTCAATGAGATCTCGATAATCCTCAGGTATTCTTATATAGAAATGAATTTCTCCTCCAATGCTGACAATCTCAAGACTTAACGGTAGCTGAAATTGCCCTTCAATCCATTTTTGTTTCCAGGTGAAAACATCATGCATGCCATGGAAACCAGCAAAAACATATTCCATGGACTGCACAAGCCGAGGAACTTCTTGGGGAATTTTAACCTCAAGGATTATCTTTTTAATCGTAGCATCCCATCTTGACCCAATATACCATTTATAAAGGAATTTAAGATAAGGAAAAAGAATAAAAGGTGGAAATACCCACCACCAAGTTCTTAGGATAGCCCAAAAAGGATTTAAAATTGGAATTATTAATTCTAAGTCTAAAAAATCCGAAAAATTAATCATTAAATAAGGATTAAATTAGAGATTCTTCAAGATATATCTCCCTTTTTCATCTCTTGAAAAATATTTCCCATTAGCAAGGTTTAATAAAATTGTATTTTCCTTGACCAACCTTTGCTTTTGAACCTCTCTCAAAAGCTTTTCTTTTTGCATTGGTTTTTTCACTTCTTTTAGAATTTTGAAAATAATATCTTGAACAGTTCCTGCTTCATAACCCCATTCTTTTAAAGCATAAATTCCCCTGCCTACCAAAACAAATCTTGGATCCCGAATTAACTCATTGTGAACTGTCTGGGGATGGGTTTCTTTTCCAATGAAAATAGCAACCCTGGTAAAGTGCAAAGGTTTTTCTTCTTCTTTAAAAACAAGATAGGCCTTGTCTTTTATTCCCCTTGGTTTAATTTCCGGCCAGTCAGTTAGACCAAACTGTCCCTGTTGACCTTGTTCAATTTTTTTGGCAATTTCAAGCAAAGTATGGAGACTTTGTGGTTTTTTCTCTTGTTTGCTAAAGAGTTCTTCTTCTGAAAAAAGCTTGTTAGCTTTGTAAAATTTTTCAAAGAGAGAGTCTAAAAGAGTTTCAACTTTTTCCTGAGAATCTTTTTCAATTGTCCAAAAAGTATAAAATTTATCAGTTTCTGAAATTCTCCAAAAATCATCAGCTAAAGTAAGTAAAAAATAAACATGCCTGTTAAAATCTTCACCTCCTAAATCCTCCAAAAGTATATCCTCTTTTCTAAATCCTCCAGATCTTTCGAAATATTTTTTAAAATGAATGAAAATCCTTTCCAATTCTTTTTTGTCTTTTTCTTTTTCCAGCTTGGAGAAAGCTTCATTTTCAATTTGGCGGATTCTTTCCCTGGTAAGTCCAAGGTTTTGACCAATTGAATCCAAAGTTTCTCTCTGGCCAGTGGAAAGGCCAAATCTTCTTTCTAAAACCTCTTTCTGCCGGGGAGCTAAAGGATTAAAAATATCCTGACAAATTTTTGAATAATTGAATTGTAACATATTGTTTTTTTAGTTAAATTGTTGCCAATTGAATTACTATACAACAAAAATCATACTAATGCAAGGATCTTTCCCTCCATCTCAAATAACTGACTAACAAAGGAGTAACTAAGAATATAGAAGAATAGGTTCCGCAACTGATTCCCAATATTAAAGCCAAAGCAAAGTATTTTAAGGTTTCACCTCCCAAAAAGAAAATAGCAAAAAGAACAAAGAGAGTCGTTAATGAAGTATTTATAGAACGGGTCAGGGTTTCGTTAAGGCTTTTATTTATTACCAAATCAAAGGACGGTTCTCTGAGTTTTAAAAGATTTTCTCTAGCTCGATCAAAAACTACCACAGAATTATTGATAGAATAACCCAAAACAGCTAAAAGAGCAGTAATAACAGGAATAGTAATTTGAATTTCATAAAGCTCTCCCAAAACTGAGAAAACACCGAGAGGAATTAAGACATCGTGAGAAAGGGCAATTAAGCTTACAAATCCGTAAGCAAAAGAATTAATTGGTCTGGAAATTCTCCTAAAGGCAAAAGCAATATAAAAAACAATAGCCATTAAAGATAAAACAACAACAATCTTTGTTTTGTCTTTAAGCTCCTTTCCAATAACCGGACCTATTGTTTCAAATTGAGATGACCCCTCCTTAAGCTTTCCAAATTCCTCTAACTTTTTCACAATTTCGGAGTAAGCATTTTCCGAAGTACTTTTTGTCTTTAAAATCACTCCTTTTTCACCAACTGGCTGAGCTATAACTTCTTCTGAATCAAGCTCCAGAAGTTTTTCTTGGATTGATTGAATTGACGGCCTTTTTTCTTCGTATTCAACCTCAAGCACACTGCCACCGGTAAAATCAATGCCTAATTTCAATCCAAACATAAGAATACTGGCCAAGGATAAGCCAATCAAAACTATTGAAATAGTATAAAAAACTTTGCGATATTTTATAAAAGGAATATTCATGTTTTTAATTCCATAAAAACTTTACTTTTTCTAATCTTGTTCCAATAAAACTCCTTAAAAATGTTCTAGTAATAAATATTGCTGAAAACATGCTGACCAAGATTCCCAAACTTAAAGTCAAAGCAAAACCCTTGATAAAACTGGTGCCAAAGAAAAACATTATCAGGGCCACTATTAAAGTGGTTAGGTTGCTGTCTCTGATTGAAGGCCAGGCCCGGGAAAAACCTATTTCAATCATTCTTTGAAAACTTTTTCCAGCTTTTCTTTCTTCTTTCATTCTTTCAAAAATCAAGACATTGGCATCAACGGCCATTCCCACTGATAAAATAACTCCTCCGATTCCAGCTAAAGTTAAGGTAACTGGAATAAGCTTAAACAAACTTAAGACAATCCCGGCATAAATCATTAAAGCCAAAGAAGCAAGAATACCTGGTCCCCGATAAAATCCTATCATAAACATAATCACCATTAAAAATCCGATCATTCCGGCTTTCAATGACTTTTCCAAAGAAATTTTCCCTAAAACAGGTCCAACTGTTTTTTGGGAAATTAATGTTATGGGAACAGGCAAGGCTCCTGCGTTTAAATTGCGAACTAAGAGTTTTGCTTCATCAATGGTAAATCTTCCCGTAATTCGGGCTTTACCGTCAGGAATGGCTTCTTTGACCATTGGAGCTGATATCAAACTTTCATCAATATAGATGGCCAGACGCTTGCCCACATTAAGAGAAGTAAGTTCTTTAAAAATATCTTTCCCTTGTTCATTAAATTCTAAGAGGACTTCTGGTTCAAATGTTGTTTGGTTGAATCCAATCTCAGCTTTTTTTAAATACTTACCTGTTAATTTGGTTGATTTAAAATAAGTATCTTCAGGAATATCGTCCCCACTTTCTTCATACCTAGCTAAAATTTCATTTATTTCTTGTTCTGATCTCTCCTCTTTGAATTCAAGATATGGAGTTTTCCCTATGGCATTAATAGCTTCTTCAGTATTTTTAACTCCTGGCAGTTCCACAACAAGCCGTTTGTGTCCAACCTGTTCTTGGATTCTGACCATTGGTTCTCCCACCCCGAAAAGATTAACCCTTCTCTCAATAACATCTCTTAAACCCTGCATGGCCTCACTTTCTTCCTCCTGTTCAATTTTTGATAAATCTGCCTCATAAACCAAATGGCTTCCACCCTGTAAATCTAATCCTAATTTAAAAGAAACCTCAGGAAAATGAGGTAAATTTAGTTGATAATTCAAGACAGAAAACTCGAAATTATTGAAATAGTCTATTCCTTGATTAAGATATTTTGGATAAACAAAATTTAGACCTAAGAAAGCCAGGATAAGAATCACTATTAAATTGGTACCTGTTTGTTTTCTCGCCATATTTCTTTAATTTTTCACGTTTTCTAACCATACAATAGATCTCCAATTTTTTCAAGTTCAGAGATTTAGGTTTTAGTGGAGAGTTTGAAAACGGTTCGGCTAACTTGAGAATTAAGAGCGGATTGGACCTGCTGAAAAATCTTATGGCCTTCTGTTTTGTATTCAACTAAAGAATCCCGGCCGCCGTAAGCTCGCAAGCTCACTGAATCTTTCAAATGATCCATGGTATCTAAATGTTCCGACCAAAAAATATCAATTGCCCGCAAGTAAGCAAATCTCAAAATTTTCTCCATATTTTCCTTACCTTCTTTTTCTTCTTTTTTCTTAAAAATAATTTTACTTAAACCAAACAAATAATTTACCAGTTCTGTCTGGTCAGAAATCTTTTCTATCTCAGAATGAATTTGGTCAGGAACTGGAAAAATAGTTTTGACCTCATTAAGAATCTCTTCAAAATTAAGACCCTCTTCTTTGGCATAAAAGGCAATTATTTTTTCAATTTCTTTTTTAATGATTTCTTGGATAAAATCCAGAAGCTCTTCATAATTCTTTTCTAAAACTTCTTTTCGCTGGGAATAAATTTTGTTCCTGTGTTTTGAGATTACATCGTCATATTCTAGAATATGTTTTCTTAAATCAAAATTCATTCCTTCGATCTTACTTTGAGCTTTTTCTATACTGTTGGATAAAACCTTTGCTTCAATCGGTTGATCTTCAGGAATTTTTAACATTTCCATTAGCGATTTCATTCTATCGCCGCCAAAAACCCGCATTAAATCATCTTCCAAAGAAACAAAAAATTGAGAGGAGCCAGAATCCCCTTGTCTTCCCGCTCTTCCTCTTAATTGGTTATCAATTCTCCTTGCTTCATGGCGTTCTGTGCCAATAACATGCAAACCACCTAATTCTTTAACCTTCTTTGCTTCTTCAGGATCCATTGGATTACCTCCTAAAACTATATCTACTCCTCTACCAGCCATATTAGTAGCAACTGTAACCGTTCCTAATTTTCCAGCTTGAGCTATAACCTGACCCTCTTTTTCGTGATGTTTGGCATTTAAAATCTGGCAAGGGATTCCTTCTCTGTCTAAAAGTTTTCCCAAGTATTCATTTTTCTCAATTGAGGTTGTCCCCACTAAAATGGGCTGGCCTTTTTGATGTCTTTGTTTGATTTCCTCAACCATTGCTTTGAATTTTCCTTTTTCTGTTTTGTAAACACAATCTGGTAAGTTATTTCTTCGCATCGGTTTGTTAGTGGGAACAACAATAACTTCTAACCGATAAACTTTATCAAATTCCTCAGCCGAAGTAACCGCTGTTCCGGTCATCCCGGCCAGTTTCTTATACATTCGAAAATAATTTTGAAAAGTAATAGCGGCTAAAGTTTTTGACTCTGGCTGAACTTCCACTCCCTCTTTTGCCTCAATAGCCTGATGTAGTCCTCCTGAATATCTCCTGCCCGGCATTAATCTCCCAGTAAATTCATCAACAATAATAATTTTACCGCCTTTAATGATATAATTTCTGTCTTTCTGGAAAAAAACCCGAGCCCTTAATGCTTGTTCCAAATAATGCAGATATTTTATTCCCTTTTCAGCATAAATATTAGAAAGCCCTAATATTTTTTCAATTTTTCCTATCCCTTGTTCAGTTAATGTAGCTGCTTTTATTTTTTCATCAATATTATAGTCAATGTTTTCTTTCAGACGGGGAATAATTCCGGCAAATTCTCTATACCATTTGGAGCTTTCTACATCTGGCTGGGAAATAATCAAAGGTGTTCGGGCTTCATCAATTAAAATCGAATCAACTTCATCAATGATGGCGTAATTAAAATCTCTCTGCACTTGCTTTTCAGGAGAAGGAGCCATATTATTCCTCAGATAATCAAAACCGAATTCATTATTGGTCCCATAGGTAATATCAGCTGAATATGCCTCTTTCCTGGATACAGGCCTGAGATAACTTTCGATAATCTTAAAACCTCCAATTAAATCTCTTTCTTCATCTCTTTTATCGTCTGAGACTTGGGTTTCCTTAATCTGATAGGCTGGATCATATAGATAAGCATTATCATGGACTATACAACCAACAGAGATTTCTAAGAGACGATATATTTGTCCCATCCAAATCGTGTCTCTCCTGGCTAAATAATCATTGACTGTAATAATATGGACCCCTTTTTCCTCTAAAGCATTTAAATAGGCAGGCAGGGTTGCGGCTAAAGTTTTTCCTTCACCAGTCACCATTTCAGCAATTTCACCCTGGTGTAGAACTATCCCACCGATTAATTGAACATCAAAATGACGCTGGTGCAAAGTTCTCTTGGATGATTCTCGAACCAAAGCAAAAGCCTCAGGTAGAACATCGTCTAATGTTTCATTTTTTCTCAATCTTTCTTTAAATTCATTTGTTTTTTCTTTAAGTTTTTCATTTGAAAAATCCTCGAATTGTGATTCGAGGTCATTTATCTTAAGAATTATTGGCTGAAGTTTTCTCAAATAGCGCTCGTTTGGATCGCCAAAAAATTTAGATAAAAAAGTCATATTCCTTCTTCTAATATTCTCCCTTTTCGATAAAATCTTGCTCCTTTTGAAAGTTTAAGGTCTTTTTTAATTCTTCTCTTGCCTCTAGCGACTTTTTGCATTTGAGCCTTCTTGTATTTTTTCAACTGTTTCTGAAGTTCATCTTTTACCTCGCAAATTGCTAATTTTAAATCCTCTTTCTCCGCCACCGACCTCACTCCTTTTCCTGGCAAGAGAATCTGACATTCAGCATAAAATATATCCCCTTTCCTATGGTGTTTTGATAACTTGCCTATTTCCATAAATGCTTTAACTTCAAAATCTTCTTTTACTTTAAATTTAAAAAACTTTTCAAGGTCTCTAATTTTTTCTTCAATAAAATCTTTTAAATTCTGAGTTAGTTTTATCTTTGTTCCTTTAATAATGATTTTCATAATTGAAATTATACAATATCCAAAGCTTCCTTTCAAGCGTAAAAATAAAATCCTCCATCCAAATTAGGATAGAGGATCTTAATATCTGAAAGAAAGTTTATCTTCTTTTTCTTTTCTTTGTAGCTTTCTTCTTAACAGTTCTTCTTTTCTTCACAACTTTCTTTTTCTTAGTTTTTCTCTTAACCATTTTTTTAAGAAAGTTTTAATTTGTTCGCCTTTGGTAAAGAACCTTCAACAGAGTCGAACATTTTAAGCAAGTAGCCGACTTTTTAATCACACTTATTGTGATAATCAACAACTATCTGCTTGATTATTCCCCGGAAAAATTTTAAAAAAAACTTATTATATTATTTCATTATTTCACTTAAAAAAAGTTTGTCAATAGTTAAAATTTAAAATTTGAATTTCTTTTTTAATTTCAATCCCGAATTTCTTTTTTACTTGTCTTTTTGTCAAGTTTATTAACTTTAAAACATCTTCTGAAGAAGCATTGCCAAGATTGATAATAAAATTAGCGTGCTTTTCAGAAATCTGAGCATCCCCGATTTTTTTTCCTTTCAAGCCACACTTTTCAATCAATTCGGCTGCCCTAATCTCTAAAGGGTTTTCAAAAATACAACCTGCCGAAGAAAAATTCATGGGGTGGTTCTTTTCCCGATAGTTTAAAACATAATCTATCTGTTTCTTAACCGCCTCTTTGGTGCTTTTTTTCAATTGAATAATGCAAGAAAGAATGATCAAGTTTTTTTGCTGCTTGAAAATTGTTTGTTTGTAACCGAAATTGCATTGTTTTACATCAAGATTTTTGATTTTTGAATCAGCAGTGTCAAATACCTCTACAGTTTTGACAATGTCAGCTATGGAAATTTTGAAAGCACCGGCATTGTTATGGATTGTTCCTCCCAGAGTGGCTCCGGGAATCCCAGTTGCCCATTCTAAACCAGTTAAACTATTTTTCAAAGATAATTTTACTAAATCAGATAATTTTACACCTGCCTCAGCATAAATTTTAGAATTTTGGGTTTTGGATTTGATTTTACATTTGACATTTGGACATTGAATTTTAATTACTATTCCATTAAAACCTTTATCTGAAAACAAAACATTACTTCCTCCTCCTAAAATAAAAAAAGGCAAATTTATTTTTTTTGCCATTTTAAGTGCTTTTACCAAATCTTCTTTTGTTTGAGCTTCAAAAAAATATTTTGCCGGACCTCCAATCCTAAAAGTAGTGTAGTTTTTCAACAAGATGTTTTTTTTAAAAAAATCAATCATTTTGGACTTTTAATTTCAAAAATGGGCCGGGAGAGCTTAACTCCTAACTATGTCTTTTGTGAGTGCTTCCTCCCGACCCAATTTAATTATAAGTTATTGAAATAAAAAAAGCAAAAAGCGTTAGAAATCCCTAACGCCTTCTGCCAACATAGATGGAGCATTTACGAGAAACTCGTAAATTCTACACCCACAATTGCATATTAACAAATTAAAACTCTTTTGTCAACCCTCTTCTTTTAAAATATTTTCGAATTCTAACTGCCAATCAGGATTTATCTCAATCGCTTTTTCTGCAAGCTCTTTAGTTAACTCTAACTCTCCAAATATTTGGCTAATCTGAATGGCTATTTTATGAGATTGGAGCCATCTTGGTTCAAGCTCTATTGCCTTTTGGGCTAAAGATAAAGCTTTTTCAAAATCTCCTTGGTAAATTCTGGTCTGAGCCAAAGCCCAATAACCCTGTTGATTGTCAGGAGATAATTGAATAGCCATCTCTCCATATTTTTCAGCCAAAACAATCTTTTGAGAATCAATTAAAATGTAAATATTGTAAAGATGAGTTAATTTAAGAACCGACCTGAACTCCAGAGGAGATTCTCTGTTTGTCTTTTCTAATTCTGCTATTACAAAATCAAGTTCTTCTTTAATTTGTTCTTTGGGAATATTATTGAAATTCGCTCTAATAATACTTTCTGAATTTTGACCGAAAAATTCCCTTATCTGATATTTCCCCATTGGAGAAGCTTCTAATGTCTTTCTATAAAATTCAACTCTCTGTTGAGGATCTGTAAGGGCCTTTATAACTAAAGTATCTGTCTTAAAAGGTTGAACAATAAATTTAGAGAAAGTAAAAAGAAAAATAAGAAATAAGATTATCCCCATTCTTTGATGTTGGGAAATAAATCCTTCTCTTTTCTCCTTTTCTTTCCCTGAATTAGCCAAAAAGGATACAAAACCCAAGATTAGAACAAACATCATTAAACTGGCTACCATATCGAAAACAGTCAGATTTTGAATGAAATAAGCAACTGGCAAGGCAATAAATATTGAAAAATCCCAAAAATCAACCAACTTTTCTTTTAGATATTTCTTCCATAAAACTGAAAATAAACTGAAGAATAAACCCAGGTAAGTTAAAAGTCCAAGAATTCCTGTTGTAACTAAAGTATCAAGAAGAATATTATGAGTTCTATCAAACCAAATCTCACTTCCATATTCTGGAGTAAAAAGAGAAGGATTAAAAAATTTAGTAAAAGCCAAGGTATAATTTTCCGGACCCCAACCAAGTAATGGTTTTTCTAAAAATCCTCTTTGGGCCATTTCCCAGTTGGCAAATCTACTCTTGGTAGACAACTCACCAAACTTTTGATGGATTGGATTGCCAGGCAAGTAAAGTAAGACTATCGCTGCTAAAACAGCGATAATTGAAATCACTAAAAGGGCTTTACCCAAAACCTTTATTTTGCCTGACTTTGCCTTAAAACTAAGCCAAAGTAAAAATATTAAACCGAATCCGCTCAACGTTGAAACAAAGGCGGCTCTAGCTCCTTGAAAATATATGGCCGAAATTCCTAAGATGACAACTCCCAAATAAAGACTCTTTAAAATAGCCAATTTTCTTTCTTTAAAAAAAAGATATAAACCTAAAAAGACATTGAATAAAAGATAACTTCCCAAAAAAGAGGTATTTCCCAAAGTTGAACCGCTTCGGTCGGAAAACTTAAATGTTTCAATACCAGCTCTCTCTAAAAGAGCAGCTGAACTTATCAAAATTGAAATAAAAACAGAAACAATAAAAACTTTTTTCCAATCAGCCTTTTTAAAGGTAGACGACGTCACTAAAAAGAAGGCAAAAAGATGGAGCCACATTAAAAGTCCAGTCATTCTTTCATATTTTGACCAAAAGGATCTTGAAAAATCTATTCCTAGAACTGAACTTAAAATCAAAACAATTAAAAATAAAGTTACGGCTAATAAAATTGAATTAAGCTTGGGCCGGTATCTTTTATAATTAATAACTAAATAAAGCCAGATAAAAAATATAATCTGGCAAATTGCCATAAAATACAAACTCTTAGGACCAACAAAAGGAAAATAAGCCTTACTTAGTAAAATTAAAGGAGTAAGTAAAATTAAATAAGTTCCAATCCGAATAATCTCTAAAAGAAAAGGCTCGGGCTCTTTATCCCGTTCATCTGGAACTTCTTCCAATCCTTGTTCTTTTCTCTCTCTTTTTAATCTAGATTTTTTACCCATATTGATTATTTTACTTTGATTTTCTTTTTTTTTCAAGTAAAATAGACTAATGCTAAGAGAATTAAGACAAACCGTTTTAATTGCCGGAGATATAGTTCTAGCTTATCTGGCTTTGCTTTTAACCTGCTATTTCGGTTTTTGGGGGAATTTTAGATGGGAAATTTTTCGAGAGCACTTTTTTCCTTTTTCCCTCCTCTACTTCTGCTGGTTTATTTTATTCTACATCTTTGGCCTTTATGACCTTAATCTAATCAGGCCTAAACTTGAATTTTTAGCCAGGGCTGGACAATGTTTTCTGGCTTGTTTATTACTGGGAACAAGTTTCTTTTATTTGCTTCCTCTTTTTGAAATTAGTCCGAAAACAAACCTTGTTATAAATATATCAATATTAGGAATTTTGTTTTTAATCTGGCGAAGATTGTTTTATCAGCTTTTTTCTTCTTTCTATCTGCAAAATGTGGCTTTCCTAGGAAAAAATCCTCTAGCTCAAAAATTAGTTCGAGAAATTGAAAATCAGCCTCAACTTGGCTATAAATTCGTCAAATTCTTAAATCTAAAAAATAATATATTCTCCCAAGTTAAAAGAGGAAAAATCGAAACTCTAATTCTCGCCCAGAATATTAAAAGTCCTTCAAAATTAACCCAAGGGCTCTATAAATGCCTGCCTTTAAGAATAAACTTCATGGATTTAGCTCTGGCCTATGAGATTCTTCTTCATAAAATTCCCATTGATTTTGTCTCCCAAACCTGGTTTTTGGAAAATCTAAGCGAAGGTGAGAAAAAAATTTACGATAAACTGAAAAGGTTCGTAGATATAATTTTGGTTTCTTTGATAATTATAATCACCTCTCCTTTATGGCTGATTTTTGCAATTTTAATCAAGCTTGAAGATAAGGGACCGGTTTTCTATAGACAAAAAAGAGTGGGTAAAGACAGAAAGGAATTCTGGTTGGCTAAGTTCCGGTCAATGAAAGTGGGGGCAGAAAAAGGAAAAGCAAAATGGGCTGAAAAAGACGACCCAAGAATAACAAAGATTGGCAGATTCTTAAGAAATATCCATTTAGACGAACTCCCTCAGATGCTTAATGTATTGAAAGGAGATATCTCTTTATCAGGCCCGAGACCGGAAAGACCGGAATTTGTTAAAAAACTGGAAAGGCAAATCCCCCACTACCATCTCCGTCATATTGTCAGACCGGGTTTCACTGGTTGGGCTCAGATAAAATTCAGATACGGAAGAACAGTAGAAGACAGCCATGAAAAGTTTCAATACGACCTTTATTATATAAAAAACAGGTCCTTATTTCTGGACCTGGGAATATTACTTAAGACCTTTCAATTGTTTTTTACAAGGGAATAGGCGATGAACTCCGTTCATCTTCGCCCCTCGCTGTCGCTCGGGTAACTGATTTATAAATCCTCTCTGTTTCCTCCAGCATTTTATCTAAAGAAAATTCTTTTTTTGCCTTTTCTTTTGCTCTCTCGCCCATCTCTTTAATTAAAGATGGGTTTTTTAATAATTTCTCCAAAGCATTTTTTATTCCCTCTTCATCCCCTCTTTTGACTAGAATCCCACAGTTATCAATTGCCTCTTTAATTCCTCCAACCTCCGAAGCAATAATAGCCAAACTAGAACTCATTGCCTCAATAATAGTATAAGGAAAACCTTCCCAATTAGAAATCAAGACAAAAATATCAGATTTTCTCAGGACTTCAAAAACTTTTTCTCTTGATATACTCCCTAATAATTTTACTTTTTCTTCCAATCTATTCTTTTCGATAAATTTATCCAGCCCTTTTCTTTTCGGTCCCTCTCCAATAATAGAAATTTGAGCTTTATCTTTTAATTCAGAAGGTAAACTATTAAATGATTTAAGTAATAATAAAGGGTCTTTTGGCTGAGCTAACCTTCCGACAAAGACAATCTGAGTGCTTGATGTTGGATGTTCGATGTTTAATGTTTTTTTATCGGGTTGAATCTCAACTCCATTATGAATAACTATTATTTTTTCTTCCGAAATAATTCTGTATTCCAAAGCTAAATTTCTGTCAAAATCTGAAACACAAATAATTTTTGAGCAAAATTTCCCAGCAATTTTTTCAATTAAAATCGCTAAACATTTTCTTAAAAAAGGAGTTCCTTTAGTAAAGGCCCAGCCATGAGCAGTAAAAGTAGTTGGAATTTTATTCCTAACTGTTATCCGACCAAAAAATCCTGCGGCTGTGCTATGACAACTAACCAAATCCGGCTCAAAATCCTCTATCACTTTTCTAATTTCTTTCACTGCTCTCAGAATACTAATTGGATTTGGCCTATTTGAAAAATATTTACTCGGATAAAATTTTATTCCCAATTTTTTTGTCTCTTCCTCTAACCACCCTCCTGGATAACTCATTATTGCTACTTCATTTCCTCTTTCAATAAAATACTTGCTCAATTGATAAATATGAGTTTGGGCTCCGCCGGCTTCACTCTTGGTGGTAATATATAATACTCTCATATTCTAAGAAATGTTTTAAAATAACGCAAAATCCATTTAACGCAAGCCAAAATAAAGTTCGGATACTTATTCTTAAATTTTTTTGCCAATTTAAAACTATTAATAACTTGCTGCCTGTTTTTGGTAGCTGTTTCGCCTTGCGGATTCAAACGATATTTCAAGCCGTAAAGGGGCAAATTGGCAAATTTATAATACTGTCCGATTCTAAGCCACAATCCATAATCCTCAACATACTTTTCTTCTTGATTATATAAACCGCATTTCTCCGCCGCTTTTTTCCGAAACATTACGCTGGAATGCAGAAACTGATTTTTAATCAAAATCTTTCGCCTTATTACCTCGTCTTTTGCCGGATATGCGATTTTCCCGACAATATCTCCTTTCTCGTTTATAACCAAAGCGTTTGTCCCAACCAGGGCATAGTCCGGATTTTTTTCCATAAACTCAACTTGTTTCTTTATTTTATCAACGTCCGGCCATTCGTCATCGCTGTCAATCCTAGCCAAATACAAGCCCTGCCCCCTTTTTATTCCTTCGTTTAAAATTCTGACTAAGCCGATATGTTTTTTAAAATCAATAGTTTTTATTCGCTTATCAAGCGCGGCGAATTGATTGATTATTTTTAAGGAATTATCCGTAGAACCGTCGTTTAAAATTAAAAATTCCAAATCAGCAAAAGATTGGCTTAAAACGCTTTGAATGCTTTTGGGCAAATATTTCTCGCCGTTATGCACCGGCAAAAGCACGGATACTTTAAGCATATTATATTTTTATCCAGCTATTTGGAATTATTTCGCTTTGGTCGGCTTTTTTATCATTAAACCACTTTTTCGGAGCAATAATAATTTTTTCCGGATTATTATTAAGCCACGCTCCCCACCAGCTAAAACTGCTGTTAGCAATAATATTATGTCTGCATTTGCTCGTTAAAATCATTTCTTCAACATCTTCAATTTCCGGAGAAGAAACAAAAATAAATTCTTCCCCGGCAAAATTTTCTTTTGCCCAATTTATATCGTCGGAAAAAATAAAAAATATTGGATTGGGAATTTTTTCTTTGATAAGTTTCATCGCCGCGCGATAATAATCTAAGCCGCAAACCCCGTGATAAGCGCTTGTTTTTAGGTTAGTCACATAATCTCCGCGCCTGATATGTAAAGAAATTGAATTGTCTTTTTCTATTTCCTGCAAAATTTCTTGCGCCCTGAACGACAATTCTTTTTTCAAAGTGAATTCCCTTCTGATTGATTCACCAACAGCAATAAAATATTTTTCGCCTTGGTAAAATTCTTTAGTTTTAAAGCCAAGATTTCTCTTAATTTTATTAAAAATATCTGAAAATAAGTGTTTTTTATCGGAAAAACTGCTTTGGGTTTGAAGATTAAATTTATTAAGCTTAAATTCTCTGGCCGCATCTTTTTTCGCTTTATTTCCTTTGAAAAAAGAAGTGTCGAAAACAACCTTTTTGCCGGAAAGTTCTAATTTCCTACCATAGGCATACTGGAACATTTGATTTCCCAATCCTCCTTTTAGTTTGACAATAATCATTTTTTTATAAACCAAAAACACCCGCATCCGTATTTTTGTTTTTTTGCTAAATTTTCATCGGCATCTTCTATAAAATCTCCACTGTCTGTAATAAGAGAAAACTCTTTCAGCGTTAAGTCCTTAAAATACTCAGAAATTTGCTCGTAAGAATATATTCTGTGAGCGTTAAATTCTATTTTTGGCTTTCCTATAGGGACGACAAATAAAAGAGAGCCGTCTTTTGATAAAACTCTTTTTAATTCTGATATCGCCTTTAAATCTCCGTTTGGGTCAATCTTATCGCCGTATCTTCCAAGACCTATATGTTCAACCGTATGCATACAAGACAAAGAACTTATGCTTTTATCGCTGAACGGAAGTTTTGTTAAATCCGCATAATCGCTCTTTAAATTTGATAGTTTAATTTTTGCAGGCCGGTAATCATAAAAATCTATAGGAACAAAAGCTGAAACCATTCCACAAAAATACAAACTGGAAGAAATATCTATATGTTTTTCCGGATTTATTTCTTTAACTTTTCTGGCAGCCCAGGCAGTATGATACACATAATGCGCATCAAAGTTCGTTTTAATTGTTCTGTCTTTAATACAGGGATAAAAATCAGATATTTTTATACTGAACCTGTTGTTATTTTTTTTAAATTTTAAATAATCAAAGAAAATAAAAGGTGACAGGATTATTCTGATGATTTTCTTAATAATTTTTTTCATAAAAACCAGAAGCGTTTCTATAACTTTATTTAATATATTTTTAAATTATTTCTTAATTAAAAACGGAAATCTCTTAAGGATTTTTATAAATGTATTTTTTTACCAATGTTTTTTAAAAAAAATTTCTTACCCAAACAGAACAACAGGTTTAAATAGGCCTTGAAATTTAAGGGGTGGGCGATAATGGATTTTAATAAATATTTTCTGCTTTGCTTATAATCGCCCAAAGACAGACATAAGACACCAAGGCGTCTTTGCTTGCAACTATTAGCCATAGGGTTGTTTTTGTATAAATCACGATATTTTTCAAGCATATATAACCATTCTGACATTTCCTTATTATAATTCGGTTTTCTAGAAAGGTTTGATCCGTGAATGTGGAATTTAATTAAAGGAACAGGAACAAAATCAAAACTATATTTTTGGGCAATTCTTAGGTAGATGTCTTGGTCGGCTGCAATTTTTAAATTTTCATCAAGAAACCCTACCTTGTTTACGACTTCTTTTTTAATCATAAGAATACTGAAGTTAAAGAAAAATTTACTGCCGACTAAGAGCTTTTTTAAAAAAACATTATCCTTGTATTTCGGTAAATTATAGGTTTTTGTAGTTTTTAATTTCTCATCAATTATTAATATGTTACAACCTACGAATCCCAAATTTTTTTTCTTTGATTTTCGAAAAAGCTCCAGCTGTTTTTCAGTTTTTCCCGGCAACCATTCATCATCGTCTTCTAGGAAAGAGATATATTCTCCTTGGGCCACCTTAAGGCCGGCGTTTATAGCTTTTGTGGGTCCTTCCCCGGAATTTTTTCGTTGAATGTATCTAATTCGTTTATCTTTTTTTTGAAAATTTTCCACAACCTCTTTTGTGTTGTCAATAGAAGCATCGTCAACGACAATTAATTCAAAATCTTGGAAAGTTTGACTTAAAACACTATTAATAGCCCGAGACAGTAAATTTGTCCGATTATAAGTTGGAATAATAACCGAAACCTTTGGATTCATAAAGTTATAAATAAATTACCCCTATTCCAAAACCATTTTGATTAATTTCTTCGATATGTTCAGAAAATTTAAATTGGCTTTTAATTTCGCCCCAAAAAACAGGAACTCCGCCGACTAATTCCGATGAACCATTAGGCGCAATGTCGTGAAAAGCGACAAGTCCTCCTTTTTTCACAAGCGGTTTATAGGTTTGGAAGTCTTTTTTAACTCCCTCATAACTGTGGTCTCCGTCAATAAACAAAAAATCAATTCTTTCATCTTTTAGGATTTTTTTAATTTTGGTGAAAGTGTCTTTTTTGTGAGAACCTTCCCTAACAAGATGAATTTTTTGGTTTTTCCCGGAGAATGACTTATACAAGGAAATTTTCCATTTTGGATAACCCCCACCAAACATTCCGCCGGGTAGATCAACGCTGATTATGGTGGAATTTCCGGAAGCCATCCGAGAAAACAAAAATAAAGTTCCCCCATTCGCAGTTCCTATTTCCAGAATTATTTTTGGTTTTTTTTCTGCTAGAATTTTTAATAATTGATAAATCTCTTCTCTGATTTGCATCGGCTGAATTATTCCACCCAATTCATTAAAGACAAAACTGATCAGTTCATTTATTCTAGCGGGTTTGAATTTTTTTATTTTGATTTTCCAATAAGGCAAAAATAAAGGATAAAAAGTTCCCAAAAAGCGTTTAAGCAGTTTTTTTAACAAAAAAAGGAAACCGTTTTTTCTGACGATATCAAAAAATCGGGAAAAAATTAACATATTTTTTGGTTCAGTTGATGGGTGAATGTTTCGGGTTTCTTGGTGTTGTAAATATCATTTTGGGCACTTATTAAATAAATCGTTTCTTTTCCCGTATTTTTAACTGCATGGGCTACTTTTGGGAAAATGGTTATCATTCTTGGTTTTCTTGAAGAAATTTTCAAACAAATTTTTTCTTTTGTTTCTATATCTTGAAGATAAACATTGGCCTTTCCATTAACAATAAAAAACCACTCTTTTCGTTTCAAATGATAATGGTTTCCCCTTGTAAAATTCGGTTTAATTGTCGCAACATAAACTTGATTTATATTTTCTTTCAGTTCGTTTTGTTTTAACATTTCCACCAACCATCCTCTTTTATCCGAATGGATTTCTAATTCTTTAACTTTATATTTTATAGATTTAGCCATTTTTTATGTTCCAAAGTCCATTTGACGGTTTTTTTAAGAGATGTTTCTAAATCGACAGGCGGTTTCCATCCCATTCTGGCTAATTTTTCACCAGAGAGGGCATATCTTTTATCATGACCCGGCCTGGCAGTATGATAATCAACCCATTGAATTTCTTCATCTTTTAATTTTCTTCCTTTAATTACCTCGCAAATCCAGTCCGCTATCTCTAAAACCGTTCTTTCTTCTCCGACAATGTGGTAGAATTCTTCTCTTTCTGCTTTTTTTAATAAAAAAAGCAAACCGTCGGCAACATTTCTGGCGTGAATCCAGCATCGCGATGACAGATCTTCTTTTCCTCTACCGTGTAAAATAACTTTTTCATTGTTTAAAATTACCTTAATCGTTTTTGGAACAAACTTTTCTGGATGCTGACGCTCACCTATAATGTTCATTGAACGAACAATGGAAATTGGCAGTCCAAAGGCATGGGCAAAAGAGTAGGCGATCATCTCTTCCCCTGCTTTACTGGCTGAATAGGGGTTGGAGGGTTTAAATCCATCATCTTCTTTAAAATAAATTCCTTCTGGTGCCGGACCAAATACTTCATCAGTTGAGAATATCAAAATTTTACATTCTGGCTGATAGTGCTTAAAGTATTCTAGCAAATTTGCAGTTCCTACTACGTTTGACATAACAAAAGGAATACTATCTTGCAAACTCCTATCAATGTGGCTCTCAGCAGCAAAATGAATGCAATAATCTAATTTCCCTAATAATTTATGGGTCATTTCAGAAATCGGAGCTTTTAAGTCGTGCCAGACAAATTTAACTCTTTTTGGATCAAAAACTTCACTATCTGTCACGCGATTCAAATTACCAGCATAGGTTAAGGCATCCAAGATTACAATTTCCCAATTTGTATTTTTTAATATTCCTTCGACGCAATGATGACCAACAAAACCACAACCTCCCGTAATTAAAATTGTTTTTTTAAATGAATTCATATTAAACTATTTATTTTCCGAATGATTTTATAAAATTTTTAGTTTTTAATTTTGCGTGCATGAAAGCTTTAAAATAAAGTTTATCATTTTTCCATTTTTTGTTTGTTATTAAAAATTCTTTTTTACCGTTTTCATAGGATATATCATGGTGCTTGTCAAATAGTTCAATTAACCTTCTGGCCTGTTTTTCCAAACTTAAATTTTCAATTATGTATTTTCTCGGCTCAAAGCTTTCCCATCTTTTTTCCATATCGGATATGAAATCTTCTATCTCATTCTTGTTTTTTGCTTTTATTCCGCACCTGTCATCAAAATAATATGCAGAAGTAACAAGTTTGTAGTTTAACTCCTTTTCATTGAGCATATCTTTTTCTTTTTTTGTTGGTGGCACCCAATGTCCAATTTTTTCAACATCCCAGACCAAAACGGGAACATTCATTGAAAGTGCCTCTTGCAAAGCTATTCCTTGGCTTTCCCCCTTGCCAATCCAGATTATATATTTGGTTTTTTCCAATAAACCTCTATAATTTTTTTCGTTGTATTTTCTATAAATTATAGTTTTGTATTTTGTTTGATTTTCCGTCAATCTTTTCTTAACAAGATCTAACTCTTCGGCATACCTTTCTTTGAAATATATCAAAACAATGCCATTTTTCGGCTTTTTTCTTTCCGGAAATTCCATTGTATCAATACCTACAGGCCAAAAATCTTGCGGACATCTATCAAAACCGAGATATTTCCAAAAATCAATTATTTGTTTTGACGGAAAAATATATACGAAATTGGACATATCTATATTCTCCGGAATATTTCTGGGAAGCACATACAGGTTTGGCCCAACGATAGCTTTCAATTTTCTCTTGGATGCTTCTTTTAATGCTGTGACGTCATCTTGTATCCACAATTGAGATGTGGCACCTAGATCTTTATTTATGCAATAAGGGTATCCTAAAATATCAAGACCCCTTATTAAATTACCGACAACTTTTTGCGGTCCGCCTATTCCACCCATTACAATTGACCTAGAAATTATATTCAACATTTTTTAAACTATGTTTCATTACGCGCATTTTTATTAATATTTTTTCTAAAATATTTATATTTTAAATTTTCTATAAATTTTATTTTTTTGAAAGGTTGGTATATCTTAGAAAGCATTTTTCTTTTCCTTGCTCTTTTTTCATTAAATTTTGCTAAATACTTTTCGTTTTCTTCTAATCCTGATATTATTACGGAATTTTCCGTTCTTCTTTTGGCTGATTTCAGCGGTTGATCAATTATGTTTCTTAAAAATATTTCAAAATTCTTGCGCACTTCTCCGAAATCATAATTTTCTGCTTTTAAGGGGTTATTAATAATCTTAACATACAAACTATCATTCTTGTCAATTTCTATCACTCTTTTCACTACGTCATCAAAAGAACCATAATTATGGCAATTAATAAATCGTTTTTCGTTAAACTCTTTGTTTATTTTTGGATTTCCCCAATAAATTGGTATTGTTTTTGCTACCAGGGAGCTAACAATTTTTTCCGTTGTATAACCAGACCGAGACGTATTTTCAAAAGCTATAGAGAATTTATGTTTTAATTCAAATTCCAGTTTATTTACAACACGATATCCAATGTTGTTTAGATATGCACCGCCGGAATTCACTTTTTTATACCTATTAAGTTTTTCAAAAAAAATTCTGCGAGAATCATCAGATAAATAATTCGAATAAACAAAACTGCAAAAATCTTTTTTATTTTTTAGATCTTCTTTGGTAAACACATCTTGCTTATTTAAATAGTCTTCACCAGCTAGAGATAATTCATCTTCATTATAAAATACAGTGGCTAAATAGAGAGGGAATCTGAAATATCTGTCTTCGAAAGTTAGATAATCAAAGCCGATAGCATAATCGCACAAATTAAAATTAGGGCTGATATTTTCTCCGGTATAAAATATTTTGATACAATCATATTTAAGATAATCAAAAGAGGATCCACCATAAAATAAGTAATCCGGTTTTTCGGATATTTCTACCTTATAATATTTTTGCAGTATTTTATTTAGAAAATAAGCGTAAGCGTTTTTATTTTCTTCATCTTTTTTGCCAAATTCACAGAATTTAACGCGTATTCTTTTCATAATTTAACAGGAAATTATCTAATGTGCGCAATAATTTGTCTTAAATATTCAGGGTCTTTGTAATTTTCAGGATTCCTCTCTTTGATTTCACTAAAATATTTGTATTTTACCTTAATTTGTTCACTGGCTTTTCTTAAGAACATTTCATATTCCATATCGATATGACCGATGTCTATAATTCTATATCCGAGCAAGAACAAATCATAAGCCAATATTTTAGCGGTTGGACCCAATGATAGCAAAATTATTTTATTTTTATTAACTTTTTCCACTTCCTTTTTTATTTCTTCATATTTGAGAAAAGCATTTTCAGCTGGGCATAGAATTCTTTCTAACGATTTTACTTTATTAAAAATATCGTTTCCCACCCCTAGACGAGTTTTTTCTCCTTCAATTAAGACCACTTCTTTGTTTTCCCAAATAGAAAATAATTTTTTGAAAATATTTTCACTGTTTTCTTTATTTTTAAAGCCCAAATAAGGGCGAGTTACGTTTGTATCGCCATATATTTGCTCGTAAGATAGTAAATTATTCCACATATACCCGTATCGAAATAAATGATGTAAGTAAAACCGGTAACCTAACCTAGTAAAATTGTTTAATTTTTCGAAAATACCTGGGATACAAATTAATAATCCATCAATATTCTTTTGTAAAACTGACCGAAGTTTTATAGCTAAATTATGATTTTGCTTTTGGGAAAGCGAACTGTCTCCGCATATTAACGACATTTCTCCATCACCAAAGCGTATGACTGACAATTTTTCTTTATTAATTTTATCAATTGTTTGATCGAGGGATAAAACTTTAGGAGTAGGTCGGTTTTTTCTGATATAAATATTAATCAAATATACAAAATAGGCAATTGGCGGACCAATTTTCCATCGTAACGACAACGGTGTAGCTTTTCTAATTTTTTGAACAATACTATGGGTTATTCTTCTTTTCATGTTAAACCCTACTTATATTAAAAATTAATTAATATCCTCAAACTCTTTCAGCATTTCTTTCTTCATCTTGCTATAATTATTTTCTATTGATTCCATGGTTATTCCTTTTTCTAATTCGTATAATTTTACGTAAACCATAAATCTTGAAAAAGCATAACTAAGCATAGCGATTAAACCTAAAATACCATTTTTATATCCGTTTTTACAAAAAATAAAACAATAATAAATCATCGCAGCTAACATTCTCGTAGTGTTAAATTTTTTACCATCCTTTTGCTTATCAAGAGCTTCTGCTTCAGCATATTTTAGGTGACCCGCCACAAATTTACCAATATTATAGGTACTGAAATGAATCAAGGCAAATTCTTTTCTGTTTGGCAATCTTAATAATTCGTCTTTTTTTCCGATAAATCTACCCATGTTGTGCATATTATTATCAACAAAGCTTATATAATTCTTGTGAAAAAAAACCTGCGTGCCTCCTTTGTGTGCAAAATTTTTGGTATTACCCCAAAGGTAAGTATAAAGAGGATTTACAACCACCTTAAAAACATTTTGGGATGAAATTTCAACAAACTTATCTAGTAAAGTTTTCGGAGCGAAATTATCAACGTAACCCCAATAAATCCAATCCGTTTTCACTTTATCTTTGATAAAGTCAAAAATTTCCTGTGTTTCTACTTGCGGTCTATTACTCAAAGGTCGTGAAAAAAATTTTGCCCCCAATTTTTCCGCTATTTCCTTTGTTTTATCAGTGCTACCACCATCCATTATTAAAACTTCGCCATAATTTATAAAATTACGAATAGCATATTCAATTCTTTTTTCTTCATTGAATGTAAAAATTACAAAAGTGATATTACTCATAACAATTTATAGTAACTATTTAATCCATCCCAAAAAAACAAATTTATGACCAAACTTTTTGAGATGTCCATAACCAAAACCTTCAATACATAAAACGTCTGCCTTATATTTTATCCAGTCGTTGCTTTTTAAAACTTCCATTTCAAATCCTTCCACGTCAATCGAAATAAAATCTACTCTAACCAAATTATTTTCTTTAAAAATATTTGACAACGGTTTTAGAATTAGACGTTGGCTTTTTCTAGCCCCCCTTTTTTGCTACTTCTTTATTAAAAGTGTTTCCAGAATTATCTTTCTCTCCCTTGTAAAAAACCGGCCTTTTTTCTTGTAACATCCTAAACTCTTTTTCTGATGGTTCAATATTTATTCCTCGCCATCCCTTTTCATAAAATAACTTTGTGTTATTTATAACATCTGGATTATTTGCACCAATATCTATATAGATACCATTTTTTTGTACCCCGTCAGCCAATCGATGATATTATCTTCATTTAAGCTAGAATAAGAAAATTTTCTAAGTCCAAAAATTCTAACTAACAAACGACCAGTATAATATTCTATTTTTTTATCTTAAGCAAATTATCCATACCTTTATGTCAAAAAATCTTCATTATTTTAAAGCCTTCCCAGTAATCTTTTTATAAAATCGCGAGATTTTTGGTTTTTGAAAATATGATTTCTCAGAATATTATTTGTCCAGCCAAATAAAATATTTTTACCCTGCTCAATTTTTAGAGATAGTTTGGAATAAGGTATCTCATAAGTTTCAAGTATCCAAACTAAACTTTTAGAAGTGGACTGAGTTCTCTTTACTAAAGTTTCCAACCCAGAAAACGTTTCCCAGCGAATATTGGCAGCCCTTACCTTGACCAGCGGCTTTGCTATTATTATAAATTTTTGGTTTTTCATAGCTGAAAGCAAAACATATAAATGCACAGCATTTGAACCTATGTATTTTTGCTTTTCCGGCCAAGATTCCCATATTTTTTTATCAAAAATTTGGCCCGATAGTCCACAAAAAAGACCGACTAAATCTTTTTTGTTTGTTTTTTTTACGCACTCCAGCAACTTTTCAAAATGTTGGTCGGCTTGAATCTTAAGATTCGGATATCGTAAAGCCGGATTAATCAAATTACTATCATAACCAAGGCAATTGACAAGGCAATACTTAAACTCTTTTAATTTTATCTTTTCCAATATATGGGTTATAGCGTCAGGGAACAACGCATCGTCATCTCCTAAAAGCCAAACATAGTTACCGTTGGCTTTTTCCGTTACGGTTAAAATATTTCGATCAACTCCAATGTTTTCAATGTTCTTGTGATATAAGATGTTGGGAAATTTTTCTTGATACTTTTTCACTAAATTTTCAGTATCATCCGTACTGGCATTATCGGAAATCACCACTTCAACATTTTTCAATATAAGGGGATTTTTAAATTGTTCCGTAATGCTTTCCAGGCATTGCTGCAGGCACAACACTCTGTTATAGGTAGGAATACAAATGCTAAGTAGGGGCTTATTGTCCATGGCTAATAAATTTAATATCTATGTTTTATATTTCGTTTCGCCGAATTTTGTCTATTAATGCTTGAACTCTAAATCCTTCTTCAAATGAGGGATGGGTGGGGTTTTTACTAATGCATGCATTTATAAATCTGGTACCAATTTTTCTAACAATCCTTACCCGCTCGTCTTCTCCTTTTCTTGTAATATCGTTCTTTTTAACGGTTATTTTTTTTGTCTTTTTTCCGACATAAGCACTTATCGTGAAATTTTTAGTTACATTGTTTTTGTTCTCTAATATAATTGTGGCTTTTTCAAATCTGAATATCAGCTGGTGTCTATTAAGACCCTTGTCGCTTGAATAAATGTGAGCATTACCATTAATGCCACTTTTGAATCGGATAATTATGTCTGCTCCAACTTCTCCGTCATTTTTGCTTTTCTTAGGATAAGAGAATAAACTTTTTAAATTTAAAATTTCCCCTGCATAATATTCCAAATAATACAAAGCATGAGAAAAATAAAAAGACAGTGCACCACCGCCCCTCTCAGGATTTGTTTTCCAGGATGAAATTTTATTTTTTATATTGTAGCTAAGAAAATTCCAATTAACGGAAATATGCTTCAGCTTTCCATAGGTTTTTTTGTCTATAATTTGTTTCACTTTTTGCCATTCTTCTATTTCAGGAAAAATAAAATCAACTGCATGAGTTATTCTTTTTTTTTGAGCAAGAAAGAGAAGCTCTTTAGCTTGATTGTAGTTTGCGGCTAATGGTTTTTCAGCAAATACGTTTATCTTTTTCTTGATTGCAACTTTTGCGATTTCATATTGAACACTCGGTGGAACTGCTAAGGCAATCGCGTCTAAATTTTCGTTTTCCAGCATAATTCTCCAATCAGAATAGATATTCTCAAGATTAATGCTTTGACAATATTTCACCAAACGATCTGTTTTTTCCCCGCAAATACAGGTCACTTGGCAATTTTTTATAGAATTGAACGCAGGCAACAGGCCATAAAGGCCAAATCCAGATCCAATTATCCCGATTTTTAACATAAAGGTAAATCTTATTCTGAATTTTTTACTATTTTAAAATCTGGCAAAGGAATCACAAAATCAGACTTCAACCCCCTTGCCTTTAGTTGTTTCATTATCGGCTTGGCGTAATGCCATGCCAACAAAACGACATAATCCGGCTGCTCATCTATGAGCCGCTGATTATTTACCACGGGAATATGCTTACCTGGCAAATACTTTCCTAATTTGAGAGATGCTGGCTGTTCAGCCAAGTATGGTAACAATTCCGAATCTACTCCATAATAATTCAAAAGAGTAGAACTTCGCCCTGGACATGAATTCCCTACTATACGTTTTCCGGCCTTATTTGTTGCAATCAAAAAATCCATAAACCCTAGACGAGCGGTTTTTACCCGCTTGGCAAATTTTTCAAAAGTTTCAAGTTTTCCGAGCCCAAATTCTTCTTCAATTTTTAATAATTTGTCAACTTCCGGACTAACTTTTCTATTCCTTCCCTTGGTTACATGAACTCGGATGTTTCCTCCGTATCTGTCACCCCTCTCAACATCTGTCACGGTAAAATCATATTGGTTAAATAAAGTTACGAGACCTTTAAGAGAATAAGTTCTTAAATGTTCGTGATATACTGTGTCAAATTGCCCTCCTTTTATTACATCCAAAAGATAGTGTGTTTCGGAAATAAATATTCCACCGTTTTTTAATAAATTATATGCCCCCACAATGAATTCACCGATTGTTTGCATATGCGCAAAAGTATTTGTTGTCACGATAACGGAAGCCAATCCGTATTTATTTTTTATTTCTTCTGAAACTCTAATATCAAAAAATTCTTGAATTGTTTCAATGCCATTTGCATTTGCAATTTTTGCAATATTTGTTGGTTCAACTCCGAGTGTCTTAATCCCTGTATTTTTAAAACCGCTCAGCAGTATTCCATCATTAGATCCGACGTCTACAACTAAATCATTTGTTTTCAGCCCATACTTTCTTATAAGAGAATGGCTTATTTTTACTTGATATTCTACAAGTTCTTTTGTTACACCACTTCTATAAGGATAGTCGGGGTAGTACACTTCTTTGCCATCAACGCAATAATCAATTTGAGCATTTGTGCAATTTTCACACCATACCATGCGTAGCGGATAATTTTTCTCTGGTTCATTTAACATGCTTTCCGTTAACAACGAATCACACAGCGGTTGATGACCTAGATCAAGGATTGTGTGGAGTTTGTCAGAGTTGCAAATCTGACAGGTTTTTATATGCCCATTTTTTACAAAATGGTGTTCTGGGTAGCTTAAATTCATAAGATTGATATTACTAAATTAATTAAATTATTCTGGTTTTTATACTATTAGAAATAATTTAACAGCATTATTATAAAAAATTTCCTCCGTTCCTTTGTCGTTTTTATCCGTAACCGCCGCTTGAATTATTTCAATATTTTTGAATTTTTTTGTTTTAAAGCACAATCTATCAAAAATATTTCGAATCGGTTCAAAAGCATAGATTTGGCCTTTTGGCCATAATACAGCCCTTTCTACCATGTCACTGCCGACATGGGCGCCGATGATTTCAATAATTACAGAATTCTTTCTGATATATTGAGCTATTTTCTTTTTAGAAATAATTTTTTTGATTCTAGAAATAATTTTGACTTAATATAAAATTTATAAAGATAAAAATTATTTATAATAAAATCTTTTAAATTAAACATACTATATTTTGATACTTTCTAAATTAGGAAAGTAAAAAATATTATGTACAAGTAATTCTTATAATATCATTTTTTACTTGCAACTCCAAAATATAATTTTTACTATTTTGATTATTATTTATCATCTTTTTCAAAAAGCCTATTGTAGGATATCCATTTTTACCATTAAAACATCTAGCATCATCAATTAAAATACAAAATTTAGGCACATTTTTTAATATAAAATTTAACTCTTTAATTATAGGTGAATCCTGTTCACCCCGTGCCGTCTCACCACCAGAATAGTGGGCATCCAACCAAAAAAGTATTGACTGACTTTTTTCTTTAACAATTTTAGGAAATATTATACTACTATTACCTTCAAAAACATGAACTTTATTATAATTTAGAAATCTATTTTTACAATCTACAAACAACTTGTGACTTAATTCAATTGAAAACAACTCGTCAAAAAAATCTTTACAACTATAAATTGTATCTCCTCTGTATGTGCCAGTTTCTACAAAAATTTTACAATCAAACTTTTTTGCATAATCCAGCAACAATTTTACTTTTTCCTCCTGAGTTAACAACTTAACAAAAATAGTACCAGTAGTTCTAATTCTGACAAAATATACCAGTATATTAAATAAAAACGGTACTTTAATTATAAAATTCTTTATTTTTATTAGATTATTCATATTTTTTAAAAAACTTTAAGAAAGTATCAGATACATATTCAATCATCTCTTTACTAATCAAGGGACCGACACCTATCCAAAAAAGGTTATTCATTACTAAATCTGTATTTTCTAATGTGCCGAAAATTCTATATTTTGTATTTTGATAAGCTGGTTGTTTGGTTAGATTTCCGCCAAAAAGCATTCTGGTGGCAATTTCATTTGCTTCTAAATAATTCACAATTTCAGTCCTGGTAAATGGAGTTTCTTTTTTTACTAAAAGAGGAAAACCAAACCAACAAGGTTGAGAATATTTTTCTGATTGAGGAAGGAAAAAGTATTTTTCGCATTGTTTGAAAAATTTATAAAGATAATCAAAATTTTTTCTTCTAGTTTCGATAAAAGAAGGCAATTTTTTAAGTTGAGCTACCCCTACTGCTGCTTGAAGGTCGGTAATCTTTAAATTATAGCCAATATGGGAATAAACATATTTATGGTCGTAACTAAATGGCAATTTCCCAAACTGTTGACTAAATCTTTTACCGCAGGTATTATCATGACCTGGTTCACACCAACAATCTCTTCCCCAATCACGGAAAGAAGCAATTATTTTTTTCAATAATAAATTGTTTGTAACTGCAGCTCCCCCTTCTCCCATTGTTATTTGATGCGCCGGGTAAAAACTAAAAGTTCCAATATGGCCAAAAGTTCCAGTATATTTTCCTTTGTATTTTGAACTTAAAGCATCACAGCTGTCTTCAATAAACCAAAGATTATATTTCTTCACTATTTTTAGGATTTTATCAAGGTTTACAGGATTACCTAAAGTGTGAGTGATAAAAATTGCTTTGGTTTTTTTAGAAATTGCTTTTTCAATTTTATCTACTTGGATATTGTAAGTACCCAAATCAATATCTATGAAAACAGGGATTAAATTATTCTGTAAAATAGGATTTAAAGTAGTTGGAAATCCACAAGCAGTAGTAATAACCTCATCACCGGGTTTTAATCTCCGTTTTCCTAATTTTGAAGAAGTTAAAGCCGAAATAGCCAGAAGATTGGCTGAAGAACCGGAATTTGCTAATAAGCAATACTTTGTACCTAAAAGTTCTGCAAACTTCTTTTCAAATTCTTTCGTATATCTTCCAGCAGTTAACCAAAAATCTAAAGAGGCATCAACCAAATTTATCATTTCTTTTTCGTCATAAACCCGACCTGCATAATTGATTCTAGTTTTACCAAGAATAAATTTCTCTTTTTCTTTTTTTAATCTATAGATTTTTTTTAACCCTCTCAAAAATTTCTTTTCTTAATTGTTTTTTACTTTTCATTTTTATTTTCTTTTAAAGGTTTAATAATCATATTTGATCTGAGTTTATCTCGCGGTAACAGTGGGTCCTGATCCTCTATCGGCTTATTTACAGATAGTTTTGGATAAACCGGAGTTTTTAAATCTATACTAATTTCAAGGAATTTTGTTTTTCTATCGTTAAAAAGTTTATGCAAAGCATTTTTTATTTCACTATTAGTAGAAATTTTTATTGACGGTATCCCATAAGCAGATACCACTTTCTGAAAATCTGGCGCACTATATCCAATAACCGTCGATTGAAATCTACTACCAAAATATTGTTCTTGAAACTGTCTTACCATACCATAACATTTGTTATTTAGAAGTATTATTTTTATAGGTAATTTATGATAAAAAACTGTTTGAAGTTCTTGAATATTCAATTGAAAACCACCATCACCGGTTATAACAACAATGATTTTGCCAGGTTTAGCGAAAGAGGCACCAATTGCCATAGGCAAAGCTGAACCCATTGCCCCCATTCCCCCTTGAGTTAAAAACCTTTGAGATTTTTTTATCTCTAGAGATTGAGCAGCCCACATTTGAATCTGGCCAACATCTGTACATATTACAGCGTTTTCTGGAATAACCTTAGATAGTTTATTTATAAAAAAATTAGGTTCTATCTCATCGCCAGCGGATTCTTTATAAGATGGGTACTGATTTTTATAACCTTTTATTATTCGCTTCCAAGATTCTATTTTATCCTTATCATAATTACGAATGTTTTTATTTAATCCAACCAAAAAGTATTTAAGATCCGAGTTAATAGCAATATCTGCTCTAATCTTGTTATTTAACTCATAAGAATCAATGTCTACATGGATAATCTTCGCTCCCCTCGCAAAAGTCTCTGGCCTTGTCCCAGTTTGTCTTGTATCTAACCTTGACCCCAAAACTAAAAGCAAATCAGCATTTGCAACAGTTAAATTGGCATAACGATTTCCATAACTACCTAACATTCCAACGAAAGATGAGTTATCATGCGGAAAAACGTCTAATCCCATCAGAGAGGTCACAACCGGTATCTCGGTCTTTTCTATAAATTTAAAAAGTTCATCTTGTGCACCTGATAATCTAAGACCCCCACCAGCCAAAACAACTGGTCGTGAAGAAGTTCTTATCAGGGTTACTACCTTTTCCATTACCTTGCTATCTATTTTCTTAGTAGTCTCAGCATCATTCTTTTTAAAAGATTGTAGCTTATCCGAATTAATATTTGCACGTTGAATATTTAATGGGGTGTCTAACAGTACCGGACCAGGACGACCAGATTTTGTCATATATAACAGTCTTTCAAGATGGTATTTTATTCTATTAGCATCTTTAATAATTACAGCCTCTTTAGTAATAGGTTTTACTATATTTACAATATCTGTTTCCTGAAAGCCAATTTGTCTAACAGGTTTATCAAACTTGAATTCATAAGTATTTACTTGACCAGTGATAAAAAGACACGGAATTGAATCAAAAAAACAACTCCCAATACCGGTTATCAAACCCGTTGCTCCTGGTCCACTTGTTGCCATAGCTACACCTATATTTCCGCTAGCTCGCGCATAACCCTCAGCAGCAATCGCAGCAGCCATCTCATGATGCATAGATACAGTAAAAATATCTTTCCTTCTATAGAGAGAATCAAGTAAATGAGCTAAAGCCCCCCCACAAACTTCAAAAATGTGTGTTATTTTATTAGCTACAAGAAAATCAATAATATAGTTTGACAATTTCATAATTTTAAATTTTAATACACAGAGATGTTTTTCCTAAACCACCTTATGTCTTTTTTAAGTCCTTCTTCCAAGCTGTATTGCGGTTGCCAATTTAATAACCTTTTAATTTTTGAAATATCAGCTCCCCAATTTTTTGGTTCTGTTTGGGCTGGTTTTATTTGATTGTATTCTGGTTTTATTCTTGAATTAGTAATTTTTTTAATCAAACTTACAACCTGGGCAATATCAATTTGTTTTCCTGTGCCAAGATTAAGAACTTCTCCCTTAATTCTTTGAATATTTTCTATTATCTTCAAATAGGCATTTATTATGTCCTCAATAAATATAAAATCTCTTACTGAGCTCGGTGAAGATAATTTCAGTTTTTCATTTTTTAAACACGAGCTTATTATCGTTGGAACGAGTCGCTCTCTATTCTCGAAATAACCATAAACAGCAAATAATCGAGAAGATACAATCGGTAAATCATATTGTTTCGCCATATACTGACAATACATAGTAGCCGCTGCTTTTGTCACGCCGTAAAGATTATTTGGTTTTAACAAATCAGCTTCTCTCATTGGTTTATTTTTTATTCCATATTCAGAAGAACTACCAGTATTGATAAAGCATTCAAATCTTATTTTTCTCAAAGCATTTACTAAATTTATTGTCCCAAGTAAATTAGTATCTATCATCATTTTTACATCTTGTTGTTTTCGAGGATAAGTGCCATAGGCAGCAAAATGCAATATAATTTGAGGTTTAGTTTTAATAATGAAAGATTCTAATTTAGGAAAATTTTTAAGATCAATATAATTAATCTTAATTTTATTTTTTATATCTTCAAGTTGCCAAAAATTTGATCCTTTTTTTTCAATTATATAAATTTTATAACCTAACTTTAGAAATTTCCGGACAAAATTAGACGCAATAAATCCTGCTCCGCCTGTAATTAAAACCTTTTTCATATTTTATTTAGTAGAATAAAAGTTTTTATACCAGTCAAAAGATTTTTTTATTCCTTCTTCAAAGCTCATTTCTGGTTGCCAGCCTAATGTTTTATTTATTTTAGTCCAATCAAGATATTGTTCTGGTATTTCATTTTTAGCAGTATTTAATATCTGATAATTTATTTTTACTTTTAATATATCTTTTATCTTTTCAATCACCTGCATTACGCTAAAAATATTTTTGCTGCCAAAATTAAAAGCCTCTCCTTTAATTTTTTCTATGTTTTGTGCTAATTTTATACATCCATTTGTTATGTCATCCACATAAATATATTCTCTAATCATTTTACCATCACTTCTAACTAAAAATTCAGCATCTGTGAGAATTGATTTAAAAATACCGGGAATAATCCGATCAAAATTAATATCACCCGGGCCAAATACATTACCAAAACGAGTAATTGTTACTGGCAATCCATAAGTTTTAAAATATGCCCTGGCAATCAAATCAGCAGAAGATTTAGAAACCTCATAAGGATGATCCCCCTTTAACGGAACTGTTTCAGTATATGGTAATTTTTCTGCTTTGCCATAAGCTTTGTCAGACGAAGTTACTACAATTGATTTTATATCCCCCTTCAACCTGCATGCTTCAAGAATATTAGCTGTGCCCATGATATTTGTTTCCATTGTTTCTAAGGGATTTTTATAAGCGATTTCTACAATTGGCTGGGCAGCTAAATGAAAAACTGTTTCTGGATTTTCATCTTGAAAAATCTGATAAATTTTAGAATCACGAACATCCATCTCATAAAATTTGGCTTTGGGGTTAAGATTTTCTTTTCTGCCACTAGATAGATTATCAATCACTACAACATTATGACCTTGCTCCACTAATTTATTTACAAGACAAGAACCAATAAATCCAGCTCCTCCGGTTACTAAAATATTCATTGATTTAAAGTTTTCCATATTTTATTCCCAAACTTTCCATTTAGGATCTTCATCCCAAAGATTGTTTAAGAAGACAAAATCTTTATAAGTATCCATTCCATACCAAAAACCTTCATGTTTATATAAGGCTACTTGTTTTTGGGGAAGTAATCTGGAAAGGGCATCTTCGATCATATCTCCTTCTTTTAGAATGTCTAAAAATTCCTTTTTAAACACCATAAATCCTCCATTTACATAATCATAAAGCATTGGTTTTTGAGAAAATTGAGTAATAATGTTATTCTCATCAGTGTTTACCAAACCCCAACGAGAAATAGGATGAACACCGGTTATTGTTGCTATCACATCCTTGCTTTTATGAAATTCTATCAATTTATCAATATCAATATCCGCAACACCGTCTCCATAGGTTACCATAAATAAATCCCCTGGAATATATTTTTTAAGTTTTAAAACTCTTTCACCATGAGGCGTTTCTAAACCAGTATCTGTAAAAATTATATTAAATTCATCTTTTTCAAAACTATTATTTGGAATAACATTCGAAATTTCTCCATCTTTTGTATTCAAGCAAAAATCTGACTCATAATATTTTTGCTTTAGGAAATAATCCTTTATATAATCGCCTTTATATCCGAGAGCAAGAACAAAATCGCGATATCCGTAATGAGCATATATTTTCATAATATGCCACAAAATGGGTTTTCCTCCTATTTCTACCATCGGCTTTGGCTTAAATTCAGTTTCTTCAAGCAAACGCATTCCCTTGCCACCACACAACATAATGACTGGAATATTTTTTGTTTCCATATTTTTATTTTTTTATTAAATATTTTAACTTTTTAAATACCAATCAATTGTTTTCTTGAGACCATGTTCGAAATTTGTTTTTGCCACGAAGCCGAATTCTTTTTTGGCTCTTGATACATCAAGGCGGCGTCGGGGCTGTCCATCAGGTTTTGTAGTGTCCCAGCGAATTTTGCCTTTGAAGTCCATTAATTTACAAATTAATTCTGCTAAATCTTTAATTGAGATTTCCATGTCTGAACCCAGATTAACCGGTTCCGGCTTATCATATTTTTCAGTGGCTAATAAAATTCCTTCGGCAGCATCCTCAATATATAAAAATCCTCTGGTCGCTTTACCGGTTCCCCAGACCTCAATATAATTTTTATTTTCTTTTTTTGCTTCGGCTATTTTTTTGATTAAAGCCGGAATGACATGGGAAGATTTGGGGTCAAAATTATCTCCGGGACCATAGAGATTTATAGGCATTAAAAATATTGAGTTGAAATCGTATTGCTTTCGATAGGCTTGTCCTTGGACCAAAAGCATTTTTTTGGCCAAGCCATAAGGAGCATTTGTTTCTTCTGGATAGCCATTCCATAAATAATCTTCTTTAAAAGGAACCTTGGTAAATTTGGGGTATGAACAAATACTGCCTAAGGCAACGAATTTTTCCACTTCGGCCAGCCGAGCTGCTTCTATTAACTGAATACCCATTATGGCATTGTCGTAAAATATTTCTCCCGGTATCTCTTTATTTAAACCAATGCCCCCAACTTTGGCCGCTAAATGAATAACAATATCCTGTCCCTTAACTGCTTTTTGACAATTTTCCCATTTTCTTAAATCCAATTCTTCAAACGTTGGCAAGAATAAATTTTCTCTGGAAACTTTTCTTTTCTCCAATAAATTTTTCACTAAATGCTTACCCAAAAAACCATAGGCACCAGTAATTAAAATTTTTTTTGTTTTGAGATTGATCATATTCTAAATTTACTTTTTTACTCCCCAAACTTTTAAATCAGCATCAACTATTATTTTAATTAAATCTTTAAATTTCATCTTTGGTTTTAACCACTGATAAATTATTTCTAAATTTTTTTTAAAAAAATTTAGCATAAATATCGCCCCACAAAAGTTTATCTTTAATTAAGGAGGTTTTTTGAATAATCTCTTTTGAACTTTCCCACCGAGGGAAGAAAAATTCCATGCTTCCACTTAAAGAAAAATTAAATTGCCAATAACCTAAAGAGATGAGATGATCTAAACAGGCTTTTGCGTCTTCAAAAAATTCTTTAGTAAACTCAAAGCTCAAATAAGGAATTGGCTTTGAAAGACCTTTTAAAACTTTTAATTCATAACCCTCTACATCAATTTTACAAAAAGATGGTATTCCAAATTCTTTTATCAAATTATCCAAGGTAGTAACAGGAACAATTTCTTGCTTATTCCATTTGTAATTAGAAAATCTGCCAGTTTTCCACTTTTCTGAAAAAGTAGAAATGGTATCAGCTTCTCCGCAAACAAATATAGTTAATTTTCCCTCCTTGTCTGATAAACCTTTTTTCACCAATATAAAATTTGGTTCTTTCCCAAATTTCGATTGTAAATATTTAATGCATCTTTTCTGTGGCTCCACCGCAACTACCCTTGCTCCAAGTCTGAGAAATATTTCAGTTCTATTTCCCCGATGAGCTCCTATGTCAAAAACGGCATCGCCTTTTTTAATGAATTGAGAGTAAAACTTAAGCATTTTTTCCTGCCGCTCTCTATATTCTTTCTCCCGTTGATGACAAATATTTGGCAAAAGAGAAATCAATGCCTCATAGATTGGTTGAACGAATGACAATAATCTGCATTTAATTAATATAAGCTTCAATGTGTGTTTCGTGGTATGCTTCATAATTAAAAATTTTCCGAACTAAAACTATAAAATCTGTTTTTGCTTCAAAGCCAAATTCTTTTTTGGCAATGCCCCCCCCTTTCTTAAATCCAATTCTTCAAACGTTGGCAAGAATAAATTTTCTCTGGAAACTTGTCTTTTCTCTAACAAATTTTTTACTAAATATCTCCCTAAAAAACCCTGAGCTCCTGTAACTAAAATTTTCTTTTTAATTAAATCAATCATATTTAGTCGAAATAGTTTTTCACTTCGAAACCGCCGTTTTTCAAATGAAGTTCTTTCTTCGCTTCTTCTAAATCAGATTGAACCATTTCTTTAATCAACTCTTCAAAACTTGTTTTTGGTCTCCAGCCGAGTTTCTCCCTGGCTTTAGTTGAATCGCCTAATAGTGACTCCACTTCAGCTGGCCTAAAATATCTTGGATCAACCTCTACTATTACTTTGCCTGTTTTTTTGTCTATCCCCTTTTCATTTAATCCTTCTCCCTGCCATTCTAAATCAATTCCCAGTTCTTTAAAGGCGAGTTGACAAAACTCTCTAACTGAATGTTGTTTACCTGTGGCAATCACATAATCATCTGGTTCTGGCTGTTGTAACATTAACCACATTGCTTCAACACTATCTTTACTGTGTCCCCAATCCCTTTTGGCATTTAAATTTCCTAAATACAATTTGTCCTGCAAACCTAATTCAATTCTTGATGCTGCTCTGGTAATTTTTCTGGTCACAAAGGTTTCACCCCGCCGCGGACTCTCGTGATTAAATAAAATGCCATTACAGGCAAAGATATTATATGCCTCTCTATAATTAACAGTAATCCAATAGGCATATAGTTTAGCTACTCCATAAGGACTTCTTGGATAAAAAGGAGTATTTTCATTTTGGGGCGCCTCTCCGGGTTTTCCAGAGAATAGTTCACTGGTTGATGCCTGATAAAATTTTGTTTTTTTCTCCAAGCCAAGGGTCCTAACTGCTTCCAATAATCTTAAACAACCCAAGCCATCTGCATCTGCCGTATATTCCGGCATTTCATAAGAAACTCTAACATGGGACATAGCAGCTAAATTATAAATCTCGTCTGGCCAGATTTTCTGAACAATTCTCATTAAATTGGTCGCATCAGTCATATCGCCGTAATGAAGAACAAACCTCCTCTCTTTTTTATGAGGATCCTGATAAAGATGGTCAATCCTTTCTGTGTTAAAAGAAGAAGCTCGTCTTTTAATTCCGTGAACTTCATAGCCTTTATTTAACAAAAACTCTGCTAAATATGAGCCATCCTGTCCTGTAATTCCAGTTATAAGTGCTTTTTTCATATAGATTACTTAATAAAATACTTTAACACCTTTTTTAATATAAAGAAAGTGGGGAGATAAACTAAAATACCGATTAAAATAATATAAATAATATAAAGATTATAAACATCAGGAAAGGAAATTACTAAATACATTATAATGCTAGAAATGAAAGCTATAAGAAAAAAGAAAATTAATCTTAAATTAATTGGCTGAATGTGAGTGAATTTTGAGGTAAATTTAAAAAGCAAGAACAACATTAAAATACTGGCTGTCAAACTAGTCAAAGCAGCACCATAGAGAGAATATTTAGGAATTAAAATCAAGTTTAAAATTACATTGAGAACTGCTCCAAAAAGAACGATCCAAAAAGTTTTTTTCTGCTGATTTGAAACAACTAAGGCCTGGCTAAAAGGACCACTTAGAATTGCAACTCCGCCGGTTACTATCAAAATTTGAAAAGCCAGAACAGCATACAAATAGCTTGGATCGTAAACAAAGTTAATAATCTTTGGGGCTAAAACAATACCGCCAATCACCAAAGGAACAGCCAGAAGAATCATTACCTCCATAAAATAATTCCAGCTTTTCTGGAATTTTTCTTTTGACTGGCCAAAAAATTTACTCAGGGCTGGAAAAAAACTTGAGGCAATTAGACTAGTGGGAATAAAAGCAACTGCCACAATTCTCTGAGCAGCATTATACCAACCAGTTTGAGTAATTTGTCCCCAATAGCCCATCATTATTGAATCAGTGCTGGCGCAAATTGAGCCCATAGCCCCTCCTAAAGCTAAAGGCCAAGACATTAATAAAACATTCCGCCAAATAATACTATTAAAAGATATTTTCAATTGACAAACCTTGAAGTGAAATAATAACAAAATAAATATTAAAGCAACTAAACTGGCAAATAAATAACTTAAACTTAAATTCTTAACCGAAGGAAAATTGAAAAGAACAAAAAATCCCGCTCCAGTTACGGCTATTGCCTGTAAAATCTTAGCCCAAGCCTGATATTCCATTTTCTGGCGGGCTTGGAAGAAAGCGTAAATAATCCCTGAAAAACCGCTTACTATAATATAAATTCCTAAAATCCAGATCATTCCCCGGATTATTGGGTCAAGAGTAATAAAAAAGGAACCAAGACAAATTAAAATTAAGGTTCCTATACTTAAAACAAGTTTTAAGGAAAGAAGAGCCGGAAAATCCTTTTCTCTCTCTTTTTCCCTGGCAATTTCGCGGGTAGCAATGGAAGAAATGCCAAAGTCAGAAAAAATAGCGAATAAACTTACAAAAGCCAAAGCAAAAGTGAATTTTCCGTATTCAGTAGCTCCCAAAATCCGGGCAACATAAATGATCAAAAACAGCTTTAAAAATCTAGTTACTCCTTCAGCTACAGCCAGCCAAAAAGTATTCTTGGCAAGGGTTTGCTTAGTTCCTAAGTTTTTCAGAAAAAAAGCACCCGGATCGGAAATAATATTTCTGATTGTGTTTTTAATATCCATTTTACTTAAACCATTCTATTGTTTCTTTTAACCCATCTTCCAAATTATATTTCGGCTGCCAGTTAAGTTCTTCTTTTGCTTTGGAATAATCAAGACAACTTCTTTTCTGTTCTCCTGGTTTTGCTGGACCGTGAATTTTTTTACAGTTAGAATTGGTTAGTTCTTTAATTTTCCTAAAGATTTCATTAATATTTGTTTCTTTAGCAGTCCCAATATTATAAATACCGCTTTTTTCTTTTTCCATTGCTAAAAGAGCTGCCTCAACCACATCATCAACATAAACAAAATCTCTGGTCTGTTCACCCTCACCATTAATTATCGCCTGTTCATCTTTCAGCATCTTATTGCAAAAAACAGCTATTACTCCTGCTTCTCCTTTGAAATTTTGGCGAGGACCATAAATATTAGCAAGCCGTAAGGCAGTATAGTTTAAACGAAAGGTTTTTCTATAAAAGTAAAGATATTTTTCAACAGTTAATTTAGTAATTCCATAAGGCGATTCCGGGTTCTCCAGATGGGTTTCTGGAGTAGGGGTAACATCTGTATCGCCATAGATAGCGCCGCCTGATGACGCAAAAACAAAGTTTTTGTCTTGGGAATTTGAAGCTGGAAATTGGATAAAGTTTTGAATTAGATTTAGGGAGCCAAGGATGTTGATTTCTGCGTCTTTAATAGGATCTTTTACTGACTTACGAACATCAATTTGAGCAGCAAAATGAAAAACAATTTCTGGTTTTTCCTCTTGGAAAATCTGAGAAATTTCGGAATCACAAATATCCACCTCATAAAATTTGGCTTTGGGATTTAGATTTTCCTTTTTTCCGCTGGATAAATTATCAACCACTACTACTTGATGACCTCGTTCTATTAACTTGTCGGTAAGATGGGAACCGATAAAACCCGCTCCCCCGGTTATTAATATTTTAGACATATATTTATTAACGCCAGTTTTTTATGGCTTTCTCATAGCGCTGCCACGTACCGCAATCAGTCCATTTACCGTTAAACTTAAATCCGGCTAATTTGTTTTCTTCAGCTAACTTTGGGAAAAGATTAGTTTCTATCATGGAAAATTTAGGGCCTGGATGATAATCAAAAATCTTTGGCGAAAAAATATATAAGCCGGAATTAATATATTTTGATGGGGGATTCTTTGGTTTTTCCAAGAATTTCTGGACTATCCCACTTTTACAAATTACCACTCCATAATCTTGAGGATTTTTGACTTTCACCAGAGCAATAGTTGCCAAGACTTGTTTCCTTCGATGAAAATCTCTCATTTTCTTTAAATCAATCTTTTTTAATTCATCTCCATTGGTAAAGAAAAACGAGTTTTTTGAAATCCATTTTTTTAAATAATGAAGACCACCTAAGGTTCCTAATGGTTTCTTCTCTTTAAAAAACTTAATCTTCTTTTTAGGGTAATATCTTTTCTTCCACCAGATAAAATCTCCTTCAAAATTTTCACTAATTAAAATACCTATTTCTTTAACGCCTGCTTTCAAAAAAAGATCTACCAAATAATTTATAATTGGTTTTTTCTTTATTCGTAGGAGAGGTTTGGGAATCTCATAGGTTATTGGATAAAGCCGCGTTCCCAGCCCTCCGGCTAATATTACTGCTTTGATGTTTTTCATAGATTTAACATTTGATTTATTTTATCCCTGGTGGAAGGACCGACAAAACCAGTGCCTGAATTCAAACTCAGAGGATATAAAATTTCCTCAGCATATCTTTCTTGAAATCGAATAACTGCGGCTTGAGTTAAAGGACCGAAATAACCAGTAACTAAACCTTGGGGGTAGATTTCTTTTCCTTGCTCCTTTAAAAATTCCTGCAGACATCTGACTTGTTCATTTTCCATTCCGAAATAAAGATTCTGATTAAATTTCTGGCAAGAGACTTGTTCTCCTAAAATACCAGCAATTTTGGCCTTGAGTTCAGCAATCTGGGCTTGAAGTTCAGTAATTCTTGCCATAAGTTCCTCTATTAATTTCTCTTCTTTTTCTTGATTCTCAACTGAAACAGAAAGGGAAAAAGAATAAGAAGTTTCCCGTCCGTCAAAGCCAAAAGTTTTTGATTGAATTGAGGAAATTAAGGTTAAGCTGGTCCAGTTACTGCCAAAATCCTCAAGAAAAATTTCTCCATCCTGTTTTTCATTTAGATCTAAAAAATCAATTGAGCAATCTTGAGCATTCTGACAGAGAACATAAGGAACTTCAAACTGAACCTTATTTTCTCCATCAAACTCCAGTTTAAAATCCCCTTCTCCTCCGATAATCCTATACCAGTTGCCTGACCATTGTTTAATAAAATAATCCAAAGAAACACTGGTTTTTTGAGTGGAGGGCAAAAATATTAAAGAAGGAGTAACTTTAAGATTTTTCAAATTTTGGTTTTTGTAGCAATACTCTTCTCCTAAAGAACAATCATTAAGAAAAACAGATATCGTCCAGTCAGTAAAAATCTGGGAAAAATCTTTTTCAATGTTATTTTTCTTTAAGGCTTCATTGATTGATAAAATTCCTATTTTTGAAGACTTTAGAGAGTCAGCTAAGATTTCAATTCCATAATGGTCAACTAAATATTGGCTAAAAATATTAACCATTCCGTAATCTTTTTTTTCATTCTGCCATTCAGTTAAAGAATCATTTGGACTTGCAACAAATTGCCTTACTCTTTGCTGAAGATTGCTTCCCTGATACTCCTCATCGTAGCCGAGAAGGGTCGGGGCGAAATCAGCCCTAGCTTCATTCAGCCAGATCTCTTCAGAAACTCCCCTGAGTCGTTCTTTTTGATTAAAAGTAATAAGATGAACAAATTCATGAGCCACATAACTCTTAATAACTTCGTATTTTAAGTGAGCAGCGTTGAGATAAATCATTTCTCTCTGGTTTGACGTTGGACTTTGCACAGTTGGATATTCGTCGCCGCTGTTAAAATACCCTCCGGCGTCTTCTTTCATCTGGTGAAACAAAATAGTAATATGTTTGTCGCCATCAATGCCAGGTTTCCATTCTTGTCCATGAGTTGAAGTTAAAATTGGATAAATTGTTTGGTCAAATTCCTGAGCCAAGATTTTTAAGCTCTGTTCTATTGTTTCTTTTTCATTTTTGTTTAAATTTTGATACCACTCATTTTCTATATAGAAATAGGCATCTTGAGAAACTTTTTCCAAAGTAGCTGAAATTTGTTCTTTTCCTCCTAAATCAAAGGAAGAATTAACAAAAAAAGTTTTCACTTGGTCCTCAGCATCAGCCAAAACAAAAACTGGAGACAAGAAAAATATCAGGACTGAAATCAAAATGAGTTTTTTGTTGAGTTTGCTGGACATAATTTTTTTATTTTAGCATAAAATTTTTAAAAGATAAAATCCAAAAACCGCCTTGAAGGGCGGTTTTTGAAACTCCCGCTCAATCTCCACGCAAGGAGAGACGCAGGTCTATTCAGAATTACCTACTTAGAGAAGAATAATCAGTTGGTACTGTCTTAACATAAACAGAGGTAATACCAGTATTTGTTTGGTCACCCCATCTCAAAGCGTTATTATCAGTAGCGTAGTCAGACAAACGCATAGTAATAGAGTCACCTATTGAAGCAGAACCAGAAACCGCAGCTTTAACTACATAGGTAACAGTTGTACCGACTGAAACAACATCCATAAGTGTAAGCGTACTGGTAGCAGCAGCATCATACAACTCAATATCACCTGTGAGTGAAACGGCAGTTTTGTTCTTACCGAAATCAGAATTAGCTGTTAGAACACCGGTACCATAAGCTCCGGAGGCACTAGAAGTAGATACATAGGTACTTATAGCCGTGCTCGGAAGAGCTTTATCATAGAGAGTAATATCCTCTATATGAAGGTTGCCAGTAGTTGTAGCTATATCAGAAAGAGTAATGCCAAAGTTGAAACTGTAAATATTTACATCCTGTCCAGCATCAGCTGTCACCTTAAACTCTAATAAGGTTTTAGTTCCATCAGTCAAACTACCGCTTGTAGGACCAACAAAAGTAACAGTAGGTCTAGTCCTGTAAATTGTCATCGTACCGCCAGCTTCTTTCAAGTTGGCCGCAGCAACAGTACTAGTTGAACCTCCGCTTATTGCTCCCTCATAAGTAGTTGTTGCAATTGCAAACAGTACGGTATCTCCAGATGCAGCATAACCATAAGTTCCAATATCTGCTTTAATCGTTACTTTTTCTTCTATTCCAGCTGTAATAATCCAAGGATTACTCGCTAAATTAAAGGTAGCAACACCACTTGAATCCAAAGAAGCAATACTTGCATCAAGCCCATTTCCTACTAATTTGATATTTTTAATATCAGAATTCAAAGTCGCAGTAGTTGTAGCAACAATACTGGTAATCTTTATGTTTTCAGCTGAAGTACTGGCTGAATACTTGAAGACAGCAAAAGTTTGTTCAGTACCTCCCATTATTACTATATCGCTCACTGGAGAAGAAGAATCTTCAGTTAAAGCAATCGATCCAGCACCAGCAATATAAATGGTTTGGCCATCTGCGTCAATCTGGTAGTTAACAGAACTTGCTGTTACCTTACCAACACCATTAACCTCACATAAAGTGCTAGTTCCCTGATCAGTTGATGGAGCACCAGTCAAAATATCAGCATAAACATTCAAAACAAACTGTGTACCAGCTGCTAAGCTAATATAAGGTGATGGGTAGAAAGTGTACTCGTTGGTACCTGCACTTGCACTAGCTGAAAATGTGCCTAAGGTTGAACCAATCTGAGTTCCTGACTCTTTGGTGCCACTGTAAAGCTTCATATTCTGAAGAGTACTATTGGTAGTAGTGCTATATCTCATTTTAAGAGAAGTGATGTCAGCACCTTCAGAAGCACCAGCTGTTACTACAAATGAACCAACTAAAGCTTCAGTTGCTCCGGCTACTCCAGTTGAGTTAGCAGATGTCCAGTTAGGATAGGCCTCGTTCTTGGCAGCTGATAAAGTACCTGAAGTAATAGTCAATTGATGACCAGTAACTGTACCAACGCTTACAGTTGCTAAAGAAGTTTTTCCTACAGCAGTGATTGAACTAATCTTAATAGTAAAGTTTTCACCAGCATCAGATGCTAGACTCGTTCCCTTCTTTATATCAGATATAATCTTTAAGCTGTAAACAGTGCCGTCAGCCGGAACAATAAAGGTGTTGCCGAAAGTAAAGCTATTCTCATCAGTACTAACATCCGTAGCATTACTGTCAAACTCAGTATCAGTAGTAGATTTTTGAGATCCGTCAAAATAAATCTTACCTTGATATAAGTCATCCGTAGTAATAGTTCCATATACCCTAACAACCATTGTTGTAATCTTAGTGTCTTCACCAGTAGCTTTAAGATCAAACTCAGCTACAGTAACATTGGTAGCACCTAAGGCTACATTTGTTGAAGGTGAAGTAGCAGATCTAGTCATAGTCAACTTACCAGTGTTAATGGTAGATGCAGTCATCTTAAATACTGTCCAGGAATCTGCCTTGTTCGGCTTAATATAAATTCCATATCCAGTATCATAAACTGAAATATCAGTCATTTCTTGAACACTAAATTGGAATGTTCTGTCTGTTCCTGAAACAATATCTGCCTTAAGATGAAGATTCTTGGTCACACCTTTATCAATAACAAGCGGGCTGTCAGTTAAGTCAAAGGTTACTGTCTTATCAGCCTCCATCTCTTCAATAGTGTCTCCTATCTGGGTTCCACCATCATAAAGTTTGAAGTTCTGTAAGTCACTAGCAGCGGTTGAACCAATGTTAGTGAATTTTATCTTCCGAACTTCCAACTTTTGGTCAGACCCAGTCAGGTTGAGATTATATATCTCAAGACCATCCTGAGGATCAACAGTTCCTCCAGCCGCTGTGGTGGTAGCCACAGTCAACTGACCAACATCAGTTGTCACGGCTGTTGACATATAATTGCCCATTAAGGTAAAAGTGCCATTGACAGATGAAGCGTCAGAAACAACATCATCAGCTGAATCAACACTAAAGCGAATGGTTTTTCCAGAGCTAGCATCATTGACTAAGTCACATTTCAAAGTAACTGTTTTTGACTCGCCAGCAGGAATAGTAACTAATCCAGCTGATTTTGAGAAAGTCAAAACAGCATCTGAATATGAACTGTAATCAGCTAAAAGAGTGTCGCCTTCGTAAAGATAGGCCTGGGAAGTATCAGAATCAGAGGAAATTCCACTTCTCTTGAAGTTAATCTGAGTAATTTTAACCTCAGATTCATCACCGTTAGTGAGTTTAACTTTTAAGAAAGGAATCATTGACTGAGCACTATCTGCAGTGCCAGTTGAATCAGCAACAATTGTTGTTGCGCCTGGATTGTCATCAGCCAAAGCTACTGTCAGACCTTCTCCAACTTCTTCCTCTTCTTCTTCTTCTTCTTGTTCGCCTACTGCGCAAGTTGTATCATATTTGGCTTGAGAAATAGGACCAAAATAGCCCCACCAATCACCATACTCTACATCATTAGCATCTTGCCAGACCTTAACGGCTGCTCTGGTTAAAGAACCAAAATAAGTGGTTTCTGAACCAGGAGAGCCAGCACCTGACTCAGCTAAGGTATGTCCTGAGTCATTGAGATATTCCTGCAAACATTTTACATCATCGCCTCTTGATACACCAGGATAAAGACTTCTGGTGAAAGTACAGGAGCATTCAACTTCCTCTTCTTCCTCTTCGCCTGTAAGTTCAGCTAATTGAGCGAGTAGTTCATCTAAATCTGCTTGTAAAGCCTCAATCTGTTCTTGAAGTTCTTCAGCAGTTAATGCTTGAACCGGTACAACCGGGAAAAGCATTGCTGCGAAAGTCAATCCTGTAGCAATTGCTACAATTTTTTTCATTAAATTAGTCATTTTTTTCTTTTCTTTTCTTACTTTATTTTTTTTCGACCTTTACCCGCAAATTGCTTTGCGGACTTACAAATTGCCGTTGTCGACCTTTCTTTTTTTGTTAATTAATCTTTCAAAACAAGAAAGCAACGGCCGTTTTTCTCTATTCGTTTTTCTAATTGGTTTTTCCTATAAGCGTTATTAGAAGCAAGGCGTCAGCCTCCCTCCCTTCATTATAGTATTCTTCTACTTTTTGCAAACGATTCTGGTCTTCTTCGCTTAAAGTTCTTTGTTTTAAGAATTCCAGATAATCTTCAAATATCTCTTTTTGCAAAATGCCGCTTGTCTCAGTTAATTCTTTGGAAAGGCCTTCGACTCCGTCCAAACTGGCTAAAACCTCGTTTGACAAAGGTTTTTTAGACTTTTTAAAGTCATTTACCACTCTTTCTCCTTCTCTGGCTGTTGCTTTTACTATTTCCGTCATTACTAAAGCCTGACTCTGGTCTTTCATATTTTTTAAATTGTCTAAAGATGAATTTATCTCTTTTAATCTTGTCTCAAGGCCCTGAAGAGAAGCAAGAACTTCAGTGTCATTAGAAACTATCTGGGAATCTTGAGGATTTAAATAAAGGAAAACCCCTGTTAAAGCTACAGCTATCAATAATATTGAGCTGAAAACAAGGGCTGGTTTTCTGAAAGAAGGAATAAACCAGGAGAATAAAGGTGTTTTTTCCTTTAATTCAGGGCCTAAAATCTCATTTTTACTAAAAACAACCCAGTCCTTTCTGGGTTTGATCTGCTGAAGTTTTTTAATTTTTTGGATAACTTGATAATCCTCCATAATAAGGTGAAATACGATATTGAGAGAAAGATACCCCTATATTATGAAGACGGTTATAACCTAAAAGTGTTACTCTTTTTAAAATTCGCAATTCTTTCTAAAGGCTGTAAATTTTCTAGAGCCCAGCATTTTTTGAATTCAGGATCTTCCGGAAAAGTATATATAAACAGACTTCTCGGCTTAATATGGTCCACATGCCAATAACTACCATAGTTTTCCCAAGTCATATTTTTATCAAATTGTCTTTCTAAATGCTTCATTAAATCTTTAAGGATATAATTAACCAAAGTTTCCCATCTTCTACCTGCCTTTTTGCTTTTTAAAGATCCATAAATAGCAACTCCCATATTGCAATCAAGGTGATATTTAGGGCTTTCCTTCCTTAATTGTCTTTGATACCTATTCATGTGTTTTCTAACTTCTGGGCGTCTTAAGTATTGCTTTAAGTACTCTGGATTCTTTTGAAGCCATTGTTTTTTCCTCTTTCCACCGTTTTCTGGATACTTATGCTCCCATTGTCTCTTTACACATTTTGAACAAACTTCTCTTCCTTGCTTGAATCTTATAGTGAACTTCCCTCCACAAATTCTACAAGTTTCTTCACGTTCTATCTTCCTGATTCCTATCTTCCCAGCCATAGTCGAAATAGATTCTTTTTTCCTATTGGGAAATTCTTTTAATAGTTTCTCTCTAGAAGCAATAGGGTAAAGTTCTTTTAATTTTTCTATTTCCTCTTTTGTCCAAAATCTTCCTGTATCTATTCCTCTCCTTTTTAACTCCCTAAGGACAGTATTATAGCTACATCCTTCGTCTTTACCTATTTTATGAGAGCTTTCTCCATTCTTATATTTTTCTACTATATTTGTCTTAAATTGAATTTTTGCTGGCATAATTATACTGTATATTCATTTATACCTTATATTATATACCTTATATCTATTTATTGCCATTACAAATTGGGGATAGTCCCTAAAAAAGTGAAGCCCTGAAACCAGTCAGGGCAAGGGTTAAAACCTCATTTTTTAAATTTGGTAGGATTTTGTTCGATTTCATTCGACTTCAAGCTTTTCCCTCACTTTATTCAAGGCCCTGTGGAGCATAACCCGAACTGTCCCTTCTGGCCTCTCCATAATCCCGGCTATCTCTTTTATGGGCAAATTATCCAAATAACGCCAGATTACCACGTTTTGATAGTCATCATTTAAGCAGGAAATGGCCTTTCTGACCTCTTCAATATCGGATCCCAGCTGGTTTTTCTCTTCAATACCTGGCTGAGGATCAATAATCTCCACTGATTCAACCGATACTGTCCTGAATTTAGATTTTTGCCGATAGTAGTTAACAACCTCATTCCTGGCAATTTGATAAATATAGGCCCTGGGATTTTTAATATCCTGACCTATTCTAAATTTATTCCAGCTTTGGGTAAAAACCCTGGAAGTTAAATCCTCGGCTATTTCCTGAGAACTTACCTTTAAATAGACAAATCTGTAGATCTTCTCCACATATGTGCTATAGAAACGGCTGAATTTTTTTCGGATTTTACTCATAAAAGAATAGTTAGAGATAGGACATTGATATGTCCTACCTATATAATAGCATGTCCTACCTTATTTTATAATAAATGTTATTATTCTCACCTGCTCTATCAATTAATCCTTGTCTCAGTAAAAACTCAAAATCCCGTCTTAAGGTTCTTTTGGTTACTTCAGGGAAAATCTTCTTAAACTCCCAAACCTGGGCTTTTTCTTTTTGCCTCAGAATTTCTAAAATTTTTCTGCAACGCTCGCTCAAAATACCATGGGGATTGGCTGGTTTAGGGTCTTTTGGACTACTAACCACTTTTTTACTCTTTAATCCCTCTTTTATCTTAGCATATTCTCTTTTTAACACTAAAAAATTGAGCTCATCCACCCAATCCTGTTTTTCAGCTATTTCAAGATAGCTGTTAATTATCTCTGTATCTTTCCTTATTTTCTCTATTTTTTCTTTTGAAATCGAGTCAGCTAAAATCTGGTTGGCTTTCTCCCGAATTAAAAATTTCAATGGTTCCTGTTTGGGGAAGATATCTGTCACTTTATACACAGCCAAAGTAAGTTTTATTAAATAATCCTTATCCATTGAAATTATAAATCAATAAGATAAAGTATAGCAAAAAAATAAATAAGGTCAACTACCTTTCTGCAAATGTCCTAAACAAATGTCCGATCCCTAGTTACGCTTAGTTAAATATAAATACACATAAATGAAAAAGGCCGCCAAATCAACTTGACGAACCTTTTTTTATTGTTTATTTATCAGCGTGTTTTTATTTACCTGCCGGAATGTCTTCTATTGTCCCCATGTCTATTAGTTTTGCGATTCTTCGTTTCTCTTTTGTTCTTTCCTTTAGATCTTCTGTTTCTTCTTCTATATCCCCTTTTTTGCTTAATATCCATCCGCTAAATTTTAGCCCTCCCAAGAAAACTAAGGCCATTGCTCCTATTACAGTATAGTATACTATTTCAAATACTTGAGGAGAATGACTTGTTTCCTCGATAATCTTTGAGAAATAGAGGAAAATAAGACCCCAACACACTATTAAGCTACATACTTTCATTGCAATTCTTTTTGACATTTTTAAACTTTACCTCCTTTATTAAATAATTATATTTTGAAACACTGAAATATTATATTTTTAAAAAAACTATTTATTATTCCGATAGCTGATAGTTGATTATCAGCTATGTCAAATAATACCATATTGCTTCAAGAAAGTCAACCCCAAAAAATCGGTGCGTATCCCACGACACCAAGTCAAGGGATACACACCAAAAAACTACCCTTGCTAAAGCAGTGGTAGTGTTTATAGTATTTATAATATATATCATCCTTAAAAATTTATCAATACCCGTAATGGTTCAATAGATTGGAAACACTTTAGATTTATGTACAATATCATGCTTGCCTTCAGCTTAAATTCTAGCCGAATAGGACTGACGTCCCACAAACACATCTTCAATATATATCTAATTAATATACTTCTCAAGAGTAAGTTATCCACATGGTAGGACTTGATTAAAAAAGGCTTTGGACATAAGATTAGTAAATATATACAGGGCGGACATAAAAAATGCCCATATGCTCTAGCTCATTTATAATTAAATATTAAGACAAAGGTCATAAAATATAAATTTAATTTTTATGTATAGAAATCTTTTTACTAATAACAGAAAAATAAATAGAAGAAATTTAATTCTCTTAGCCATCTTTCTTGTTTTAGTAATGGTTGGAGGATATTTTTACTTACATCAAGATGAAAGAATAAGAGCAATAAATAAAATTAAAGATTACTTTTCTAATTTTACATTAAGGATAGATCTCGGAGAAGAAGGGCTTAAAGAATCTCAGCTTGCTTCTGTATCAGACCAGATGTCTTTTGAGGCAGAAACTCAGGACATAACTGAAGGATTAACCGAGGAAGCCCTATCACTTGAAAAAACCAAAGATGTCCTAGGACAAGAAACAACCACACTTCCAGAAAAAAGGAAACTCACATTGGAAGAAATAGCCCAGCAAGTCAATGAAATTTCCAAGAAAGTTACAATAATTTCAATTCAGGTTCAACAATTATCATTAAAAGAATTAAAAGCAACTTTAGCTCAAATAACTGAACAAGGAAAGGATTCGGAAGAAACACAGCCCGCCTTAGACGAAGTGGCTGAAAAAATCAATGAAATTTCAGAGAAGATTGAAACCATCACACTTCAACTTGAACAGTTTTTGTCTGAACAAACTTGCTGAGCAATTTTGCTTTTGCTTATAAGCTAAACAAAACCAGATAGAGGTAATGCTTTTGCTTACTTAATTTTTAAAAGTTATCCACAGTTGTATTTAAATCACTTAAGAGTTATAATACATTATAGAAGTATGAAGAACGTAAAAATCTGGAATACAAAAAAAAGAGGAGTATTTGAATTTCTTGTTTATCCTGACGAAAAACGATTTGTTGGGGTTTGTTTAACATTAAATATCATTGAAGAAGGAGAAAGCCCTAAAGAACTTTTGGAAAACCTAGAAGAGGCTGCTTTTGGTCATCTTGAAGTGGTAAGAAAAGAAAATTTGAGCAACAAACTGCTTAATCGCCCTGCTCTTAAAAAGTATTGGGACAAATATTATACAGCTAAACTTCTGAGAGAGGTTGAGAAACTTCTTCAAAAAAGGACGTCTTCTCTAGCACCTTTCCCAGTAAAACAAGAGTTAGTTTATACTTAAATATGGCTAGAAGATTAAGAAATTGGACATTTAAGGATGTCGTGGATTTTCTCAAAGACCACGATTTTTATTTGTCTGAACATGGAAGTGGGTCTCATTATGTTCATTTTATCAGTCGTGATAAGAAATTTACTGTAGAAGTTAACCGTATACCTTCCTTACTCGGTCTAGAACCTAGTTTTCAGGAACAAATTCGGGAGCTTTTAGAGGTATCTCATAATGCCTCTCTGTCGGGGCTGTTTTAAACCTTAAAGAGGGTTTCCACAATTTTCGTTAAGGTTTTGAGACATAATCTAATGTGGATAAATCCCTCTTGACAAAAATTTATGGGGTGATATTATTGAATAATCACGCCCCAGAGATTAACCTCTGGGGATATTTATTTCCAATAAACTCTTGTAATTTTTTAACATTGCATATAAATAATCCCCCTAACCCTTGATGACGTAATTTTCTCAATTCTTCTAATTTTAGCCTTAGAGATTCGTATTCTTTCCCAATATGGCCTTGCGCAAAAACAACAATAACCTTTTTATTTTTATTAATTATTAAATCCTCAGCTAATGTTGCAAAATCTCCATCACCGCTAAAGATTAAGATGGTTTCAAATTTATCTAGGTTATTCAGCGCATCCTTTGTAATTTCCACGTCAAAATCACATTTTCTTCGTTTTACTGGTTCTTTTAATTTTATTTGGAGTTCACCGATATCAATATTGAGTTTTTTTAACTCTTGATCCAACTCTTCAATTAAATTATAAATCTCATTCAAGTGCTTTTTATCAGTAAAATCAGAGATTATTTTTTTATTACCAAAAGATATCTTAAGTAATCCATTTAATTTTTTAGAAAGTTCGTAAAGTTGATTTGAAATATTTGAATTGGTATTTTTAACATTTTCTAAAACTTCAAATAGATTTTGAATAACTTCTTTGAAATGCGAAGTTGTCTCTAGCGCTGCCGGAACCCATTTTACTTCTTTATTTTTAAGAGAGTAGCCGATTAATTCAATCTCTCTATGAAAATCAACCGATTTTCGTTTGTTTGGTTCAATTCCAAAATAGAAGTTTATATCTTGAATTTCTGGATATGAACGTAAATAATCAAAGAGTTTCGGCGGGGGGATTTTCCAACCAAGATCCGGAAACCAATTGTACACATTTGTCCAATCAATAATCACCATTACTTTCCCTCTGAATTTAAATTTAAATTTTTGATTTGACATATTTAGAAAATTTCTATTGAATATCGAGAATAATACGATTCATCAGTAACCTCTATTTGTTGAATACGACTTAATACAAATCTTCTAATTCCACTCTTTCCTCTATCCCAAGCGAATAAAGCATCTTCACCTTCATCATTACTAAAACTGTAGGGCTCGACATATCGCCACCCTTCGTTACTACCATCTTTTTCAATATAAACAATTCGTAGAACTTTTCGTTCACGAGCGGCTTGATGAATTGTTTCTTTGATCCAATAGCTCATATTTTTACTTATATCTTCTTACTCATTAGTTTTGGCAAAAGTAAATCACTGAAAATTTATTAAAAATCAGCCTAATTTAGGCTGTCTTTTTATTTTAGACCAATAAAAAACGGGGGTCAATCCCCTATTTTTTAATTTTTTCTTTCATAGATTATTATTAACTACTTTTCTCTTTTTCTTTTTCCAAGTGTATAGAAAATATAAGCCGCAGCTCCTATTCCTATTATCCACCAAATAAACCCTCCGCCACCATCTTCTTTAGAAATATCAGCAGTAAATTTTTCTGGTGCTGATAAACCATCTTGCTGTGCCGGTGGTTGCTCACTAAGCTGTTCATCGTCTGATTCCTCTTCTTCTACGACTATCTCCTCATCTGATTGTTCTTCAACTAAGGGTTGCTCTTTAATTGGTTCTGGCTTCACACATTTACTATCAATTAGCTTGTATCCATAATCACACTCGCAGCTTTTCGATGAACTATTATAACTTGAATGAAGACTATGTTTGTCCTGACAGAAAGTGTCAGCGTCAATACATTTGTCTCCCGAAACTATATATCCATAGTTACACTCACAAGAATCAGATGAAGAATTGTAGGTAGAATAACTAGGGCACTTCGGTGTTGTTTTAGCAGGACAACTTGAATAATAGGGAGCACACTTTGCTGAGAGGGAGGTCCCGTCACAACACATATATCCAACATTAACACCATCAGGACATTTATAAGTACAGACTCCGCCGTGCCAGGAGCAACAACCACTCCTTGCCTCAATATCATCTATAGGCAACAGAAAGAGGCTCAATAATATGATTAGGAATAATGACAGTAATATTTTCTTCATAGATTATTAGTGTTTATCAGTCTCTAGCTTTTATTTTAAATATTGATACTAAGAACAAAACTGCAACAACAAAATCAATTACTATCCAAATCTCTTTATCAAGGTGAACTGGAATAATCGGATTAAATAATATTACTACCATTCCCATCAAAAAAAGCCAAAATGTTTTTTTTGACTCATAGGCTAACGATAATAAAAACACTGCACTGATAGTTACTACCCATCTTAATAAAACATAATATCCATAAGGCCAAAAAGTAGGAATAGCCAGGAGAAGCATAATAACTGAAATCCCTGAGGCAATATTTTTATATTTAATAGTTTCTTTATCCATAGGTTTTTAGGCAAACCAGAATAGAATTGCCACGATTAACCACATAATTACGAAAAGATTAACTGAAATCCCTTTATTTTGTCCTCGTTGGTAGAAATAATAACAACCGAAAGCTAGAAGAATTAAACCAATTATAAAAAAGTTAAAAGTCCCTCTGGGGATATATCCTGATAAAACAATAAACAAGAGGCCAAAAGACCAACAAGCAATACCCTCCCAATCAATAGTTTTCCATTTTTCCATTGCCATTTTAGTAGCTTGAAAAATCAAGCAGGTTTTTTCAATGGTGATTTTTTATCAATCCAGCTTCTTTCTAAGAATAACGAAAGAATGTCAAAAACCAGCAAACTTACGGATTTCAGTAATAGGAATAGCCGTGACTTTCCCCTCACTGTCAATTCTATTTAATCCTAGCACCTCGCCTTTAATATTAAATAAAGAACTCCCTTTAAGAGTGCTTTTTTCAAAAATATTAGTTCGAATAGCATCCTCGTCAAGAATTTTAATAATACCTTCATTTATTATTTTCTTTGGAATTTTGTTCTCTATAATTATTCCTGCCAAAAAAACTCTTTGTCCCATTTTAAGCTCTGCTAAATCAGCAAATCTGCAAACAGTGAGATCATTTCGGTTAATTTTTATCAAAGCCAAATTTTGCTCCAAATCCTTTCTTAAAACCTCAAACTCAACCTTTTCTTTTTCTAAAAAAAGATAATTTTCTGTTTTGGGGAGTAAGTCGACTAAAGTAACTATCAAACCGTCAGAAGTGATAATAAGACCAGAACCATTATTAATACCTACTACTGCTTTCTCAACTTTTTCAAAAACATCTACCAAGGCAGTATTTTCCTGAATAATTATTTCCTCCACTGGATTCACAATTACTTCTCTTTTAAGATTCTTTATAAATGATAAATTGCTAAAATAAGGATGATTAATCAAATAGGGCAAAACAAATGCCTGAAAAAGTGCGCCGCCAATGGCTCCTAAAATTAAAACAGCAACAATTTTAAAAATATTTTTCATTATTTATTATTTGGTAAGAATTTTCTCTCTCTTTCTAATAGATTTGCCAAAAAGCTGATGAATTTGGAAAATAACTTCCTTTTTCTGAAAATCAGCAAAAATTCTGTCCCCTTCTTTTATTTCAGAACATACTATTTTGGAAGATAATGGGTCCAGAATTAACTTCTGAATAATCCTTTTTAAAGGTCTGGCGCCTAAATCCGTGTCAAACCCTTTTTTAACTAAAACTTCTTTTAATTCTTCGCTAAACCTAATTTTAACTTGTTTGGTTTTTTGTAATCTCTGGCTCACTTTTACCAGCTCTAAATTAACAATTTTCTTGATTTCCTTTTTACCAAGATAATTAAAGATAATAGTTTCATCGATTCGATTTAAAAACTCTGGTCTGAATTTCTCTTTCAAGGAATCCATAATCTTGTTCTTTAAATTTCCTTTCTTGGAAAGATTCTCGCCTTTCATTTCAAATCCTATGGGCTTCAATTGACTGATATATTCCGAGCCGATATTTGAGGTCATGATTATAATCGTATTTTTAAAAGAGACAACTCTTCCCTTGGCATCAGTTAAACGTCCGTCCTCAAAAATCTGAAGCAGAATATTAAAGACATCTGGATGAGCTTTTTCAACTTCATCCAATAAAATCACTGAATAAGGTCTCCTGCGAATCTTTTCTGTTATTTGGCCTCCTTCTTCAAAACCAACATAACCAGGAGGGGCACCAGTAATTTTGGAAACACTGTGGCGTTCCATATATTCCGACATATCTAATCTGACCATTGCTTTTTCATCGTTGAATAAAAACTCAGCCAAGGCTCTGGCGGTTTCAGTTTTTCCAACACCAGTCGGGCCTAAAAAGAGAAAAACTCCTAAGGGTCTATTTTCTTCCTGAATACCGGCCCGGCTTCTTCTGATAGCTAAAGCAACTGCTAAAATAGCCTCTTTCTGTCCAATCACTCTTTTTTCTAAAATATCCTCTATTTTCTCAAGTTTTTTTACCTCTCCTTCTATTAACCTAGTCACTGGAATTCCTGTCCAGCGAGATACAACTTGAGCTACATCTTCCTCAACAACTTCTTCTTTCAAAAGATGTTTGTTTTTTTGAAGAGTTTTTAATTTCTTCTCAGTTAAATTTAGTTGTTTTCTAAGATCAGGAATTCCTCCATATTTCAGCTCGGCTACTTTCTGAAGATCGGCTTTTCTTTGAGCAGTTTCCATTTGCCAAGACTTTTCATCAATATCTCTTTTTAAATCCTTGATTTTGTATATCAATTCTTTTTCTGAAGACCATTTTGCCTGCAATGCCTTTGATTTATCTTTCAGATCGGCCAATGATCTTTTTAACGCCTTTGACCGGACTTTGCTTCCTTTTTCCTTTTTCAATGACTCTTTTTCAACTTCAAGTTTTGTAATCTCTTGTTGTAATTCATCAAGTTCGATCGGTTCTGATTCGATTTCTAATCTCAGGGCAGAAGCCGCTTCATCCATCAAATCAACAGCTTTATCTGGAAGAAATCTGTCCGAAATGTAACGATTACTTAATTCAGCCGCTGCTTTTATACCGGAATCTTTAATTTTCACCCCGTGATGAAGTTCATATTTTTCCTTCAATCCTCTTAAAATGGCAATTGTATCTTCCACGCTCGGTTCCTGGACATAAACAGGCTGGAATCTTCTTTCCAGAGCTGGGTCTTTTTCAATATATTTTTGATATTCCCTTAAAGTTGTAGCGCCAATTGCCTTAAGCTCTCCCCGGGATAAAGCTGGCTTCAAAAGATTTGAAGCATCGATTGCTCCTTCTGCTCCCCCTGCTCCAACTAAAGTATGGAGTTCGTCAATAAATAATATATAATGGCCTTTGGCTTTTTTAACTTCTTTTAAAAGAGCTTTTATCCTGCTCTCAAATTCACCCCTGTACTTTGTTCCTGCAATTAAGGCTCCTAAATCCAAAGCAATGATTTCTCTCGTGTTTAAACTTTCAGGCACTTCTTTAGAAATAATTTTTTTAGCCAAACCTTCAATAATAGCGGTTTTTCCCACACCTGCTTCACCAATAAGAACAGGATTATTTTTGGTTCGACGGGAAAGAACCTGCATTAATCTTCTAATCTCATTTTCTCTCCCGATAACCGGATCCAAGTTTCCATCCTTGGCTTCAGTTGTTAAATTCCGAGTATATTTTTTAACTACCTCGTATTTTGATTCTGGGTCAGGATCAGTAATTTTTTCATCTCCCCGAATATCAATAAGATTCTTTAAAAATACTTCTAAGTTTAATTGAGCACTTTCTAGAACACCTTTGGCTCGAGTTTCACAAACAAGCAAAGTTAAAAACAAATGCTCGATAGAAACAAATTCATCGCCCATTTTCATGGCTTCCTGCCTTGCTCTTTCCAAAACCTGAGCCAAATCCTGAGTAAGATAAAACTGGCCAAGAGTCTGACCCCCGCTTATCGAAGGAATTTTACCAATCTCTTTCTCGGTTTTTTTCTTAAGCGGTTCTATGTCAACTTGAATTCTTTGTAAAAGAGTGATAACAATATTTTCTTCCTGAGAGAGTAAAGCCAAAAGCAAATGCAAAGCATCTATTTGCTGTTGATTCTTCTCTCGGACAATTGACTGGGCCTGAATTATTACTTCTTGTGCTTTATGGGTGAAATCACCCCCTTGCATATAGGGCATACAAATTGATTATGAATAAGAAATATAAAAAAGTCAAATATTACCAAGTGCGTTCTCCTAAAGTTACTTCTATTATTTTTTCTTCTTCTCCTCTTAAAATTTTCAAAACTACTTTGTCTTCGGGGTTGTATTTTTGAATAATTTTAGCCAAAGAATTCTGAAGAGTAATTCTTTCTCCATTAAGTTCTAAAATTATATCAGATTCCTGAAGACCGGCTTTTTCAGCAGCTGAACCAGAAGTGATGGCAGTTTCACCAAGATTATCTCCCTTAACAATTAAAGCGCCATAATCAACTGAAAGGTTTTTTTCTTCCTGGATCTCCGAAGTTACTAGAACATATCTCACCCCTAAAAAAGGATAGACGATTTTACCAAGCGTCTTAACCTGCTCAATGTCTTTCTTTGCTTTATTAATAGGTATGCTAAAACCAATATTCTGGGCTTCCTGGGCCATGGCTACATTAACACCAATCACTTCTCCTTTAAGATTTAAAAGAGGACCTCCGGAGTTTCCTCTGTTTATAGCTGCGTCTGTCTGGATAACATCTTCTAATGTTTCAATTATTCCTTCTCCGGAAGCTGTAATCGTTCGCCCTAATCCAGAAATAACTCCAACTGAAATAGTATTTCGAAATTCTCCTAAAGCATTGCCAATAGCAATAACTGTCTGGCCGATTTGTAAATTTGAAGAATCGCCAAGTCTAACTATAGGAAAATGTTCTTGAAGAAAATCATCTTGTTCAGAAATTATTTTATCCATGTCGATTTCAAGAACAGCTAAATCTTGGATTGGATCGCGAGCCAGAACCAAAGCTGGAAATCTTTCTCCGTCATTGGTTAAAATCGTATAATCAGCCTCCTCATCTTGAACAACATGCCTATTAGTTAAAATCATTCCATCTTCAGAAATGATAAATCCGGTTCCTCCCCCGATCTCTTGTTTTTGGGTACCTTTCTCACGATATTGAGGAATATTAAACTCGGAGAAAGGCTCATCAAAAAATTGTTCAAATCTTTCAAAAGGATTACCATAATATTCCTCAAAAACTGGTAAGTCTTTGGTAATAATAATACTGACTACCGATGGAGAAACTTTTTCAACCACATCAATTATTGCCTTTTCTTGAGAGGTCTGTGGAATATAATCAGAGTCTTGAGGTAAAATTTGTTCGTCTTCTGGTTCTGAAAGATAATCTCTTATCTCAGAATAATAAATCAGAGAAAAAGTTCCGGCCAAGAAGCCGAAAAAAGAAGAAATCAGAATAATAACAAACAAAAAAATTAAAGACTTAAAAGGAAAATGAAATTTTGGAAATTTAACTTCTTGAGAAAAGAATCGTTTCAGTTTTTCTTTATTCATATGATTACCTGGTAACTAGTTAAGATTTTTCATCTTTAGGATAATCAAATTCATATTTGAAAATCTCTTTTTTAATCGGCCCACAAATCTTCATATAGAGTTCGCCCAGACCATATTTGAGTCCAAGTCTGATCCATCCTTCTCTCTGAAACCTTCTTAATGACGTAAAAATCTCTGTTGTTTTTATCACTCCGAATTTTCCAAGTTTAGAACCCTGCTGAACATAATAATGGTCCTCGCCCACCTTTATTTCTTCATCAAAACCCTTTAAAGATTCATGTAGATCATTTTTCACCAATATCGCTATCATTGCATGAGCCCATCTTTTTTCAAAAAATCGCAATGGATAATTGTAAAAAATATTAAATAGAATCTTAGGATACTTTCTTTCAGATATCGGAGTTAAAACAAAACTAGCAACATCTAAATTCCTTTCTTTAAATTCTTTTAAAGTTTTTTCTAAAAAATCTTCCGGCAAAAGAGCATCACCATCTAAAAACAAAAATAGATCTCCTTTGGCTATCTTTACTCCTTCATTTCTTCCTTTAGCTGGTAATCCTCCTTTTACAGTCTTGCAACCGAAAGTTTGAGCGATTTCTCTCGTCTTGTCTTTTGAATCAGCATCGGCAACAATTATCTCGTAATTTTTGAAGTTTTGTTTTTTTAAACAATCAAGAAGCCGAGGCAAATAATTTTCCTCATTTAAGGCAGGAATAATAATTGAAAGCATTGTCTATTGATAATCATTAATTGCTTACTATTATAGGCCAGAAGTCCAAAAATTTCCATCTTTCTTTTTCTTTTAATCTCCAGACAAAATAACCCAGAATCAAATAAAAAAAGTCATTAAAATAGAAGTGAGTATAATGATATGCATTCCTATTACATAATGGCAGTCTTATGTTCGATGACAAAACAAAAAAGCTTGAAAACAAGATAAAAAAAGAATAAAATAGTCACAATGGAGAACTGAAGAAGCTACAACATTTTATAGTTTAGAGTGCAATACAACATTTAAGTTCGAGTTAGAGGTTAAAATAACATAACAAACTTATGAAAGGTGTAATTAAAAGCTTTTTAGAAGGATTCGGAGATTCCCTATTCGGAGCCTCAATTATCCTAATCCCAATTATAATTGGTGGATTGGCCATTCATTTCTTGACTGGAATAACAGAAGAAACAATTCAGAGGTATTTAATATACATCTGTGTGGTTACTGGGGTCTTAATTTTAATCGGCTTTTTAATTAGTTACTTCTCTGAAACCGACAATAAGATAAAAGCAAAAGGAACGATTAGAGAAATAGGTAATTGGCTCTACGAATTAGGTGGAATCTTGTGGATTGTTTTCATTTCTTCTTTAATTGGTTTGCTAATCTTTCTATTTCTCTAGCGTGTTTAAGTTTTGAAAGACCACGGACAATGCTCCAATAACTATCTGAGGTTTTAGTTAGAAGTGAAAGTCTAATAAAAATAAAATGAAAAAAGGGAATCAAAAAATAAATATTGATGAAATATACTGGTATTTTAAAGCAGTAGGAATTCTAAATGATAAGGAGATAGAAACTATATTAAGCAATGAAGAATTACTAAATGAATTTAATAGCTTAAAAACAGAGGATGTGCCAGATCTAAAAATTTCAGTTATTTTGCAAGACAAAGTTAGAAAAGAAGATTATAAAAAATAAAACAATTTCTTCTCAAAAACTGGCGGAATGACGAAATCCCGCAAATTATCTAAAGTTTGAGCTAGAAGTGAAGATATAATAGAAATAAAAAATCCTCTTATCCGGAGGATTTTTTAAGATTCAGAGACAAATGATGTTAGGACCTGTTTAATTTCATATTAGCCAATTTGGAAATATCTGCTAAAAGTACAAACAAATCTCCTAGTTTCATAAAATCCATATACAAAGGCTTACCCTCTAATGACTCTTCGATTGTTTTCGTCCTCCATTTAACAGAACTAGGAATTATGCGTTTTTTGCCAACCCCCCAAAAAAAAGAATTATTATGTGCACTAGCATTCCGTATGTGTCGTAAAAATTCCAATTCTGGACTATCTAATAACTTCTGGAAATCTTGCTCTCCCCAAAGAATATCTTTTACTGCAATAGTAAAAATACGATAAAAATCTATAAGCGTTTTTGAATATAGAGGAACTTTTCCTTGAAATCCTTCCATTTCAACTAAATCTAAAATAGTTTTGTCTATTTTTACAACCTTATCTGTTACTGAACAAGGCAAGTTTATCAAATACGGGAATGACTCAAATTGTTTTTTAGCTCCCAAGGGTGAAATTTGTAGATAATTAAGAGCAGCGATGGTAACTCTAAAACTATCCAATAATCCATATATTGATTTGTGAAATTCTATTTCTTCGTCTATAAAATCTATCATCATCTTTAATTATATCATTGTTTTAAATAAAAACCGCCCAGCGAATGGGCTTTTTTGATTTAGAGCCAGTGTTCCCATGCCTAGAACGACAATCTTAGCAAAGATTAGAAAGAATCTCTTCCCAAAATCTACAAAGTACTTTGGCATTATCAAAAGCTATTTCTTCTTTTTCTTCTTTTTCTTTTATTTCTTTAATTGTGAACCAATCACAATCTGCAACTTTTATTAAGTTATTCTTTTTGCTCTCCTCTATTTCATCTTTATATTTATCTCCGTTACAGTAAAAAAACATAGTTATTTTCCAAGACAATTTGTTTTTATCAATAATTGTTTTAAATTCTTTCAGTTCTTTGGTGTTAATTAGTTTTTTATTTTTAACTCCTAAGTCAAATTCTATTTCTCTTCTAGCAAAATCTGGAGGATTTTTAGATTTTCCAAAAGCTCCATCACCTCCAGGAATAGCCCATTTCCCTCCTCCTTCTTTTTTATTTTTAGGTCTTTTTACTAATAAAATTTTTTTTCTGTAATCATATATTATTACACAGGCTCTATATCTAAACCATCCTGGACAATTTCTTTTCTCATTTTTCTTAGATTCTTTTGTCATATTTATCTCTATTCTATCTTCAGCTTAAAATTAGTTTTATCTACCTCACCCTGCTACTCACTATTTATCTTTTTCTTCCAGGTTTCTTTCGTGTCATAAAAAGCTGGATTTCTATCTATTAGTTTATCAAAGATTCTTTCCACCTGTTGATTATATTTACTCGGTAGAGTTGGTAAAATCTCTACTACTTTATCTATATCTCCTATATTTGCCTCTTTGGGATAACCTAGTAAAAATTCAAATGAATTTAAGAATTCTCCATCGCCACCTTTTTCTCTAACAATCATTAATATTTCTCCGTTATAATGAAATGGCCACCAAGATGCTTCATATGCTTTTTTTTCTTTTACCAATTTCTTCATAATAGGCCTTTCTTTATTTAAACACTTCTGCCAAAGTTTATAACATTCTTCAAATCGCTCATTAATATTCTCCTGAATGAAATAATAAATATTTTTAAATGTTTGATGATCATAGTTATCCGTAAGAATATTCAAATGTCGGTTAGAAATTCTAAATGCTTCGCTGTATTTAACTACATTTTTTATATTTGCTTTATCTGGCACGGACTCTTTGACAAGCTTCCAGAAATGCCAAGCGAATGCTGATTTAGTTTTAGGAGTTTTTAACATTGCCCCCCTTAATATCCGCTTAAATTCTTTACCGTCAAAGTCCTCTAAATCATCATATAATCCCGGCATTTTCCATTTCCAATTTTTAAAATCTTTTTCTCTAAATTCAGCAAAGTAAATAAACAGAGGGGCTGCTTCAGCAATAACTTCTTCTCCGCATTCAGCAACAGCTTGTATAAATTTTAATGTATCTTTTTGATTTAAACTTTTCATACGATCAAATACTCTTAATAGAGCATCCATTAATACATCTTTTGGTTTCGGACCTAACTTAGATAATTTCTCTAATAAATCAAAAGCGATTTTCTCTACCCTTTTAGCCATTTTCATCGCTTTTTCTTTATCTTTATCAAAGAATAATTCTTCTTTGTCTTCCGGCATCACAGTGAGCCGATTGCTTGCTAACTGAGATAAAGGATAATAAGACATTAATTGAATATAATAGTTTTTATCTTGTGTTAATTTTTCCGTTAAGTTTATAATTTCTTCAAGATATTCTCTACCTTCTAAAGCCGCACAGTTCATCAAAGCCCAAGCACATGAACCCCTAACGGTGGTTATAATATTAGTATCCTCGCCATTGATAATTTTTTTGTGATAATCGAATTCACCTTTAATGTCCTCAGGATCAATCTTGTCAGGAGTGCAAGGATCAGAATCGTTAATAAAGATTCTGATAATTTCTAAAGCTTTATCAACCTCCTTTGCCTTGGATAACTTATTTGCAAACTCAACAATATTTTCTCTAGCGTATTTATGGTTGAATTTTTTCTCAATCTTTACAATATTTCTGCCTAAATCTTCAAAAGCTGGTAATAAAAATTCCCTATAAATTTTTACTAACAGCTCTATCTTACTATCCTCAATATTCCGAATACTACTAGTAAGCGCAATTTGTTGGTTAATAGTAAAAACAGGGTCTTCATAGATATCAGATAAAATACTTAATCCCTCATTTGGTTTATTTTGAATAGCACACGCAATTAGTTCCCCTACTTGAAAAGTGTCAAATCTATCTAAATCATTCTTAAAAGCATCCGAGAAAAGATGGTCCCTTAAGAGTTTAATGCCATCATTAATGGTTGATTCTTTGCCTAAAAGTTTAGAAATATTACCAATAATATTAAATTTCCCAAGACCACCTTGTTGTTTAAGATACTCAGGATTTTTGGCCCATTCTTGTAGAATATCAGTGGCTTTTTGATATCCCTTTATTGCAAGGTTGGTGGTAACCTGTTCCACAAAAACATTAATTGGTAATCGGTCATAAGTATCTAAACTTACCTCAATTAGTGCCCATTTATCCTCATCGTCAATTTTTAATCCCCTTAGCACTCGGAAAATTAAATCGGCTTTAAAGGGGATTCCTTTCCGCATTTTTATGAAATCTGAAAGAATCCCAAATGCTTCTTTTCTATGGATCCCACTTTCGTATTCTTTCAATAAGATACTGAGAGTAGATCTGTTCAAAAAATCTGGCCTCTCTCTGCTAACTTCTTCTTTTGTTCTGCTAATACAATTGTCAATAATAAATCTCCAAGCTTTTTCCTTGTTCTTTTCGTGATAACTCTCTAATGCTGGTTGTAAGATATAAGAGATAAAGTGTCTTTCGCTAATTGAGAATTGATCCCCAGATTGAGATATTCCTCCACCCATTAATTCCCAACCCTTATAGGTAATCTTTTTATTGTATCTCTTCCATTCTTGAGAATACTGCGTAATGAGAAAATTAATGATTTCTCTAAAATGATTTTCAAAATCTATATTAATATAATCCTTCAAAATCTTGAAAATATTATTAGGAGTATAGAATACAAACCGTCCATCATCTCCAACTAAATTAAAATATTTATCTATCAACTTAATAATCTCTACAATTCTTTTGTTCTCTTTTTGTTTTTTACAAATAGAAAATACTTTTCCTAATAACTCTGATATTAGTCTTTTCTCTTCAGTATGCGCTCTTTTAGTTTCGAACTCTTTATATTCATTTCCACGCAATCTTAAAACTTTTTTTACTAAATTGAATACATCATCAGTTATATCAGGATATTGTTCAATAATCTTTTGAACAACTCTTAAAGATTTTTCTTGAAACATATTATCGCCAAATCGTCCTTCTAATTTTTGATAATGCTTCTGAATAAAGGAGATTATAAACCTGTTATTTTTCTTGTTTATGCTTCCTTCTAAAATTTTAAATAATTCAAATGGACGCTCATCTTTCATTAATCCTTTTAACAAAAACTCAATCTCTTGTAAGTCGCCAAACTTCTTAGGTAATTTATTTAAGAAATAATATCTTAAGTTTCTATCTTTTAGGAAACCTAAGATTATATCTTTGTTTTTAAAATATTTTTCAGACTTTATTATTTGATTTATCCGCTGGATTTTTTTCTTATTCATAGGAATATTAATTATCTAATTGGTTTCCCTTCAATAATTTTATATGTAGGTTCAATTATTCTCTGGGATACTTTTGTAATTTCGGATAACCTTTTTATAATCTTTTCCTTCTCCCGTGTTAACAATTCATCACTGGTTATACCTCTCCCATACGATATGTGTTTGGCTATAAGAACCCTGCAAGCAAAAAAATTAGTTAGAGCCTCTATAGAGGAAGGAACAATCCTTAGTTTTCCTTCGGCGCCCTGCCGGACGATCTCTAGTAACCCTAAAACAATATACAAATTGGGCATTTCTAACTCTGAACTAAGTATGTCTAATTTTTTACCCAAATTTCTGATCTCTGAATCGATTAAGTCTTCTAGGTCGGGATAGCTATCAATTTCACCGTCTTTTTCACAAGAAGGGCCTTCTTCTAATTTTAGGGATTTAACGAATCTAATAAAATTCTCTAAACTTATGGCTTTCTTCTCAAATCCAAATAATTTCCTACAGCGTTTCGCAACTTCTAACATGGTATCACCTCGATTATTCTTAGCACGTTCTCCTTCATCACGAATGAATTGGAGATCTCCCCAATTCATTGCTATACCACTACGAAGTTCGGGACTTATAATAAGATATACTTTACATTTTTTCTGGGTCTGATAATAATATAGCGATATTAATGCTTCACTTACTTCTTTATACTTATCTCTTTTAAATTTCTCGCCAGTTTTAATCTCATATACATACTTCTCTTCTGGTTTTTGTAAAACTATTAGAATGTCTAGTGAATTCCCTTTATTGCCAAATGGAAAATCAACATGAAATTCTTTAACCCTGCCATTACATAAAAACTTAAGTAATTTTAATAATGCATATTTATCTTGATATGCATATCCTCGTCTTGATAATGTAATAGGAAAATTTGCCATAAACTTTCGAAACCTTACATACTTTTTGCTTTTTGGAGGCGATTTTTTGTTACTTATTATTCGGAAATCTCCTCTCCGAAGACTTTTTTATGGATTTCTTTATATTCTTCTATGGCTTCTTTTGATAACGGCATGCTTCTATTTTATAACCTTTTTAAGGTGAGTGCCGGTTCTTTAGATAACATTTTGTAATAAGGTTTAAGATCTATTTTTAATTTCAAAATTTTCATAAACTCATCGTCTATTACTTTTCTTGTTCCCTTTCCTATAGAGGCTAATTCGAATTCTTTGGGAAAAGGATAGAATTGCTCATTTTTGAGCTTTTTATAAAGATGCAATAACTTTTCCCTACAAGAAGCGTTTAGAATATTTATATTAATCACGGACAATTTTTCTATCTGTGCTTTCTTAACCTTAAATATCTCTCCCATACTATTTACGGAATTGGAAATATAGATCAGAAAGCCAAAAATTGAATTAAGCCACAAGGCAAGTATTTCTGCATCTTCTTCTTCCATTTGAACCTCCCAAAAAGCTGTTGCAAGGCTTTTATCTCTACTATACATTGCAACCAGATTTTCGGTTTTTAGATGTGGTCTACTTGCTAATAATAAATTAGCGGTTTGTTTATAAAGTGATGTTTTTTTGTTTTGCGGTTGTCCATATTTTATCTGACTAGCATTTATCTCAAGAGTATTCATTGAAGAATTATGACCCCAAAGAATTTTGTAAGGAGTGATAGTGTCAGTCTCTTTAAAGGTGTCTTTGATTTGCTTAATATCTACTCCTAGATTTTGTGTCATCTTACCTAATTCTACTAACGGAAGAGAGTATTTCTTTAATAGGTCAAATACAAGTTTATTTAAATGCGGATTAGCAAAGAGAGCGGGATACAAAAAATTATATTCAAGATTTTTTTGTTTTACATTATAAGTTATACCTACATCTTTATTTAATTTTAAAATCTCATACTTTCCATCCTCAAAAGAAAATAAATGTTTCCCGTGCCTCACTTTTTCGCATTGTTCATCGATAATTAAACTTTCTATTTCATTTCTCGGTTTATTCCATAAGTTTATGAAAGTCGTATATCTATCTCCCAAAGGCTTTTCTGTTTTTCGTGCGATTATTAACACTTCACCCAAATTTGTATTCTCACTCCAATTCCAGGGTTCTATTTTTAAAACTCTATCCCCAGGATCATAGTTAGAAACAATATACTCAATCTCATATCCCTGTAGCAAAATACGTTCCCTTATCTCCTTCCAAGAAACTCCGCTAAGAATAGCTCTTGGAATAACTAGTCCTAGTCTCCCTCCCAGCTTTAATAGTTGGTCTGCTAGAACGATAAAATACGCTCCTAATCCAGCTTGCCCTATATTTTTATACCCTAGTATTCTTCCAATATCTCTTAACTTTTTGTTCATTTCTTTCATAACTTCCTTTTCTGTAAAACCAAATTTTACATTAGGTTTTGCACTTCTAGAAAATGGTGGATTCATTATAACCACATCCATACTCTGTTTCCTCACTCTAATCCTCTTTTCTTCTTCTGAAGCTAAGCCTTTCTTTTTAGGTAGTGTCACAAAATAATCTTTAATTGGTAGCTGTTGTTGTCCTTTTTCGTTAAGGTAACTAAGACTTCCTAAATAAATTTTTTCTTTAGTTGTTTTCCCAATTGGTAAAACATAAATATTAGAACCAATAAAGGTAATATTAGGGTTATGGAGAGCAAGATTGGTTAAAGTCAAATGACCGGCATAATCAAGAATATCCCACCCATTTAAAATCTCCTCCATCATTAATCTATGAAATTCCTTAAGGTCTAAATCTTTAGGGTCGCTATCTCTGTATCTATCAAAAATATATTTATCTTTCAGGGCCATATAAGTTCCCGAGAGAAGCGTACCCGAACCACAAGCAGGGTCAACTACCTTTAAATTCTCTATCTTTGATAAGTCCTTAAAATTCCAATCCAAATCAGGATTGGGTGTCTTAATTACCAAATTACATAAAATCCATGCTGAAGGGATACCGGTATAATAAGCAGCATAATGCTTGCTAGTAGTTTTAAGTAAAAGCTTATGATAAACTCTTCCCATTAAATCGTGCTTAAGTAGGACCCCTGAACTTACGACATCAAGTGTTGCCCTTATAAGTATCTCAAGAATAGTATCTGTTTCTGGGGCAGTAGGAAGGCATAGAGAGACATCTGAAGCAATATCAAAGATTGGAAGATAATTCACTTTTTTAATCTTCTCCCATTCTTCTTTCAGAAATCTAGTTATATTCACCTTAGGAGACAGTCTCAAAGATTGCACTTTTTTTCTCCTTGCTAACGAAGTGGCAGAGAATACTTCATGAAATATTAGTCCATCAAAAATCACAAATAGTCCTATTTTTAACAAATCCTCTACGACTACTTTTTCTTTGTCTTCTTTCTTTGGCTTTACACCTAAAACATCTTCTAACCTTTCAATTACCTCCTTACCTCTAAAAAAAAGCCCTGAAGTTGTCGCAACCTCAGTAGCTTTATTTATAGCTTTGTCTACTTTTTTGATTTGTTCTTGGAGTAAATCTGCGCTGACAATTTCAGAATAAAGATAGTTAAGCTTTTCGGCCATATCTTTCATTTTAATCGTCCCTAGATCAATCCTCTCTATTCCTCTTGGTGTTACAGAAACAGTAAAACAGTATAGATCACTCTCTTTGATTTTCTGGATGAGTAGTTCATTGTCTTCTGCCTCTCTGATCTGTTCTGGATATACTATCCCGACAGCTATATCACATATTCCTGTCTCGACCCTTTCTCTGCATCTCTTTTCCAATCCCTTAGCTTGTAGAGACTTTTCAAATCGTCCCTCAATATTTATCTTTACCCCATCAACATTCACCATTATATCAGGCAATTTGCCTCCGCTAATAATCTCAGCTGAAGCCTTAAACCCCATTTCTTTTAGGATATCGCCAACTCTTATATTTATAACTTCTTCTCTATATCTTGGCATGTTTTTTGTTGCTATATTTATTTAAAAACTCTTCCAAGTCTTTTTGAGATATCCTCCATTGACCTACCTTAGAAGCTTTTAGTTTCCCAGATTTAAGATAACGCATTATTGTACGTTCACTAACACGCAATACTTGAGCAGTTTCTTTTAGGGTTAATAGCTTATCCATATTTTCAGTATATACCAAATGTCATATTTTATCACGCCGAAATCAAAAAGCGAAACCGATGAGATTTCGCCTGCCGAGAGCCGGTCATACTATATTTTATCTAACCTGACAAATTTCGAAAAAGGGAGCAGCTACTTTTTGAATTTCTAAAAGATATTCTTCAAGACAAGGATTCGTTTTCTTAAAATCGGGGTCAATGGTATCTTTTCCAGTCTTGAAATTTTGTAAATAATATTTTTTAGCTGGTCCAATCCATTGAACAATTTTTATAATATCTTCCTTTCCTAATAATCTCGGTATCATTGTTGTTCTAAACTCATAATCAATTTTCCCTTGTTTTAAAATATCTATACTCTTGTTAATACGATCTAAGAGATAACGAGAAGAACGTTTTTTAAATCCAACAGCTTCTTTGTATTTTTCCTTAGGTGCTTTTATATCCATAGCTACATAATCAATTAATTTCTTATTAATTAAACTTTTAAGCATTTCAGGATTGGAACCATTAGTATCAATCTTTATCAAATAGCCCAATTTCTTTATTTTCTGACAAAATTCAGGCAAATCCTTATTTAAAGTCGGCTCTCCGCCTCCAATACAAATTCCTTCTAAAAGTTCTTTTCTTTCTTTTAAAAATTTAAAAAATTCTCTTTCTGGAATTTGCTTAATTTCTTTTATTTTTTCTGGCAAAACAAGCTCCGGATTATAACACCAGGGACAACGATAATCACATCCAGACAAAAAGACAGTACAGGCTATTTTGCCAGGATAATCAATTAGGGTTAATTTTTGGAGACCGCCAATTTTCATATTTTAATTTTAAATTCTTTTCTTTCCTTGTACTCGGTCTGCTTTCCAGCATTCCATTGGCTCAGGGGCCGGAGATAGCCGATAACACGGGAGTAAACTTCACATGGTTGTTTAATCGTGCATTTTGGACAGGTCCAATGTTCACCAGATAAATATCCGTGAACAGGACAAATTGAAAAAGTCGGGGTTAAAGTAATATAGGGCAAGTGAAAATTTTCAAAGATTTTTTTAATCAATTTTTTAACTGTTTCTATATCAGAAACTTTTTCTCCTAAGAAGAGGTGCAAAACACTACCTCCTGTATATCCGCACTGGATTTTATCTTGGAGTTTTAAGGCCTCAAAAATATCATCAGTGTAGTTAACCGGAAGTTGACTTGAATTTGTAAAATAAGGAACCTCCTTTGTTCCAGCTGTAATAATATCAGGATATTTTGCTTTATCTTTTATGGCCAAACGATAAGAAGTGCTTTCGGCTGGAGTTTGTTCTAAATTGTAAATATTACCCGTTTCTTTTTGATATTTGACTAATCTTTCTCTCATAAAATCTAAAACTTCCAAAGTGAATTTTCTTCCTTTCTCCGAACCAATGTTTTCGCCCATGAAATTCAACAAACATTCATTCAATCCAACAAGACCAATAGTTGAGAAATGATTATTATAATAAGCACCTCTGGCTTTTTTAATTCCAGCCAAATAAAACTTTGAGTAAGGATACAAACCTTTTTCAATAAAGTTTTCTATTGTTTTTCTTTTGATTTCCAAAGATTCCTTGGCTAAATCCATTAGTTTAGTTAATCTTTCAAAAAAATCTCTTTTAGTTTTTGCTAAATAGCCAATTCGAGGCATATCAATTGTTACCACGCCGATACTTCCGGTGTTACTTCCACTGCCAAACAATCCTCCCCCACCTCGATTATGAAGTTCCCGTAAATCAAGCCTTAATCTACAACACATACTTCTGCAATCGGTCGGTTTCATTTCTGAATTTATATAATTGGCAAAATAATTCGTGCCATATTTCGCTGAGGCCTCAAAGATTCCATTGAAAGCAGGGTCATTCCAAGAAAAATCTTTGGTGATATTTATAGTTGGAATTGGGAATGAAAATGGCCGCCCATTTTTATCGCCTTCCATCATTACTTCATAAAAAGCCTTATCAAGTATTTTCATTTCTTCTTCAAATTCTCCATAAGTTTCTTTTTGAGGCTTACCTCCAATAATTACCGGCTGTTTGGCAAAAACTGATGAAGGCTTAAGGTCTAAAGTAATATTAGAAAAAGGGCATTGAAATCCGACCCGAGTGGGAATAGCCATATTAAACAGAAATTCTTGAAGAGATTGCTTTACCTCTTTATAATCTAAGCCGTCATAGCGGATAAAAGGAGCCAAAAGAGTATCAAAATTTGAAAAAGCAACTGCTCCAGCCACTTCTCCAGTTATTGTAAATATAAAGTTCACCACTTGGATTAAGGCTGATCTAAAATGCTTTGGTGGTCTTGACTCCAACTTTCCAGAGACTCCACTAAAACCTTTTAACAAAAAATCGTATAAATCCCACCCTGCACAGTATGGTCCAAGAGTGTCCAAGTTATGAATATGAAAATCGCCAGATTTAACCGCTTCTCTGATTTCTCTGGGATAGATTTTATTAAGCCAATATTTTTTGACAATATAACTTACTCCGTAGCGATTCAATCCTTGGAGAGAAAAAGCCATATTGGCATTTTCTTTAACTTCCCAATCCAATTTTTCGAGATACTGGTCAACTCTATCTACTGCCTCTTCTCTTACCTGTACTGCTTCCCTTATCTCTCTTCTTTTCTCTCTGTATAAAATATAGGCCTTGGCTGTCTTAACTAAATCCTCTAAAATCAAAACTTCTTCAACTGTATCTTGGATTTCTTCAACATCAGGAACTTCTCCTTTTTTAAATCTTCGATTTAATAATTTAACTATCTTGTCAGAGATTTTCTTTGATTTTTTTCCATCTCCCTGCTCAGTCGCCGTCAAAGCCTTAAAAACAACTTTAGTAATTTTTTCTTGTTCAAAATCAACGATTCTTCCATCTCTTTTTTTAACCTTTTCGATTCTATTCTTCATATACTTATTTTAGTTTAATTTTTTATTTAACGCAAAATTAATTTAAAATCCGAGACTCAATCTCGGTCTTGGAAATTACAAACTATAAAGTAATTTTATTTAATTCCTGTGGCAATAAGCGTAATTTTTATCTCTCCTTTTTTTAATGTTTTATCTTCTGAAGCACCGAAACTTATTTTAGCCCAAGGAGAAACTGTTTTTTTAATAAAATCAGCTGCTTCTTGAATTTCAAATAAACTAAGATCATCTCCTCCAGCAATATTTAATAAAATCCCTTTGGCTTTACTAATTGGAAAATCAACCAAAGGCGAATGAATAGCTTCATTTGCCGCTGTTATTGCTCGATTCTCTCCTTTAGCTTTAGCCTGGCCAAAAAGAGCTTCTCCGGAATTTTTCAAAATCCCGCGGATGTCAGCTAAATCAACATTTATAATGCCAGGGGAAAATATTAAATCAGAAATTCCATGAATTGCTTCCCTTAAAATCCTGTCACATTCCCAAAAAGCGTCTTCAACCGAAGTATTCTTACCAATTATCTTTAGTAATTTGTCATTGGAAATACAAATCAAGCTATCAACTTTTCCTTTCAAATTTCGAATACCATGATTAGCGATTCTTTGACGTTGAATACCCTCAAAAGAAAATGGTTTTGTTATTACGGCTATGGTTAAGATTCCTAGGTTTTTTGCCATCTCTCCTATAATAGGCAGACAAGAAGAACCAGTTCCCCCACCAAAGCCTGAAGCTAAAAATATCATTTCAGCTCCTTTCAGAATCTCTTTTATCTTCCCTTCACTTTCTTTGCCTGCTTTTTCCCCTAATCTAACATCCATCCCAGTTCCTAATCCTAAGGTGACATTTTCCCCAATTAAAAGTTTATGAGGAACTTTAGAAAATTGAAGAGATTGAGCATCAGTATTAACAGCAATTAATTCTATATAGTTAAAACCGCATTTTGCCATTCTGGATAAGGCGTTTACTCCAGCACCACCTATTCCAATTACTTTAATTTTTGGGATACGATGCATATCTTAAGACTTATGGTAAAAAAATTTTAAAAAATCTTCGAATCATTTCTCCAAAACCCCCAGAAGCAGACCTTAACTTTATTCCCTCTTTTTCCATATCCCAACCTTCCATTAAAAGACCAGCTGCTGTGGAAAAAGATGGATCTTCAGGCAGTCCTGGAATATTTTTTGGAGCAGCAAGACGGCAGGGAAGTTTTAATACTCTCTTAGCATATTCTTCAATTCCTGGCAGTAAAGAACCACCTCCAGTTAAAACTATTCCTGCCGGTAAAAGCTCCTGTTTTGATATTTTTTTCAACTCTTTTTGGATTTGACTGAATATTTCTGAGACCCTGGATTCAATAATATTCTCCAATATTTTTCTAGAGCAAACCAAAGATTTTTCAGGAATTTCTATTTTTTCCTTTGCTTTTTTATGCCTTCCTTCCTTCCTTTTTGAAAAAGAAAGGGAACCAAATTCCCTTTTTATACGTTCGGCTGTTTCAATTTCGGTTCGAAGACCTATAGCAATATCATTTGTAATATTAGCGGAACCTAATGGAATAATATGGCAGTGGATTAAATCACCTTCTTCAAAAACAGCCAATCCTGTGGTTTCCGCTCCTATATCAACCAAAGCTACCCCTAGTTCTTTTTGCTCAAAATTTAAACAAGCCTTAGCCGAAGCCAAGGGTGAAGGAACTATATTATTACTATCAAATTGAAGTCCAATTGAATCAATAGCTTGAATTAAATTTTCTAAAACAGGAGAAAAAACATGAATCAAAAGAGCTCTTACCTCAAGCCGCAATCCATGTAAGCCCAGCGGTTCTTTTATCCCTTCTTCACCATCAACAATAAACTCTTTTGGAAAAATATCCAAAATTTCTTTATTCGATGGTAAATTCATGGCTTCAGCTTGGTGAAGAACTCTATCAATATCCTCTTCAGAAATTTTCTGGTCAGCTCGAGAAACAGAAACTAATCCCTGGGAAGACACAGCAGATAGATGATTCCCGTTAATATTAAAAATAGTTTTTTTAACTCTTAAACCTGACTTTTTTTGAATTTCTGCAATTGATGATTGAATAACCGGGATAACCTTTTTGACTTTTATTACTTCCCCTTTTTTAACTCCAGAAGAAGAAACTTGAGCCATGGCTAAAATCTCAAAATTCTCTTTTTTAGGATTACTTCTTCCGATTAAAGCTTTAATCGAATTTGTACCAATATCTAGAGCAGTTAAAATAGTAGATTTCATAAAAAATACTAGAACTTAAAATTTAAAGATTGTTTAAGATACTGTTTTTCTCTTTCTCTCATTTTCCTTGCTTCTTTGTTTGATTTTTCATGATCATATCCTAAAAGATGTAAGATTCCGTGGATTAAAACTAAAACTAATTCTTTTTTAAAACTTAAGCCAAATTTTCGAGCATTCTTCTTTACTTGACTCAGACATATAACAACATCTCCTAACTCAAAATATTCATTTGGTAAACTTGGGAATTTCAATCTTTTGGAATTTAATCCTTGACCAAAAGATAGAACATCGGTAATTCTATTCTCTTTCCTGTATCTTTTGTTTAATTCTTTAATTCGCCAAGGCCTAACTAAAATAATTGACAATCCCATTTTTCGTTCATTTTTCTCTTTCTTTAAAATATTTCTTGCTATCTTTCTAAAAAAATCTTCATTAATCTGACTATCTGTCAGATTATGAACCTTAATCATAGTTTACCTAATTTTTTGAGTTTTTCATACCTCTCCCGCAATTTTTCTCGTCTTAAAGCAGTTCTTTTTTTTAATTGAGGACTTTTCTTTCTTCTCTTAAATTGCTTTTTTCTGGCTTCAAGTAAAATTCCGCTTTTTCGCATTTTTTGAGAAAAACGACGAACTAAGCTTTGAGTTGATTCTCTATTCTGTTTTTTAACTTTTAATGGCATATTAATCTTTTTTAAGCCGTCGTTTCATTTCTCTAATCACGTTTTTTATAGGAATAATTTTCTGCTTCCCGCTTTTCATTTCTCGAATAATTATTTTTTCTTCAAGAGCTTCTTTTTGCCCTAAAATTAAAACAAATTTAACAGCTAACCTATCAGCTATTCTTAATTGGTAAGTTAAAGAATCTTTATGAAATGTCTCGGCAAGTTTTATCTTATTTTTTTTAAATTCCTCAAAAATCTTCAAGCTTTTTCTTTTTGGTAATTCACCTACCTGAGCCAAAAAAATCTGAGGTAGTTTGGAGCTCTGAATTTTTCTTCCTTTTAATTTCATTAAATGAACTATTCTTTCTATGCCAGCTGCTGCTCCACAGGCCGGCGTATCTTTACCTTTCAAAAGTCTTACTAGATCATCATATCTTCCCCCGCCTACTAAAGCTGTTTTCTTTATTTCTTGGGATGACTCTTTGTCGTCTTCTAAAGAACCAGAAAAGATTTCAAAAACTGTTCTTGTATAATAATCAAGGCCTCTTACTAAATACGGATTTAACTGGTATGGTAGTTCGAGCTCCTCTAAAAATTCTAAAACACTCTTGAAATGATTATGGCATCCTTTACAAAGACGGTCAATCATTTGTGGTGCTGCCCCAGCAATTATCTGACATTTTTCCCGTTTGCAATCTAATATCCGCAAAGGGTTTTCTTTTAATCGTCGTCGGCAGTCAGGACATAAAGATGATTGATTAGATTTTAAATACTTTGTCAGAACTCTTTTATATTCAGGTCTGCACTCGGAGTCACCAATACTATTTATCTCAATTGTTAAATCTTTAAAACCAAGTTCTTCTAATATATTATAAAAAATTTGAATAATCTGGGCATCAACCACTGGATCTTCTGCTCCTAAAGATTCGAAACCAAATTGGTAGAATTGACGAAACCGTCCAGCCTGAGGCCGCTCATAACGGAAAAATGGTCCAAAATACCAGATCTTGACTGGTTTGGGCAAATTTTGCATTCCATGTTGAATATAAGACCTAACAATACCTGGTGTTCCTTCCGGCCGCAAAGTCAAAAAATCTCCTCCCCTAGTTCTCAGACTGAACATTTGCTTTTGAACAATATCTGTAGTAAAACCAGTTCCTTTTTCAAATAGTCCTGTCTCTTCTAATATAGGGGTTTCAATCCTTTGAAATCCATAAAAACCAGCAATGTCTTTGCAGGCTTTTTCAATCTTCTGGAAATATTCTAAATCCTCCCCGAGAAGATCGTGCATCCCAGTTGGTGATTGAAACTTTGCCATGATTATTAATGTTTTTAATAACTAGGAGTGGAAATATAAGCCATAGCAGCTGGAAACCAAGTCCTCAGAATAACTCTTCCGACAATATAATCTCTTGACAAAGATCCCCACTTCCTTGAATCAAAAGAGGCAAATCTGTTATCTCCTAAAACAAAATACTCGTCTGCATTAAGAGACAATGAAATATTGTCAAAAGAATTTTGTTTCGGTAGATAAGTTGACTCATCTAAAATCTTTTCCTCTATCCCCTTGCTAATTGTGATTTTTCCTCCATCCATGGTAACGGTCTCTCCAGGTAAACCAATAATTCTTTTGATAAATCTCTGGGAAGTATCTTGAGGATAATTAAAAACTATAACGTCTCCTCTCTGAGGTTCTTTGAATCTATAACTGATTTCATCAACAATTAGATAGTCACCTTGGTGAAAATTCGGCTCCATTGAATTCCCCTTAACAATAAAAGGTTGAAAAATAAAATAGCGGATAGGAATTACTATCAGCAAAGCCAAAACAACTATTTTAATGACCTCAAAAATAAATAAAAATACTCCTTTCATGGTAGTTGATTATATTCAAAACATTATTATTGTAGCAAATTTTTTCTGTTTTCGCAAGAAAACATTTTTTTTTCTCTAAGAAAGGTTATAATAAAGAAATGATTTTGATCGTTGGATTAGGCAATCCAGGAATTAAATATAAAAGAACTCGTCATAATATTGGTTTTCGAGTTCTAGATAAATTTCAAAAGGAAAATGATTTTCCTGATTTTAAATCTTCAAAAAAATTCAGCGCTTTAACTTCCAAAAAGAATATAGGAAAAGAGAGAATTATTTTATCCAAATCTGAAACCTTTATGAATAGTTCAGGCCAAACTGTGAAAAAATTAACCACCTATTATTCAATACCATTTATAAACTTGATAATTGTTCACGATGATATTGATTTACTATTAGATAAAATGCGCATCTCAAAGAATAGAGGATCAGCTGGTCATAAAGGAGTAGAATCAATAATCAAAGAATTAGGAAGCAAAAATTTTGCAAGATTAAGAATTGGAATCAGAAATCAGAAATCAAAAGTCAAAAACAGTGAAAAGTTTGTTCTAAAAAACTTTACCAAGAAAGAAGAAAAAATAGTTGAAAAAATTATCAAAGAAAGTTGTTCTGCTTTAAAAATGATTCTTTCCAAAGGATTAGAAAAAGCAATGAACGAATTTAATAAAAATGATTAAAGATAAACTAAAAACTCTTAAACAAAAGGCATGGGTGGTTGACGTTAATATGGGCTATGGACATCAAAGAACAGCTTACCCTTTAAAGGATCTCACTCCATATGGCGAGCTTATTAGCGCCAACGATTACAAAGAAATTCCTAAAAAAGATCGGCAAATTTGGGAAAACTCAAGAAAATTTTATGAATTCATCTCAAATTTTAGAAGGACTCCGCTAATTGGTAAATTTGCTTTCTCACTTTTTGATAAATTTCAGGAAATTCTTACTTTTTATCCAAAAAGAGACTTATCCAAGCCTAATCTATATTTAAAACAAACATATTCTTTAATTAACAAAGGCTGGGGAAAACACTTAATTAGAAATCTATCTAAAAAACCTTTGCCTTTAATAACAACATTTTTTGTGCCTGCTTTTATGGCTGAGGTTTTTAATTATCCTGGAGATATTTTCTGCGTTATTTGTGATGCCGATATTGCCAGATCATGGGTTCCTTTAAATCCTTCTCAAAGTAAAATAAAGTATCTTGTTCCCAACTCCCGAGTTCTAGAAAGATTAATACTTTACGGAGTAAAGAAAAAGAATATTTCCTTAACTGGCTATCCTTTACCTAAAGAAAATATTAATATTCGTCCATCAGATAATGAATTTAAAATTTTAAAACATGATTTATCTTATCGCTTATTAAATCTTGATCCTAAAAAAAGATACCGAGAACAATATAAACCCCTGATTAAGGGAATCATGGGAAACTTACCAAGAAAAGCAAACCATCCATTAACAATAACTTTTGCGGTTGGAGGAGCAGGTGCTCAAAAGGAAATTGGCATTAGAACATTAAGAAGTTTATCTCCAAAGATTAAAACAAAAGAAATTAAAATAATTTTAGTGGCTGGCATTAGAAAGGAAGTTAAAAATTATTTTCTTGAACAAATCGAATATTTGGGACTTAAAAGAAACTTAAACGAGAATATTGAAATAATCTGGGAAAAAAATATTGAAGATTACTTTAAAAAATTCAATCAAGCTTTGAGAAAAACTGACATTCTCTGGACCAAACCAAGCGAACTTTCCTTTTATACTGCCTTAGGACTGCCTATTATTATTGCTCCAACAATCGGTTCCCAGGAAGATTTTAATAAACAATGGCTACTCAGATTAGGTTCAGCAATCCCTCAAGAAAACCCTGATTATACCGTCCAATGGCTTTTTGACTTTTTAGAATCAGGTTGGTTTGCCGAGGCGGCAATGCAGGGTTTTATCGAAGCAGAAAAATTAGGAACATCAAATATTAAAAAAATAATCTCTAAAATATGAATTGGCTTTTAATCGCTATTTCATCTTATCTAATTCTAGCTATTGTTTTTTTAATAGATAAATACCTTCTAACAAGTTCTATCCCCAACCCTAAGGTTTATACTTTTTATGTTGGGACTTTAGGAATTTTAGTTCTACTTATCGCTCCTTTTGTTGGTTTTTATATTCCAGAAATACCCCAAATCATCTTGAGTCTTCTAACTGGAGCTATTTATATTTATGCTCTTTTTTGGTTTTTTAAAAGTTTACATCTTTTTGAAACCTCAAGAATAGTACCGGCAATCGGCGGAATAACCCCTCTGTTCAGTTTTGGATTAATCTACATTTTTTCTTTTGGTAAAGAAATTCTATCTCTCTCAGAAATTATAGCTTTTGTCCTCTTAATTTCTGGTAGTGTTTTAATTACCATGCAAAGAAAAAAATTAATTACTCTTAAAAGTCTGCAATTTTCTGTTCTAACTGCTTTTTTACTTTCATTGGCATTTGTTTTAACTAAATATGTCTATCTAGGCCAGCCATTTTGGAATGCTTTTATCTGGTTAAGAATTGGTGGTTTTATAATGGCTCTTAGTTTTTTTATTTTTATCCCAGAAGTCAAAAAAGAAATTTTTCAAAAAAGAGAATATTTTTCAAAAAAGACAACTGTCATTTTCCTTTCAAATCAGGCAGCTGGAGCTGGAGCAAATATCTTACAAAATTGGGCAATTTTCTTAGCTCCTCTGGCTTATATACCTATCATTAATTCATTAATTGGAGTTCAATATGTCTTTTTACTTGCCTTTGCTGTTTTGTTTTCTGTTAAATTTCCTAAGATATTAAAAGAAGAAATTTCTAAAGAAATAATTTTTCAAAAAATCACTGCTATCTTATTAATTGGAGCAGGGTTGGTTTTGTTAACTTTATGAAAAAATTCCCTAAAAACTTTCTCTGGGGTACTGCTACCTCTGCTTATCAAGTTGAAGGTGGAATTAAAAATTGTGACTGGACAAAATGGAAAGACGCTGGTCTGGCTTGCGACCATTATCACAGATACGAAGAAGACTTTGACTTGGCTAAAAATATTCTACATAATAACGCCCACCGCTTTTCAATTGAATGGTCTCGAATTGAGCCGGAGAAAGGGAAATGGGATTTAAAAGAGATTGAGCATTATAAAAAGGTTCTTTTAGCTTTGAATAAACGCAATCTTAAACCCTTTGTCACCCTGCACCATTTTACCAATCCCCTATGGTTAATTGATGAAGGAGGATGGGAAAACAAAAAAGTTATTGATTATTTTGCCCGCTACGCAGAGTTTATTGTTAGAAACTTAGGCCCATACGTTGATTTTTGGATGACAATTAACGAACCTTTGGTTTATATCGGGCAGGGTTATTTAGATTGTAAATGGCCGCCAGGAAAAAAGAATGTTTTTAAAGCACTCCGAGTCCTCTCTAATATGATTAAAGCTCATAGGGTAGCTCATAAAATTATTCAGCAAGTTGACCCTACCGCAAAAATTAGCATTGCTACACATAATATATTTTTTGAACCATATAAAGAAAAATCTTTTTTAGATAAGTTTTCTGTCTCTTTAAGCAGTTATTTTTGGAATAGATATTTTTTAAATAAGGTAAAAAATTATCTGGACTTTATTGGTTTAAATTATTATGTCCACAGTAGAATCCAATTTCCATTCAGGATGAAAAATGGCGATAATATAAAGTCCGATCTGGGCTGGGAAATTTACCCTAAAGGAATTTATTATGCTTTGAAAGAACTACAAAGATACAAAAAACCAATTTATATTATGGAAAATGGCATAGCTGATGCTGAAGATAAATACTGCTCTCAATTCATTATTGACCACTTAAAATGGGTTCACAAAGCCATGCAAGAAGGAGTGGATGTCCGAGGATACTTCCATTGGTCTTTAATTGATAATTTTGAATGGGCAGAAGGATTCAAACCGCGTTTTGGTCTAATAGAAGTTGATTACGATAATCTTCAGCGAAAACCGCGTTCTAGCGCAAAAGTATACGGAAGAATTTGCCAAAATAATGGTATTATATAATAGGCTAATTTTCTCGGACTTATTATTTTAATTAAACGTCAATAATTTTATTTTCATGACTTTACGGCTGAGAAAATTTTTAAAGAAAATTTCATTGATCGTTTTACTGTTTATCCTACTTTTAGGATGTTTCTTTTTTGTGGGCAAATCAAAACCAGCAGAAAAAATAAACTGGGGAATTGTTTTTTCTCAAAAACATTCAGAGCTTTTAGGCTTGGATTGGAAAGAAAACTATTTGGCAATTCTTGATGACCTAAAAGCCAGGCATTTAAAACTTGCTGCTTACTGGGATTTAATTGAAAAAGAAGAAGGAATTTATGATTTTGAGGATTTGGATTGGCAGATAAATGAAGCTGAAAAAAGAAATGCAAAAGTGCTCCTGGTTATAGGAAGAAGAGTTCCTCGCTGGCCGGAATGTCATGTTCCAAACTGGGCAGAGAATTTGGCTGAAAATACTCAACAGCAAAAAGTTTTAAATTTAATAGAGCAGATAGTTTTAAGATATAAAGACAATTCAACAATAGAGTTCTGGCAGGTAGAAAATGAACCCTTTTTTCCCTTTGGTGAATGTCCTCCTCTGGATAAAAAGTTTTTAAAAAGGGAAATTGATTTAGTCAAATCCTTGGATAATCAGAGATCAATAATAATAAGCGAAAGCGGAGAATTTCCTTTATGGTTTAGTGCAGCCAAGTTTGGAGACATTGTAGGACATACTTTATACAGAATAGTTTGGGTACAAGAATTAAAAATATATTTTAGTTTTCCTTTTCCACCTGTTTTTTATGGTCGAAAGGCCTGGCTTATTAATAAGTTGTTTGATAAAAAAGTAATCTGTATTGAACTTCAGGCCGAGCCTTGGAGCCCTACATTGTTATATGACTCATCCTTAGAAGAGCAGAAAAAAACAATGGATATAGAACAATTCAAAAAGAATATAGAATTTGCCAAAAATACAGGAATTGACACTTTCTATCTCTGGGGCACTGAGTGGTGGTATTGGATGAAGGAAAAACAAAATGATTCTCAAATATGGAACGAGGCCCAGAATTTATTTATTTCCAAATAAAATAGCCGGAGAGGAGAATATAAAATATTCTCACCCGGCTATATATTAATTATTGCTTTATATTACTACCATCTTCCACCACGCTTAGACCTTCTATCAAAAAATATTATTTTATTTTCCTTATTTTCAAGAGCTGCTTTCTTTAATAAGGCATTTCTCTCTTCAATAGCTTTTAGGAATCTTCCTTTCTTTTTTTTATTCTGATCAAGCTTATGTCTTAAGACATGTCTTTTAATAGCTCCTGGAGATACCCCTTCATCAAAGAAAAATATCTCTTCTTCGCCACAAAAAAGTCGTATAATCCTCTTTTTCTCGTCTCTCTTTAGAGAGTATGGCTTTTTAAGGGCTACTTTTAAACCTCCTTTAAGATTATAAACCCTAACCTTTCTGTTCTCTAACTTACTGAAAATTCTTTTCTGTTTTACAGTAAACATTTTTTTCTCCTTTTTTTTATTTTTTCTATATTTAATATTTTTAACAAATTTCTAATAATACTCTAGAAATCTTACTATCTTGATTTTACCATTTCTTTTAAAAAAGTCAACCCCTAGTTTGAAAAAATTGGAGAAAAGATTAAACTTAGTTAATGGAGGAAAAAATAAAAACCATAAAATTAGAGGATAAAGAATATCCTCTTTTATTAAAGAAGATTCCCAATCCTCCAAAAATTCTTTATATTAAAGGAGAATTTTTAAAAAATGAGAAATACTTTGCTGTTGTCGGAACCAGACACTGTTCTGACTACGGAAAAAAGATTGCCCTTTCAATTGCCAAAGATTTATCCAAAGCAGGATTTATAATTGTCAGCGGAATGGCAATAGGGATCGATACATTTGCTCATAAAGGAGTACTCGAAGAAAAAAGAAGAACAATTGCTGTCTTAGGAACAGGAATTGATGAAAAAAGTATTTACCCTAGAGAAAATATAGCAATAGCGAAAAAAATTCTAGAGAATAAAGGGTGTTTAATTTCTGAATATCCTCCAGGTACCAAAGGTACTCGGTCCAGTTTTCCTCAAAGGAATCGGATAATTGCTGGATTATCCCTAGGAGTTTTAATAGTTGAAGCTAACTTCGGGTCTGGCGCTTTAATTACAGCTAAATGGGCTGAAAAATACAGAAGAAAAATCTTTGCTGTGCCGGGTTCAATTAATTCTCCGAATTCTAAAGGTTGTCATTTTTTAATTAAACAAGGAGTTAAATTAGTGGAAAACTCTGATGATATTTTAAAGAAATTGAGCTTGCCTTTTAGAAAAATTTATTCTAAAAGATGAAGGAAGGAATCAATACATATAGATAAAATTATTAAAAGAATAAACCTTTCCATTTAAATAGCTTTCTTGATCTTGACTTTAATGAAAACTGAAAGTAAAGTAAAAAACTTAGAAGGTAATATCTTTGCATTAACACTCTAAAATATGAATTTAGTTATAGTAGAGAGTCCTATAAAAAGTAAAACTGTCAGCCAATTTTTAGGCCCGAAATACAAGGTCTTGTCTTCCTACGGTCATATCAGAGACCTACCGAAAAAAGAATTAGGAGTGGATATTGAACATGATTTCAAACCAAAATATGTTATCCCCTATAAGGCAAAAGAAAAAGTCAAAGAGTTAAAAAAACACTTACCAAAATCTGGAATTGTCATAATTGCCACTGACAAAGATAGAGAAGGAGAAGCAATTGCTTATCATTTAACCAAGGCTTTAAATTTAAAAGACGAAAAATCTTATCAAAGGATTGTTTTCCATGAAATCACAAAAAGTGCCATTGAAAAAGCTCTTAAAAATCCAAGAAAAATTGATATAAATCTGGTTAATGCTCAGCAGGCAAGAAGAATTTTAGATAGATTAGTTGGTTATAAACTTTCCCCTCTTCTCTGGAAAAAGATAATGAGAGGATTATCTGCCGGAAGAGTTCAATCAGTAGCTGTAAAATTGGTAGTAGAAAGAGAAAAAGAAATCGAAAACTTTAAACCAGAAGAATATTGGAGTATTGAAGCTCTACTTCAAGCACATACAAAAAAAGAATTTAAAGCAATGCTGATTAAAGAAGATGGAAAAGCTATCTTAAAACTAGGAATTAAAACAAAAAAAGAAGCAGATAAGATTACTAAAAAATTAGAAGGTGCTGAATACAAAGTAATTAACATTGAGAAAAAAGAAGTCAAAAAAAACCCTTTTCCTCCTTTTACTACTAGTAGTCTGCAGCAGCAAGCTTGGGCTAAGTTATACTTTTCAGCTAAGAAAACTATGTATCTTGCCCAAAATCTTTACGAGAGAGGACTCATTTCTTATCATCGAACAGATTCTCTAAATCTTTCTGATCAATCATTATCTGGAGCTAAAAAATTTATTACTGAAAAATACGGAAAAGAATATTGGCCGGGATTCTCCAGAAAATACAAAACAAAGTCAAAAACTGCCCAGGAAGCCCATGAAGCGATAAGACCAACTTTTCTCGATAAAACTCCGGAAGAATTGAAGTTAAAAATAAAATTAGATGATCAACAATATCGATTATATGATTTAATTTGGCGAAAATTTATCGCCTGTCAAATGAGTGAAGCTAAGTTCGATTCCAGCCAAATTAATATTTCGGCTAAAAATTATATTTTCCGGGCTACTGGACAAATATTAAAATTTGACGGATTTTTAAAGGTTTATCCAATAAAGAGAGAAGAAGTTGATCTTCCTTTACTCAAGAAAAACCAAATATTAAATCTTAAAAAACTTATTCCTTCTCAGCATTTTACTCAACCTCCTGCTAGATATACTGAGGCAAGCTTAATTAAAATTTTAGAAAAAGAAGGAATTGGCAGACCTTCAACTTATGCTCCAACCTTAGATACTATTCAGAGAAGAAATTATGTTAAAAAAAATGAAGAGAAAAGATTTCAGCCGACTCAAATTGGAATTTTAGTAAATGATATTTTAGTTAAGCATTTTCCTAAAATAGTCGACATTAAATTTACAGCTCAAATGGAAGAAAATTTAGATAAGATTGCTGCTGGAAAAGAAGATTGGGTAAAAACTTTACATAATTTTTACGAGCCATTCCAGGAAAATCTAAAACAAAAGTATAAAGAAATTCCGAAGAAAGATATGGTAGAAAAAACTGATAAAATTTGCCCTCAGTGCAACAGTCCTCTGGTGCTAAGATGGAGTCGTTACGGAAAATTTTATAGTTGCAGCCAATTTCCAAAATGCAAATACAAAGAATCCCTCCCCAGATCTAGCTTAGGAATCAAATGCCCCCAATGTAAAAAAGGAGAAATAGTGGAAAAGAAAACAAAAAAAGGCAAAATATTTTATGGATGCAATAAGTGGCCAAAATGCGATTTTGCTTTATGGGATAAACCTAATGGAGAGATATGCTCAGAATGTGGCTCTCTTCTGGTTATTGATAAAAAAGGAAGAATAAGTTGTTCAAATAAGGAATGTGATTTCACAAAAAATGGAAAAAACTAGCGATAAAATTAAACAAGGACTAAGTCAACCAGAGATAATTGATAAAGCTTTAGAAGTTCTCAAAAAGAATTTTAAAGAAGAGGAATTTGCTTTTGCTCATTCTTTAAGAGTCGGCTTGATTTTGAAAGAAATGGGAAGTAAAGAAGAAACAATAGCTGCAGGAATTTTACATCAAATTGGAGAAAAAAGTCAGAGAGAACTTAAAAATGAGTTTCGAAAAGATGTTTCTTTTTTGGTTAAAAAAGCCAAGCGGCTGAGTAATCTTCGCTATCCAATAAGAAAGATTAAAGTTCTTCCTATTCGTAAAAGACAAAAATTCTCTTTAAATCCGCAACCAGAAAATTTAAGAAAAATGTTTTTTGTTATTACAAGAGACATAAGGACAATTTTTATAAAATTGGCAGACCGGCTTGACGAAATGAGGAATATTAACAAATTTCCAAAAGAAGAACAAAAAAGAATGGCTCTGGAAAGTTTGGAAATATTTGCTCCCCTAGCTTATGGAATTGGTATGGGAGAAATAAAGGGGCAACTTGAAGATTTGGCCTTCCCATATCTTTATCCAAAAGAGTTTAACTGGTTAATGGAGAATGTGAGAGAAAAATATGTAAAAAAAGAAAAATATCTTAAAAGAGTTAAGGAAACCTCAATAAAAATTTTAAATAATGAAAAAATACCTTTTATTGATATCCATGCTCGAACAAAACATTACTTCAGTCTTTACGAAAAACTTTTAAGACATGACATGAATTTTGGGGAAATTTACGATTTGGTTGCTCTTAGAATAATTGTTTCTGATATTGAAAATTGCTACAAGGTTCTGGGAATAATTCATAAAACCTGGGATCCATTGGAAGGAAGAATTAAAGATTATATTGCTTCCCCAAAACCAAATCGTTATAGATCTTTACACACTACTGTTTCCTGTTTAGATGATAAAATAACAGAATTCCAAATTAAAACTCCTTGGATGCATCACGAAGCCGAATATGGAATTGCTGCTCATTTATCTTATAAAGAAAAAATACCAGAAAAAATCTACAAAGATAAATTTTCTTGGACAGAAGAACTGAGAATTTTGAGCGAGAAAATTAAAAACCTTGAAGATCTTTCGGGATATTTAGACTTCAATCTTTTTAAAGATAGAATTTTTGTTTTTACTCCCAAAGGAGATGTGATTAATTTGCCAAAGGGTTCATGCCCTATTGATTTTGCTTATGCTATCCATAGCGAAGTTGGCGACTACTGTAGAGAAGTCAAAATAAACAGAAAGATGAGTAAATTGTCACGTCCTCTAAAAAATGGAGATTTAGTGGAAATTATTACAAGTAAAGAAGAAACCCCTTCCCAAGATTGGCTTAGATTCGTTAAAACTAAAGTTGCTAAAGAAAGAATAAGAAAATGCTTGGAGAGAAATAAAAAATGGGAAAAGCTTTCTTTAAGGCCGATATCAGCAATCAAAAGAAAACTTTCAATCTTTAAAAAATTAATTCATCTTAGGAAAAAACCTGAAAAACCAAAAATTCAAAAAGTCTATCTGGGAAAAGAAACAGGATTTTCAATAAACTTAGCTAAATGCTGTTCTCCTAAGCCAAGTGATAAAATCAAAGCTTTTATTTCAAAAGAAAAAGGAGCTTCGATACATAAAGTTAATTGTGAGAATTTAAAAAAACTCGAAAAAAAATGGCCTCAAAAAATCATTGATGCCAGTTGGGGAATTCCTAAGAATTGAAATAGAATAAAATTAGTGATAATGTAAAATAAGTAAGCCGCGGTGGCGGAATTGGTTTACGCGCACGATTCAAAATCGTGTGGGTTTTACCCATGTGGGTTCGACTCCCACCCGCGGCACTTTTAATCTCTCGATATTTGATATCTAGAGATTTTTTTAATAACAAATGCTGAAAAAATACCAACTAATGCACCACCCAAAATATCAGCGGGCCAATGAAGACCGCAGAAAACTCGACTAATACCAATTAAGAAACTGGCTGATAAAAGTAGAATGCCTGTTTTTTTATTGTAAAAATAAATTAAAGCAGATAAAGCAAAAAAGAAAGCAGTATGACCGGAAGGAAAAGATGCCGAAGGAGCATGATGTAAAAGAAGATTTACCTGGTTTACAACAAATGGTCTTGATTGAGGCCAAAACCAACGAATAATCTCTACAATAACTAATCTAGACAATATTACTGAGGCTAAAACTTCAACTGCTATTCTGTAATAGTTTTTAAATTTTTTAAGTAAAAAAACAAATAAAACCGCAACGAGAATATAACCCAGATACTGAGCGCAAAAAATAGCCACTTCGTCTAGATAAAGATTCTTTAAGGCAAGATTATTTATTTGTTGAAAGATGAGATGATTCATTTTTTAAAAATCGGGAGACCTTTAAGATATCAGCTGGGTTTCCAAAATCAAGCCAATAATCTTTGATTCTCTTAATTTTTACTTTTTTCTCTTTAGCTAAAAGAGTGATCGCATCAGTTAATTCATATTCTCCACGAGGAGACTGACAAATCTCAGGAATTTTATCAAATATCTCAGGAGTGAATTTATAGAGACCGGTATTAATTAAATTACCAACATGCTTTTTAGGTTTTTCAATAATTTCTTTTAAAAAACCGTTATTAGAAATAAGAACTCCATACCTTTCGGGCTGCTTATGGGAAAATCCAGCTACATAGTTATAATTATCATCAATATTAAGTGCTTTAAGATCTTTTATTGAGTAAAGATTGTCACCATAAACCATTAAAAAATTCTCTTTAATAATATCTTTTACACATTTTAAGGGACACAAGGTTCCGTATTCTTCTTTTTTAAGAATTTTAAATTGACTGATAACTTGAATGTTATATCTATACTTTTTTAGAAAATCTCTCGTGACCTCTTCTTTATAACCAACTACCAAGATCAAATCTTTATATCCTGCTTTTATAAGATTGTCTAAAAGATAAGACAAAAAAGGTCTTTTCTGAACCTTGATAAGATGTTTAGATTTATTTTTAGTAAGATGGAGCATGCGAGTCCCTTTTCCCGCCGCTGCAATAACTACTTTTTTAATCATATCTTGTCAAGTAAAAAGCTTTTTTATTTAGCAAAAAATATTTTTTAGGAACAATTTTCTCAATTGCTTTTAAAACTGAATTTGGTTTTAAAGGAATTAATTTTTTGAATACTGCATATCCTAAAAGATACACCCCAGCCAAAACTTCTTTGTCTAATTTCTCCTTAGTAATTTTCGAAGCAGGAACAAAAAATAATCTTTTTGAAAATCTTTTGAGTTCTTTAGAAATATTTTTAGAAGAAAAAACTTTTGCATTTAAGATTGGCTTGATAAAATCATTCACTAAAAATATGGTGTTTGTTTTAGAGGCATAGTAGCAAACCTTTAGTGCTTCTTGAGATTCAAGAGAAATTATCAAATCACTTCCACCTATTTTTACTAAAGGAGAATAAATTTTTTGACCAAATCTAATATGACTTTCCACTGAACCGCCTCTTTGAGAAAGTCCGTGGAGCTCTGAACTCTTAAGGTCATATCTCTCAATTAAGGCTGCTTCTGTTAAAATTCTGGTTAATGTTATTATTCCCTGTCCTCCAACTCCAGATATAATTATATTAAATTCTTTTTTCATATTTTAATAAATAAACAAGACCTTCTAGCAATAATTACTGAAACTTCTTTGTTTTTTAAAAACTTCTGCACTGTTTTTATAAACTCTTTTTGATTTATTGGATCAATGATTTTTAAATTTTTAACCCCGCAGGCTTTGACAATGTCTTCGATTTTTGTTGCTTCTGTTTTCTCTCCCATACCTGTCTTCTCTGTGCCAGGATGAGGCTGATGACCTGTCATTGCTGTAGTTCGGTTATCCATGATAACAACCAAGGGGTTTGATTTATTATGGACAGCATTTATCAAAGCAGGAATCCCGCTGTGAAAAAATGATGAATCACCAACAAAAGCAATTAATTTTTGTTTACTAGATTTTTTAATTCCATGAGCTATCCCTACCGAAGACCCCATGCAAAAAAGATAATCTTGAATATAGTGGGGAGCTAAACCAGCTAACATATAACATCCAATCTCTCCTCCAAAAATGACTTCCTTTGGGTTTGCGGCTTTCTTCACTCCTTGAAACACCAGCCAATAAGGACAACCAGGACAAAGTTGAGGGCGCCGTTTTGGAAAATCCGGAAGTTTTGACTCAGAAATTTTCCATCTTTTTCCTGTTAATTTTGCTACCGCTTTCATAACATATTCCGGCCGGAATTCACCAACTTCTGGTAACAAGTCTTTGCCAAAAATTTGAAGTTTAGTATTGACTTCTTTAGCTAACTCTTTCACTTCTTTCTCCAAATAAGGTTCAAGTTCTTCAACTATTAAAACTTTTTTAAAATTTTTAATGAATTTTTTAATCTTTTCTTTTGGCAAAGGATAAAAAAATCCCAGTTTTAAAACTGGTAAATTTAAATTAAGATCTTTTAATGCCTCCATCGCGTATAAAAAAGAAACACCAAAAGTAATAATTCCAATTTTAGAGTTTTTTCCATAGGTTTTATTTAAAGGAGATTTTTCAGAAATTTCCTTTTTTATCCTCCTGATTTTTTTAAGAAGTTCTTTCTTCATTTCCAAAACCCTTGGCGGCATTGTTACAAACTGATGAGGATCTTTAACAAACTTCCCCTTTCTTTTCCCTAGGATAATCTTGCCTAGTTTAACAATCCCGCTTTGCAAAGCTACTCTTGTTGTTTCTCTAATCATTACTGGAATTTTAAACTTTTCAGAAATTTCAAAAGCTAATTTTGTAAAATCCTTACATTCTTGAGAATCAGATGGCTCTAGTATTGGAATATGGGCTAACTGGGCAAACGCTCTTATATCCTGTTCTGATTGGGCAGAACTCCAGCAATTCGGATCATCAGCAACAACAATTACCATTCCACCTTTAATTCCGGAATAGACAAGGGGCATTAGAAAATCTGAAGCTACATTAAGACCAAAATGTTTCATGACCACTAAAGTCCTTAGACCAGAAAAAGAAGCTCCTGCTCCTGCCTCCATAGCAACTTTTTCATTAGTTGAAAATTCAAAATAGAAATTCTTAATTTTAAATTTTGAACTTTGAATTCTATAAAGAGTATTCCCAATTTCTGAAGCCGGAGTACCAGGATAGGTTGAAACAAATTGAACCCCTGACTCCAAAGCTCCCCTTAGTATGGCATCATTGCCAAGTAAAATTATCTTTTTACCAATTTTATCTGAAAGAATTTCCTCCATAAGATTAAATTAGTTTATATAACAAAATTAATTAATTTTTTCGGAACAAAGATTGTCTTTTTAATTTTATTTCGGCCAATCCAATTTTTGATTTTTTGTTGAGACAAGGCGAGTTTTTTCGCTTTTTTCTCAGAAATATTAATATTTGTTTCTATTTTATCACGAACCTTTCCATTGATTTGGATTACTAAAGTGAAAGTTTCCTCTTCTATTAATTCTGGGTCATATTTGGGCCACTTATGCAGAAAAATACTCTTTTTATGCCCTAATTCAGACCAAATCTCTTCACTCAGATGAGGGGCAAAGGGGCTTAAAAGAGTTAAAAACAAAGAATAATATTTCAAAGGAATATTTTCTTGTTTTTCTATCTCGTTTACCAAAATCATTAAACAAGAAATCGCTGTATTAAATTTTAAGTGTTCAATATCGTCGCTTACTTTCTTTATCGTTTTATGAACCAGTTTTTTAAATCCCTGATTTTTGATTCTTGATTTTTGGTTTACATTATCTTTCAATTTCCAAACCTTATCTAGAAAACGCCTTGCTCCTTTCACTCCTTTGCTATTCCAAGCAATTGCTTCCTCAAAAGGGCCCATGAACATTTCATAAACTCTCAGGGTATCGGCTCCGTATTCTTTTATCACATCATCAGGATTGATGATATTTCCTTTAGATTTTGACATTTTAACACACCCTTCTCCTAAAATCATCCCGTGAGAGGTTCGTTTCTTATATGGTTCAGGCCCAACAGACTTAGGCACTATTCCAATATCCCATAAGAATTTATAAACAAAACGAGAATAAAGAAGATGTAAGGTAGTATGTTCCATCCCACCATTATACCAATCCACTGGCATCCATTTCCGAAGTAATTTTGAACTGGCTAACTTTTTATCATTCTTAGAATCACAATAACGCAAATAATACCAGTTTGAACCTGCCCAATTCGGCATGGTATCTGTTTCTCTTTTTGCTGAACCTCCACATTTAGGACATTTGGTATTTACCCAATGCTTAATTTCAGCTAGAGGGGATTCCCCTGTTTCTGTTGGTTTATATTTCTTTACTCTAGGTAGTTTTACTGGTAAATCTTTTTCAGGTACTGTGATCCAACCCGGGTTTAATGATTCTCCTTTATTAGGCTTTCTGCCTTTAATTTTTGATACTCTTTTTCTCATCTCAGCCGCACAATTTTCGCAAAAAATAAGAGGTATTGGTTCTCCCCAATAGCGTTGACGAGAAAAAATCCAATCTCTCAATTTATAATGAACTGCTTCTTTAGCTATTTCTTTTTGAACCAGAAAATCGCCAATTCGTTGACAAGCTTTTCCTGATTCCATCCCATTAAAGCGTCCTGAATTAATCAGTATGCCTTCTCCTTCATAAGCTTTTTTAAATCTTCCATTAGAAACAATTAAGTATGCTTTTTTAGGTAATTTTCCTTTTTGAGAATATGGTTTAATAACCTCAATCACCGGTAAATTATATGCTCGAGCGAAATCAAAATCTCTCTGGTCATGAGCTGGTACTCCCATAATAGCTCCTGTTCCATAATGCATTAAAACATAATCAGCGATAAAAACAGGTATTTCTTTACCAGTAGCTGGATTTATGGCTGAGATTCCTTCCAATCTTATTCCGACTTTCTCTTTTGTCTTGGCAATTCTTTCTCTCTCTAATTTTCCTTTTGTTTTTTCAATATATTTTTCAACAGATTTAAAGTTCTTAATTTGGGGCCTGAGTTTTTCCAAAACAGGATGTTCAGGTGCAATTACCAGATAAGTAGCACCAAAAATAGTATCTAATCTGCTAGTAAATATATTGATAGATTCTGAGGTTTGAGATTTGAATTTAAAAACTACTTCATATCCCTCACCTCGTCCTATCCAGTCTTTTTCTAATATTTTGACTCTCTCGGGATAATCAACCTTATCTAACCCATTAATTAAACGTTCGGCATATTTAGTAATTTTTAGTATCCATTGTTCTTTTTCTTTTTTTGTTACTTTGGCATCACAGCGTTCACAGCAACCGTCAATTACTTCCTCATTTGCTAAACCAATTTTACAAGAAGGACACCAATTAATAGGTATCTTTTTTTTATAAGCAAGCCCCTTTTTAAAAAACTGTAAAAATATCCATTGAGTCCATTTATAATAATTTGGATCAGTAGTATTAATTTCCCGATTCCAATCAAAAGAAAGCCCCAAACTTTTTTGCTGGCGCTTAAAGAAAGCTGTGTTCTTTTTAGTCACTGTAATAGGATGGATGCCTGTTTTAATGGCATAGTTTTCTGTTGGCAAACCAAAAGCATCCCAGCCCATAGGAAATAAAACATTAAACTTCTCCATTCTGGCTTTACGAGCAACTATATCCAAAGCAACATAGGGTCGGCAATGCCCAACATGGAGACCCTTACCAGAAGGGTAAGGAAATTCAATTAAAATATATTTTTTTGGCTTTCTAGAAAAATCTTTAGCTTGGTGAAGATCTTGTTCCTCCCAGTATCTCTGCCACTTTTTTTCTATTTTCTTAGGATTGTACATGCTATTAATATTTTTATTTTAGCATCCGGACTATTTTTTAACAAGCATTAAAAAAAGAAAAATCCTCCAAGGTTCAACCTCAAAAGACAATGAGGATTACAAATTAAATAAGCTTTTGGCGTTTTGAGTAGTTCTTTCTGCTGCTGCTTCAAAAGTTATATTTTTAATCTCAGCAATTTTCTCTGCTATATATTTTACATAACTCGGTTCATTCCTTTTACCCCGAAAAGGTACGGGAGCCATAAATGGGCAATCTGTTTCAATCATTATTTTATTTAAAGGAACTCTCAGAATAGAAGAGCTGCTTTCTTTATTATAGGTAATATTGCCAGTATAAGAAATTAGAAATCCCAGGTTTAAAAATTTTTTGGCTATAGTATAATCCCTGCTAAAACAATGGATTACTCCTCTTTTAGGAGGTAACTTACTATGGCTAAGAATATCCAAAACTTCTTTGTCAGATTCTCGACTATGGAGAATTAAAGGTTTTCCCACTTGACAAGCTATTTTAATTAACGCTTTAAAAACTTCCTTTTGCTTTTCTTTATCAGATGAATGAAAAAAATCAAGGCCGGTCTCACCAATCGCTACTATCTTTTGATCCTTAGCTAATTTCAACCATAATTCTTCATCAAATTTTTCATTTTCAACATCAATCGGATGGAGACTTACGGTTGCATAAATATTTTTATATTTTTCTGCCAGTGCAATAGAATTTTTTGAGTCTTCAAGGTTAGTTCCTACATTAATAATCTTCTCTACTCCAATTTCAAAAGCCCGCTTGATTACCTGATCACGATCTTTATTAAAATCTTTAAAACTTAAGTGAGCATGAGTATCAATCAACATAAAACAATGTTAACAAATTTAATTCTAAATCTCAACCAAGAAAAGAGGGTGGTTTTTTGAACCACCCTATAAATCATATTATATTCTTTTCTTAAGCTTAGCCATTGTTCCTAGTATTGACCTTCCTAATCCTTTAAGTTGGTGATGCAATTTTTCTTTTTCCTTTTTATCGAGACTGGGATCCTTTAGTTTTTTTCTGATCTTTCCCTCTTTTTCACATAAATTAGAAAATAACGTAAAATCATTATCCCCTCTGGAAAAAACTTTCATTCTCTTTTTCTCCTCCTTTCTTTTTTTCTTTTTTTCTTTCTTTTTTTCTCCGCTATCTATTTAGATTCCTTTTATTCTTTTCCTTGTAGAGATTTCATCTTTATCACCTCACTTTCTTTTATTTATTTTTTAAGGTCCTATAAATGAAAAACCTCCCTGTTTTTCGGGAGATTCTTAGTAGTTTTATTGTTTTTTATATTTTTATTATTTTTTATCTACTAAAATCTCCCAACAGATTAAAAAGGGTAATGTAAAGAATCCCTTTAAAGATCTTAGTTGAGAGATTTAGTGAATCAATTTTTTTCTCTATTTTTAGCGACATGTAATCTAATAAATGTTATAGATGTATTTTATATTATCCTCAAAAATCTGTCAAGGGATTAGACGAGGAAAAAGTGATTTTTCTTTTTTCACTTTGAAATGCCATTCTTTATCAGAGGATTTTATTCCTAATTGCTTAAATATTTTTTCCGAAGTCCCGGGTAAAAATGGCTGAAGCATCTGGGCAATATTAGTTAAGACAAATAAGAGATTATTAATAATTGATAATTTGTTATCACTTTCTTCCCAAGGTTTTTCTTTTTCAATATATCTGTCGCAAAAACTCATTAACTCCCAAATTGAGATCAAAGCTTCATTAAATTTAAAATTGTCTAAAGAATTTTTATAATTCTCCCATGTTTTACTAATCTCGGTTTTAAATTCTTTATTTATTACCCCTGATTCAAAATTCTTTCCTTGCCCAAGCGTAGTGACTCTTGCTACTAAATTTCCTAAACCTGAAGCCAAATCACTATTATATCTTGCCTCAAATTTGTCATAAGTAAAATCTCCATCTTCAGTCGGAGTAATTTCTCTTAAAAGAAAATACCTTACTGCATCTGTTCCATATTTCTTAACTAATTCAAAAGGACTAATAACATTTCCCAAACTTTTTGACATTTTTTGGCCATCAGATGTTACAAAACCATGGATTAAAATTTGCTTTGATAGATTAAGACCAGCTGACATAAGCATTGCTTGCCACATTGAACTTTGCTGACGCAGATTATCTTTACCAGCTACTTGAATACCAGGCCAAAAGTCTCCAAATTTCTCTTGATCATCAGGCCATCCCAAGCATGATATATAGCTAACTAATGCCTCAAACCAAACATACATGGTATGTTTTTCATCTCCAGGTACTGATACCCCCCATGGTAATTTTTCCTTTAAACGGGAAATACTAAAATCTTGCAATCCTTTTTTGGTAAACTGTTTAATTTCATTTAAGCGAGCCTTAGGTAAAACAAACTGAGGATTTTTTTGATATAAAGATAAAAGTTTATCCTGATATTTTGAATAACGGAAAAAATAATTTTCTTCTTCAATAATCTCCAAGATTTGGTCTGGATGAATAGGGCATTTGCCGTTAACCAGCTCTGAGTCGGTTTTTTCCAGCTCACATCCTATACAATATTTAGCCTTATAATTCTTTTTGTAAATATCGCCATTCTCCTTACAACGACGCCAAAACTCCTGGGCTGCTTTAATATGACATTCATCACTGGTTCGAATGAAACTGTTATAACTTAAATCCAGAGCCTGTTTTAAATCACCAAACTCTTTGGCGTAAATATCGCAAAAAGCCCGAGTAGGTAAATTTTGCTCTTTGGCTTTGCGATAAATCTTAAGACCATGTTCATCTGTACCAGTGTTAAAAAAAACCTCATCCCCTGCCTGACGATGATAACGAGCAATAACATCTGTCTGAACAATCTCTAAGGCAAAACCGAGATGAGGGTCAGCATTGACATAAGGAAGAGTGGTCGTGATATAAAATTTTTTCTTTTTTTCTGGCATAGATTATCCTTTATTTATTATAACAACAAACTCTCCTTTGATTTGACCCTTTAATTTCAGTTCCTTAATTACTTTATCAACTGTCCCCCGGTAAACTGTCTCAAATTTTTTAGTCAATTCCCGACAGACCACCACTGATAATTTATCATTTATTATTTCTAATTCATCTAAGGTTTTTAGAATTCGATAACGAGACTCATAAAGAATTACTGGGTATTTTGAATTTATAACTTCTTCAAAAAACTTTTTTCTTTTTCTCTTTTGAGGAGGAAATCCTAAAAATAAGAATCTATCTGTTGGGAATCCAGAAATACTAGCTGCCGCTGTTAAAGCTGATACCCCAGGCACAGGAACAATTCTTACTTCATCACCTAACAACTTGGCTACTTCTTCAACTAATTTATTTCCCGGATCTGAAATTCCAGGTGTCCCAGCATCAGAAACTAAAGCCAAATTCTTTCCTTTTCTTAAAAGCTCTAATATATATCTTATTTTCTTAAGTTTTGAATGCTGATGATAGGATAAAGTTCTAGTTTTTATATTAAAATGGTTTAAAAGTTTCTGGGTAACCCTGGTATCTTCACATAAAATTAAATCAACGCCCTCAAGAATTTCAAGGGCCCGAATAGTGACATCTTTAAGATGCCCAATAGGAGTACCTACAATATAAAGAATAGCCATATTAAAGTATAGTCACTTCTTTTTCTTTCTCTTCTGCCTGCCTCTGTTTTTCTAAATAATCTCTTAAAATTTCAAAAATAATTCCAGCTAACGGAATAACCAAAATTGCCCCTAAAATCCCCCAGAGTTTTCCTCCAATAGCCAAAGCTATTAAAACTAAAGCAGGAGGCATACCAACAAATTTTTTAAAAAGAAGCGGCAGAAGAAGATTACCTTCAAGTATCTGAATAATAACAAAAGCTGATAAAACAAACAGCGCTTGAAAAACAGAAGTTAGAGCAACAATAAAAGTTATGACTAATCCGGCTAAAATAGGGCCGACAATAGGAACAAAATCAAAGATACCAGCGAATAAACTTAAAATAAGGGCATATTCAACATTAAAAATTGTTAAAACGATATAAGTGCTTATCCCTACAAAAAGAACTCCGATTACCCTTGAAATAAACCAGCCTCCAACTTTTCTTTTTGATTTTTCCAAAAGGTGATGTAGATATTTATGATATCCGGAAGAAGAAAAAGTAACTAATATCCTCTCGACTAAACCTTTTTCTAAAGATATAAAAAATGACAAGGAAATAATAAATATAGTAGAAAAAGCTCCGCCAAAAATACTGAATAAAGCATTAAAAATACTTCCCCCCGCCTTTTCTAAATTAACCTCTAAGGTTTCGGCAAGTGATTGAGTATTCTGAGAAGCTAAAATTCCAAATTTTTGAAGAAATGGCGAAATTTGTTCAAGGTACTGAGGAATATTTTGAGTAAATTCTTTAATTTCGTAAATGAATATCGGAGCAGTCTTGTAAATGAAAAAACTCAAAAGGGCAAATATGCTAAGATAACAAACACTTGCTCCTATTACTCGAGGAATTTTCTTTTTTTCCAAAGGATCAATTAAAAAATTAAATAGGACTGAAATTACCAAAGCAAAAATAAACCAAACAACAATATCTCTGATTAAATAAAGAATATAAAGACAAATTACAGCCAGACAAATTTTGAAAATTGTTCCCCAACTAATATTGAGAATAGATTGTTGGTCCATATGACAGTTTATAGTTTCAATAATTTTTGAAACTTTGATTTATCTTTATGTGGTCCAATAAGAGCTAAATTTAATTTTTCCGGTCTAAAGATATTTTGAGCTACTTTTTGGACATCATCCAGAGTAACTTTATCAAGTTTGGCAAATTTTTCTCTCGGTGTCAAAATTTTACGAGAAAGTAATTCTTGTAATGAATAAAATGATGCTTGAGCATCTGAAGATTCTAAACTTAAAGTAGAAATTCCCTTTAGATAATCTTTGGCTTTTTTAAGTTCCTGATCTGAAACCTTCTTTGTTTTAACATCTTTATATTCTTTCAGAATTAACTTTATGACCTCTCCTATATTCTTGTGAGGAATGCCGGCCTGAGTAACGAGATAGCCAGTGTCAGTCGAGTAATCCGAAGAAGTCCGAATATAATAACAAAGCCCTTTTCTTTCTCTTATTGAAATAAACAAACGGGAACTCATATTGGCTCCAAGAATGCTAGTCAAAATCTCTTGACTATATTTCTCCGGCTGAAATAAACTATATCCCCTGACCCCCAGACAAAGATAAGTTTGGTCAGTTTTTTTGTAGTGTATTAAACTTTGGGGATGTTTCTGTTTTTCGATTACTCTCAGCTTCTTTTTAGCAGATTTTTTCTTCAGACCTTTAAAGTATTTTTCAACTTTGTTTTTTACTCCTTTTTGATTGAAATTCCCAGCAATACAAACTATCGTGTTTAAAGCAGAATAATGATTTCCGAGATAATCTAAGAGGTGTTTTCTTTTAAATTTTAAAATATTCTTCTTTTCCCCGATTGTCAGCCAACCAGCTGGTTGATTGCCATAGAGTAATTTTTCCCAGAGATCTCCAATATAACTTATCGGAGTATCCAGATACATATTTATTTCTTCGACTATTACCCCTTTTTCTCTTTTTATTTCTTTTTCTTCAAGTTTTGAGTTTAAAAAGATATCAGAGACCCAGTCTAAAGCCAGATCCAGATGCTTCCAGTCAACCTTGGCCCAATATCCAGTAAACTCTTCTGAAGTAAAGGCGTTGTAAACTCCCCCTACCCTGTCTAAAGTCTCTGCGATTTTTAAGGTTGTAGGCCGATTCTTGGTCCCTTTAAAAAACATATGCTCCAGAAAATGGGAGATACCGTTCAGCTCTTTTGTTTCATATTTGGAACCAGTTCCAACCATGACTAAAACAGTCACCGCCTTTGTATTTTTCATTGGAACGGCAATAAACCGTAAGCCATTTTTTAAGGTAGTTTTTTTATACATCTGTTTAATTAAATAATACTATAGATTTCTTAAAATAAAAACTATCTCTTAGGATAGTTTCCTTTTAGTAAGTAGGAGCTTGTGCTTAGCTAAGCACAACTGAATAAATATCTCAAGGTCCTAAAATTTCATTGATCTTGGCTCTAGTCTTTGGTCCAATATAACCTGCTCCATGGTCATCTTCAGAAGAAACTATTCCATATTTTATCTGAAATCTCTTCACTGCAGCCTCGGTTAAAGATTTAAAGTAACCAGTCACTAAACCTTCAGGATAAATCTCTTTTCCCTGGGCTTTAAGAAATATTTGTAAATATCTAACTTCTTCATCTTTTTGGCCATACCAAAGATATTTAGTAAATTGATAGCCAGCTGGAATTTCTGGAACCTTAATTATTTGAGCTAGAAGAAATTGCAATTGCTGGATAGTAGCTCTAAGTTCAGCAATCTTTGCTTTAAGTTCTCCAATGGTCATTTCTTTAATTAGAATAATCGTATCTGAAACAACTTCTGAAGCCGTTCCCCAGGGGGCATAAAATTTAGCATAAACAATATATTCACCCTCAAGGCAAGAAGTCCGACCTCTGCATAAATCCCATTCTTTGACTTGGGTATATGTTTCCTGGCCTGCATCTCGGAAATCGGGAAAATTAGAAACAGCCACTCTTTCGGTATCAGAGCCGCCATTAAGATTAAGAGTTACCTTTTGGTTATTGGTATATTTTGCCCCATTATTTATTAAAATTTGAAAGCCTCCGGTTGGAGGTTTAGGTAACATAAACCAAGCGACTGGCATACCGCCACCAGGACAAGAAAGAGTGGATTTTGTCAAAGAGATAGTGCTGGTTTCTGTCTTATCTCCATTCCTGGCTTTTACTTTGAAAGTATAACTTGTACCACAAGAAAGCCCAGTTGATCTCCAGGAAGTCTCAGTGGTCCAACCAGAATTAGTGCTAGCTGTAGTGTTTTCTATATAATACTGGGTATTAGCAGAATTAGAATTAGCTGACCAAGAAACAGTAATTTGAGAACCAGAGTCAGCAGAACCGGATAAATCACTAGGAACATTGGCTAAGGTATACTTAGGGGAAGTAGCAGAATAATTAGATTCATTATTCGCAGAGTCCCTGGCTTTAACTTGATAAGTATACTCAGCACTAGCTGAAAGGCCATCATCTACAAAACTAGTTGAAGTTTGCCAGGCAGTAGAGTCGGAACCACCGCTATTACTAGTAGTCTCTCTAAACCAATAAGGAGTAGAGTGTAAACCCGAACCAGCATCAGTAGCAGTTTGAGCTGTAATCGTCAGTTGAGAACTGGAATCAGCTGTAATTGTTGAGACTCCAATATTAGTTGGAGCAGTCTTGTCAAAGGTGACGCTGGTGTCATCAGTAACAGTACTAACCTCAGTCCCAGGATTATCTGCTGAATCTTCAAAGTTAACAGTGAAACTCACTGTTCCTTCAGAATCAGCTGAGACCATATCACGAGTTGCCTCCCAATTGTCTCCTGTAGGATTGGTAATGGTAACTCCAGTTGAAGTTCCAGCAATGGTTACAGTCGGAGTAGCAATTGTTTCATTGGCAGTAAAGGTTAAAGTGATGGCATCACCAACCTTGGCCAAGGTGGTACTGGTATTATTAGATTGAATATGAACATAGGTTAAAGTAGGAGCAACAGTATCAATCCTGTAGCCCCTATCACTATTTGTAGTTTGTTGGGTTGCTCCTGTTGCATTTAGAACACATTTGTAATACCTTCCATCTCCGTTTTCAGGTGCTTCTGTATCATTATAAAGGTCAGTATTAGCTCCATCTATATTTGAATAGTCTGCATCACTATCTCCAGCACTTCTTTGCCATTGATAAGTTAAAGTTCCCACTCCTCTATATCCTGAATTACTTGCACTTTCAGGGCCGTATCCAGTAGTATTCCAGGCTTTTACTTTATATAAAACAGATGACCCATTATTTACAGATTCTCCTGAAATACTTAAAGTTACGTAACTTAAACTTGTTCCGTCTGATGCTGATGCAGTTCCTACAGTAATAGTTGGTGCAGGTGCTCCTGTATGGTCCCAAGTTAATACATTACCGACATCAACCCAATTTGAACCCTGCCATACATAGTATTTATCTGCTCCACTTGCCGCATCCCAAGTAACACGAACTTTATCTGTATAATCTCCATCAGTTGCTGATACTCCAGTAACTTGGTCTGGAACAATAGGCAGTGTATATTGATGTACTGTATCACTGGCAGTTCCCACAATATACATCTTGCTTCCGTCAGAGCTGAAGGTTACACCACGAGGCCCTGTTTCTTGAGAACTTACATCTTTAGATTTATCAGCATAAGTTGCTGTTGAAACATCCCAGGCAGTAGAAAGTGTATATTGATGTACTGTATCGCTGGCAGTTCCCACAATATACATCTTGCTTCCGTCAGAACTAAAGGTTACACCATGAGGCAATGTTTCTTGAGAACTTACATCTTTAGATTTATCAGCATAAGTTGCTGTTGAAACATCCCAGGCAGTAGAAAGTGTATATTGATATACTGTATCGCTGGTAATTCCCATAATATACATCTTGCTTCCGTCAGAACTAAAGGTTACACCACGAGGCCCTGTATCTTGAGAACCCACATATTTAGATTTATCAGCATAAGTTGCTGTTGAAACATCCCAGGCAGTAGAAAGTGTATATTGATGTACTGTATCACTGGCAGTTCCCATAATATACATCTTGCTTCCGTCAGAGCTGAAGGTTACACCACGAGGCCCTGTTTCTTGAGAACTTACATCTTTAGATTTATCAGCATAAGTTGCTGTTGAAACATCCCAGGCAGTAGAAAGTGTATATTGATGTACTGTAT
>JAUXAO010000002.1 GCA_030619905.1 bacterium | reverse complement strand
AATAGTTAACTAAGTAACCTTATGAAATTCAATAACGGATTCGATGATTATCTTAACTACCTCCGGCAGAAAGGATATACGAAACATACTATCAATGAGCATAAGAGATTTTTGTATGGAGCTTTAGGCCATGCCGAAGTGGTTGCTGATAAAGAGATAAAAGACTTGAAACTAACCGATGTGGGAACAGTAATAGAAGCAGGGAAAAGACATGGTGAATTTGGAAGCCAAAGAGCCGTAGTCACATTAAGAAGATTCCTGAAATTCCTCAAAGAATCGGGAGTAAAACTACCATTCGATTGGCGAGATATAGAAGTTCCGAGAGTGCCAGATAAACCAGTAGAATGGTTACCAGAAAATGAATTAAAAAGACTTCTAAATTCATTTAATTTAAACACTATCACTGGATTGCGAACTCGTGTTCTTTTAGAGGTATTATATTCAACAGGAATGAGAATCGGTGAAGCACTGTCATTAGATGTCAAAGACATTGACTTTCAAGAGAAAGAAGTAATGGTTAAAGGAAAAGGTGGGCAAATAGAGAAAGTATATTTTACTAAACGAAGTGTAGATTGGATAAAACGATATCTGAGAAAAAGAAAAGGAAACCACCCTGCTTTATTTGTCAACGAAAGTGGAAAAGGTAGAGTAAAGAAAGCAACCTGCCGAAATTATCTAAGGAAACATACAAAGCAACTGGGATTCAAACAACACATCTGTCATCACTTATTACGGAGAACTTTTGCTACTTATTTAATTCAGAGAGGAGCGAATATTAAGGAAGTTCAATACCTTTGTCGTCATAAAAGTGAAAGAACCACCTTGAAAGCATATGTAGGAGTTGATAAGGCAAAGGCTAAAGATGTCCATAGAGAATTACTTGACAAAGATTTTTGAATGAAATACAATAAAGTAAAGATACCTGACGGGTTTTAATATTTAATGCCCCGCAAGACCCGTCAGGTTAAGCGGGGCTTTAATATGCCGAATAAAGGATACAAACAAACAAAAGAACATAGAAGGAAAATTAAAGAACATCACAGTCATTACTGGAAGAATAAAAAATTCTCAGAAATACATAAAAAGCAATTAAGGGAAGTTGCAAAAAGAAAGGGTATTAGACCTCCGAGAATGGAAAGAGAAAAAAATCCAAAATGGAAGGGTGGTAAATGGCAACGAAAGAGTGGACACTGGTTAATACTTATTCCTACCCATCCTTTTGCTGGTAAGAAGGGTTATGTTCGCCGTTCTCGTTTAGTAGCTGAAAAATGTCTTGGTAGGTATCTCACTCAGAAAGAAGTAATTCATCATATTAATGGAAATTCTTCTGATGATAGATTAAAAAATCTCTATTTATTTAGCACGCAATCTCGACATAATCAATACGAAAAGTCAAAAAATAAAACACCTCTTAAATCAAACCTTATTAATAAGAAAAGAGCTGGAAAAGTTCATCAGAGGATTTTAGGGAAGATTTGAATTGAGCTGTGGATAACTTAAAAGACCGATGATGGGAAGCCAATGTTTATAAGGGGTTGGTTGCTCTTGACAAGGGTCTAAAAATCATTAAAATTGAAGATAGTAGGAAAGCTATGGTTAAGATAAAACAAAAGAAACAAAAGATATATAAAATAGGTGAAGTTGATTATAAAAAATTCAGGCGTAGAGAGAAACAAATAATGAAACTCAAGAATTACTTCAGAGAGGCTTGGAGGATTTTGGGTCAATTAGAATAATCTAATAAAAGAAAATAATTAAACAAAAACTACAAAAATATGATTAACTTTATTTTAGGTTTTATTACGGGAGCATCGTCAATGTTTATATTTATTTATGTATTATCAAGAATTCTCGGAGACGATGAAAGTTGTAGGCGGGAATAATAGGAAGCACATTAATAAATCAAATCAAATACTAGAGATTGTAAATCCTACGAGTTTGTTCTAAGATAGAAGTTAGCGGCTCAATGGAGTAAAAGATAATATTTATGCTTAAAGAATTAATTGATAAATTTTATTTAGATCAGCAAAAGAGCAGGGAGCAAGTTCATTTTTATATAACTGATGCTGGGAAGTGTCCTAGAGCGGTCTTTTTTAAATTTAAAAATGCTCCTAGGAAAAAAATGGATGCTCGGATATTGCGAATATTTGAGAAAGGGGAGTATCTTCATAGAAATATTTTTAACATCCTTTATCGTCTTAGAATTGGAATAACTACCGAGATTAAAATTCCTGCCCAGGAAATAGTTTCTGGTCGTGCGGATGCTATACTTTGTATTGATAATCAGAATTATGTATTAGATATCAAAAGCATGAATAGCATGATTTTCAAGAACTTGATTGAACCAAAAGAGGAAAATATTTATCAACTTCAACTTTATCTTCATTTTTTCGAAATAAAGAAAGGGATATTGCTTTATATAGATAAAGACAAACAGGATATTAAAGAATTTATAATTGAATATGATCCTAATCTTGCTAAATCCCTTTTAAAAGATTTTGAGGAACTTAAAAAAAAGATTGAGGCTGATATTGTCCCCAAAAGATTTGATGGCTGGCCTGATAATTGGCAGTGTCAATATTGTCAATTTAGAGAAATTTGTTCAATGGCCGATGGAGGAGAGATGAACTGGAAAGAGTTTAAAGATAAAATAGAGTCCATCCAAATCAAGGAATGATTGGTTCGGAAGAGAATAATATTTCTTGATTAAGAACATATAATTTTTTATTAAGTTCGTTGTAAAATATTTTTAAATTTTCTTCGTTTTTACTTAAACTTTCATTAGATAAATTAATTATATTTAGTTTATCTCGATTATCAATTTCACTAATTTTTATTACTTCTTCTACATTAAATATTAAGTAATATGGAGTGAGCCAAAAGCAATCTCCTATTTTTTTTGAGAAACGGGTTAAAAATACTTTTTTGTATTCTGATCCAAATTCTAAAATCCAAATTTCATGGTCATTCCAATAAACTGCTTTTTTGGAATCCGGGGAAAATTTCATTCCTTTAACTCCTTCTATGATTTTTTCGAGATCTCCCTCTGAAGAAAGGTAATAAAGATCATCATTTTCTAAAAGAAATAGTTCGGAATTTTGAATTTCTATTTTATATTTCTTTTCTTTTTGAATAAAAAATGGTTTTTGATTCAATGCTTCTATCATTTGACCAAAGTAGTCAGTTTTAAAAAGAAATCCAGAAGTTGAAAGCCAGATTATATCATCTTTAGTTGTTTTAAAGGTTAATAAGTTATTTAGAAATGTCTGCTCTGCATTTTCCTTATTTCGTAAATCTCTTTTAAACATTACTTGGTCTTTCAGATAAAAGAATTCATCATTGTTTTTTGGATTAAATGAAATATTTTCTGTTTTTTCATCTAGAAAATCAATTTTAGATAAAACAGGAGTTTGAGAAGTATAATCTAATAAAAAATAGGATATTTCTTCCCCAGAAGTTATTTGAAGCAAAACTCTATTTTTGGGAGAACCCCATTTCCAATCAGTAATTTCTGCTGGTAATTGAGTTAATTTTACTAGATCTTCTTTTGTCAAGATTTCTCTTTTTACGCCGTTTTCGAGAACTAGTTCTTCTAAAAACCAATTTTCTTCTTCAGTAGTTTTTTTAAGTAATGTCTTTTTTGCATCTTGAGAAACTAAAAAATCTTCTATGTCTTGAGCCAAGATGCTAAAAGGAATGTCTTTTTTTATTAAAAGGACATTTTCTATTTTAGTCACCTTTTTTTCTTCTATGCTTAAGCTTTTTTTCCAAGACCAAAAATCTATTTTTCTAATTTCAATGTCGTGTTTCCTTGGTAAAAGATTTTTAATTAAGGCAGTATTTGAGAGAAATCCGGTTTTTCTGATAAACTTTCCATTGAGATAGATTTCAGCTGAAGTATTAGATACTTTAATATAAAGCCCTCCTGTTCCTACAAATTTTTTTTCATCAAAATCAAACCTGTAACCCTGAGAATAGAACAGGACCAAAGGAGCAATGAGAAAAAATAAGATTGCGCAGAAGATTAAAAGAATTAATCGAGACTTCTTTTTCATAACTTTATTCTAAAATAAAATCTCTTATTTGCCAAATCTTTATAGAAACTACTCTCTGTTTTTTCTTGACTTTTTAGAAGAAAAGTGATAGAGTTAAAAAGACAATAAGCATAGGATTCTTAGAATCCTAAATTAAAAAAAATAAATAGGAGGAGGTAAAATCAAATGCAAGTGAGGGCAAGAAAAAAACAAATTGTGACTAACTTATCTGTCATAGAAAGTGCAAAAGGAAATAGAGAAATACTTAATAAGCTGCTAAAGAAAGCAACTATAAAAGTTCGGCCATCTAGACGAATGATTGCATTTTATAATATAATTGGAAAATTGCCACTAAAAATAGGTACACTTCTGTTATTCTTAACTAGTATTGATACCATTAAGATTATTATTCAGGTAGGTATACTGAACCGTACAGACTCTGCTATTCAAGTGATTTATAAGCATCGCTTTAGACCGTGGAGATTATTTTGGGCTGTTGGCGACTATCTCTGGCAAGAATCTTATAATTGTCGGTCAGTTAGAGCTAGAGGTAAATTTGTTCAGGAAGCAGTGAAATTTCTTCTTGGAAATTTTGCTCAGAAATCGACTTCTATTGTTAGTCTTGGCAGTGGATCTGCTAGTCAACTGCTTAGTGGTATTGTGGATAATAGTCTGAATATCAATAATATAAAAATAGTGCTTGTTGATTATGATCCACGAGCGCTGGATGTAGGACGTAAGAATGTTTGCCAACTAGGTCTTCAAGGTGCTGTTGAGTTTCAGCAAATGATAATTGGTCGTTTTCTCCGAAAAGTAGTTGCTCCAGTATCAGTTAATTTTTTTGAAATGGTTGGTTTAGCTGACTATTTCAAAGATAGACAACTGCAAAAATATATGAATGAAATGTATACTGCTTTAGCGCCTAGAGGAGTATTTTTAGGTTCTAATATCTCTAGCAAAGAGGAAATATTCTATGCTCATAATGCTATTTGTTGGCCTAAAATGTATTATCGTTCTAGGCCAAAGATAAAGACAATGTTAGAAGAAGCTGGTTTTGAAGAAATCTGGATCAGGACTTGCGGATTATATGTAGTTTGGGTTGCCCAAAAATTTTTATAAACCCCTATTAATACAATATATATAAATACAATATATATAAAATAGGGGTTTTTTCCTTATTAAAATGTGTGTTATAATCTTTAAATAAGTTTTACTATGCAAAACCATGGGATTTTATGCCATTATAGCTTTACTCAATGCGATTATTAGTTCCATTCTCGGGCTTTTTGTTTTTTTAAAAAATAAAAAATCGCTTGTCAATCGGACTTTTTCTCTATTTTGTTTAGCAATAGCCGTTTGGAGTTATTCTTATTTTTTTTGGCAAATTGCTATTACTCAAGAAAAAGCTCTTTTTTGGTCACGAGTCTTAATGGCAGGAGCAATTTTTATTCCTATTGGCTATCTCTATTTTCTTTTTGCATTAACTAAAAAAATAAAAGAGAAGGGAAGGTTTTTAAATACTAGTTATTTAATTTTTATTTTCTTTTTCCTTTCGAATTTTACACCTTTATTTATTAAGAATGTAGTGCCCAAATTAGGTTTTCCTTTTTGGCCCAATCCTGGAATTTTATATCATCCTTTTATTTTGGCTTGGCTTTTTTGTGCATTTTATTCTGTTTATTTTTTGGCCAAAGAAATTACTATATCTACAGGGATAAGGCGTGCCCAATTAAAATATGTCTTCATCGCTACTGTTATAGGATATTCCGGAGGCATAACTAATTATCTTTTATGGTATGACATTCCAGTTCCTCCTATTGGAAATTGGGCGATTAGTCTTTATTTAGTTATTATCGCCTATGCTATTGTTAAATACCGTCTAATGAATATTCGGATAGCAATAGGACGGATGGCTATTTATATTTTCAGTTTTTTGTCAGTCATTGGAATAAGTTTTTCTTTAGTTTCTCTTAATAATAGATTGCTCCAGCCTATCTCTTTTAATATCCTAGGACCTTCAATTATTGTTATTGCTGTTTTATTCTTTCAATTTTTCTTTAGATTATTTGAAAAATTAGCTTCCAGATATTTTTATTATACTTTCTATTCTTATCAGAAAGTCATAGGTGATTTAGGGAAAAAATTAAACAAAATCTTGAACCTAAAAAGATTAAGCTCTTTAATTGTTGATACTTTAATAAAGACCATGCAATTGGACAGGACAGTTGTTTTGATGAGAGAGGAGAGTGGTCATTACGCTATTCTAAGAAATATTGGTTTTAAAGAAGAAAATGGAATTTCTTTAGTCAAAGATAATTTTTTAACCAAATATTTAGAGAGGACAAAAAAGCCTTTAGTTTACGAAGAGCTGTTTTTAGCCCAAAAGGAAACTGTATTTAAAAAAGAAAAAGAGAATTTAGAAAAGCTTCAAGAAAACATGAAAAAGATTGAAGCTAATCTTTGTTTACCTCTTTTCCGGGAGGATAAAATTATTGGGGTGATAGTTCTCGGTAGGAAAATCTCAGGAGATCCTTATTCCCAGGAAGACATTGAACTTCTAACTACTCTTTCTACTCAAGCTTCAGTTGCTTTGGATAATGCTCGACTTTATGAAAAGATTCAGGATCTTTCCGAGAATCTTCAAGAAAAAGTTGATCAGCAGACAAGAGAACTTAAAGAAGCCTATGAGAAAGTCAATAAATCTTACCAAATAGAGAAAAAGGCTCATCAGGAACTCAAACATTTAGATGAAGCCAAAAATCAGTTCATTATGGCCACCCAGCATCATTTAAGGACTCCATTAACCATAATGAAAGGATATGTTTCAATGATACTAGAGGGTGACTATGGCAAAGCTAATAGAGAAACGAGGAAAAAACTTGTTTTCTTCCAGCAATCAACAGAGAAATTAATAAGGTTAGTTAATGAATTTTTAGATATTTCGCAGTTTAAGGTTGGCAAAGGAGTTTTGAATCTGCAAAAGGTTAAGATTGAAGATTTAGTCAGGGAAATTATCAAAGAGATTAAACCTGAGGTTGAGAATAAAGGGATTTATCTTAAACTAGAAAAGCCAGCTTCTTTGCCGTTTGTCCAAATTGACCCATCTAAGTTCAAAGAAGCAATCTACAATATTGTTGATAATGGGGTTAAATATACTGAAAAGGGAGGAGTTATAGTTAATATCAAAAGGCAAAAAGCAGGGACAATATTGATAGTTGTAAAGGATACTGGGATAGGAATGAGCAAAGAAGAATTGGACGGCTTATTCGAAGAAACCTTTGAGAGAAGTAAGGGGGCTAAGAAATTATATGCTTTAGGCAGGGGAATAGGATTATATATTGCTTCAAATATTATAAAAGCTCACCGAGGCAAAATTTGGGCCGGGAGTCCAGGCAAAAGTAAAGGCTCTACTTTCTATATTGAATTACCGACAAAGTAAGAAATTTAAAATTAAAAAATTACAAAAAGATAGTTGTTGTTTCAACGGCTTTTTTTATTAGAACCCTTGCCAATTTCGAAGTTTTGAGATAGAATAAAGAATCTAAGATTGCAAACTAAGACCAAAAGAATGAGTGAAAAATTTATAATTGAAGGCGGAAAGAAGCTTGAGGGAGAGATTGAGATTAATGGAGCGAAAAATGCTGCTTTAAAGATTTTTGCTGCCTCTCTTTTGACCGATCAAGAATGGCAAATTGAAAACGTTCCCCAGGTTAAAGATGTGTTTAATGAGATTGAGTTACTGAGAGATTTGGGAGTGCAGATAGAAAAAATAGATGAGAGAATATATAAAGTTAAAGCCGGAGATATTAAAAATACCAAATTAAGAGAAGATTTAGCGAAAAAGATAAGAGCTTCAATTATATTAGCTGGACCAATATTGGCCAGAAAAGGAGAAGTGGAATTTATTTATCCTGGAGGATGTGTAATTGGCAGAAGACCAATTGATATATTTCTAGATGGGTTCAAGACATTAGGAGCCGAGGTGACCGAAACCAATGGACGATTCAGGTTGACAACTTCGGGACTTCGAGGTAATAATTTTGTTTTTCCTCGAGTTAGTGTCACTGGGACAGAAGCTTTAATTTTGACTGCTGTTCTGGCTAAAGGTAAAACTATTTTGAAAAATACTGCTCAAGAGCCAGAGATTAAAGCTCTGGTTGATTTTTTGAATAAGTGCGGAGCAAAAATTAAGGGAACTGGTACCTCGACTATTGAAATTGAGGGAGTGAATAAATTGGGAAAGGGGACTTTTAAACTAATTCCAGATAGAATAGAAGCAGGAACTTTTGCCATATTGGCTGCTGCTACCGGAAGCCATATTAAAATAAACAATTGCAATCCTCAGCATTTAGAATCTTTATGGTTGCATTTTAAAAAAACAGGAGTAAATTTTGAATTAGGAGAAAATTTTGTACAAGTAAAACCCACTCCGAAACTGAAAACAGTTAACGTCACTACCCATGAATATCCTGGTTTTGTGACAGACCTTCAACCTCCTTTTACTGTTTTGATGACTCAAGCTGAGGGCCAAAGTTTAATCCACGAAACCTTGTTCGAAAGTAGGCTACTTTACACTGATATTTTAAACCAAATGGGAGGTAACATTATTATGTGCGATCCTCACCGAGTTATAGTTAACGGACCCACCAGATTGTACGGCAAAACCATTACCAGCCCCGATATTAGAGCAGGCATAGCCTTAGTTATTGCTGCTTTAGTTGCTCAAGGAACCACAACAATTGAAAATATTGAACAAATAGATAGGGGATATGAAAAAATTGAAGAACGGCTCCAGAAAATAGGAGCAAGTATTAAAAGAGTAAAATAATATGTTTGTAACTAAAATAGCAATTGATCTAGGAACTTGTAATTCTTTAGTTTTTGTCCCTAAGAAGGGCATAGTCTTAGAGGAGCCATCGGTTGTTGCCATATCGCCATCAGAAAATAAAATTTTAGCTGTTGGTCTCAAAGCGAAAACAATGATTGGCCGAACTCCTGATTTTATTCGAATTTATCGTCCTCTCAAAGATGGAGTGATTTCTGACTACAGAGTGACCCAGGCAATGCTTAAGCATTTTATTGAGGAAGCCCAAGGGAAATTTCGGCTTTTTAAACCAGATCTTGTTGTTTCTGTACCAGCCGGAAGTAGTTCAACCGAGCGGAGGGCAGTAATAGAAGCAGCCTTAAGTGCTGGAGCTAAAGCGGCCTTTATAGCTAAAGAGCCAATTTTAGCGGCTATTGGAGCAGGAATTCCTATTAATTCTTGTGAGGGTAATATGATTATTGATATTGGCGGAGGAACTTCAGAGATGGCCGTAATTTCTCTAGGAGGCATTGTTACTGTAAGTTCGGTCAGGTCTGGAGGAGATAAGATGGATGAAGCTATAGCTGAATACATTAAGAAAAAACATAATTTAGCTGTGGGTACCCAGACAGCTGAAGAGATAAAGATAAAAATTGGTACAGCTTTGCCAAAAAAGAAAGAAGAATTTTTAGAAATCAGAGGAAGAGATTTAATCTCTGGTTTGCCTCGTAATATAAAGGTCTCTTCTAATGAAACAGCTCAGGCCCTGCAAGACGTTCTTAAAGAGATTATTGGAGTAGTGAAACAAGTTTTAAGAAATACTCCTCCTGAACTTTCTGCTGATATTATGAACAAAGGAATGATTATTGCTGGCGGAGGGTCACTTTTAAGAAACATTGATGAACTTATAGCCAAAACTACTGGTGTTCCTTGTTTTCGAGCTGACCAGCCATTATACTGCGTAGTTAAAGGAACAGGAGTAGTAGTTGAGAATCTTGACGCTTACAAGAGGAGTATAATGAACAAGAAATAAATGGCGATTGTTGGTCATAAAATCCAAAGGGAGTTTTTAAAAAAATCATTTGAGAACTCAAGAATTTCTCATGCTTATTTGTTTTCTGGAGTTGATGGATTGGGTAAAAAGACCGTAGCATTAGAATTTGTTAAATTAATCAATGATCAAAAGAAAGATTTATCAAAGAACCACCCAGACCTTATAATGGTTGAACCACAACCATCTATTCAGATTTCTCAGATAAGAGATATACAGAAGGCATTAAGTCTCAGGCCTTTTTCTGCTCCTTTCAAAATAGCAATTATAGATGAAGCTGAAAAGATGACAGCTCAAGCTCAGAACTGTCTCCTTAAAACATTAGAAGAACCTAAGGGACAAGCAATTTTATTCCTTATCTCTTCAAGTCCAGAAATGTTATTTGAAACAGTTCGTTCCAGAGTTCAATCCTTAGAGTTTTATCCATTAGCTTCAGCAGAGATGAGAGATTTTTTAAAATCAAAAACTTCTTTATTAAACCTTGAGAAATTAGTTTTTATTTCTGAAGGTAGACCAGGAAAAGCCATAGATTTTCTTAAAAATCCTGAAAAATTAGAAGTTTGGTGGCAGATGTTTGAGGATGTTCAAAAGCTTGTTGATTCTAACATTAGTTCTCGTTTTAAATATTTAAATGATTTTTTTCAGGAAAATAATTCAAAAGAATTTTTAAATATTTTTTTAAGATACTTTAGATTAGCTTTACTTTCAAAATGTTCAGCCTTACCGAAGATTTTTTCACAAAATGCAAGTAAACTTAAAATATCTAGAGATTTCAACAAATCTTATTCATTAGAAAGAATAAAAGATATTATAAAAATAGGTGAAAAGATAAGATTTCTAGTTTCCAATACAAATATTAACCGGAAATTAGCTTTAGAAACTTTATTTTTAAATATATAAATGCATGCCTGATTACAAAGAAATTATTGAAAAAACAGAACCAGAGCTAAAAAAAGCAATAAGCTTTTTAGAAGAAGAAATGCTTAAAATCCGAACTTCTCTTCTTTCTCCTTCTTTAGTTGAGGATATTAAAGTTGAATTTGAAGGGGGGCAACTTTCAATAAAAGAATTAGCAGCTGTTTCTTTAATTTCTCCTCGTGAGATGTTGATTCAGCCTTGGGATAAATCTTATCTTCAGCCAATTGAACAGGCAATTCAGAGTTCAAGTTTGGGAATAGCCCCTGTTGTTGACAAAGATAGCATCCGATTGCCGGCTCCGTCTCTTTCTCAAGAATATAGAAAAAACCTGCTTCAGATATTAGCTGAGAAAAAAGAAAATGCACGCAAAACAGTTAGACATTTCAGGGAAGAGGCTTGGAAAGAAGTTCAAGAGGGGTGTAGAAAAAGTGAAATTAGAGAAGATGATAAATTTCGGGCTAAAGATGAACTTCAAAAACTAGTTGACAAGTACAACGAGAAAATTTCGGAAATTACCGAGAGAAAGACTAAAGAAATAGAAAACTGATATAATTATGTTTTTTACTATTTTAATTATTTTTTTCTGCTTAATTGGTCTAATAGTTTTACACGAGCTTGGTCACTTTTTAATAGCTAAGAAGTTTGGAGTAGAAGTTGAAGAATTTGGTATTGGCTATCCACCTAGGATTTTTGGAAAAAAGATTGGAGAAACTCTTTATTCTTTAAATCTTTTGCCATTTGGGGCATTTGTTAAAATTACTGGTGAGGAAGAAAAGATTGAAAGCTCTAAAAGTTTTTCTCAAAAACCAATCTGGCAAAGAAGTTTAATTATTATAGGCGGAGTAGTTTCTTTTTGGCTTGTTGCCATAATTATTTTAAGCTCCATTGCTTTCTTTTGGGGATTACCGACTTCAATTCCTGATGACTGGGAAGATAGTACGAGCATAATCGAAGTTATGGCTGTTCAGATAGTTGATGATTCTCCGGCTCAGCTGGCTGGAATGAAAGCAGGTGATAGAATAATGAATTTTGATAAAATAAGCCAGTTTCAGGAATTTATTAAATCTCATCAGGGAGAGGAAATTACTCTTACCATAGAAAGAGGAAAAGAAACTCTTGATATTAATTTAACTCCTCGGGTTTCTTATCCTGAGGATGAAGGTTCGATAGGGGTTGGATTAGCGAGAGTAACTAATATAAAATACTCTTGGTATCAAGCACCTTGGCAGGGAATTTCAATTACAGCAAAACAAACAGTAGCCATCCCAGTTGTTTTAGGTGGTGTTTTAAAGAATGTTTTTCAGGGAGAAGAGGTAAAAGGAGTAAAACTTGCTGGACCAATTGGTATAGGAAAAATCATGAGCGATGCTCTAGTTCAAGGAACTGTTAACTTTTTAATGCTTTTGAGCATGATATCAATCTGGTTAGCTGTTTTTAATATTTTACCTATTCCTGCTTTGGACGGAGGAAAATTATTATTCCTTGGAATAGAGAAAATTAGAGGTAAAGCAATTAATCAAAAAATAGAAGCAAAAATTAATACTGTATTCTTTGCTCTTCTGCTTGGCTTAATGTTTTTTGTGACTATCAAAGACATTATAGGATTGTTATAAAATAAAAACTATGCGTCAGTCAAAACTTTTTACTAAAACAAAAAAACAGGCTCCTAAGGATGAAAAAAGTATAAATGCTATTTTATTGGAAAGAGCAGATTTTATTTATAAAGAAATGGCTGGTGTTTATAGTTTTTTACCTTTAGGATTACGGGTCTTAAAAAATATTGAGGAAATAGTTAGAGAAGAAATGAATAAAATCTCTGGCCAGGAAATTTCAATGGCTGTTTTGCAACCAAAAAAACTCTGGCAGGAAACAGGTAGATGGTCAGAGGGGATTGGAAAATCAGTGATGTATAAATGCGAGGGGAATGGAAAAGTTGGGTTAGGTCCTACTCATGAAGAGATGTTAACTGACATTATTCGAAATTATGTTCAATCTTTTGAAGATTTACCACTTTACATTTACCAAATTCAAACAAAATTTAGGAAAGAAGCCAGGGCTCGCTCGGGATTACTTAGAGGAAGAGAATTTAAAATGAAGGATCTTTATAGTTTTCATTCTTCAGAATCTGATTTTAAAGAATATTATGAGAAATCGAAAAAAGCTTATTTTCAGATTTTTAAAAGATGCGATTTGAAAGCGATTATTACGGAAGCTTCAGGAGCTGGATTTACTAAAGAACACACTCACGAATTCCAAGTTATTGCAAAAGATGGAGAGGATAAAATAATTTACTGCCCAAAACTTCATTTTTCCCAAAACAAAGAAATTAGTAAGTTTAAAGCAGGAGATAAGTGTCCGCTTTGCAAGAAAATACTTAAACAAACTAAATCAATTGAAGCAGGAAATATTTTTCCTTTGGGAATCAAATACTCTAAAGCAATGAAGGCTTTTTTCACTGACAAAGATGGGAAAAGAAAACCAATAGTTATGGGTTGCTATGGTATGGGAATTTCTCGTGTAATGGGGGCTATAGTTGAAATCCATCATGATCAAAAAGGAATAATTTGGCCGTCTCAGGTTTCTCCTTTTGAACTTCATCTAATATCTCTAGAAGGTGGAGATAAAAAGATCAGTAAAAAGATTAAACAAATCAGTGAAAAATTGTATAAGCATTTGCAAAATTCAGGGGTTGAATTACTATATGATGACAGAGAAGATAAATCCCCAGGCGAGAAATTTGTTGATGCTGATTTAATCGGAATACCTTATCGAATTGTCGTGAGTAAAAGAACATTAGAGAAAAACAGTGTTGAGTTTAAAAAAAGAGACAAAGAAAAAACAAAGCTGGTAAAGATTAAAGAAATAGATAAATTTTTAAAACAATTAAAAATCCATTGATATGTTTAATAAATTTTTTGCTAAAATATCTGAAGATATTGCCATTGATTTAGGAACAGTAAACTCTCTAGTTTATGTACGAGGCAGGGGAATTATTCTTAATGAACCATCAGTGGTAGCTCTTAATGAGAAAACAGGCCAGATTTTAGCTATAGGGAATGAAGCTGAAAAAATGGTTGGCCGAACACCTGCTCATATTCGAGCTATCAGACCTTTAGTCCGTGGGGTAGTTTCTGATTTTGAGGTAACCGAGCAGATGTTAAAGTATTTTATTGAAAAGGCCCATAAAAAGAAGTTGATTCCTTTTTATCTGCCAAGAGTTATTATAGGTATTCCGTGTGGAATAACAGAAGTGGAAAGGAAAGCGGTTTCTGATGCGGCTAAAAATGCCGGAGCTAGAAAAGTGTTCTTAATAGAAGAACCAGTAGCAGCAGCCATAGGAGCCAGATTACCAATTCATGAACCTAAAGGGAATTTTATCGTTGATATTGGCGGTGGAACAGCTGAAGTAGCCGTAATATCGCTTGGAGGGGTAGTTATTTCAAAAAGCTTAAAGATTGCCGGAGATAAGCTTAATGAAGATATAGTACAATATATTGAGCAAAAATATAAGCTTCTAATTGGAGAAAGAACAGCGGAGAAAATTAAAATAGGAATTGGTCAAGTTTTACAAGTTGATAAAAGAAAAGAAGCTCCAGTTCGGGGTAGGAATTTGGTCAGCGGATTACCAGAAGAAATTATTATTAATTCTGATGATATTCAAGAAGCAATGGAAAAGTCAATAAATCAGATTATTCAAGCTATAAAAGTAGCTATTGAAGAAACACCACCAGAACTTTTGGCTGACGTAATGGAAGATGGCATTTATCTTTGTGGTGGAGGTTCGCTGACTCGAGGGCTTGATGTTCTGATAGCCAGAGAGACAAAGATGCCGGTCAAAATTATTGAGGATCCTTTAACAGCAGTTGTCAGAGGAGGAGGAATTGTTTTGGAAAACGTTGATATCTTAAAAGAAGTATTAACTCGGACAGAATATCAAGAGCCTCCAAAGTAAACAAAATGATATCTAAAAAAGAGGTCCAACATATTGCTAAATTGGCTCGTCTGGGTTTAGAAAAAAAAGAGATTGAAGAAATGAGAAAAGAACTTTCTTTGATTTTAGATTACTTTAATTTATTAAAAGAAGTTAATGTTTCTGGGATTGAACCTAGTTTTTATTTTGCTGAAGAATTAAAAGAGATTACTGCTTCGGATCTAATGAGGGAAGATCATGTAGAAAAGAGTAAAAAAGTAAAAAAACTTTTAGATTCAGTGCCTGAAACAAAAGAAGGTTTTGTGAAAGTTAAAACAATTCTCTAATAGATATTAAAATCTAAATGGAACTTCACGAACTTACAATTACTCAAGTCCACGAGAAACTTGTTAACAAAGAAATATCAGCCACTGAATTAGTCAGGGCATTTTTAACTCGGATTAATGAAATGGATAAAGAGATTGCCGCTTTTCTCAGTGTTTTTAAAGATTCAGCAATATCTCAGGCAAAAGAAATCGATAATCAGATTTCTCGAGGTGAAAAGATATCAATGCTGGCTGGAATACCATTGGCTGTTAAAGATAATATTTTAATTGAAGGAGAAAAATGTACAGCTGCTTCAAAAATACTGGAAAACTATATAGCTCCTTATGATGCAACTTGCATTAAAAAATTAAAAAAGGAGGGAGCGATATTTTTAGGAAAAACAAATTTGGATGAATTTGCCATGGGTTCTTCAACTGAAAACTCAGGTTTTAAAACAACTCACAATCCTCAAGATTTAAGCCGGGTTCCTGGAGGAAGTTCAGGTGGTTCAGCAGCGGCAGTAAAAGCCAATGAGTGTATTGCTGCATTGGGTTCAGATACAGGTGGCTCTATTCGTCAGCCAGCTTCTTTATGTGGAACAGTAGGATTAAAAACAACCTATGGAGCAGTTTCTCGATACGGCCTAATTGCTTTTTCTTCTTCTGTTGATCAAATCGGTCCGCTTACTAAAAATATTGAAGATGCCAGGATTATTTTTGATATTATTAAAGGAAAAGATTCTAAAGATTCCACTAGTGTGGAATTAAAATCTCAAACCTCAAATCTCGAACTGCGAACCGTTAAAATTGGCGTTCCTAAAGAATATTTTACACAGGGCATTGATCCAAAGGTAGAAAGGGTTATCAAGGAATTCATTCAAAAGATAGAAAAGGAAGGGGTAAAAGTTAAAGAAATCAGTTTGCCGCATACTAAATATGCCTTGTCTTGTTACTGTCTTATTGCAGCTTCTGAAGCCAGCGCCAATCTTGCCAGATATGATGGAATAAGATATGGAACATCAAATACCAAGCACGAAACATCAGATCTTTTAGATTCTTACTTAAAAACAAGAGGACAAGGTTTTGGCGATGAGGTGAAAAGGAGAATAATGCTTGGGACTTATGCTCTTTCATCGGGATATTACGATTCTTATTATCTTAGAGCTCAGAAGGTTAGAACTTTAATCAGAAAGGATTTTGAAAAAGCTTTTCAAGAAGTGGATGTAATTTTAACTCCTACTTCTCCTTTTACTGCTTTTAAAATAGGGGAGAGGGCAAAGAGCGCTCTCAGCATGTACCTGGCTGATATCTTTACAGTTTCAGTCAATTTAGCTGGTTTGCCTGCCTTATCAATGCCGTGCGGAGAGATTCAAGGTTTACCAGTAGGTCTTCAAATAATCGGTAAGAGTTTTCGAGAGGATGAAATTTTTAAAATAGGTTCTTTTTTTGAAAAAGTAATTAATCATTAACATATGTATTTAGAAAATGAGGGTTTAAATAAATTTACTCAAGATTTTAAATCCGTTTTTGATATAGTTATTTCCCCTGAGTTGCAAGGAAAGCTCTTTGTTTTTAAAATAATTTTTATTATTGTTTCCATAATCTTTTTCGTAGCGATTATTTATTATGCTTTGAACACTAGTTATCTGAAACACTTATTTATTTATGATTTAGAGGACGCTTCATCTCGGAAAGATTATGGCCGAAGTAAGATTTCTAAAAAATGGGGGAAGATTAAAAAGAGATTAGAAAAAGATAATGAGGCCGAATATAAGTTAGCTTTAATCGAGGCAGATAAAATATTGGACGATATCTTGAAGAAAATGGGGTATGGAGAAAAGAGTTTGAACGAGAAATTGAAACGTCTTTCTTCCAATGATGTTTCTAATTTAGAAGAGCTTTTAAAAGCCAATGAAATTTGTCAAAATGTTGTTCATGATCCTAATTATAGGTTAAATAAAGAAAAGGCAGAGGAAATTATTAATATCTTTGAAGAATCATTTAAAGACCTTGAAGCCTTTTAACCAACCCTATAGGGAAATTTCGAATTATTATACAGGGTTGATTTTTTTTGAATTTAGGATAGTATAAGTAACAGCGGGGTAGAGAAGTAGTATCTTGCCAGGCCCATAACCTGGAGACACACGTGCAATTCGTGTCCCCGCTACAAGGTTTGATATTAAGAAGAAAAATTAATGGCTGGATTGGAGAACTAGCTGAAGGCAATAGAGATTCTCTAATAAGGCCGGGGAGTAGAGTGGTTTCTAGGGCCGTCTCATAAGCGGTTAATGTGGGTTCGATTCCCGCCCCCGGTATATATGAATGCAGTCGTAGCTCAATTTGGTTAGAGCATCCGCCTGTCACGCGGAAGGTTGTCGGTTCAAGTCCGATCGGCTGCGCCAATTAAAAAGGTGAAGGGTGCTTATAAAGCATCCCTTTAAATTTGGGGATAAAAATGATTGATTTTGCTCTAAAATTAGGTTAAAATAAAGTATACTATGATAAAAATTAATCTAAAAAACTTAGAGATTGTGGTAGAAAAAGAGATAAAAAAAACAGATAATCTGAAAGATTTGGATAAAATTTTTCGAAAATATTTAGGTAAAAAAGGGAAAATTACCCTGATTTTTAATTCTTTGAAAAAACTTCCCGTGAATGAAAGAAAGGACTTGGGTAAACAAGCAAATTTAATAAAAATTGAGATTGATAGAATGATAAAAAAGAAATCAAAAGAATTTAAAAAAGAAAAAAGAGAAGCCCAACTCAAAAAAGAGAGAATTGATGTTACCAGACCGGGGAAGAAGATAAAGATTGGCCATTTACATCCTTTAACCTTGGTTCAGAGAGAAATTGGGGAAATTTTTCAATCAATGGGATTTTCGATTGTGGTTGGTCCCGAGGTTGAAACAGAGTGGTATAATTTTGATGCTTTAAACATTCCTGAAGATCATCCAGCCAGAGATATGTGGGATACATTTTGGCTCAAAGAGAAGCTTCTATTACGAACCCATACTTCACCAGTGCAGATTCGTTATATGGAAAAGCACCAGCCGCCTTTAAGAATTATCGTTCCGGGTAGGGTTTTTAGGCATGAGGCAACTGATGCTTCTCACGAAATTCAATTTTATCAGCTTGAGGGATTAGTAGTTGACAAAAATGTCTCGGCGGCAAATTTTAGAGCCGTAATAGAGGAATTTTTAAAGAGATTTTTTAAAACCGATATTGAAATTCGTCTAAGACCAGGTTTTTTTCCTTTTACTGAACCGAGTTTTGAGATAGATGCCCGTCGAGAGAAAGGGGACTGGCTTGAGGTGATGGGAGCGGGAATGGTTCACCCCAATGTTTTCAAAACAGTTGGTTTAAATCCTAAAAGCTGGCAGGGATTTGCTTTTGGAATGGGTTTAGATAGATTAGCAATGCTTAAATACAAAATTAGTGATACTAGATTATTTTATTCAAGCGACTTAAGATTTTTAAAACAATTTTAACATGAAGATTTCCTACAATTGGTTAAAAGATTATTTAAAAGGGAAAATACCAGAACCAAAGAAATTAGCTGAGATTTTAACTCTGCATAGTTTTGAAGTGGAGAGTATTGAAAAAAAAGGAAAGGACTGGATTTTGGATATAGATGTCTTACCGAATAGAGCTTGTGACTGCTTGTCTTATATTGGAATAGCAAGAGAAATTGCAGCTATGACAAACAATAAGTTTCATATTCCAGGTTTTAAATTTCAAGAAGACAAAAAATTAAAAACCAAAGATCTTGTAAAGGTGGAAATTAGAGATAAAAAAGATTGTTCTCGTTATACAGCTAAAGTAATTTCAGGGGTCAAAGTAACTTCTTCTCCAAAATGGATTAAAGAAAGATTGAGAGTTTGTGGACTTCAGCCAATCAATAATATTGTTGATATAGCCAATTATGTAATGTTAGAAACAGGACAGCCTATTCATGCTTTTGATTTGGATAAAATTAAAAAGAAAATTATTGTCAGGAGAGCAAAAAAAGGAGAAAAGATCAAAGCTCTGGATGAAAAAACATATAAACTAGAAAAAGATATTTTACTAATAGCTGATGAAAAAGGACCAATAGGTATTGCCGGCATAAAAGGAGGTCAAAGTACTGCTATTGATTTCAATACAAAGAATATAATTATTGAGGCAGCGAGTTTTGATCGAAGAATTATTCGTCAAGGTTCCAAGAAAATGAAATTGAGAACTGATGCCTCCTGGCGATTTGAAAATGGAATTGATCCGAACCTTATTGATTTCACACAGGAAAGAGTAGTTTCTTTAATTCAAGAGATTAGTGGAGGGAGAATAGCTAAGGGAATGATAGATTTATATCCAAAGAAAGTTTTTTCTAAAAAAATAAAACTTGATTTAGATTACGTTGATAAATTGTTAGGAGTAAAAATACCAAAACAAAAAGTGATAAAAATTTTAAAATCATTAGATTTGAAAATTGTGAATTGTAAATTGAAAATTCTAAATGTAGAAATTCCTACATTCAGGCTGGATATTTCAATTCCGGAAGATTTAATAGAAGAAATAGGAAGGATTTTCGGCTATCAAAACATTCCTTCTGTCTTTCCTCAGACGATTTTAATACCACCAGAGAGAAATGATGAGATTCTCTGGACAAGAAACTGTAGAAATATTTTAAAAGAAAGGGGATTTTCCGAAGTTTACAATTATTCTTTTATAGGCGAGAAAGATAAGGGAATCTTTGGTTGGCAGGATGAAGAATTATTAGAGGTTTTGAATCCGATGAGTGTTTTTAATAAATATATGAGACCAAGTTTAATTCCCAATCTACTTAAAAATACTAAGGAGAACTTAAAAAACTTTGATGAAATAAAGATTTTTGAATTGGGGAAAACTTTCGTCAGAAAACAAAACACAAAAGGTAAAAAACAAGAGTTTTTGGAAAGAAAGATGTTAAGTGGAATTCTGACAAAAAAAGATATAAAAGATGAGGGTTTTTATGAATTAAAGGGTATGGTGGACTCCTTGCTCAATAAGCTGGGAATAAGCAATATCTGGTACGATGATTATAAAGCCACTCCTGAGGACTCTCATTTGTCTTTATGGCATCCGAAAAAGTGCGCTGAGATAAAGATTGATAATCAGGAAGTTGGATTTCTTGGTCAGATATATCCAAAGATTAGTGAAGATTTGGGAGTCAAAGAAAAGGTCTTTGTTTTTGATTTTAATTTCGAGAGGTTAATAAAGTTAGTTTCTGAGGAACATGAATATCAGCCAATATCTTCTCAGCCAATGGCGATTAGAGATTTAGCCGTTTTGGTTCCTCGAGGCACGAAAGTGGTCGAGGTTCTGAATAAGATAAATAGAGCTGGAGGGAAATTGGTTCAGGATGTTGATCTTTTCGATATTTATTCAGGTGAGGAAATTACCCAAGGGAAAGAAAACTTTGCTTTTCACATAATCTATCAAGCCGAGGATAGGACCTTATCTTCTAAAGAAATTGACAAGATTCAACAGAGAATAATTAAAGCCCTGGAAGAGAATATAGAATGGGAAGTGAGAAAATGAATATGAAGAAAACAACTAAAAAAATTACAACTAAAAAAGAAAAGAAAGAAGCTTATACAGCCAAGGACATTTATGTGCTAAAAGGATTAGAGCCTGTTCGTCGAAGACCAGGAATGTATATTGGTTCAACTGGTACAGAAGGTTTGCACCACTTAATTTGGGAATGTTTAGATAATTCTTTAGACGAAGCCATGGCAGGGTATTGTAAAAATATTGAACTTTATCTGTTAGCAGGGAATAAAGTAAAAACTATAGATAATGGTCGGGGAATTCCGGTTGATAAGCATCCTCAGACAAAAAAGTCAGCCTTGGAAACAGTAATGACAACCTTGCATGCTGGGGCTAAATTCGGTGGGAAGGCTTATCAGGTTGCTGGTGGATTGCATGGAGTTGGAGTTTCGGTAGTTTGCGCCCTGTCAAAATATATGAGAGTTGAGGTTTGTCGGGGAGGTTTAAAATACGCTCAGGAATATTCCCGAGGCAAGCCGACAACAAAAGTTCGTAAAATAGGAAACTGTAAAAAAAGAGGTACTACTGTAGTCTTTGAGCCAGATCCAGAAGTCTTTAAAGAAATAAAATTTGATATCAATAAAATTCTAAATCACCTTCGACAACAGGCTTATCTAACTTCTGGAATAAAAATAACCATTTATGACCAAAGGATATCTCCTAATTTTGTTTACAATTTTTATTTTGAAGGAGGATTAGAAGCTTACATAAAGTATTTAGTCAATAGATCTGAACCTCGTCATAATAATATTTTTTATGTAAAAGGAGAAAAAGAGGGAATTATAGTTGAATGTGCTTTTCAATATGCTCAGGAAATGGAAGTCCTGGAACAATCTTTTGCAAACAATATCTATACTGAAGAAGGAGGATCTCATCTCACTGGATTTAGAACTGCTTTGACCAGAGTTTTAAATGACTATGCCCGGAAAAACGGCTATTTGAAAGAAAAAGATGAAAATTTCGCTGGAAATGATGTGAGAGAAGGATTAATATCTGTTGTTTCTGTTAAATTAAAAGATCCTCAATTTGAAGGTCAAACCAAAGCGAGATTAGGGAATCCAGAAGTAAAATCAGCAGTTGAGCAGGTATTATCAGAGGGTTTATTTGACTTTTTAGAAAGAAATCCTCAAGATGCAAGAGCGATAATTGAAAATTGTCTCTTATCAGCCAAAGCCAGGAAAGCAGCTAGAGCAGCGAGAAATACTGTTTTAAGAAAAGGTATCTTAAGCAGTCTGAGTTTACCAGGAAAATTAGCTGATTGTTCATCTAAAAAAGCTGAAGAGTGCGAACTCTATCTAGTGGAGGGTAACAGCGCTGGAGGTAGTTGTAAAATGGCCAGAGATAGAAGATTTCAGGCAATTTTACCTTTGAAAGGAAAGATTTTAAATGTGGAAAGAGCCAGACTCGATAGAATATTAGCCTCCGAAGAGATTAAATCATTAATTATTGCTTTAGGCACAGCTGTTAGCCAAGATTTTGATCTAAATAAATTAAGATATCACAGAGTCATTTTAATGTCTGATGCTGATGTAGACGGTGCTCATATTCGAACCTTGCTTCTGACTTTATTCTTCCGTTATTTTAGAGATATTATTGAAAGAGGTCATCTATATATTGCTCAACCACCGCTTTATAAAATTCAATCTGGGAAAAGGATAGAATATGCTTATACTGATGCTGACAAAGAGGAAATTTTATCCTCCTTTGAGAAACAAAAAATCTCTAATCCTAATATCCAGCGTTATAAAGGATTAGGAGAAATGAACCCAGATGAATTATGGGAAACAACTATGAATCCTGAAAATAGAATATTATTACAGGTTAAAATTGAAGATGCCAAAGAAGCTGATCACATATTTGACGTTTTAATGGGCAAAGAAGTTTTTCCACGAAAAAAGTTTATTCAAGTTCATGCTAAAAAAGTGAAGAATTTGGATATATAATTAATTATCAATAATTTATTTTAGGGTTGACAAAATAGAACAACGGGGCTAATATTAAATAGATAAAGCCCGCCAGGGGCTTTTTAAGAATATGGGAATTATTAATTGGTTAAAAATAAAACTTCAGAGTATTAAACTCTTTTTGAAAGAGGTCTATACTGAAGGGAAGAAAGTTGATTGGCCAAGTCGGCAGGAAACTATAAGATATACTTTGATTGTTATTGTAATCTCGGTTACGATAGCGGCCTTTTTAGGAGGTTTAGATTTTATATTTATGGGTATCCTACAAAGATTTGTATTCTAACATATGCCAAAACAAGAAATACAACAAGGTAAACAATGGTATGTTCTTCATACTTATTCTGGATACGAAGATGCGGTAGCTAAGAATTTAAAACAGCGCATTGAGAGTTTGGGTATGGAAGATAAAATTTTTAGTGTTCTGGTGCCTAAAGAGAAAAAGATTAAAATTAAAAATGGCAAAAGAAAAACTGTTGAGGAAAAGATTTACCCAGGTTATGTTTTAGTTGAAATGATAGTAACTGATGATTCTTGGTATGTAGTTAGAAACACTCCAAGGGTAACTGGTTTTATAGGAGCAGGCACTACTCCGGTTCCTGTTTCTTTAAAAGAAATAGAAAATCTGAAAAAGAGGATAGGTGTTGAAGTTCCTAAATATAAAGTGGACGTAAGTATTGGCAGTTTGGTGAAAGTTACTGATGGACCTTTTAAAGATTTTGAAGGAAAGATTTCAGAGATTGATGAGAGTAAAGGAAAATTAAAAGTCTTGGTTAATATCTTTGGAAGAGATACTCCGGTTGAAGTAGATTCACTACAAATAAAGAAATTATAATTGAAATACTATGTCAAAAAAAATACAATCTGTCGTAAAACTACAAATTCAAGCTGGCAAAGCAACGCCAGCGCCACCTGTTGGTCCTGCTTTAGCTCAGTATGGAGTAAATATCTCTGAGTTTTGTCAAAAATTCAATGATGCTACAAAAAACCAGGCTGGTTTTACTATTCCTGTGGAGATTTCTGTTTATGAGGATAGAAGTTATAAGTTTGAATTAAAATGTCCCTTAGCTTCCGAGCTTATAAAAAAGGCAATAGGGATTGAAAAAGGTTCAGGTGTGCCTAATAAAACCAAGGTTGGAAAAATTACTAGAGTCCAGTTGCAGGAAATTGCCAAGAAGAAAATGTCAGACTTAAATACCAAAGATATCAATAAGGCAGTGAAAATTATTGAGGGGACAGCGCGTAATATGGGGGTTGAAATCAAAGATTAATAAAACATATGAATTACAAAAAAACATTATTAATCATTGTTCCTATTATCTTTTTGGGAGTTATTTTGTTTTTGGGAAACAATTCTTTAGAGAAAGTTCCTCAGGCATCTTTAAGTGAAATTACTCAAAATAAAGTTTTATATATAATTAATAAAGGAGATGGAGAAATTAATGAATATCAAATAGAAATTTCTCAGGACTCAACCGTTTTTTCTTTATTAGAAACCCTTTCCCAAAGAGAGAAGTTTGAGCTTAGTTCAACTTTTTATAAAGAAATGGGAGTATTTGTTGAAACCATTGATGCGGTAAAAAACGGTACCGAAGACAAATATTGGCAGTACTTTGTTAATGATAAATTGGGAGAGGTAGCAGCTGACAAAAAAACGATAAAAGAAAGCGATAAAATTGAATGGAGATTTGAAGTCCCCCCGGCCTTTTAAAAACATTTTAATCCCTTTTAATTCTTATGAAAAAAACAAAAATTTTAGTAGCCCTCCTTCTTATCTTTTTTGGTATAATTGGACGGCTTTTAATAGTGGAATTTGTTAAAATTCCTAATTTAGAAATTATTACTTCTTTTTCTCTGATAGGGGGAGCAATGTTAGGAGGAGTTTTTACCTTTTTGGTTCCTTTGGGTATTATTGCTATTACTGATATGTATCTTGGCAACACGTCTATTTTAATTTTTACTTGGTCAGCTTTTGCTGTTATTGGAGTTTTTGGTTTTCTTTTGAGAAAAAGAAAATCTTTTAACCCTCGCTTTGTTTTTGAGATGACCGGGATGGGAATAATTGCTTCTTTATTTTTTTATCTTTATACTAACTTTGGCTGGTGGCTTTTAAGTGGTATGTATCTTCCTACTTGGCAGGGACTGGTTCGTTGTTATATAATGGGATTACCATTTCTGAGAGTAAACTTATTGGGCAATCTTTTCTTGGTACCTGTTTTTACTTCTTTAGCTCTGCTTGCATGGAAATATTATCCGGTTTTTAAAGCCGAATTTTTAAATATCTTTAAACCAAGATATAAATATGATTCTTTCAGATAAAGACATAAAAAAATATATTAGGGAGGGAAAAATTAAAATTAAACCCAAACCCAATTTAAAAGAGCAATTAGGACCTTGCTCTTTGGACCTACATTTGGGTAATATTTTTAAAACTTTCAAACCATCTCAATACCCCTATTTAGATCTTAAAAGAAAAGTTAATTTTGAGAAGTTTATGGAGCAAGTTAAAATACAGGACGATGCTCCTTTTATATTACAGCCGAAAGAGTTTGTTTTAGCAATCACCAAAGAGGAGATCACTTTAAGTAATGACTTAATGGCTCGACTTGATGGCAGAAGTTCCATTGGTAGATTGGGGGTGATCGTTCATTCAACGGCAGCCCGTTTTGACCCAGGCTGGCAAGGAAAAGCGGTGATGGAACTTAGTAATCTGGGAATTATGCCAGTTGTTTTGTATTCGGGAATGCGAATTTGCGCCCTAACTTTTGAAACTCTTTCTTCTCCTTGCGAGACCCCTTATTCAAAAAAGAAAACCCAGAAATACGCTAAGCAGAAATCACCCGAAGCTAGCAGAATAAATCAAGAATTTAAAAAATAATTGACAAGAACTCATGACAGAAGACCTCAAAAACTGGCCGCCGGTTGAGGGAAGATACGTCTTGGGAAACAAGAAATCTCCCATAGCTATTTGTACCAATGCCACGGTTGAAGGAATCAAGGTAGATATGGAAAAGGTGGCTATCATTGGAAAGTGTGTTACTGAAAATATTGGCATTGAAAAAATAATTCAAAATATTGTTTCTAATCCTAGTGTCAGGTATTTGATTCTTTGCGGAAAGCCATCCAAAGGACACTTTGTGGCTCAAGCCATTGAAAGTTTAATCAAAAAAGGAGTGGATGAGGAAAAAAGAATTATTGGAGCCAAAGGCAATATGCCATATTTAAAAAGTATTACAGGAGAACTAATTGATAGATTTAGAAAACAAATTACTCCTATAAACTTTATGGGAGAAACTGATTCTCAAAAGATTAGGAATATCATAGATGAACTTTTGAGTAAGGGAAAGGAAGGATTTAAGGCCGGGGCAATTAAAATTAAACAAATTAAGGAAATAGAAGCTCATTCTTGCCCGGACTGGATTCCTGACCCTAAGGGATTTTTTGTTATCTCCATTGATAGGGCCAGAGACAAGCTGTTGATTGAACACTACCGAGATAATAAACTTAAGAACAAGATAATCGGAGATTCAGCAGAAGATATTTGCAAGATAATTGCCAATCTTGACTTGATAGGGGATTTTGAACAGAAATTGGAACACTCAATGTATTTAGCCAGAGAGCTTCAGAAAGCCGAGTTTGCCCTCCGTAACAATTCGAATTATGAGCAGGATCAAGAATTTAAAATGAAAAAAAGTGAAGGAAAAAAAGAACCGGTCAATGAAAACGACTGGTTTGATTAAAACTATGTACGAAACAAAAATAATTGCTGCTAAAACTTTAGGTGAGGCCTGGGAAAAGGCCTGTACTTTAATAATGGAAGAAGGGCATTCACGCTATGTCCAGGCTCCAGAGTATCAGATAGAAACCAGAGATTTACCTTTAATAATTAAGGTTTCTGAGCCCTTTTTAGAACCCCGGCTAAGTGATAAAGCAAGTGCTACCAAAGAGCAAGCTAGTGATTATGCTAAAAAGTTCTTACAGGGTTCGGGAAAAGAAAAAGAGAACAGTTTTGATTATACTTATTATTCAAGATTGAGATGTTATCCCGACTGTAAAGTCAGAGCCTTTTTGCCAAGCGTGACTGATTCTGAGGAGGAATTGCAAGAAGAGGTGAAAAAGATTTCTCCTGATGGAAAATGCGTGGTGCAGCGAATTGACCAGGTAGAGAAAGCCATTAAAATTTTAAAGAAAGATCCAACCAGAAGAACCGTGGTAATGCATACTTGGATTCCCTTTCGGGATCTGATGAAGTTTGGTCCCAAAAGGAAAGATACTTCCTCGCCTTGCGTTCTCTTGTTTTATCCTCAACTAATAGACGGAAAATTACATATGTTTGTGGTTATGAAAACCAATGACTTGTATAATGCCTGGCCAGAAAATGCTTATGCCTTCACTGCTTTGCAAAAATATATGGCCCAAGAACTTGGAGTAGAAACAGGCACCTATACTCATTTCTCGGTCAGCATGCATATCTACAAAGATATGTTTGAAGAAGTAAAAAGGAAATTTAATCTATAAGACATGAAGGTTTATATTACATGCCCAGTTACCCATACAAATGATAAACTTGATTTGTTACCAGAAATAGAAAAGATAGTGAAGTCAAAAGGATTAGAAAGTTTTATCTTTGAAATTGGGGGAAGCCCAAAAGAGATTTTTGATAGAGATTTTAAGCAATTAAAGTCGTCTGATTTAATAATTGCCGAAGTTTCTGAATTAAGTCATGGGGTTGGAATTGAAATCGGTCTTTCTTTTAATTTAGGATTGAAAAGAATTCTTTTACTTCAAAGAGAAAAGGAAATTACAAAGCTTGCCCAAGGAATGCCAAACACCACTATCATTCTATATGAGAACTTGGAGGACTTAAAAGAAAAATTGATTTCTGCTTTGGACAAAATATGTACTTGAGATTAAGAAAAACCAATAAAACAGGTTCTAACATCGTTCCATAGCCGCAGTTACCTTGAACACGATTTGAGCTACCAAGTTACCTGAGTTAAAAATATAATATAAATAGAAATAATAACTATCAAAATATAATAATATGATATTTACTAACAAATCTGAGATTTTGACATGGACAAAAGAAAATATAGACAGTGTGCCCAATACGCGTGGTGTTTATATATTAAGAAAAAACACAACAATAGAAAGTATTTTATATATAGGCATGGCAGGCGAGAAGCGACTTAAAGAGAGAATTCTTGAACATTTTAACTCTAAAGATGTTCCAGAGGTGAATTTTTTTGATTGGTACGAAACAAAAACAGAGAGTGATGCTAGAATTTTAGAAAATTTTTGGATAGACAAATACGTTCCCATTTATAATAAACAAGACTAGTTATTTTTTTATGGAAATTATAAAAAAGACAAATAAATCGATCTTGGTACTGTGGTTTATAGTAATTGTTTTAATTATTTTGACATTTGTTTTTAAATTTTTAGTGAAAAACGAAAGTGTTGTAAGTTTCCTTCTTAGTTTGACCGGTGTTACTGCGATGTTGGCTATAGCCTTACACAATTTTTCAAAAATAGATAAATCAACTAAAGAGACAATAAGCGCTATACTAGAATCATCAAAAAAACAAATAGAAGAATTTCGCAGATTCATCCAAGAAATAAAAGAAATAAACCTGGGATTAAGCAATGTTTCAAAAAGTTTAGAAGTTGTTTCTAAAGATATTCAGACTCGTCAAAGACAAACACCTAGTTTATATGCAACTTTTGGGGGAAATTTTAATCAAATTGACCTAAAGAGTGGTGAAGAGCATGAAATTGAGTTATTGGTACGAAATAGTGGAGTAATTGCTGCAACTAATCCCAGTTGGACAATTTTTTTCCCACCGGAAATTAAAGTTATCGAAACAAAAGGGGTTGATATTGTTCCACAAGGTCGAGGTACAAAACATGAAGGTTATATTGGTGTGTGTATAGATCAATCGATAATAAGTGCAAAGACTCGATGTTTATTTAGAATAAAAATTAAAACAGAACCAACAACAATTGGATTGTTCGAGATACCATATAATTGTTCTTCTGAGAATTCGCCACATAATGCAGATAAATTACTAATAAACTTTATAGGTTAGATTAAATAGTCCCGACTAATACGCGTTATTTAGAAGTCTCGGAAAGCTCCGGAATTCCCTTTAAAATGTTAGCGTCAAGTACTCTTTGCTTATAAAACAGGTTCTAACGTCGTCTCATACCCGCAGGCACTACCCCGGTTCCTGTTTATTTAAAAGAAATAGAAAATCTAAAAAAGAGAATAGGTATTGAAACTTCTCAATTGAACTGCAAATTTAAAATAATCAATTGATATTGGCTGCTTTTTCATTTGGTTCCAATATGTTATTATATAATAATGAAAAAAAGTAATTACCCTGGAAAATTTATTGTGTTGGAAGGACTAGATGGGTCAGGCACGACAAGCCAAATTGAGTTTTTAGCTGAATATTTAAAGAGAAAAAAGAAAAAGGTTCATCTAACCCGGGAACCAACTCAATACCTTATAGGCGGGCTTATTAGAAGTTGGCTTACTAATGATTGGAAGAGTACTCCGGAATGTCTCCAGCTTTTATTTACTGCTGATAGGGCTTATCATCTAGATAAAGAAATAATACCTTTACTCAAAAAGGGGGTTACAGTAATCTCTGATAGATATTTTTTTTCAACCTTAGCTTACGGCTTATGGGAGATAAAAGACAAAGAGTGGTTGTTTAATATAAACAAGAGATTTATTTTACCGGATATCACTATTTTTGTAGATGCATCACCTGAGACCTGTATTGAAAGAATTGAAAAGGACCGTTTTAGTGTTGAGCTTTTTGAAAAGGTGGAAAAATTGAAAAAAGTCCGTAAAGGTTATTTTGAGGTATTTAAAAGATTTAAAAATATTTATATCATAGATGGGAATAAATCTATAAAAGATGTTTCTCTTGATATTAAAAAGCTTATAAAAAATAAATTATAAAAATATGAAAAGACTTAATCCAGCTAAAATTATTGAGCATACAAATATAAAAGCTTCTGCTACTGAAAAAGAAATCAGAAAAACTTGCCAAGAAGCCCGAAAATACGGATTTAGAGGTGTTTGCGTCAATCCCGAATGGGTAAAATTATGCCAGGAGGAATTAGAAGGTACTAATATTAAAATTATTGTTCTCATTGACCCTCCTATGGGTTTAAGTTCTCATCTAAACAGGGTTGAAGCATGTAAAAAAGCAAAAAAAGACGGGGCAAGCGAATTAGACATAGTTATGAACATTATTGACATGAAGTATGAAAGATTTGATGAGGTTTTAGAAGACCTTAAAGAAATTACAAAGATTTTACCAACTAAAGTAATTATTGGTTCTGGTTATTTAACTGATAAAGAGATTGAAAAAGCTTCTGAATTAGTTAAAAAAGCAGGAGCTTTTTGTGTTAAAACAGCAACTGAAAAAGATCCTTTAGAGCACATTGAGTTAAAGGAAAAAGCAAAACATCTTCAGATTATGAAAAAAAGTGCTCCTGGATTAAAGATTAAAGCCGCTGGGAAGATTAGGGCACTGAAAGACCTTAACATGATGGTAAAAGCCGGGGCTGATATTATTGGAACGAGCTCAAGCGTGGAAATAATGAAGCAATACAAAAGAAGGTGACTAAATAAAGGACAGAAGTAAACCATGGATTATAATCCTACAATTGGTTTGGAAATACACGTAGAATTAGCTACTAAGTCTAAAATGTTCTGTTCTTGTAAGAATAACTCGGATGAAAAGTCCCCAAATCTAAATATTTGTCCTATTTGTATGGCGCATCCGGGAACTCTTCCTGTAATTAACAAAGAGGCGGTAAAGAAAGTAATTAAAACGGCTTTAGCTTTGAATTGTGGAATCCAGAAAAAGACTCATTTCGAAAGAAAAAACTATTTTTATCCTGATTTACCAAAAGGATATCAGATATCACAATATAGCGCTCCATTGAGCAAAAAAGGGTATTTAGATATACAAGTAATAACCGGGTCCAAGGTAGAAAACAAGAAAATCAGGATTGAAAGAATTCATCTGGAAGAAGATACCGGGAAATTGATTCATCCTCAAGGAAAAAATTATTCTTTAATAGATTTTAACAGGGTCGGAATTCCTTTAATGGAGTTGGTAACAGAACCAGATATCCATTCAGCTTCAGAGGCACGAGGATTTATTCGGGAGCTGCAGTTAATTTTAAGATATCTTGGTGTTTCTGATGCTAATATGGAAAAGGGTGAAATGAGAGCAGAAGTAAACATATCGTTGAAAAGTTCAAAGATTGAAACTCAAAACTCAAAACTTGGGACAAAGGTGGAGATTAAAAACTTGAACTCTCTAAGAGCAGTTGAAAAATCAATTGAATATGAAATGAAAAGGCAGAAAGAAATATTGGAAAAAGGAGAATTAGTAATTCAAGAAACAAGAGGTTGGGATGAGAACAAAGAAACAACAATATCGCAAAGAGAAAAAGAAGAAGCCCATGATTATCGTTATTTCCCTGAGCCGGATCTTTTACCTTTAAATTTAGATGATGAATTTTTAAAAGAAATTAAAATTCTAGAGCTTCCCAGAGAGACAAGAATAAGGTTTAAAAATGAATATAAGTTAGATGAAAAAACTGTTGAAGTTTTGGTCTTTAACAAGGAACTCGGAGCATATTTTGAAAAAACAGTTTCGGAATTAAGAGTATGGGTAAAAGAGAAAAAGGATAAATTAAAGATTACTGACGAGGAGTTTAAAAAATTGGCCAAATTAACCTCAAATTATATTTTGACCGATCTTCAAGGTCTTTTAAGGGGATCTTCAGTTAAAGGTGAGGAGTTCTTGATCACGCCTGAGAATTTTGCTGAATTTATTAGTATGATTTATACTGGTGAAATTTCTAGCAAGATTGCCAAAACTTTACTTAAGGAAATGTTTGAAAAAGGAGCTGATCCCTCGCAGATTATTGGAGAGAAAGAACTTAGTTTAATAAGTGATGAGGCTGAACTTGAAACAATTATTAAAAAAGTTTTAGATGAGAACCCCAAACCAGTAGAAGATTATAAAAAAGGAAAAGAAACGGCTTTACAGTTTTTAATTGGACAGATTATGACTAAAACAAAAGGGAAAGCCAATCCAGAATTATTGAGCAAGATATTAAAAAAATTATTAGCTTAAATATGATGAAGAAATTAATTCAAGAAATGGTTTTCGGAAAAAATAAAAAAAATACTGAGAAGAAAATTAAAAAATTGGCTGAAAAAAAAGGAATATGGCTGACTTCTACTCAAAAATTGTATGAAAATATGGCCAAAGGAGAAAACGAAGGATTTACAGTTCCGGCTTTAAATATTCGGACCATGACTTTTGATGTTGCCAGAGCAGTTTTCAGAGCAGTTAAAAAAGAAAAAGTAGGAGCTTTTATTTTTGAAATAGCCAGGTCTGAAATATCTTATACTAAACAATCACCGGAAGAGTATATATCTGTAATCTTAGGGGCAGCAATTAAAGAGGGTTTTAAGGGTCCTCTTTTTTTTCAAGGAGACCATTTTCAAATTAACTCTAAGAAATACTTTTCTCGAACTTGGAAAACAAAAGAATTAAGAGAATTAAAAAATTTAATCAGGAGAGCAATAAAAGCTGGTTTTTATAATATTGACATTGACTGCTCAACTTTAAGGCCCTTAAAAGAAAATTTTTCCTTAACAGCAAAATTAACTTCTTTTATTAGAAAGATAGAACCGAAAAAACTTACTGTTTCTATTGGAGGAGAAGTAGGACAAATTGGAGATAAAGATACAACTGTTAAAGAGATAAAAATATTTATGAATGGATATAAAAAAGCTCTTTCTCAATGCGGAAACTTAAAAGGTTTGTCAAAAGTTGCTGTTCAGGCACGTACTGTCCATGGTGGTATTTTGCTTGCTTCGGGAAAATTAAAAAAAATAAAAGGGGATTTTTCTATCCTTAAAAAGCTTTCTCAAGAAGCTAGAAAGTATAAAACAGCTGGAATTGTCCAACATGGAGCTTCTACTCTGTCAAAAGAATATTTTTCTCGTTTTCCGAAAAGTGAGGTTTGCGAAATTCATTTAGCAACCAACTTCCAGAATATCATTTATGATAGTTCTTATTTCCCTAAAGAATTAAAAGATAAAATTTATAAATGGCTGAAGAAAAACTTTCAAAAAGAAAAAAAGAAAACTGATACAGAAATTCAGTTTTTATATAAATTCAGAAAAAAAGCTTTAGGTCCTTTTAAAAAAGAAATCTGGAATATTTCCCAGAAGAATATAGATAAAATTTGTGAGAAATTAGAGGGAGAATTTAGATTTTCTTTTAGATCATTAAAGGTTTCTGGTACTAAAGATTTGATTAGGAAAATATATTTAGGTTAGAAATAATTTTTATAAACGTTTCTAATTAGAGGTAATTATTCCTTTATACTAATCCATGATATTGGAAAAAAGGAAACACATAAAAAAGAAAATGATATCGTCAAATGCCCCGGACATGAAGAAGCAGGAGCTTTAAAGCTCGGAACTATCTTTACAAGATTTGACTTATCAGAAAGTGAAAAAAAATTTATCATTGAAATAGTCAGAAATCACGGTATTATCCATGAGATATTAAATTACCCAGAGGAAAATCCCGAAAAGAAAATAGAGGAATTTAAGGAAGAACACCCCAATGTTTTTTTGGAAATAATCTTATTAGGAATTGCAGATATGATTGGTAGTCAACTGAAGGATAATAATCCAGATGAATTTAAATTTAGGATGGATTCTTTAAACAAAATACTTAATAATTACCCACTAAACAGGTTCTAACGTCGTCCGTCCCCCGGAGTTTTTAAAGCCCGAGCATTTACCTCGGGTTTTTGATTGACAAATTTAAGATAGAAGCATATAATAAAATAGTTTAAAAATAAAAGAAGGAGGGAATGAAAATGAGTAAGTTCTTTAAAATTCTTATAAATAGTTTTTTTGTAATCATAATGATAGCTTCGTTATTGTCAATAATTTTTGTTTTTGTTTCTTGGAATGACAAGATAGATGAGGTAGTAATTAATATAGATGAGATAGTAATTAATAATTCTATCTTATCAAAGGCAGAAATAACAAGGGCAGAAATAACTTTTCTGGATTCTGAGGAGAAATTACCTCCTGAAAGCTCGTTGGAGAAAAAAGCTAAGTTATTTATAATTCCCTGGAGAGATGTATTAAAGTTTTGCTTCTTTTATCCGGAAATTTCAGAATATTATCTCAAGCAAGAAATGAAAATTAGACCAATTAAAAATTTACGGCACGAAAGATTACGATTGTTTGCTGGAGCACCTAATTTTTACATCAAGGACATTTCTCTAAAAGGTAATCTTTTAGAGATTGAATTAGGTCTCAGAAAATTTGCTGATATACCTGGAATAGTAACTCCCGTAACTATAATAGCGATATTCTTCTTTATATTAAAAATTTCAGATCAGGAAAAAAAAATAGAAGTCATAGAAACCGTTCTAAAACAAAAGTCATAGAAACCGTTCTAAAACAAAAGAAAAAGGTGCTGAGCTAAAAGCACCTTTTTGATTAGTTTAAAAATTATAAATTAGCCGAAAATCAAAAGTTTCAACAGTTTAAATCTCTGCAGGAACTAACTGAATTCCTAAAACAAGCCTTAATCCCTCTAATTCTTCCTTTATTTTTTCCCAATCTAAGGTTCTGAACGCGTCCTGTAGGGGAAGTTAGCTTCAAAGAATTGCCAAGAAGGCGGTTTTTTGGTAGAATAGAAATATGAATTACTATGTTTTTCAAGTTTCAGATCAATCTAAATATGGTAAGCAAAAATTTAAAAACACCAAATGAAAACAGCTGAATTAAAAAATAGAGCAGAGAAAATATTATCTTTAGCAGGAATAAAGATTAATGGAAATAATCCTTGGGATATAAAAATTCATAATGAGAAGTTTTATCAAAGAGTTTTAACTCAGGGTTCGCTTGGTCTTGGAGAGTCTTATATGGATGGGTGGTGGGATTGCGAGAAACTTGATGAATCCTCTTATCGAGTTCTCCGCTCCCAAATAGAGAGTAGGGTCAAACAGAACTGGATATTCCTTCTTGAAGTTCTGCTGGCAAGAATTTTTAATATGCAATCAAAAAAGAGAGCATTTCAGATTGGAGAGAAACATTATGACTTAGGTAACGAACTGTTTAAAAATATGCTTGACAAACGAATGGTTTACAGTTGTGCTTATTGGAAGGATGCTCATACGCTCGACGAAGCCCAAGAGAACAAGTTAGATTTAATTTGTCAGAAAATAGGACTGCAACCCGGAATGAAAATACTTGATATTGGTTGTGGCTGGGGGAGTTTTGCAAAATATGCTGCAGAGAAATATAAAGTTAAAGTGATTGGAATTACTGTGTCCAAAGAACAAGTAGAACTTGGAAAAACATTATGCAGGGGGCTTCCTGTTGAAATCAGATTACAGGATTATAGGGATGTCAATGATAAATTCGACCATATAGTTTCTCTGGGCATGATTGAACATGTAGGTTACAAAAATTATAGGACATACATGAAGGTTGTTCACCGTTGTTTGAAGGATGACGGTTTATTTTTATTACATACTATCGGGGGAAATAAATCAATAACCTCCGCAAGTTCTTGGTCAAATAAGTATATTTTTCCTAATAGTATGTTGCCTTCAATTAAACAAATAGGAAGTGCAATTGAAGGATTGTTTGTTATGGAAGATTGGCATAATTTCAGTGCTAATTATGATAAAACACTTATGGCTTGGTATAGAAATTTTGATCAAAATTGGGATAAGATAAAGTCAAATTATGATGAAAGATTTTATAGAATGTGGAAGTATTATCTTTTATCGTGCGCAGGATTATTTCGGGCAAGGAAAATTCAATTATGGCAAATCGCTCTTTCTAAAAAAGGCGTTTTAGGGGGATATAAATCTATACGTTAAAAATTTTTTAAAAAATAATTTATGACAATAGCCATTTTACTTAGTTTATTTTTAGGAGCTATTCATTTTTGGAACGAGAAGCTGCTAAAAATCAAGAATTTCAACAGTTTAAATCTTTACAGGAACTAACTAAATCCCTAAAACAAGCCTTAATTCCTCTAACTCTTCCTTTATTTTTCCCAATCTAAGGTTCTGAACGCGTCCTGTAGGGGGAGTAGCTAAATTTGAAGTTTAATTATTTTTTAATAAAACCTTCATCTGAAGAGTAGTAAAATAAATTACTATGAAGCCAGGAAAAATAATTCTTGAAAGTTATGCTAAGCAGTTTAACCCATTTTTGCAGCAGTTTTTTGAAAAATATAAAACTGAAGGCATGTTGGGGTATATTGAGGAGTTTTGCCAACGTGGTGGAAAGCGTTTACGGCCAGCCCTTGTCTATTACGGCTATCGTTTGCTTGGCAGGAGACATTCACCTCGTATTGTTAAGGCCTCTTTAGCAATTGAACTCGTGCATGCATTTTTACTGATTCATGACGACATTATGGATGAAAGCTCGTTGCGAAGAGGAAAGCCCACTTTGCATAACATTTATGCAAGAGAATATAAGTCAGCTCGTTTTGGAGAATCAATGGCTATCTTGGCTGGAGATATGTGTCAGTGTTTAGCGCTTGATTTATTATCTTCTTTAAATTTTCCCTTGGAATTGAAACTCCGGGTGATAAAAAAGATAAACGATGCAATTATAAAAACCGTTTTAGGACAAGAACTTGATTTGCGGCTTGAGGCAGCTGGTGTTTCCAAAACAAAAGACATTTTGAGGATGTATCGTCTAAAGACCCCCCAATACAGTTTTGAGTGCCCGCTTCAGATGGGAGTTATATTGGCTGAAGGGCGACTAAGAGACCTTCAATTGGTGTCAGAGTATGCCATTCCTTTAGGAATTGCTTTTCAAATTCAAGATGACATTTTAGGTCTTTTTGGTGATAAGAAAAACACTGGAAAGTCAATCGGGGCTGATTTAAAACAGGGAAAACAGACATTGTTGGTGGCAAAGGCGCTTGAGAAGGGCTCTAAAAAAGAAAGGAAAATAATACGAGAAGCGCTTGGCAATAAGAACTTAACCAAACATCAGATTGAAGAAGCAAGGAGAATTATTAAAGAAAACGGGGCTTTATCTTATGCAAAAAAACTATCTCGAACCCAACTCCAGCGAGCCAAAAGAGCGTTACAAAAGATGCAAAAGCAAAATTATAACCAGGAGGCACTTGAGGCTCTTGAGAGTATTGCTGATTTTATGATTGAGCGGAAGATGTAATTTTAAAAAGACTTGCAAAGATTTATAACAAAAAGATTTATAATAATTTTTGTAAAAGAGAGTTCTTAAGAACAGGACCCTCTTTTTTTATAGGAATATTTTTAAATAGTTAATTTAGAAAATTTATTATCAGTTCTTCTGCTTCTTGATGATTTTTTACCCATTTAATTCTTTTGTCCTTTTTAAACCAGATTATTTGTCGTTTGGCGAATCGTTCAGTATCTCTTTGAAGTTTTTCTACCATTTCCTGATAGTTAATTTTCCCTTCTAAATAACGGCTTATCCAGCGATATTCTAACCCGAAATCTTCCAATCTTTTCCAGCTGAGGCCGCCTTTTTTTAATTTCTCGATTTCTTTTACCATTCCCTGCCTAAATCTTTTTAATAACCTTTTTCTGATTAGATCTTCCAATTCTTCTTTTGATTTCTTTATGCCTATCAAAAGATATTTAAATTGAGTGTTTTTTTTCAATAAAGGAACTTTTCCTAATTTTTTAACAACTTCAATAGCTCTAATTAATCTTCTTTTGTTCTTTTTCTCTATTTTTTTAGCTCTGCGAGGATCTTTCTTTTTTAGAATATCAAAAAGCTCCTGAGAAGACTTTTTTTCTAATTTTTTTCTTAATCCCCAATCTGGCTTTAGCTTGGGGAATATCCAACCTTCAACTACAGAATAGATATAAAAAGGAGAACCTCCAACCAAGAAAGGAATTCTTTTCTTTTTTAAAATTTTATCTATAACTTCTAAAGCTAATTTTTGATATTGAGCGACTGAGAATTTCCTTTTAGGAGAGGCAATATCTAAAAGATAATGGGGGATACCTTTCATTTCTTTTTTAGTTATTTTCCCAGTTCCGATATCCATTCCTTTATATATTTGTCTTGAGTCAGCTGAAATAATCTCACCATTGAATCTTTTGGCCAACTTTAAAGAAAGATCAGTTTTCCCGGAGGCAGTTGGTCCTAATATTACAATTAATTTTTGTTTTGACATAAACTTTAATTCGAATTATTCTTAAATAATGATAGAAGAATTAATTACTCAAACCTTGAAGTGGATTTTACCTTTCATTCATTCTGATTTTGCCATTCTTGCTTGGTATAGATCAGGAACATCTTTCTTAAAAACAATTGTTTTCTTGGTTGTTATCTCTAATAGTTTGATTTTTTTAAAATATCATTCCCTTTCTTTTTTCTTTGATTTATTTTTTGGATTTTGGAAAAAACGATACAAGCCTATTAATAATCCATCTTTATTTTTTCGTCTGATTGAGAAATATTTTTCCTGGGAAGAAAAAAATATAATTCGAGCAGAAAAAAGAGGGAAAGCTCTAGTTAAATCATCATTTCATCATCATTATCCTTATCTTTTTTTGTGTGTCTTAGCTATTGTTCCTTTTGTTCTTTATTTAAACACAGTCATAGTTGTAGCTGCTAGGATAATCAAGAAAAGATATAAATTCAGCATCTATTTTATCCTTTTAGGGAATACTCTTAAACTAATTCTTCTAACCGGAGGAATTTATTATCTAAAAAATATTATATATTTTTTAAACAACTTGTTCTCCTAAAAGACCCCAAGGTAAGGCATTAATAATTTTCACTTTAATAAATTTTCCCAGCACTTTTTTTGAACCTTTCGTTTTTACGCTTTTACAATGAAAAGATTTCCCAAATAGGAATTCCTTTTTCCATTTGAGAGGAAGGATTTTTACAATTTTCCCGATGTATTTTTTGTTTTTTCCTAAAGCTGTTTTTTTCAAGATTTCAGTAAGCACTTTTTCTCTTCTCTTTTTTTCTTTTTGAGGAACATTATCATCCATTTTAGTTGCTGCTGTTCCGGGTCTTGAAGAATATTGGGCGATATAAACCATATCAAATTTAATTTCTCTTAATAATTTAGCAGTATTTTTAAATTGTTCTTTTGTTTCTCCTGGAAAACCCACGATTACATCGGTAGAAAGAGCAACATCAGGAATTTTTTTCCTGATTTTTTTAATTAGATTTCTATATTTTTGAACCGTATAATCCCTATTCATTTTTTTCAAAATTTTATCATCTCCTGATTGAACAGGTAAATTTAAATATGGAGTAACTTTTTTACATTCAGCCATTGTCTTAATCAATTCATCAGACAAATCCTTGGGATGAGAACTAGTAAACCGAATCCAGAATTCCCCTGGAATATCATTTATTATTCTTAAAAGTTTTGGAAAATTAATTTTTGAGATTTGAGATTTATAAGAGTTTACGTTCTGTCCTAGTAACCATATTTCTTTATAGCCTTTTTTAACTAATTCTTTAACTTCTTTAATAATGTCTTTGGCTGGTCGATGAATAAGTGATCCTCGAGTATAGGGAACTACGCAGTAAGTGCAAAAATTATTGCAGCCGGTAGAAATAGGGACATAGGCGACTGGGAAGGAAAAATATTTCGGCTGGATCTTAAGATAGTCATTAGTATTTAGTATTTTACATTTGCTATTTAGTATTTTAGGCCATTTAGGTAAATCGCGAATATTTAGAACAAAGTCAAAATACTTGACAAACTTTCTTCTGTCTTTTTTTAAAATACAACCAGTTAAAATAACCTTTAACTTTTGATTTTTAACTTTTAACTTGGTAAAATCTTTGATTTTGCCATATACTCTGTCAACAGCTGATTGTCTTACTGAGCACATATTAACCACAATCAAATCAGTTTCATCTATGTTTGAAGCTTTTTTATATCCATTACTTTCTAAAACCGTGGCAATCCTCTCAGAATCCGAACAGTTCATTTGACAGCCGTAAGTAATAATATAATATTTCATAAAGTTAAAAGTGCCCTATGGTCTATTGAAGAAACGCAAGATCTAGGGCACTTTTTTAGTCTTCCTACTGATGTCTTTTTGTTTTTCGGTCTCGTTTTTCATTTTATCTCCTTTACTTACTTTTTATTTTCCAAATATCTTCCGGATACCTTCTTTTTATGCCTTCAAGGTAATCCCCAAAAGTTTTTTCATAATCCTTTTCAATAATTCTTAGAGTTTTCATCACTTTTTCTTGAGGATACTTTTTGCTGTTGTTATTATCTTCAAACATGAAAAGCGGTATTACACTTAAGAAACTGCTGAGCATTTTCATATATTCCTCCCGAATTTCTCTTTTCATCTTAGAAGGAGGAGCCCGAGAGTCAAAAATATTTTGATCAAATTCTCTTTGTTTGCATACCTCTTTCGTTTTGAGCAGAATATTCCATTTTACATCCATCTGAATTCACCTCCTTTTGTTCAGCAGACTTTCATCAGTAGGAAGCTTTTAAAGAACTCAAATTTATTTATTTCTTGGGTTTATTAAAGATTTATTGATTTCCTTTTTTAAACATCTCTCCTCCTTTGCATACTCCTTCGTAAGCAATTTCGACTCCAGCTACCCTAGCAAAACAAGTGTTAGAATAAGTTTTCCCATCTTGGCCGCAGACTGGTTCCCAGAGAGTAATACAAAGTGGTTTTGTTGAGGTTACTGTTGGAGTTTCTGTTTCAGCTGGAATTATACATTCATAGTTGATTATGCATCCGTTTTCGTCTTTTTGAGGGATAATTCTTCCTTTGGGACAGAAGTCAGGACCTGGTAGCCCTATTAGAGCACAGTTCATTTCTTTTTCTCTTTCTTGAACTCTTTCTAATAATCTTTCTCTGATTTGGTTTAATGTTCCTTGGATTTGAAGGTTTTCTTCTAATTGTAATTTAATTCCCTCAAGGATTTCTATTTTCTCCTCTGATTCTTGAATATTCTCGATGTAATTTTTAAATCTTTCTTGATTCTCTAAACTCATTTTTTCTATTTTGTTTTTCAAATTCATGAATATGTTTTCTCTAGCTTCTCTAATTACTTCTTTCACCTGTTCAGGGGCTTTTTCTTCTATTTGTTTTAAGATTTCTAAATTACTAAAGTCTTTAAATGGACTTCCTTTAATTTCTTTGAAACTGTTTTCTAAACGTTCTTGGATGCTATGTTTTTCTTCTAATTTTTCCATTACTTCTCCAAATCTTTCAAGATGACGTTCTCTAGTTTGTTCTATTTTTTGGAAAGTATCTTCTGGAACTTGTTCTTTTAACTTCACTAGGACTTTTTGATGAAGAATTTCGTGTTCTGTATATTTGTCTAAGAATTTTCCTACTTCAGGATTTTCATTTGCCTTTTCTTCTATTTTTTCAACTCTATTTCTGATTCTTTCGTTTTCCTTTTCGTAATTTCTTACTGCTTTATCCAGAATCTCTGGATTCTGTGTTTTTCCTGCTAATTTTCTTAATTCAAGAAGTTTTTCAGCAGAGAACCTTAATCTCAAGTTGACTTTTTTAATCGAATTAAAAGTAAAGAAAATTCTTATGCCTCGCCCCCAGTTTTTTAAAAAATAGAAAGGACTGTCTGGCAGTAAAGTTGGTTCGGAGACTCCAAGATCAGATGCCTCAACATTTTCATCAAGTTCAACATCTTGAATTATTCCTTGAGTAGTTCCTTCAGTAGTAGTTATTTGGCCTAAAACAGAAGAAACAGAAACTAACATGAAACAGATTATCATTAAAAAAGAAAAGTGTATTATTTTAGACATATTTTGTTGAATTTATCAATGATCAATGATCAATAATCAGCGATTAATAATCAATGATTAATTGAGGATTATCCTTTATTTTCTATCTTAATTTTTATGTTTTTTATGAATTTTGTCAAGGAAGATTCTCCAATATCTCCTTTGCCTCTTTGTCTTACCCGGATATTCTTCTTTTTCATTTCTTTATCGCCAACAACTAAAATATATGGAGTCTTTTGAATTTCTCCTTCTCTTATCTTTTTGGAAACAGTTTCAGCTTTTACCTTTGCTTCAACCCTTAAACCTTCTGACTTTAGTTTTCCAGCAACTTCTTGAGCATATTTTCTATTGGAAGAACCTACCGGGATTACTAAGATTTGGATAGGGGATATCCAAACAGGTAAAGCCCCGGCATAATGTTCTAATAATACCCCTAAAAATCTTTCTATTGACCCTAAAAGAGCCCTATGTATCATAACTGGTTTTTGTTTCTTTCCTTTTTTATCAATATAAGTCATTTCGAATTTTTCTGGGAAATTAAAATCAACCTGGATAGTTGTTAATTGCCATTTCCTGCCTATGGCATCAGAGATCAAGAAATCAATTTTTGGTCCATAAAATACTGCTTCTCCTGGATAACGTTTGTAAGAAAGTTTTTTTGTTTTTAAGGCACTTTCTAGAGCTTTCTCAGCTATTCCCCAAATTTTATCTGAGCCTAAGTATTTTTTCTTTTCCTTTGGATCTCGGACGGAAAGAGAAATTTCGAATTTTTTAAATCCGAAACTATTCAAAATATATTTAGTTAAATCGATCATTTTTAAAAGTTCTGAATCAAGCTGTTCTAGCATGCAGAAAATATGAGCATCATCTTGGGTAAATCCTCTTACTCGAGTTAGGCCATGCAGAGTACCAGATTTTTCATAACGATAAACAGTTCCCATCTCTGTAAATCTAATTGGTAAATTCCTGTAGCTTCTTATTTTAGAATTGTAAATTTTAACATGACCAGGGCAGTTCATCGGCTTAATCATAAAGTACTGATCTTCAACTTTTATCGGAGAATACATACTTTCCCGATAAAAATTCCAATGGCCGGATCTTTTAAAAATATCAAGATTAGCAATATGAGGAGTGGCAACCAGCTCATAACCTCTTTTAAGGTAAGTGTCCACAGCAAAATCCATAATTAATTTTCTCAGAAGTGCTCCTTTTGGAAGCCAAAGCGGAAGACCAGAGCCGAATTCCTCATCTATGAGAAAGAGTTCTAATTTTTTCCCTAAAATTCGATGGTCTCTTTTCTCAATTTCCTTTATCTGTTCTAAATACTTATTTAGCTCTTTTTTTGTAGCAAAAGCAACGCCGTAGATTCTGGTCAACATCGGATTTTTTTCACTGCCTTTCCAGTAAGCACCCGCAATTTTAGTAAGTTTAAAGGCATCAGGATTTATTTCTTTACTTGATTTAACATGAGGTCCTTTACACAAATCTACAAATTTTCCAGTTTGATAAATTGAAACAGTTTTACTTGGTAATTCTTTAATAAGTTCTAGTTTATAGGATTGACCTTTAAATATCTTTTTTGCTTCACTCTTTGATACTTGCTTTTTGGTAAACTTTAAATCTTTTTTGATCAATTCTTTCATTTTCTTTTCAATCTTTAAAAGGTTCTCTTCAGAGATAGGGGAAGAGAAATCAAAATCATAGTAAAATCCATTCTCAATTTCCGGTCCAATGCCAAATTTGACTTTGGGATAAAATTCTTTGGCAGAGGCCGCTAATATATGAGCTAATGAATGACGTATTGTATTTATTTTCATAAGATTACTTTTCTATTATTTCCTCAATCTCTTCGCAAATTATTTTTGGCGGACTATACCAATTTTCAAGTTTGCCAGTAACAAAAACAATTTTATTTTCTTGGAAAGCAGTTGGATTCCTCTCAATAATTGAGGGAAAGACTACTATCTCAATTTTGTCAGTTAAATCTTCTAATTTCACAAAGAGCATTGGCTGACCTTTTTTGGTTAAGATTTTCTTAATAGATGAAATTATTCCGCCGACTCTTATCTTATAGGGGAAACTCCCGCTTTTCAAGTCCTTGAGAGATAAGGTTTTTTTGCTTAAAATATTTTTAAACTTTTCTAAAGGATGAGAAGAGATATAAAGACCTAAAAGTTCTTTTTCCCATAACAATTTTCGTGACATAGGAGCAGGTTTTTCATCTTTTAATTTGAAAGAAGGGCTTGGATTATTTGTATTACAATCAAATAAGCTTTTTTGGCCGTTTGTTTTTGCTTTTCTAATCTCGCGGTTGAAATTCAGAATCTCTTCCATGTTAGAAAGTAATTTATTTCTTTCTTCAAATTTATCAAAAGCTCCAGTCTTGGCCAAACTTTCTAAAGATTTTTTATTCAAATCTTTTGAATCAATTCTTGAGATAAAATCTATAAACGATTTAAATTTTCCCTTTTTGCGTTCTTTAATTATCGCTTCAACTACATTTGAACCAACATTTTTAATAGCTAACAAACCGAATCTTATTTTTTTCTTGCTAGGAACAACAGAAAAATATCTAAAACTTTCATTAATATCAGGAGGTAAAACTTCAATTTTCATATCCTTGCATTCTTCTATTAAAAAGGCAATTCGTTCGATATCTGTTTTCTCTGAAGTTAGAAGAGCAGCCATAAATTCAATAGGAAACCGAGTTTTTAGATAGGCAGTTTGGTAGGCAATCATTCCGTAAGCCACACTATGGGATTTATTAAACCCATAACGGGCGAAAGGCAAAACCCAGTCCCAGATTTTGTGAGCGACCTCCTCCTTAATATCATTTTTTATCATTCCTTTAGTAAATTTTTCTTTTTGAGTAATCAGCAAACTCTTTATTTTTTTACCAACTGCTTTTCTTAAAATATCTGCTTCAGCTAAAGAGAAACCAGCCAAGTCCCTGGCAATCTGCATCAATTGTTCTTGGAAGATACAGATTCCCTGGGTATCTTCTAAAATTGGTTTGAGTTTTGGATGCAGATATTCTATTCTTCTTCTTTTATGCTTTCTTTCAATATATTCTGGTATGAATTGTATAGGGCCGGGTCGATAAAGGGCTACCATAGCTACTATATCTCCAAATTTAGTTGGCTTAAGTTCTTTAAGATACCTTTTAAGGCCGCTCGATTCCAATTGGAAAACACCTGTAGTTTGTGCCTCCTGTAATAATTTATAAGTTTTTTTGTCATCCAAAGGAATATCTTCTATATTAATTTTCTTATTCTGGACCTTATAAATTCTTGAGAGAGTGTCTTCAATAATAGTTAAGTTTTTCAACCCCAAGAGGTCCATTTTCAAAAGGCCTAAATCTTCAATTGAGTACATTTCGTACTGAGTAACAGTGGTTTTGTCATTCTGGGTCGGATGCTGGATAGGAACAATCTCATCTAAAGGGTCTTTTGAAATTACTACTCCGCAGGCATGGGTTGAGGCGTGCCTGGCACATCCCTCAAGCTTTTGGGAAAAATTAATCAATTCTTTTGCCTGTTCGTCGCTATCATAAAACTGACGGAACTCAGAGACCTTTTCTAAACACTGTTTTAAGGTCAAACCAAAAGGAATCATCTTAGCCAGTCGATCGCAATAACTGTAATTTAATTTCATTGCTCTTCCAACGTCTCTGATAACTGCTCTGGAAGCCATTGTTCCAAAAGTAATAATCTGAGCAACCTTATCTCGGCCATATTTCTCAGCTACATAGTTTATTACCTCATCCCTTCTCCGGTCGGTAAAATCAAGGTCAATATCTGGCATTGAAATACGCCCGGGATTTAAAAATCTCTCAAACAAAAGATTATGTTTTAAAGGATCAATAGTAGTAATATTTAAAAGATAAGAAACAATCGAGCCTCCTACGCTTCCTCTTCCCGGACCTACTACAATTCGATTTCCCTTTGCCCAGTTAACAAAATCTTGGACTATAAGAAAGTAAGGAGCAAAGCCGGTTTGTTTAATGACCGAAAGTTCATATTCCAAGCGGGAAAGAGCTTCCTTTCTAAAGAATTTTTTGTATTTCTTATCCATGCCCTGCTGACATAATTCTTCTAAATAATCATCAGGAGTTTTTCCAGATGGTGTTTCAAAAGAGGGAAGTTTTATCTCACCTAATTTGAAGTTGAAATTACAAAGGTCTTTAATTTTTTGAGTATTTTCAATAGCTTCAGGAACATTTTTAAACGATTCAAACATTTGTTGGGGAGTTCGCATCGAGAAATCATCAGTCTTCATTGTTAACCGTTCTGGATCGTCTGGTTTTGATCCAGTATTTATCATCATTAAAATATCTTGAGCTTCTGAATCTTCAGATTTTAAATAATGGCTGTCATTGGTGGCTACTAATGGAGCGCCAAGTTTTTTGGAAAGCTTAATTAAGGTGTCGTTTACTTTTTTTTGCCCTTTAAGATTTGGATGATCTTGGATCTCTAAATAAAAATTATCTTTTCCAAAAATCTTTTGATATTTTAAGATATAATTTTCAGCTTCTTCGGTCCTATCAGATAAAATCAATATAGGGATTCTTCCCTGAAGACAGGCTGAGAGACCAATAAGACCAGAGCTATGTTCTGCTAATAATTCGTCGTCAATTCTTGGCTTATAATAAAAACCCTCTAAGTGGGCTTTTGTTATCAGTTTTACCAGGTTCTTGTACCCTTCTTCATTTTTTACCAAAAGAACTAAATGATATCTTTTATCGTCAATATTAGGTCTTTTTTGTCCCATTCTTTCATAGGACATATACATCTCGGCTCCGATTATCGGTTTGATTCCTGCCTTTTTTGCTTTTTTATAGAATTCAACCGCCCCATACAAAACTCCATGGTCAGTTAAAGCAACAGAATCCATGCCTAATTTCTTGACATAATCTAAAAGATCATCAATCTTTGACAAACCATCTAACAAACTATAATGACTATGGACATGTAGATGAGTAAACTTCATGTGGAATTTATCTTATTATATGTTTATATTTTATTTCTTCGTCAATCAACTTTCCTTGAATTTTTGCTTGTTTCAGAATTAAAGATTCTTTAATTCTAACGTTTTTTAAATTTACTTCTTTTGCAATTAAAGCGTTGGAAAAATCTAAAGAACCTTCAATTGATCCTTTTTCCATGTTCAAGTAACCATTTATCAATGTATTTCTCAAATAAACATCACCCTTAATAACTAAACCAGCATTATAAGAATCGCTAACTTTTATTTTTTCAAAATTCAGATTTCCTTTCACTTTTGTTTTTGCTAGACTCAAAAATCCATCTATGTTTAAACCCTGAAAGTTTAAATTACCCTCTATCTTACTTCCCACCAGATTCACTATTCCTTTTACATTTCCATCTTGGAAATTTAAATCACCATCTAAATTACTTGAACCGAAGTAAAAAACTCCTTTTATAATTATTCTATTTAAGTTTAAATCTCCTCTTATAGAAGTATTTTCTAAGAAAAAAGAGCCTAAAATTATTGCTGATTCAAGATCTAATCCTATTTTAAGATTTCGTCCGTGGAAAGAAAGATTAGGAAGAACTTTCCCTCTGAAATTAGCAGATCTTTCTTGCATTTCGGAGAGTTGAATTTCTTTTTCTATTTCATCTTGAGATAAAATATTTTTATCCTCCATATTCTTATATTTGATATTATTGTATTATAATATTATAACTCAATTTCTCAAAATTAAACAATATGTCAATTTCGGCCTTAGAAAAAAGATTAAAAAAAAGAGGGTGCAAGATTATTGTTGGACTGGATGAAGTTGGAAGAGGAGCCTTAAGTGGCTCGGTAACTGCAGCTGCTGTTAGTGTTCAAAAATTTTCAATTTTCAATTCTCAATTTTCAAAAGAGCTAAAAGATTCTAAAAAATTGAGTCCCAGGAAAAGAGAAAAGATTTTTAGAATATTAAGAAATTTATCAGGGGTTGAGTGGGGGATAGGCAGAGTTTCAGAAAAAATAATTGACAAAATAAACGTTTTTCAGGCAACAAAATTAGCAATGAAAAGAGCAATTGATAATCTAATATCAAAAAACAAGAAACAAAATGTAAAAATTGATTTTTTATTAATAGATGGGAATTTTAGTATTAATTCAGACATTTCTCAGAAATCCATAGTAAAAGGAGATGAAAAGGTTTTTTTAATAAAACTTGCTTCAATCATAGCTAAAGTGAGTAGGGATAAATCTATGTTAAGATACCATAAGCAGTATCCCAAATATAGATTTGACAAACACAAGGGTTATGGAACAAGATTACATTTTAAAATGCTGAGAAAATATGGTCCCTGCAAAATACACCGAAAAAGTTTTAGCCCAATGAAAAACTATTGTAAAATTTAGTTTTATATGATAAATTGTTTTATATGGCTGTACCGAAGAAACATACAACTAAATCGGCGAGAGACCAGAAGAGGATGCATATTTTTTTAAGAGCCCAGAAATTAATTCTTTGTTCTCATTGCGGGAAACCAAAGCCTCCTCATGTCATTTGTCCCAATTGCGGGTATTATAAGGGAGTAGAAGTTGTTAATGTTTTAGCCAAATTAGAGAAAAAAGAACGAAAGAAAAGAGAAAAAGAAATTAAAGAAAAAGAAAAGGTTGAGAGAAAACAGGAGAAACCTTTAACTTTAGAAGAACTTTCAAAGAAAAAGTTTTAAAAACATGGCTTCACGACATCTTGCTCGTTCAATTATTTTACAATCTCTTTATGAATGGGATTTTTATACTGAGAAGAAAGAAGATTTAAACAAGATATTGGAAAGGAATATTGAGAAGTTCGGTCCTGACATTGAAGACTTGGATTTTATTGAAAAATTAGCAAAAGGAATATTAAAAAATCTATCTAAGATCGACGAGGTTATTCGGGTTTCAGCTCCTGAACGACCGATTGAACAGATAAGCATTATTGACAGAAATGTTTTAAGGATAGGTCTTTTTGAGCTTTTCTATGCAGAGAAAAAAGAAGTTCCTCCAAAAGTAGCCATAAATGAAGCAATTGAGTTGGCTAAGAATTTCGGGGGAGAAAATTCCGGAAAGTTCGTTAACGGAGTTTTAGGAACAGTATTTAAAAACTTGAAACTTGAAACTTGAAATTTGAAACATAAGATTAATTGAATCAGATGTTTCATATTTTAGGCTTTATTTTTCGTAAATTGTGAAAGATTTTTCAAAACTTGAAAAAAAATTAGAATTAAAATTTAAGAACAAGGATTTACTTATACAGGCATTTTGTCATCGTTCCTATTTGAATGAAAATCCTAAATGTGGTCTGGAAAACAATGAAAGGCTTGAATTTTTAGGAGATGCAGTTTTAGAATTAGTAGTTACAGGATATCTTTACAAAAATTACCAAGAATCAGAGGGTCAACTGACTAACTGGCGAGCTGCTTTAGTTAATTCCCAGAGTTTAGCTGAAATATCTGAAGAGATTGGCTTTAATGATTATGTTTTACTTAGCCGAGGCGAAGCCAAAGACACCGGAAAAGCTAGACAGTCTATTTTAGCTAATGCTTTTGAGGCCTTTTTGGGAGCATTATACCTTGATCAAAGTTTCGACGCTGTCCAAGATTTTATTGAAAAATACCTTATTAAAAAATTATCCTATATTATTGAAAATGGTCTTTCCAGGGATGCAAAATCATTTTTCCAGGAAATGTCTCAGAAAGAAATAAGAATCACACCAGAGTACAAGGTTTTAGAGGAACATGGCCCTGACCATGCTAAGCATTTTACCATCGGTGTTTTATTGGAAAACAAATTAATAGCGACCGGCACTGGTTCTTCAAAGCAAGAAGCAGAAGAAGCAGCTGCCCGGAACGCTCTTAAAGTAAAAAATTGGTAAAAATATGATAGTTATTCGTTTAATAAGAAGAGGTAAAAAAAATCAGCCATTTTTTAGAATTGTAGTGACTGATAAAAGAAATTCTCCAAAAGGAGGGAGGTTTTTAGAAATCCTTGGTTTTTTTAATCCCTTAACTAAAGAAAAAGGTTTTAAAAAAGAAAGAATCAAATATTGGCTTAGCGTTGGTGCTCAAACATCAGACAGGGTTCATAATTTATTAATAGATGAGAAGGTTATTGAAGGCAAAAAAATAGCTGTTCACAAAAAAGCCAAGAAAAAAAAGAAAGCTGAAAAAAAACCCAAGGAAGAAAAGAAAGTGCAAACAAAAGAGGAGCCTAAAAAGGAAGCAGAAGAGAAAAAGGAAGTAAAAGAAGAAGTTAAAAAAGAAGTTCCAGAAGAGTCTAAAAAAGAAAAGGAGGAGAAAAAGACAGAAAAACCAGAAGAAAAACCAAAAGAAGAAATAAGGGGAGAATCTGAGAAAAAAGAAGAGAAGCCCCAGATAAAAGAAAGCGAACCAGAGAAAAAAGAAGAAAAAGCGGAAGAGAAACCAAAGGAGAAAAAAGAGAAGGTGGAGGAAGAGCCGAAGAAAGAAAAAGTTAAAGAAGAAAAGGAAGAAAATATCAAATAACCTTGACATATTTAAAAAAAAGAGTAGAATAAGAGACAGCTTGGTAAAACCAGGCAAAAATAAATGATTCTCTAGATTTCAGAAAGAGAGAATCGCAGAATTAAAGGTCGGAAGAATTTTACTTGTTTAAGATTAATATTATGGCAAAAGCAACTAGTGATAAAGAGTTTCTTGAATACATTATCAAAGGCCTAGTTGACCATCCTGAAGATGTAAAAGTTGACAGAAAAGTTGACGAAATGGGTGTTTTACTCAGTTTAAAAGTCCACCCTGAAGATATGGGTCAGATTATCGGAAAGGCTGGTTCAACTGCTCGAGCAATAAGGAACCTTATCAGAATTGTAGGTCTTAAGAATCATGCTCGTGTTAACTTAAAGATTGAAGAGCCAGAAGGCAGAGCAGCTGAGGCGAAAAAGGCTCCTGCTCCAAAGAAAGAAAGCGATCTGGAGAACTTAGATCTTTAAGTTTAAAGGTTTACATATAGAGAAAGCGGTGCTACTATGAAAAAGCGGTGCCGTTTTTTCGTATTATATTTATGATTTTTGACGTTATAACTTTATTTCCCGAAGTTTTTAGAACTTATTTTAAGCAATCCCTTATCAAGAAAGCTTGTAAAAAGAAAGTTTTAAAGATTAATATCTTAGATCTTAGAGATTTTAGCTCGGATAAGCATAAAACGGTTGATGACAAGCCTTTTGGCGGAGGCAGGGGCATGGTGCTTAAACTTGAACCAATTTACAAGGCAGTAAGATCTTTGAGAAAACAGAAAAGAAAAACAAAAGTCATTTTTTTTACTCCTCGCGGAAAGAAATTTAATCAAAAAATGGCTACTAAATTTGCCAAACTAGACAGGTTAATTCTAATTTCTGGAAGGTATGAAGGAGTAGACGAAAGAGTGGCAAAATATATTGCCGATGAAAAGATTTCAATAGGGGATTATGTCTTAATGGGAGGTGATTTACCTGCTTTAACTGTTATTGAGACGGTTGCCAGGTTAATTCCCGGAGTTATTGGAAAATCAGAACTATTGAAACAGAGAATTACCAAGAAAAAGGGTTTTATAGAATATCCTCAATATACAAGACCAGAAGTATTTGAGCCTCAAAAAGGGGCTCGATGGCGGGTGCCAAAAGTTCTTTTATCCGGTGATCATAAAAAAATTGAGCAATGGCGTGAAAAACACAGCAGGATTATTGAATAAAAGAGGATTTTTTGGTAAAATTATAGAAATAGCAAGGGTGTGTAGTCCCGTACGGCGCGGGGTTGGTCTGTAAAACCAAAGCTCTCTGAGCCCAGGTGGTTCGACTCCACCCACGCCCAATGTTACCAAAAGAAAAATTAAAAAAACTATATCAGAATGGTTTATCGATGATGGAAATAGCAGAAAAGAGAAGGTGGTCATATTATACGGTAAAATATTGGATGGAGAAGTATAATATTCCTCGGCGATCGCGAAGCGAGAGTTGCTATTATGGATATTGGAATCGGCATAACAATGTTAAACTTGTTCCATCATACAAAGCTGGGAAAAAAATAATCCTCGAGAAAGTTAAAAGTTTGTATTATAAAAAAGGATATAGTGCTCGACAAATAGGTGAATTTTTTGGAAGATCCGCAACGAGTATATATAAATTTATGAGGAGGTATGGTTTGGTACGAAGATCTGCAGCTGAAACAAATAATATTGCGTATGTCAGACAAGATCCTTCCTATCATTTGAAAAAGTATTTAACTCCGAAGGAAGAAAAACTTAAAATCGCTGGGATTATGTTATATTGGGCGGAAGGTAGTAAAAATTTAGCCAGACAAAATCGGGGTGCCACAGTTGATCTTGCAAATAGTGATCCTCTAATGATTCAACTTTTTCTTGAATTTCTACGAAAGATTTGTGGTATAGATAAAAAGCGTCTAAGGATATTACTGTATTGTTATGCAAATCAAGATATCAAAGCTTTGAAACGATATTGGCATAAAGTAACAAAAATTTCATTAAACCAATTTATAAAATCTTACGTTAGAGAAGATTTTCTACCAGATAAAATTGGCAAAATGAAATATGGATTAGTTCATATCAGATATTCGGATAAGAAATTATTTTTACAAATTAAGACTTGGATTAAACAATATTTAAATAAAAATATAGACGAAAAAACATGAAATCCTTTGTAATTTGTGGATCATGTCGCTTTTAAAAAAAAGTAAAGATTATTTACTGCCCATATAGCTCAGGTAGAAGAGCACGTTTTTGGTAAAAACGAGGTCCGCAGTGCAAATCTGCGTGTGGGCTCATTTAATTATTTACAAACAATTATGGCAAAAAAGAAAAAACCGCTTATAAGACTCCAGTGTCAGGAGTGTAAAAGAATAAATTATCTTATCAATAAATCAAGAGGCCTTGAGGAAAAGTTGGAATTGAAAAAATTCTGCAAATTCTGTAGAAAACATACAATTCACAAAGAAATGAAGAAATAAGATCATTAAAAAATACTTTTAGAAAAAGTTAATTAAGTAAATAGAAAGGGAGATGATTTTAATGAGAAGGGAGATAAATGCAGTAATAATTAGGAATGGTTGCATTCTCTTGGTCAGGAGAAAGAAAACATGGATTTTACCAGGAGGAAAGCCAAAAACTAAGGAATCGGATATAGAGTGTTTGTCGCGAGAACTCAAAGAGAAGCTTCAAATAAGCTTAAAAAATCTGAGACGTCTTGGCGACGAGTTCATCGGTATAACACCTCACAAAGGAGATACCATTTACTTAAGGGTGTATCTTGCCGAAATAGAAGGCAAGATAATTCCAAGTGCAGAGATTGAGGTAGTCCAATGGACGATAACACCAGAAAATTACAGGATTAGTGATATAACGAAGAAAGTAATCTGTTTCCTTCGTCGAAATGGCTATCTATAATAACAAACAGTTATAGATAGCCATTCTCTAAAAGTATTTTGTTCGTTCTTGTTTATTAACTGAAAAATTCTATAAATTCTGCCGGAAGCATACCTCGCATAAGGAAACGAGGGTCCGTAGTTCAATTTGGTAGAACACCGGTCTCCAAAACCGGCGGTTCCAGGTTCGATTCCTGGCGGACCCGTATAATTAGTCGAAGATTCTTTTCCGCTAAATTTGTTGATGTTGACCAAAAGCAGCTGAAAACATTGCTAATTTAATAAAACGATTTATTTAAATTGTAAATTAAAAATTTAAGAAAGGGAACAAATAAAATGAAAGGACTTTTTAATATTGTTGAAAAAGTAAGAAGGTATGGTAAGGAAGAAGTTCGTGCTAATGAGTTAACGATTAGTGACTGTCTTTATTTATATGAGCATGGTGTTGAGATGAAGGTAGATGCCAGAAGACAAATTTGTATATTAGAGCCTCAGTCGCATTTCAAAAAAGATAAAATACAAGATGAAATAAATAGATATTATTTAAACTAGATTGGGGGAAGAAAACTATTTAATAGATATTATTTTAGTTTTCTTCCCTTGTTTTTTTTCGTTGACCATTGATTAAAAATATTGTATTCTTAAATAATGCCCACATTAAAACATTCTATTAACGAGCTAATACTTTTTGCCATTTACTCTCTTGGCGAGAGCAGTAAAAAGTGCACTTTTCAAGAGTTGATTAAAGAATGTTTTTCTTTATTCCCTAAGGAATTTTGCTTTTCAAAACATCCTCAATGGCCTGATGCCAGAAAGTTAGATCGGCCTCTGCGTACTCTCCGAAAAAGGAAATTGATTACAGGTACCCCACAAACTGCTTTTGGTTTGACATCTTCAGGTAAGAAAATAACTAAGGAGATATCTAAAACTCTTCGGCAAAGGAAGCTTTTATAATCAAGATGGTTGATTTTGAAAAATTAGTTCAGGAGGCAACATTGACTTTGCCAAAAGAAATTCAGGAAAAGATGGAAAATGTCGCTATTTGTGTTGCTCCAAGTCCTTCCCAGTTTGAGCTTGAAAAAGTGGGTACCAGAATTAATGGTACTCTTTTAGGTCTTTACCAGGGATTTCCCAGAACAACTTGGGGCAGAAATAGAATTTCCGGCAGATTACCGGATAAGATTACCATTTTTCAAGAGTCAATTGAGAAATTAGCCAAAACAGAAGAGGATATTAAAAAACTAGTCAGAATTGTTGTCTGGCATGAAATCGCTCACCATTTCGGCTTTAATGAAAAACAAGTTAGAGTGCTTGAGGCAAAATGGAGGAGAGATAAAAACAAAAGTAAATAAAAATATGAAAAAAGAAATTAAAAGAGTAAAGAAAACTAATCAAAGGAGATGGGGACTGGCCAAACGGCTTGAACATACCAGAATTAAAGGAAAACAAAAAAGAAAATGAGGTTCTCTATTTTCCTTTACTTTTTTTGAAAATCTGGTATAATGTAAAATATTGATATTAAAAGATTTTAATTAGATATTTTTAAAAATAATAAATGATGAGGTGATAAAATGTGGAAACAAATCGTTAAGTTTGTGTTAATTGCGATTGTGATAGTTGGCTTAGCAGCAACAGGGTATTGCATCTATAGGGCGAATAAGAACGACCAGAAAAAAGAGAAAAGAAAGGCGAGGTAGGAAATACTTTGTGCTTCGTCTTTCTTAACAATTTGTTCTTTGAGAATAGGATTTTAGAAATTTTATTCTCAGAGAGGAAATTGATTTGATTCTTTAAAAAATAATAGGAGGTGAGAACATGTTCAAACGACTTTTCAAATTAGAAAATGGCGACTGGGTTTACTCAGACGGAAAAACGCTTTGGGTTGAGGTGGTTTATGACGATGAGGAAATTCACTTAAAGAAGCCATCGAAGAAAGAAAATGAAGAGATAGTGGGAAAATTAACTGATTATTATTGGAGGAGGTGACAGAAAGTGAGACCTTTATTTTGTGTAAAAGCAGATGTCTGGCTCGATGGTGACTACTGGGACGAAATATGTGAATATACCAGAGCTATATCTCCTGCTCAAGCAATGACTTTTGTAGCTGCAAGAATAAAGAAAGAGAAAAATATGAATGTCATGCTAAAAAACTGTGATGTTTCTGATGTTTCTGTTGAAAAAGAAAAACCCCTAGATAATTCGCACGAGAAACTGCTACTTAAAAAATTATTACCACCTAAAAAAAGGAAGAGGGAAGAACAACTCAGATTGTTCATCTCATATTTTAGCTCACATGAAGCTCCTTAGATAACTTAAGACAACTTACTTAAACTAAGGAGCTTTCTTCTTGCTTTGGGCTGGACAAGGCTTTCCAAAAGACCTAAAATTAAAGAAAGCGATTTAAAAAGGTCGTTAGTTTCAATAAATGAATTCTTAATAAATTATGGCTGAAGTTATCAAAAAAAACGGAACAAAAGAACCATTTGATCCCGAAAAAATTAGAAAGTCAATTGCTGGTGCTGCTCAACGAACTGATATCCCAGAAGAAAGAAAAAATGAAGTAGTAGAGCAAGTAACAGCGGCAGTAGTTCCTACACTGGAAGGTAGAGAAGAAATAGAAACAAGTGAGATTAGAGAGACTATTCTCAGCGAGTTGGATCGAGTTGAACCAGGTGTAGCAAATGCCTGGAGAGAATACGAACAGGGAAAAACAAAGACTGAGTAATAAATTACCAAGAAGCGTTGAAAAACACTGAAAAGCGTCCCCAGCAGGACGCTTTTTGATTAGACAAACCCTTTAAAAAGGCATAAAATGAAAAAAGAACACAAAACCAATGAAAATAGAATACGAAGCTACTTTTACGAATATTGATAAGAAGGATATAAGAGAAAAATTAAGAAAAATTAAAGGAAAACTAATTCGTTCTGAATTCTTGCAAAAAAGGATTGTTTTTAATCTTCCAAAAGAATGCAAGATAAAAGGAGGATGGATAAGAGTTAGAGATGAGGGAGATAAAATCACAATGAGTTTAAAGGTTGTTGATGGTGCTGGTATTGAAAGTCAAAAGGAAATTTGTCTAAAAATTGACAGTTTAGAAAGAGCTGAAGAGTTTTTAACTCTTTTAGGTTGTGAAAAGAAAGCTTATCAGGAGAATAAAAGAGAATTGTGGGAAATAGATGGTATTGAGATTACAATTGATGAATGGCCATTTTTAGAGCCATTTGTTGAGATTGAAGGGGATTCAGAAGAATCAGTTAAAGATATGGCTGGAAAGCTTGGATTTGATTACAAAGATGCCTTATTTTGTTCAATTGATACATTATACAGCAGGAAGTATAATCTTTCAGAGGATGTTATTAACAACCAAACACCAAAAATAGTTTTTGGGATGAAGAATCCGTTTGTTGAATAAACTTTAAACGAATGCTAAAAATAAAAGATTTATCCAAAATTGAACGACCAAGAGAAAAATTGATTGCTAAAGGTTCTCAGAATTTAAAAGATGAGGAACTTTTAGCTATTCTTTTAGGAATTGGAATAAAAGGGAAGAACGTTATTGAGGTTTCCAGACAAATTTTAAGAAAATATTCTAAAAAAAGATTATTACAATTAGATTATAAAGAATTGTCTAAGATTAAAGGTATTGGCCCAGCTAAAGCTTGTACCATTTTAGCCGCTCAGGAGTTAGTAAAAAGAGCTTTGAAGGTGAGAGATGAAACCCTGCCAATTATTAATTCAGTCAAAGATGTTATTGCTCAAGCTATTTATATGAAAGATAAAACTAGAGAGCATTTGATGGTTATTTATCTTAATGGTAGAAACGAAATGATTCATAAAAAGCCAATGTTTGTTGGCACCTTAAATGCTAATTTAGTCCATCCCCGAGAAATTTTTGCTGGAGCTTTAAAATATAATGCCGCTTCAGTAATTTTAGCTCATAATCATCCTTCGGGGGATTCGGAACCTTCTCAAGATGATTTAGAGATCACTAAGAGAATAGTAGAAGCAAGCAAGATAATGGGGATAGATGTTTTGGACCATATAATTATTACCAAAACCAAGGTATTTAGTTTTAAAGAGAAAAAATTAATTTAAAATTATGCCAAAAAAGAAAAATTATAAAAATTGGTCAAAAAAAGATTTAATTGCAAGAATTCAGAACTTAGAAAAACGCAAAAAATATGGTTTGGTTTGGGAAGAAAAAGAAGAAAAAGTTGCTGAGCAATGTAAGAAGGAATTACCAGTTCTAAAAGAAGCAAAAAATAAAGAAATAATAACTGACAAAAATAAATCGGTTAATCTTCTAATTGAAGGTGATAATTATCATTCGCTTTCAGTTTTGAATTACACTCACGCAAAGAAAGTAGATATGATTTATATTGATCCACCATATAATACTGGTAATAAAGATTTCATTTTCAATGATCGCTACATTGATAAAGAAGATGCCTATCGCCACTCAAAATGGCTTTCTTTTATGGAGAAAAGATTGAGATTGGCAAAAAATTTATTAAAAGATACAGGGGTGATTTTTATTTCTATTGATGATAATGAAAAATCTCAGCTTAAGATTCTTTGTGACCAAATCTTCGGAGAAAATAACTTTATCGCAGAGATAACAGTGAGAACATCTTCAATAAATGCTTTTAAAATATATGGAAATAAACCAGTGAGAATAAAAGATTATTTACTAATTTATTCAAGGAACAGTAGTAAATATAACTATAATAGAACTTATACTGGAAAGAAAGGTAAATGGGATTCCCATTTTAATTTATTCTATAATAAGAGAAATAATAGAATAATGGATTTAAAATCTATCCTTTTGAAAAAGGGACTATTAAGAAGCGGACAAAAGATTGGTTCTTTAGAAATAGAAGATCCTAAATTCAAAAAGTTTTATTTAGAATATCAAGATAATATTTGTCAGACCGGTGCTTATAAAGATTCTCCGGAGAAAAAAGAATCTCTAAAAAAGAATGGTGAAGTAATTATTTTTAAATCTAAGTCAGGAAATAAAATATATTTATACAATGGCAGAATGCTTTCTTTTCTCTCATCTTCCATAAAACCACTGAATGGTGGAGAATTCAGGGGTATAGCATTAGCCCTTTCGGATATATGGGATGATATAGATTATAATAATATTCAAAATGAATCTCCTGTAATATTGCCGAACGGACAAAAACCAATAAAACTTATTGAAAGGATAATCACGATTTACCCTAAACAAAAGGATTTGACAGTTTTAGATTTTTTTGCTGGTTCAGGAACTACTGGCCATGCTGTTTTGGATCTTAATAGAAAAGATGGTGGAAATAGGAAATTTATTTTGTGCACCAATGATGAAGCGAGGGTGTGTTCTAAACTTTGTTATCCTAGGATAACAAAAGTAATTCATGGTTTTAAAAATAAAAGAGGCCTAGGTGGAAACTTAAAATATTTCAAAACCGATCTTGTTGACGCCGAACCAACCGATAAAAATAAAAAGAAATTAACCGAACAAACAACAGAAATGCTTTGCATAAAAGAAGAAACTTTTGAGAAAGTTATGGGTCGAAAGAATTTTAAGATTTTCAAAAATACCAATCATTATACCGGTATAATTTTTGACCAATTAGCAATACCAGAGTTTAAAAAGGTAATTAAAGAGATAAAAAGCAAATTTAGTGTCTATGTTTTTTCTTTAGGCGATGATACTTTTGAAGAAGAGTTTACTGATATAAAACAAAAAGTTAAACTTTTTCCTATCCCCGAAGCAATTTTGAGAGTATATAGAAGAATATTTAAATAATTATGACTATACCAGAATCACAATTAGAAACATGGTCGCATCTAGGGGCGGTTACTACCGCCAAAGCAACTGCTGATTCTATTAAGAATGCTTTGGCTGTATATGATGATTGGCAAGAAGAGAACATTGATTATGAGATCTATTTACAGGGATCATATAAAAATAATACCAATATTCGTGGTGATAGTGATGTGGATTTAGTTGTTCAGCTAAGTACCACCTTTCGTTCTAATTTAACAGAAGAAGAAAAACGACTTTTAGGTATTTCAGAAGCGTATTATAAATGGCGAGATTTTAGAACTGATGTTTTTGACGCTCTGTGTAGATATTACGGAGCTTCGTCTATTGAAGAAGGAAGAAAATCCTTGAAATTAGGTGGAGACAATGGACGACTGCCTGCTGATGTGGTTATTTGTATTCAATATAGAAAATATTCCGCAGACTTATCTAAGTTTATAAAGGGCATGACATTTTGGGTACCGAGTGAGTCGCGCTGGATTATAAACTATCCAAAAAGTCATTATAATAACGGAGTATATAAAAACCAAAATACAGATACTTGGTATAAACGAACTGTAAGATTGTTTAAAAACAGCAGGGGTTATATTTCTGGAGATTTAACCCCCTCGTATTTTTTGGAATGTATGCTTTATAATGTTCCTGATGAGGATTTTGGAACAAACTACCAAGATACTTTTTGTAATGTTGTAAATTGGCTTGATGAAGTAAGTTTAGAAAATTTTATCTGCCAGAATGAACAGTTAAAACTTTTTGGAATGACGCCCGAGCAATGGAATATAGACCAAGCAAAAGAATTTATACAAAATTTAATCTCGCTTTGGGATAATTGGTAATATGCATTCCTATTCTATAGATACAAAAGAAAGAAAAAACACTTTATTATTCTTGGCGATTGTTAGTATTGTCCTAACTTGGAGTTTTTATAAGATACTTAGTAATCATCAAATTACTTTGTCTTGGTGGGTTGAAAGTCCATCAGTGTTATGTTTCTACGGTCTATTTTTTTGGGTTTTTGATAAATGGCTCTGGAAATTTTTTAGAAAAATTGGCCTTGTAAAAACTCCTGACCTAAATGGAGAATGGGAAGGACATCTAAAATCTTCTTTTGATGAGCATTCATCAGAAACAAAAGCAACTTTACGCTTTTTCCAAACTTGGACGCAGATAAAAATTATACTAATCACTGAACATTCATTGTCTCACAGTGAGACAGCATCTATCGTAATGAATACACCCGAAGGCAAATATTTAAGTTATCAATATATTAACGAACCAAAATCAGACTCTATTGAAACAATGAGTATTCATCGTGGAACTACAAGACTGTTATTTAACGAGAAAGACAACACTCTTACTGGTGAATATTATTCTGGTAGAGATAGGCAAAATTTTGGTAGTTTATATTTTAAGAGAGGTTAATTATGCAGCTCAAAATTTATCAAGAAAATGCAATAGATGATTTATTAGAGAAAGCCAAAAAACTTTTGGGTTATTCTGGTAATAAGAAATTGGTTTTTAGGGCGCCGACTGGTTCAGGGAAAACAATAATGATGGCTGAATTCTTGAAGCAATTGATTAAGGATCCAGAATTTAGGCAACCCTTGTCTTTTATTTGGACGGCTCCAAGACATTTACACGAACAAAGTAAGGAGAAGCTAGAGAACTATTTTAGAAATACTCGGGCTTTAAGATGTTCGTTTTTCGAAGACCTAGAGAATAGAAGGATCGGAGAAAATGAGATTTTGTTTTTCAATTGGGAAAGCATAAATAAAAGAGATAATATTTACATTCGAGAAAATGAACAGGATTTAAATTTATCAAAAGTACTTGAAAATACCAGAGAAGAAAATAGAAAAATAATTTTGATTATTGATGAAAGTCATTTCAGTGCTGATGCGCCAGCAGCAAATAAATTAAGGCAAGACATAAGTGCTGATTTAACAATTGAAGTTTCGGCTACCCCGGTTTTGGAGGGTAACGAGACTGTAAATGTTCATATTGAAGATGTTAAAACTGAAGGAATGATTAAAAAGGCCGTGGTTTTAAATGAAGATTTTAAAAATAAATTAGATAAAGGAAAAATAAAAACAGAATTAGGTGAAGGAAGTGAAGAGATGGTTATTAAAGAGGCATTAAAAAAGAGAAAAGATCTTTTGAAAGAATATTGTGAAGAAAAAGCAGGCATTAATCCTTTAATTTTGATCCAATTACCAGATCGGATAGGGAGTTTAGAGGATACAATGAAAGAAAAAATAATCAGGATTTTAGAAGATAAATACAATATAACTAAGAAAAATGGCAAATTGGCTATTTGGCTTTCCGGTGAACATATAAATAAAGAAAATGTTGAAAAAAATGACAGTGAAGTCGAAGTTTTGATTTTTAAACAAGCAATTGCCTTGGGTTGGGATTGCCCCCGTGCCCAAATTTTAGTTTTATTTCGAGAATGGCATAGCCCTATTTTTTCGATACAAACAGTTGGCCGAATTATGAGAATGCCAGAGCCGGACAAGGGCCATTATCAAAATTATCCAGTACTAAATTTAGCTTATATCTACACTAATTTAAGTGATATTGAAATAAAAGAAGACATTGCTAAAGATTATATCACAATTTATGAAAGCAAACGCAGAGAAGATTATCAGCCGGTAAATTTAACTTCTTATCATTCCAAAAGACATCGAGAAAGGACAAGATTATCCCCTTTATTTATTAAGATATTTTTGGATATAGCTAAAAAGAGAAATTTAAAAAAGAAGATAAATTTATGGACCAAGAAGTTAGATGAGGAGATCATTTCAGACTGGAAAATGGAAGAGATTGATCAGGCTATGGCGGGATTAACGAGAGAAAGGAAGGCAAAGTTTAAACCAGCAGGTTATGAACTCCAAAAATTGTTTGATTTTTTTGTAAGAAAAAATCTATCTCCCTTTTATCCCGAAGATAGGTCAGTAGGTAAAGTTAAAGAAGCAATCTATAGATTTTTTCAGTTAGTTTTTGGGATGGATTATGGAAAGAAGCAAGAAAAAATCATCAAAGTTGTGTTAAATAATAAAAATAAATATTATTTTATAGGAACAATTGAAGAAGCGAAAGAAAATTACATTCAAGAGATTTTTAAAAAAGAAAAAGAATTAGCATCAATTAAAAATTGGAATATCCCTGAGAGTTTAAGATTTAATAGTGAATATGTAAGAGAAGAGAAGAAGAAATCGATAATGCAACCATTTTTTAGTAACGGTAGGTGGAAAACAGAAAAATTATTTATAGAATTTTTAGAAAAGTCAAATAATATTAAGCAGTGGTTTAAAAATGGAGATCGAGATGCAACATTTTTCGCCGTGCCTTATAATAACGAGAGACAAAAGCCATTTTATGTCGATTTCATTGTTAAATTAAAAAGTGGGAGAGTAGGGTTGTTTGATCCTCATGGTACTTATTTAAGCGATTTTAAACCTAAATCGGATGGGTTATATAGCTATATTCAAAATGAAAACAAAAAAGGTAAAAAACTTTTCGGTGGGATAGTTACAAATACTGATCAAAGAGAATATAGAGGACGATGGATTTATTTTGATAAAACAAGTAAAGAGTTAAAAGATAATTCTTTCGATAATTGGACTGATTTAAATCTTTAGATTATGAATAAAAATTTGTTCGGAGAAAAAATAATCAAAAAGGATAGCATCGAAATCATATACAAAGGGCCATCTTTTGAGAGTAAGATGATAATAAAGGATTTATATACCCAGTTAGAGGCTATAGAAAGTATAGTAAAAAATACTGCCGATGTTTTAAAAAATAATAGAAAAATTGATTTTGGTTCTGGCGATATAAAGATTTTTTTAAAACTAAAAAGTGGGTCTTTTGGTGAAGTAATTGAGATTATCTTTAATAATCCAATTTTTCAGAAAGTTATTTCAGGTTGTATTACCGCGACTTTTATTTATTTCCTGACAAATAGAAGAAATAAGAGCAAGAACTTCCAGAAAGAGATAGAAGATTTTGAAGAGGATAAGAATTTTAAATCAAACATGAAAAAAGTTGTATCTCCTGTAAATGCTGGCGGTGATCAAGTAAATATTATTGGTAGTAATAATTTAATTATCATAAAACAGGAACAAAAGGAGGAATTTTATCGTTCGCTGGAAGACTCAGACGAGAATAAATTACTAAAAAATGGAGAATTTGAAGAAGAACTAGAAGGGACCATAAGAAAATTAGATCTTGATGCTCCGAGAAACTATTACTTTGGATTCAATATAAAAAATGGCCCAACTAAAATACCTACTTCGGTCAAAGGCGAATTTCACTTCAATGACTACAGAGATATAATCGACGAACCAGTAAAGATTAAAGCAAAAGTGCGATATAAAGACGGAAAAATTACATATATCGAAATTTTAGAATATCAACTTTTGCCAACAGATAAGCAAGATACAATAAAATTTAAATAATAATAACTAATGTCTAAAAATCTTAATGAAAACTCAGTAGCCAAACAACCAATTATAAATTGACTAAAACGGAAAGTCGAAAAATTAATCCGTCAGCTGGCGGAAAAATAAAAAATTATGGAACCGATTAAAAAAATTGCTGGAAAGATACTTTTATATTTTTATTCTATTCAAAGAGATGATTACTCCTATTTACATGACTTTATATTAAGTTTTCAGATGAGACATTTTTCTAATGGAGAAAAATCACCAGTAATAAACAATAAAGAACATAAAATTTCTAAAGATCTTATTAAAATATCAGGAAACGACAATAATATTTATAATGCTTTAATATATTTATATGAAAAGGGATTTATTAATATGTCTCGAAGTTCAGATAATGTTTCGGATCATTTTTTAAATATTAGTGTTTCTCAAGGAGGAATTGATATAGTTGAAGGGATTGAACGTGGGGAAAAAGAAAAGCGAGAATTTCATGTTACTTTTAACATCAAACTTGCAGACGATATTAATATTGAAAGCTTAATTAAAACAGAGCTTGGAAGCTTAATAAAAGCGTCTTTAATATAAAATTTTTGACAGCAAAATGGTAAAATGGTATCAATCCTATTTTTACCTTTAGAAAAAAAACAAAAAGTCGAAAGATTTTGAGGGCAGATAACAAGAAAAAACAAAAAATAAAATGACTAACCAAGAAGCTATTCAATTTATTCAAAAACAGATTGACCAAATAGAAGATCTTAAAAATTTCTCAGATTCCTCCCCTAAATTTAAGCAATGGAAGAAAGAAACTCAAACAACTATTAAGCACATATTTGAAGAACACACCGATAACTTAAAAGATTTTAATAATATTAATTATATGCTGTTATTTTCTTCAGATTTAACGACTGAGAATGAATTTCATGAAACTTATGTTGAAGGTTTGAACGATGCTAAAGCTATTTTAAATGCAATAATAAACGAGATTAAGCAGTTTGGTATAAAGAAAAAAAGTGTTAGACCAATTAAAATTTCTTATAAAGGCAAAAGGTTTTGGACGATGAGTAATCCGTGGGTTTATTTAATTATTTGTATTGCCGTAATAGTTATTGCAGGATTAATTCTGAATTATTTCTCAAAATAAATATCAAGAAAAAGATAAATCAATCAATTTTAGATAAAGCATTTAAAGAAAATTTAGAAAAAGAAAATGAATAAGAAAATAATAAAAGAAAAATTGGATTCAATTAGGGGAGGAATTATTTCATCTGCTTCAAGAATCGAGTTTATTCTCGGTTACCGCTTAAGAAAATATTTTTTTCCTAAAACTAACAATAAGGCAACAATTCTTTTTTGGAATATTATAAATACTTCTTTTCTTAGTTTCGATAACAAAATTAGTATTTATGAATCAATCCCATATTTTAAAAGATTAAAAGATTACCCTAAAATTAAAAAATCTTTGAGGTTTATTCAGAAATTGAGGAATGTAATGGCTCATTGGGAATTGAGTGAAAGAGAAAGTAATTTAGATAAGATTATTATGTTTACACTTGTCGGAAAATATAAAAAAATAACAATTAATGAGAAATTAATTCAAGAATTTGAAAAACACTTCAATTTTCTTCTAAAGAAATTTGATTATAGTCAATGAATTAAATAAATTCACCTCTCTTTTCTAAAATGAAAAATGGTATCAACTCTATATTTTAGACAAAAAGTCAAAGAATTAATTGAGAAATAAAGTTATGGAAGATCAAGAGAATTTAAAAATTAAGAAGGAAAAGTTAAAAAATGGATTTATAAATAAGACCTAAATTTATGAATGGAAATGAATTAGAAAAACAAGTAAAAGATATTTTACAAGAAAATGGCTGGCAAGTATCAGCGAATGTTTATTATAAAGACCCCATTACCAAAAAACCCCGCGAAAAAGATATTATTGCGATACTTCCTCAACTTGATAATGAAAAACCTCTTAGTTATAACGTAAGATTGTTTATTGAGTGTAGATATTTACCGAAAGAAACAGAAATATATTCAGAGAATATAAATATGGAGAAAATCAAAAATACTATTTTGGCTTACAGCATACCCTTTGCGGATATTTTCGAATTAGAAAGAAATAAAAAATTTCATTTTTATAACTATAATAAGGTTTTTGGAATTAAAGACAGTGAAGATTTTTTATACAAAACAATAAATCAAAATCTGCAATCTTTTGACGCCTTTAGAAAAAATAATTTAGTAAGAGGCATTTATTATTTAATAGTGGTTTACGACGGTAAACTGGTATCCGCGGGAAAGGATTATCATAATGCTCTTGTTAAGATAGAAGCTATAGACGATGTTTTTAGTTTGCCGTATAAAAAATGTTTTATAGAATTAGTTTCAATAAACCAATTCGAAAATCTTCTTAAAGAAATTAAAGAAGATATAAAAGAAATTAATTCCTCAATTCAATTTTATTATCAGAAGGAGAAAAATAGAATCAATAAGAATAAAAGAAGAATAAAAAATGATAAACTTAATTCTTACGGTTTATAAATTTAAAATTATTATATGAAAAAACTATCAAAAGAACAAAAAATCAAAATTTAGCCCGAAGTTGAAAATTAATAGAAAAATGAAAAGATTAACAAAAAATTTAATAGAAAAAAGCAAATCGGCATTTTTGTTAGCACTCGAATTATTTAATAAACCCACTATAAAATACAGAACAGAATCATTTAGTATTTTATTCTCTAACGCGTTTGAGTTGCTCCTGAAAGCGTATCTTTTTGAGAAAAGTGGAGGTAAAAAAAATAGTATATTTTATAAAAAAAAGAGGGGAATAAAAAGAACTTCTTTTACTATCGACGATTGTTTAAGTAGGGTATTTACAAATCCCAACGATCAAATTCGAAATAACGTTGGGTATATATCTGAAATAAGAAATGAGTCAGCACATCTTATTATCCCCGAATTGGACCCATATTTTTCAAGAGTGTTTCAACGAGGAGTCCTTAATTATATTGAATGTTTAGATAAATGGTTTAGCATTAAAATGATAGAAGAATTTACGCCAGGACTTATTAGTCTTATATCGAGTGAAAAATCATTAAAAAACATATCCGTGCTCAAGGGAAAGTTTAATAAGGAAGATTTTAAATCTATAAAATATTGGGTAGATAGGTTTGGAAAATTGGAAAAAATGGGAGAGCGAGCGACGATTCCTATTAATTATACCGTTGCACTAATAAAGAATCCCAAAAAAGCTGATATCGTTTTAAGTTCAGGAAGATTTGGTAAAAAAATGGGAGCGGTTATCTTAGAAAAATATAGGGATCCTGACATTACTCATCCATTTAGAAGGAAAGAGGTATTAAAAAAAGCTAATAAAAATTTAAAAATAAAAATATCCACTTATGATTTTGAGGCATATTGTTTCGTAAACGGAATAAAGAAGAGGAAAAATGATTATTTTTGGAAATCCAAATATGGAACTAGTCAATTTTCGGATAAAATTATTGATGAAATGATAAATTTTTATAATTCTAATCCTAAAAATAAAGAGAAAGTAAATAAACAATACCTTGATCATTTAAGACGAAAGGGTCGGAGATCGAGAAAAAAGAAATATTGATAACTATCAAAGAAAAACTGCTCGTAAGCATAAAATAACCAAAATTAAGAATAAACGTCGCACAAGGTATATTGTACAACTTTCTATAAATAGATATAAAATAAAAAATATGAAAAAAGTTATTATAATACATTGTTGGGAGAGATATCCGAACTATTGTTGGTATCCTAATACTAAAAAAGAATTAGAGGATAAAGGGTATGAAGTAATTGTTCCAGAAATGCCAGAAACTAATTTGCCTAAATTCAATGCATGGCTTTCTGAATTACGAAGAGTTGCTGGCGAGTCAAATGAAAACCTTTATTTAATTGGACATAGTTTAGGATGTATTACAATTCTAAGATATTTGGAAGGTTTGAAAGAAAACGAGAAAATCGGTGGAGCTATTTTAGTGGCTGGTTTTACTGATAATTTAGGATTTAAAGAAATCAAAGGGTTTTTTGAAACGCCAATTGACTTTAAAAAGATAAAAAGTCATTGTTCAAAGTTTGTTGCTATTCATTCTGACAACGACCCATATGTTCCCTTAAAACATGGGAATATTTTTAAAGAAAAACTTGGAGCCAAATTAATTGTTAAACACAATATGGGTCATTTCTCCGGGGAGATAGAAAAAGAAGAGAGTTGTACTCAGTTGCCGGATGTTGTAAGAAGTTTATTAGAAATTAGTGAGTAAATAAATCTATTTTAGTCAAAGCATTTAAGGGAGAATTAACAAAATAAGTTTATGGGTCTAAAAATAAATAAAAAGAAGTTTGAAGTTTTCTTGGAAGTTGCAGGAAAACTAAATGATTTTTTCAATGTTATCCCAATCCTTTATGGATCTCTGGGTCTTTATAAAATAATAGGGGAGTATAGTGAATGTAGCGATATTGATATATTAATTCCTGATGAATTTGTTAATAAAAGATGGAATGAGTTGATTAATTTAATGCAGAAAATGGGATTTAAATTAGAGGATGAGCACGAACATGAGTTTATTCGTGATTCAGAAATAGTTGCTTTTGCAAAACAAGATGATTTAATCAAGCGAATTAGATTAGACCCAAATAAGCTGACAGTATATAATGTTAACAATATTAAATTTAAAGAACTCTCAGTAAAAGATTATCTTTCTGTATATAAACTTATGCTCAGGGATGATTATCGTCAAGAAAAGAGAGGTAAGGCAGACCAAGAAAAAATTGACTTAATAGAGAAATATATTTCTCAAAATGTCACGACTTGATTAAAATTTAGACCGAAGTTGATGGAAAATTAATCAAACCAATTAATTTTAATATTAAATCAAACCAATCGTCCTTAGGACGATTTTTATTTAAAATATTGATAAATTTCTTTTTTGTGGTAGCATAAAAATATAGTTCTTTTAATTTTTATACATCTAAAAATCTTTAGAAAGGAGAAATAAAAGATGAGCAATGGTGATTTAGAAATCCCAGTATTGTTTTCTAATAATGAAAAAGAAAGCAAAGAAGCCTATCATATCCTAAAAAAAGCAGAGATACCTTTTAAACATCCGGCTTCTGCAGAGCATGGCCCCTTACTAGTTGTTGGTTCTACTTATCATATTGGTCTCCCAGCAATAAAGAAATTTGCCAAGAGTAAAAAAGCTCAAGAAATCAAAAAGAAGTACAAGAAATAATATTTAGTAAAGGGCACGGCTAATCAACCGTGCCTTTGCCTTTCAGGGGAGGCGGTTTTTTGGTAGAATGAGATAATGAAAAAAGTAGGGATTTCTCAAAAAGCTATTGTATTTAATAAGGAGGGAAAATTTTTGACACTTCACCGGACATCTACAGCACCCTCTAATCCAGATAAATGGGATTTCCCTGGTGGGGATTTGGATTTTGGCGAAGATGCTATAGAGGGAATCACCAGAGAGATTAAAGAAGAATCTGGTTTAGAAGTGAAAGATTTAAAACCTTTTGATGTTGAGTCTAATATATACGAAGATGAAGAATTTTGGGTTACTATTGCCTATACAGCCAAAGTCATTGTCAACAAAGTTGTTTTAAGTTTTGAACATGATGAGTTTAAATGGGTTACACCTGAAGAGTTTCTAAAGTTAGAATCTCCTGATAAACTAAAGCGTTTTGTTAAGAATTTATAATTATCAAAGATAAGGCAGTCAAATATTTATGGATTTAGTCACATTAATTTTGGTATTCATTATAGGATTTTCAACAGCTATCATTGGAATAATAGTAGGAAGCTCCGGGCTTATAAGAATACCATTATTGATCTTATTAGGTATTCCACCTCAGATATCAGTTGCTACGAATAAAGTTGGTTCTCTGGGAGCAAGTATTGTGGGTTTATACAGATATGGAAAAGAAAAACTTATTGATCTAAAGATTGGTTTTTCAATGGTGTCAGTTGAAATATTTGGCGCTATAATTGGGTCTTACATTCTACTTTCAATAAGTGGAGGTCTTTTAAAAAAAATAATTGGGTTGGTTATTTTCGGCATAGTTTTTTTAATTATAATAAAGAAAAATGTAGGTTTAAAAAAAATAAAAGAAATCCCAAGACGAAATTGGATAATCGGGGCATTTCTATTTTTTATTGTTGCTATTTATGGAGGATTTATAGGGGGTGGAGGTGGAACTATTCAAACCTATATTTTAATCTCTATATTTGGATTAACATTTTTAGAGAGCGCAGCAACACGGAGGATACCTAATTTAATTGGTGCATTGGTCTCTATCTCTATCTACGCATTTTATGGAATAATTAACTGGCCCATAGGAATAGTTCTCTTTATAAGTGAGTCTATGGGTGCCTGGGTTGGTTCTTCAATTGCAATTAAAAAGGGAAATAAGTTTGTAAAAATATTGTTTGTTATTGTTGCCATTGCCCTTGCTATAAAGTTACTTCTGACTTAATAAGTTTTAGGGTTTTGATGTATAATAAAAGAGAAATAATTTAAAATAGAAATTTATGATTGATTTAAAGAAGCTTCAAAAGGAAATATTCGAAAATAAAAAAGCCAAAGGTTTTAATATAGAAGATGTTAATCTTGAATTCAATCTAATCTATGGAGAGATCAATGAAGCTTTTCATGCGTACCGCAAAAAGTCACCGGATCTAGGAGAAGAATTAGCAGATGTCGCAATTTATCTTTTAGGACTTTCAGAAATATTAAAAATTGATTTAGAGAAGGAAATTTTGAAAAAAATTGAAAAGAATAAAGAAAGAGAATACCAAAAGATAAACGGAGTGGTCACTCGAACAAAGGATATATAAAAATATGAAATTAGTTTATACAGCGATTTCAAAAAAGTTATTCTATTTCAGAATGCATATTTCTAAATTTGTCTTAGAAAAAGATTGTATTCCCTTGAATCCCTTTATGCTTTTTGAATATTTTATGTTGGATGCTATTGATAAAGATAGAATTAGAGAGGCAAATAACAATTTGGTTGAAAAAGCAGATGAGTTATGGGTTTTTGGAGAGATAAGCAATGGTGTTTTAGCTGAAATTAAGATTGCCAAACAAGAGAATAAACCGATAAGGTATTTTACAGTGATTGATAGTAAAGAAATAAAAGAGATATCCAAAGAAGAAGCCAAATTTGAAAAAGAGATAGGAGATACCCCAAGAGACGAATTATAGTAAATTTAGTCCGAAGTTAAGGAAAATTAAAAAATATGTACGAATTAACACTTTTTGAAGCATTACTGGTTACCCACTTCGTAGTAGATTGGATATTTCAATGGAAGTGGGAGGCGGCGAATAAATCTAAAAAATGGTTGCCTTTATTTTTTCATTGTACAGTTTATACAGTAGGTTTTATTCCAGTGTTTTTGATATATGGAATTGATTTAGCTTGGTTAATTTTACTGTTTGTCTCTCATGTTATTCTTGATAGACGAAAATTTGAAGTTTGGTTGTTAGAGAATTTCAAGAGAACGACTAGGGAAAACACGTCAGAATTTTCTTGGATAATGTTACTCACTGTAATTGATCAAGTTTTACATATTGTAATTTTAGCATTGGTAGTTATATTTAATTAACAAAAAATAGGCAGTTTTTTGGTAGAATAAAAAAGGCATAAAATCAATCTTATCTATTAATAATCCAATGGAACCATTAGCTTCAAGGATAAGGCCAAAAACATTAAAAGGATTTGTAGGACAAGAACATCTAGCAGGGGAAGGCAAGCCTTTAAATATTGCTATAAAACAAAAGCATCTATTTTCTTTTATTCTCTGGGGTCCTCCAGGAACAGGAAAAACTACTTTAGCCAAGATATATGCTAATAGTTTAAAAGCACGTTTTTACGAATTATCTGCTGTTTCAGCAGGAAAAACAGATATTAAAAAGATAGTAGCTGAAGATACTGGAGAACAACCTAAAATCTTGTTTTTAGACGAAATTCATCGCTTTAATAAAGCTCAACAAGACTTCTTACTTCCAATTGTAGAGAGAGGAGAAATAACTCTTATTGGAGCTACTGCAGAGAACCCAAGCTTTGAAGTAATTTCGCCTCTGCTTTCAAGATGCAGAGTTTTTGTTTTAAATGAACTTTCAGAAAAAGAAATGCTAGCCATTATCAAACGAACTGGATTTAAAATGGATAAAAAAGCAAAGGATTGGTTGATTGCTATGGCAAATGGAGATGCAAGACAAACAATTGCCATGTTAGAAAGCACATCCAAGCTTTATAATAAAATTACCGTAGAAACTTTAAAAAATACTCTTCAATCAAAGTTTCTAAGGTATGATAAACAAGGAGATGAACATTATAATACTATTTCCGCTTTTATTAAAAGCATGAGAGCTTCTCAACCAGATGCTGCTTTATATTATCTGGCCAGAATGATTGATTCTGGAGAGGATCCTAAGTTTATAGCAAGAAGAATGGTTATTTTTGCCTCAGAAGACATTGGAATAATCCAACTCACAGCTTTGGTAGTGGCAAATGATGTATTCAGGGCCGTGGAAATCATTGGATTGCCAGAATGTGGTATTAATCTAGCTCATGGAGTAGTTTATTTATGTAAAAGCAAAAAAGACAGAAGTGCTTACGAGGCTTATATGAAAGCAATGGAAGATGTAAAGAAATATGGAAACTTGCCAATTCCTTTATTATTACGTAATGCACCTACAAAACTTATGAAGAAATTAGATTATGGAAAAGGATATGAGAAATATACTAAAGAAGATTTACTACCAGATAAATTAAAAGGGAAGAAATATCTAAAATAAGCAATTCATCAAGAACTTGTCGCCAATTCGACTTTCAACAAAGGCGATTTTTTAGTAGAATAGAACAGTAGATAAAAATTAAAAAATCATATGACTTTTGAAGAATATCAAAAACTTTCAAGAAAGACTGCAATTTATCCTGACAAGGATAATAATTTTATTTATCCAACACTAGGTCTTACCGGAGAAGCAGGGGAAGTAGCCGAGAAGATTAAGAAAGTTTTAAGTAACAACAACGGAATTATTGATGATTTGAAGAGACAAGAAATAAAAAAGGAACTTGGTGATGTTTTATGGTATCTTTCTCAAATTGCAACAGAGCTAGATTTATCCTTGGATGATATTGCTTGTTTTAACATTGAGAAATTAAGTTCTCGCCAAGAAAGAAATAAGCTTTCCGGGGATGGAGATAATAGATAGTTATAATAAAAAAATGGATAAAAATAAGAATAATAATTTTGAAATTTGTGCAAGAGCCATAATTCAAAATAATGACAAGATTTTGGTTTGTTACGAAAAAGATAATGATCATTATTTTACCCCAGGAGGCCATATTGAGTTTGGTGAGAGCGCAAAACAAGCACTTTCTCGGGAACTAAAAGAAGAGTTAAATATATCAATTAAGAAATATTCTTTTATTGGAGCAGTGGAGAATGTTTTTATTCAGAATGGTAAGCATCATCATGAACTTGATTTGGTTTTTAACGTAGAAGCTGAGAATGTAAGCGATAAAAGCGAAGAAGACCATATTGATTTTTTATTCATGGATATTGATAGATTTTTCAAAGAAGAGATTTTACCTATTGTATTGCAAAAGGCTTTACTAAAGTGGTTAAAAGACAAAAAAATGTTTTGGGCAAGTCAGATTTACGACAAATCTATTTTATATTAATATCTTAAAATCTAATTTTAAAAATTCCTGAGTCAAAAATAAGATTGATTAAGGAATTTAGAGAAAGAAATAAAATCTTTGAAATTGCCGAAATTTAGTAAAATTGAATGAAGTCTCTTGACAAAAAGATAATATTTAGTAGAATTAAAATGCACATTAAAAGTAAAAAACCTCGTGCTGGGCAGGAACTGCCAAGGTTTATCCGTAAAGAGAGCGGAGCGGCTTATAAGCAAAAACTAACCTCTTTGCTTATATAAGCAAACCTTTGTAAGCGCAAAGCTTACACAGTACTTCAAAGAGAGAAGGATACACAAGCTTCCATTTTATTTAACCTCTTATAGCTTGTATAAACTAACATTCTTCTCTCTTTTTCTTTTAGCAGAGGCGGTTTTTTGATAGAATAGAAAAATATACACAAAATTAATAAAAATCTGTTAAGTCAATTCTATGAAAAAAGTATTATTAATTGTATTAATATTTTTATTAGTTATTGTTGCTTTACTAATAAAAATCTATATTTTTAATCCTTTAGAAAATGTTCCAACCTTAGAAAGAATAAATAATTCTATAAGTAAAGGGATAGATTTTTTATATGAGAATCAATTAGATTATGGTGAATTTAAAACATACATTTGCGATGATAAAGATTTAGAAGAATGCCTTTTTGATAGTTCTCCTTTTGTTACAACTTTTGTTTTGTATTTTTTCAATAATATGGAAGGTGAAAAAGTAGAGATTATGACTGAAAAAGCTTTAGATTTTTTATTAAACGAGCAGGAAGAAGGGGGAATTTGGAGATATTGGTCTTCTAGAAATGATAAGAAAATATCACCTGACCTGGATGATATATCTACTATTTCCTTTATTCTGAAGACTAATGGTATAGATATTGACGATAACTATCAGTTGATAAAGGAAAATGTAAATGATGACAATCTATTTTTTACTTGGTTATATTCAGGTAAAGAGAGAAATGATGTTGATTGCGTTGTCAACGCTAATGTTTTATTGTATTTAGGTGAAAATAATCCCTCTGTATGTTCTTATATTAATGAGGCAATTAAATCAGATGAGTCCTGCTCTGTATATTATCTGGGAAAATTATCATTTTTCTATATGGTTTCGAGAGCATTCGAAAATAATATTACCTGCTTTGACAAGAGCAAAGATGAAATTATTAATTATATTTTAAACCATCAAAATAAAGACGGCTCTTTTGGCAATGAATTAGAAACAGCTTTTGGCTTAACCACACTTTTAAATTTTAACTATTCAGGGAATGAAATAGAATCAAGCCTTATCAATTTATTAGAAAATCAACAAAAAGATGGTTCTTGGAAAAGAAAGGCAGCGTTTTGCAGGGGAATAGATCTGACAGAATCAGGTCCTTATTTTGGCTCTGAAGAATTGACAACTGCTTTAGCGCTTGAAGCTTTGAAAAAATATTCAGAAACGGTTCTTGAAAAATGAAGAAATATTACCTTTGTATATAATGCCGATAGGGAGAATCAGTTTTTAGAGAGTATTTTATTTGCTATTGACTTGATAGAAAAAATTTTACTGATATAATTGTAATAATAACAACAAGAAGGTGATCTAACAAAATAGAACCACTTTCTTATTAAAAGTCGAATCAAATAAATAATATATTAAAAGAAATAAAAGTATGGATTCCATGGTTATCGGACGTTGGGCCTTGATTCTTGGAATAGTATTAGCTGTCGTGGCTGGTGCTGGCTTTGCTGCTGTTCCATCTTTACCGATTTTTCTTTTTATTCTTGGTTTAATTGTTGGTTTTCTTAATATTGCAGAAAGGGAAAGTACTCCCTTCTTGGTAGCGGTAATTGCTTTACTTGTTATTGGAATTGCCGGTATGCAGCTCGGAAAATTAACAACAGTAGTGGTGTCAATTTTAAATAACTTTATTGCTTTTGTTGCTGCAGCAGGATTGATTGTGGCTTTAAAACAGATTCTCGCTATAGTGAAATCTCCGTCTCCCCAGTCTTAAAAAACAACGGCCCTCGGATATAAAAGAAGCGTCTTTAAACTTTAAAGGCGCTTCTCTATTTTTCTTTTTGCTTGTTTTAGGTATAATAAAACAATTGGAAGATTTTTAAAAAGGTCAGTTAAGTATTAAAGAAGTAATAAAAAAGTAAAAATATGACGGAAGAATTTTTATTAGAAAATCAATGGATTATTTTGTTGATTCTTTTATGGACTTTACCTTGGAAAGGAGTGGCTTTATGGAAAGCAGCTAAGAACAACAGTAAGTGGTGGTTCATTGCCATTTTAGTAATTAACACCTTGGCTATTTTAGAGATTCTTTATATCTTTATCTTTAGTAAGAAAAAGGCGAGAAATCTAGTTCAAGGAAATGAATAATTATGGAATGTAAACAGGAACAAAACTTAAAAGATTGTCCTTGCACTTGGTCTGATTGTCCGAGAAAAGGACTTTGTTGTGATTGTATCAAATATCACTGGGGGAGAGGGGAATTACCAGCTTGTCTTTTTTCAAAAGAAGCTGAAAAAACTTATGACCGCTCGATTGAGAATTTTATTAGAGAACAGAATTCTCATAAATGACAAAGAATTGAATTTAATCTTAGATTAAGAAAAAATTAATTGAGGACTGTTTTAAATAAATATAATTTATGTCTTTACTTTTTTGGATAGGTGCTTTCTTTATTAGTTTAGCTGTTTTGATTAAGGCAGCCGACTGTTTTACTAATTCTGCTGGAAAAGTAGGGCGCTTTTTCGGATTATCTCCGTTTATTATCGGAGTAACTATTGTTAGTATTGGAACATCCTTGCCAGAACTGGCTTCTTCTATTTCTGCTGTTTTAAAGGGAGCAACAGAGATAGTGGCTGGGAATGTTGTTGGTTCTAATATCGCTAATATTTTATTAGTAGTAGGACTGGCAGCTGTTTTATCAAAAAAAGGAAGATTACAAGTTACCAGAAACCTTATAAATCTTGATTTACCTTTGCTGGCTGGAGGATCAATAATATTGATGCTCATGTTTTTGTGGGACGGCAAGGTTACGTTTTGGGAGGGTATTATAGCTTTAGCTGGTTATTTTGTTTATCTTCACTATACGTTGAAACATAAAGAAAGAAAAGAAAAAGAGAAAGAAAAAGCCAAAAAAGAAAAACTGAACTTGAAAATAATTCTGGGGCTTGTTTTTGGAGCTATTTTTATTTATTACGGAGCAAATTATGCAATTGAATCAGTTGTTAAAATATCCGAAATCTTGAATATCGGTACGGCTGTGATTGCTTTGACCGCTGTTGCTGTTGGAACATCTTTACCAGAGATTTTTGTTTCTATTTCGGCTGCCAGGAAAGGAAATGATGCATTAGCTTTAGGAAATATTTTTGGTTCTAATTTATTTAACGGGTTTGTGGTGCTTGGGATTCCTGCTTTGATTAAAACCTTAGATGTTACCCCGATAATTTTATCAGTTGGTATTCCTTTCTTTATTGCGGCAACACTTTTATATGTAATCTCCGGTATTACCCGAAAAATCTATAAATGGGAAGGAGCAATGTATTTACTCATTTACATTTTGTTCATTGCCAAGCTGTTTAATCTATTTTAGTAAATCAAAAAAAGATAATTGAAAAGGTCGAATTCGGATAATCTTGTTGAAAGTTAAAACCTTTTAACAAATAATAAAATGTTTATTGCTTCTCTTTTTGTTATTATTGGAGTTGTTTTCCTACTCAGGAATCTAGGCATTATCAGCGGAGATGTTTGGGGAGTTATTTGGCCAATGGCTTTAGTTGCCTTTGGCTTGTATCTTTTTCTTAAACACTATTATTGGAAAACATTTTGGGATAGAGTTTGGAGAAAGCTTGAGTAAAAGTGTTAAGGAAAGAAACATCATTCAATGCTTAAAGAATTTAATATTTCCACTAAGGAAAGATATGAATTGATAGATATTACCGAAAGAGTGGAAAAAATAGTTCAAGAAAGCGATATCAAAAATGGCTTGATTCTAGTTTTTATTCCTCATTCCACAGCAGGCATTGTTTTAACAGAAGATGAATCAGGTTTAAAAGAGGACTGGTTAAAAGTTTTAAAAAAATTAGTTTCTGATTTTGATTTTCTTCATAATCAAATTGACAACAACGCTGACTCTCATATTCTTTCTGGTTTAATTGGCCAAGGGAAAACCTTGATTGTTGAAAATGGAAGACTAATTCGAGGAACTTGGCAAAAGATATTTTTAGTTGAATTAAATGGACCAAGAACTCGAGATGTAATAATTAAAATTTTTCAGGGTTAAACATCAAAACCTCAAAAATATGATTGAAGATTATCATTTTGGTCTGATTAAAATCAATGGTCAAAAATTTGAGAAAGATGTTTTTATTGATTTGGATGATAAAGTAAGTTCTTGGTGGCGTGAGAAATCCCATCTTTTTCAAAAGAAAGACGTCGAATCATTTCTAGACAAGAAGCCAGAGACAGTAATCTTTGGAACCGGAGAACAAGGAATAGCTAAATTGTCTGAGGAGTTAGAAGATTTTCTTGGAGGCTTAGGTATTGAGATGATTATTGAATCAACTGACAAGGCAATAGAGAATTATAATCAAGTCAAGAAAGAAGGTAAAAAAGTTGTAGCTTTTCTACACTTAACCTGTTAGTTAAAATGATAACTAAATTGGAAATTAAAGCTTACGCCAAGATTAATCTTAGTTTTGAGATTTTAGGTAAACTAAGCAATGGCTATCATAGAATCCGTTCAGTATTTCAAGCAATTGATCTTTACGACATAGTTTCAATTTCTAGAGAAGAAAAAGAATTTTGTTTAATCAGTCCTGAAATTTGTCCAACTAAAGAAAATTTGGTAACCAGAGCCAAAAAGGCATTGGAGGCTTTTACAAAAAAGGACCTTCCTTGTAAAATTCATTTAACTAAAAATATTCCAATTAGTGCAGGATTAGGAGGCGGGTCCAGTAATGCAGCAGCAACTTTAATTGGTTTAAATAAACTTTATGGATTGAATCTGAGTTTGAATGAACTTATTAAAATAGGCACTAAAGTCGGAGCAGATGTGCCTTTTTTTATTTCAAATATAGGAACTGCTTTAGTTGAAGGAATTGGAGAAAAAATAAAACCAGAGAAGAAAAAACACTCTAAATTTTATATTTTAGCTGTACCATATAAAAGAATTAACACGTCAGAAATGTATTCGTTATTTGATAAAAAAGGCAAAACTTTTCTTGATCTAGCCAAAGAGATTTGTTCGGATGTTGGAAAACTTTATTCTTACTTTTCTTCCATATCTAATGAATTTGGTATGTCTGGCAGTGGGCCAACAGTGTTTGCCGGATTTACATCTTACAATAAAGCACTAAAAGCAATAGAAGGATTTGGAGCTAAAAGGTTGAAAGGAGATTTTTTTATTTGTAGTCCTTGTTCAAAAACATATGATCTTGTTTTTAGTTAATCGAGAAGTTATTTGTTGAATTTCTTCTAAAGGGACTTGACAAGCTATTCAGAGGAAATATAATAATATAACAAATTAAAAATTCATCACTGTTTCTTTTACTAAGATGGAAAATTTAACTTCGAGAGTTCTCCTCTTGAGTTTTTATTTTCAATAGGACTAGAAATACATGCTGAAGATTGCTCACCGTGGTGCTTCCGGCCATATATTAGAAAATACAAAAAAATCATTTAAGGAAGCTCTTAAATTGAATACTGAAGGGGTTGAATTTGATGTGCGTCTTACCAAAGATAAAAGAATAGTAGTGGTTCATGATGAAGATTTAAAGAGGGTGGCGAATAACAGCGATTTGGTAAAAGATTTGACTTTGAGACAAATAAGAAAGATAAAACAAAAAGACGGAGAAGATATTCTTACCTTAAAAGATGCACTAAAAATTTTAAACCATAGTTGCGTTTATAAAATTCATCTTAAAGAAAAAGGGATAGAAGAAAAGGTCATTAAATTTATAAAACAAAGACATCTAGAGAAAAGAGTAATAATTACAACAGATTTTTTCTCAGTTGCCAGGAAAGTCAAAAATATTTGCCCTGATTTGAAAGTAGAATTAGGAGGCATAAGAAAAAGAATAAAAGCAGAAAAAATTATAAGAGGAGCAAAAAATGCAAAAGCAGATTTTATTAGTCCTCATCACTCAATAATAACTGAGAAACTAGTTAAAGAAGTCCATAAGAGTGGCTTATTTATTGATGCTTGGGAGGTTAATGAAAAGAAAGACATAGCAAAGATGAAGAGAATGGGAGTGGATGCTATCACAACCGATTATCCAGATAGACTATAAGGATAAATCTAAAATGAAAAATAATTTCTCCGGGTGAACTCTTTTGAGAACACCCTGTTTTTTTTAGAAAGGGCTTTACAGATTAATTAAAAAGAGTAAAATTGAGAAATCTCCTTAATTGACAGTAATATATGCCAAAATATCTTAATCAAGAAACTCTAGAAAAATTAAAGAAAGAGTTAAAGTATTTGGAAACTGTAAAACGGAAAGAAATTGCAAAGCAGCTTGGAGAAGCTGCCAGTTTTGGCGATCTTACAGAGAATGCAGCTTATCAGCAAGCTAGGGAATCTAAAGAACTTTTAGAAAGAAAGATTTTGGAATTGAAAAAAAAGATAGAAGAAGCAATAGTTGTTAAAAAGCCTCGGAAAACTGATTATGTTCAGGTTGGTTCCACGGTATTGGTAGAATCCTCAGGAGGTAAAATAGATTTTAAGATTGTTGATCCAGAAGAAGCTGACCCTCTTCAGGGAAGAATTTCTTATGATTCACCTTTGGGAAAAAATCTTTTAAATAAAAGTAAAGGCAATATAATTGAAGTTAAAACACCAGGAGGCAAAGTTAAATACAAGATAATTAAAATTAAATAATTTTTTATGTCTCTTTCCATCGGCATTGTTGGCTTGCCGAATGTGGGAAAATCAACTTTGTTTAGGGCTCTAACCAAAAATCCAGTTGATATTTCTAATTACCCATTTTGTACAATTGAACCAAATGTTGGCATAGTAGAAGTTTCTGATGAAAGATTAAAGTTATTAGTTAAAGTTTCAAAAGCTAAAAAGGTTGTTCCAGCAGTAATTAAATTTGTTGATATTGCTGGTCTTGTTAAAGGAGCGGCTGAAGGTCAGGGATTAGGAAACCAGTTTTTAGCCCATATCAGAGAAGTTGATGTAATTTTACATATGGTTCGTTGTTTTGAAGCTGAAAATGTCAGTCATATTGAAAAAGACATTAATCCAAAAAGAGATATTGAGATAGTTAATCAAGAGTTAATTTCAAAAGATTTGGAAACTGTTAAAAAAAGAATCCAAAAAATTGAAAAGGAGAAGAAAGACCAAAAAAAAGAAGCAGAAACAGAAATTGAAAATTTAGAAAATCTTAGGAAGAATTTAGAAAATGGCGAAATGGCCATTTCTTTTTTACCTCCTTCTCATCTGTTTTTACTAACAGCAAAACCTCAGATTTATCTTTTAAACTCTTCGTCTGAGAAAATTGAGCCTGATCTTGAAGAAGAATTTAAAAAGAAAAATATTAGTTATTTTCTGATGAATCTCAGAGAAGAATTAGATATTTCCGAACTTGAAGAAAAAGAAAGAAAAGAGTTTGGACTTGGCGCTTCTAAAATGAAAGAATTAATCGAAAAATGTTATCAGACCTTGAATTTAATAACTTTTTTTACTATAATAGGCGATACAGAAACAAGAGCTTGGCCTATAAAATCAGGGACAAAAATCATTGAGGGAGCAAGAATGATTCATAATGATTTTGCCGAGAAATTCATTATGGCCTTAGCCGTGAACTGGAAAGAGCTTGTTGAAACTGGAAGTTGGAAAGGCTGTCATGAAAAAGGCATATTAAGAGAAGTCGGCCAGGACTATGTTCTTCAAGATGGTGATGTTATTGAAATAAAACATGGCTAATACTTCAGTAAAAATTATTGATTTCATAGTTGTAACGACTTTCTTTATGATTGCTCTTTGGTTTGTCGTAGAAGCCCTTACAACATAACTAAATAATTTAAAAAATATGTATTTTTATATTTTAATTGCCGGATTCAGTGGGGGAGTAATAAGAGGATTAGTAGGTTTTATAAAGCATCAATTTGCTTATAAAAATGTTTCTTTTAAATTTCCTTATTTTTTTGGTATGGCTTTCCTTTCAGGAATGATTGGTCTCTTGGCAGTGGCATCAATCAAAGAAATTGGTTTCACTTTTGCTGAGAGTTTCAACCCAGCTTTAAGTTTTATTATTGGTTATGCAGGCGGAGATTTTATTGAGAACATTTATAAAATCATTATTAAAAAGTCGTCGTTTTATCCAAAAGAAGAAAAATAAATATGAGTAAAAAAATAATTTTATTAATCGTTGGTCTCACTTTATTATTGATAGTAATTTTTTATCAATTAAATGTGAAAAAAGAGAGTGAAGTTTTTGATTTATTTGAAGTAGTCAGGGGAAATGTTTATCAAGAAGTTTCAGAAGTTGGCCAGTTAAAAAAGGGCGAAGAAATAAACCTTGCTTTTAAAACTTCAGGTAGGATTGAAAAAATATATGTTAATGTCGGAGATGAAATAAAAAAGTGGACTACTTTAGCGAAAATGGATACAAAGGGATTAGAAATCCAGCTTCAGCAAGCAAAATCTGATTTGGCAATATATCAGGCAAAATTAGACAAATTATTAGTAGGTGCCAGCCCAGAAGAAATCCAAAAAGTTGAAACCGCTGTTTCTAATGCCCAAGTTTCTCTTGGAAATACTCAACAGAACTTAATAGATGTAAGGGCTGAATCAGAGGAAGACTTAAACGCTGCTTATGAAGACGCTTTAAATGTTTTAGATGGTTCTTATTTAAAGATTTATAATGCTTTTTTAGTCGTAGATTCAGTTCAAGAAACATATTTTTATTATTATGACCAAGAAAGTATTAAGGTAAGAGAGAATGAAGAAATAATAAAAACAGCAAGTGATGAATCAAAATCTTATCTGGATACTGCTCAAGGAGATCCAAGTCATGAAAATATTGATTTAGCTATTTCTGAAATTAAAGAATTACTTTCCCAGGTTTCTAGTGCTTTGATTATTATTCGAGATATGTGTGAAGAACCCAGTTATTCCAGCGAAGTTTCTTCAACTAACAAAACTTCTCTGGATACTCAAAGAACAAATATTAACACTGCTTTAACTAATATTGCTAATTCTCAGCAGACCATTTCTTCTACTAAGTTAACTAATGAATCAAATATTAATACTGCTCAAACTACAGTTTCTACTGCTGAGGGATCTTTAACCGCAGCTGAAGATGAATTAGCTCTGACCACTGCTTCTCCCCAGAAAGCAGATGTAGACTTATACGAAGCTCAGGTGACAAAAGCTCAATCTCAAGTTGAGTATTTGGAAAATCAGATTAAGGAATCATATCTTTATGCTCCAGTTGATGGCCAGGTAATTGAAATCAAGAAAAGAGTGGGCGAGATGGTTTCATCAGTAAATGAAATAATTGTTTTTTCACCAGCAGATCCCTTTCAAATAGAGGTAGATATTTATGAAGAGGATATAATAAAGATAAGTATAGATAATCCAGTTGATATTTCCTTGGTTGCTTTTCCAGACAAGATTTTTGAAGGTAGGATAATTTCAATTGATCCGACTGAAAAACTAGTTGAAGGAGTAGTTTACTATCAAGTAAAGATTAGTCTTGAAGAGTTACCAGATGAGGTTAAACCAGGAATGACAGCTGATTTAATTATTAAAACTGCTTTCAGAGAGAATGTATTGATTATTCCTGAAGATGCAATCCAAGAAAAAGACGACAAAACAATAGTTGAGATTTTAAAAGATAATGTTGTTGAAGAGAAGGAAGTAGAGGTTGGTTTAGAAGGAAGTGATGATATGGTAGAAGTTATTTCCGGTGTTTTAGAAGGAGAAAAAGTAATCTTAAAATGAAAACAGAAAAAATAGTAGAATTGAAAAATGTCTGGAAGATTTATCAATTAGGTAAAGTTGAACTAATTGCGCTTAAAGAAATAAGTCTGGAGGTTGCTCCAGATGATTTTGTTACTATTATGGGTGCTTCCGGTTCGGGGAAGTCCACTCTTTTAAATATGATAGGCTGTCTGGATTCTCCTAGCCAGGGAAATGTAGTTTTGAAAGGAAAAGATACTTCTTTACTTTCCGAAGACCAATTATCTCAACTCAGAGGTAAAACCGTTGGTTTCATATTTCAGGAGTTTAATCTTTTACCTAATCTTGATGCTTTAGAAAATGTGATGCTGCCCATGATTTTTCAAGGAATACTCCTTGAAGAAAGAAAAAAAAGAGCACGTGACCTTTTAATATCAGTTGGGTTAGAAAAGAGAATTTCTCATCAACCAGCTGAACTTTCAGGTGGAGAGCGTCAAAGAGTTGCTATTGCCAGAGCTTTTGCTAATGATCCGGAGTTGGTTATTGCTGATGAGCCTACTGGGAATTTAGATTCAACTACCGGGAAAAAGATAATGGAGATTTTAACAGATTTTCATAAAAAAGAAGGGAAAACTATAGTTGTAGTTACTCATGACCCTCATATTGCAGATTACAGCGAACAGATAGTGAATATTAAGGATGGTGAGATAATTGTTAATCATAAACAAAGAGGCGAAGTTCTATGGAGCAAATAAACGAATATTTTAAAATAGCTTTAAGAAATCTGAGAACCAGGTCTTTAAGAAGTTGGCTAACTATTTTAGGTATTGTTATTGGTATTTTCTTGATTATTAGTTTACTTTCTTTAAGCGAGGGAGTTAAAAAAGCTATTAATGAGCAAATGGAGGCAATGGGTGGAGACATGATTATGGTTATGCCTGGGAGCGAAGAAAATATAATGGGAATGATGGTAGGGGGAGAAGTGTTAGAAAAGCAAGATATTATTGCCATAGAGAAAACAAAGGGAGTTGAGAGTGTTTTAATTATGTCTTACCGAGGAATTGTAGCCAGATATAAAGAAGAAGCCAAAATGGTATTTTTAACTGGACTGCCCTGGGATGAAAGCTTAGAACTTTTGGAAAGATATCAGGGTTGGAACTTACTTGAGGGCCGATGGCCTGTTCCTGGAAAAAGGGAAGTTGCAGTTGGCAAGCAATGGGTCATTGATATATTTAAAGAAAAAATCAAAGTAAATCAAGAAATAGTTATGAAAGGAAGAAAATTCAAAGTAGTAGGGATATTGAATTCTCTGGGCAATAAGTCGGATGATAGTAATATTTATTTAGATATAGGTCTTTATCAGGACTTAACTGGAGAAAAAAAGGGTTCAGCCAGAATGGCTATGGTGAAGATTGAACAAGGATTATCTCCTGATAAAGTAGCAGAAGATATAAAAGAGAGTCTTCGAGAGACAAGAAAAAGAAGGTTTGGAGAAGATACAGCTGATTTTGCAGTTATCACTTCTGAAAAAATGATTGGAGTAACAAACAATATTTTAGGCATTATTCAAACTGCTATTATACTTTTCGCCAGCATTGCTATTCTTGTTGGTGGAATTGGTATAACAAATACAATGTTTACTTCTATTCGGGAAAGAACAAGAGAAATAGGCATTATGAAGGCCATTGGAGCCAAGAATTCAGCTGTTCTGACAATTTTCTTAATTGAAGCTGGAATTATCGGTTTGGTTGGAGGTACTGGAGGTATAGTATTAGGAATTATCTGTGCAAAAATTGTTGAATTATATACCCAGGCTAATCCTTTGTTTTACTTTTCTATTTCTATATCGCCAGGTTTAATTTTATTCGGTTTAGCATTTTCAGTTTTAACTGGCTCTATTTCTGGGTTTTTCCCGGCCAGAAGAGCAGCAAGATTAAAACCTGTTGAAGCATTGAGAAGTTATGAATAAATATGGCTCTTGTAGATTCTTTAATTAAACAAGAATGGCTGAAAACTCCAAGAATTATTGAGGCTTTTAGGAAAATAAAGAGAATAGATTTCTTGCCTGAAGACATGAAGGATTTGGCAGAACTTAATGAAGCTTTGTCAATTGGTTATGGCCAGACAATTTCTCAGCCTTTGGTAGTAGCTTTTATGTTGGAGCTTTTAGACCTCAAACCAGGAGAAAAAGTTTTAGATATTGGTGCTGGTTCTGGATGGACCAGCGCTCTTCTTTCCGAGATTGTTGGAGATAAAGGCAGAGTAATAGCCATAGAAATAATCCCAGAGTTAGTAGAATTTGGAAGAAAAAACATTTCCAAGTATAATTTTATAGAAAAAGGAATTGCTGAATTTATTTGCGCTGATGGCTCCAAAGGGTATGAAAAAGAAGCCCCTTTTGACAAGATTTTATGTTCAGCTGAGGCAAAAGAAGTTCCTCAGGCCTGGAAAAGCCAGTTGAAAATCGGAGGAAGGATAGTAACTCCGATTGGCTCGTCAATCTGGTTTTTTATTAAAAAATCTTCTGAGCAATTTGAAGAAAAAGAATATCCTGGTTTTGTTTTTGTTCCTTTAGTCAGTAAATAGATATATGAATATTAAGAAAACAAATTGGTCAACATTGATTATTCTCTGTTTTTTGTTCTTTGTGTTTTGTTTTTTGATTTACATTTGGCAAGGAATTTATTTGCCAAAAAACAGTTCTGCACAAGAAGAAATGTTTTTAATTGAAAAAGGAGAAAGCCTAAGAGAGATTGCTCATAATCTGGAGAGTCAGAATTTAATTAAAGATGATATATTCTTTATTTCATATATTTTTTTAACAGGAGATGTAAAGAAAATTCAGGCTGGAGAGTATTTAATTTCTTCTTGCCAAACAATCCCTGAAATTACGAGAAAATTTGTTAAAGGACAAGTCATCAAAGAAAAAATTACTATAATTGAGGGCTGGGACATGAGAGACGTTGCTTGGTATTTTGAAAATAGAGGAATGTTCCAAGCTGAAGAAATCTTTGAAATTACTGGTTTTCCAAAAGCTGATTATTCAAAAACAAAAGACTTACCTAAGCCCAAAGATTTTTCAGATGAATTCAGTTTTTTAAAAGACAAACCAAAAAATCTAGGATTGGAAGGTTATCTTTTTCCTGATACTTATGAAATAAACAGAGGGGAGGGCATTGAAGAAATCATAGAGAGAATGCTAATAAATTTTGATAAGAAATTGAGTTTAAGTTTGAGACAAGAAATTAACAAGCAGGAAAAAACTATTTTTGAAGTGATAAAAATGGCTTCTCTTCTTGAGAAAGAAGTAAAAAGTATTGAAGACAAGAAATTAGTCTGTGGTATCCTTTGGAAAAGAATAGAAAACAGCATTCCTTTGCAGGTTGACGCTACAATAACTTACATAACCGGTAAAAATACAACAAAAATTCCCAAACAAGATCTTGAGATTGATTCTCCTTATAATACTTACAAATACAGAGGATTGCCGCTTGGCCCTATTTGTAATCCCGGACTTGACAGTATTTTAGCCGCCATATATCCTGAAAGTAGTGAGTTTTGGTATTATTTGTCGTCTACAAACGGGGAAACAATATTTAGTAAGACCTTAGAAGAACATAATCAAGCAAAATCTCTATATTTGTTAAAATAAATTTCTTCTTATGACTGATCAAGCATTAAAACAAAAACCAGAAACTAAGTTTGAAATTAAAAAAGAAATGAAGGAAAAAAGGGCAGCCATGATTATTGCTTTTAAAGATTTTCGGGATGAAGAATACTTTATTCCCAAACAGGTTTTAAAAAGTGGAGGAAGCAAAATAACCACGGTAAGTTCTGAATTAGGCAAGGCTATTGGGATTTATGGGGGCGAAGTAAATATTGACATAACTTTAGATAAACTCAAAGTTGATGATTTTGATATTATAATCTTTGTAGGAGGTTCAGGAGCTCTAAAATATACAGAAGATGAAACTTGCTGGAAAATAGCCAAAGAGTCAGTTCTAAAAAACAAGGTTTTAGGGGCAATTTGTATAGGTCCTGTTATTTTGGCCAGAGCAGGGATATTATCTGGTAAAAAAGCAACGGTTTGGTCTTCGCCTTTAGATAAATCAGCAGTTAAGATTTTAAAAGAAGAGGGAGCAATTTTTGAAGATAGCCAGATTGTTCAGGATGGAAATATTATAACGGCAAACGGTTTTCAGGCAGCCAGGAAGTTTGGAGAAACTATTCTCAGAGCTCTTGGAGAATAAAGCCTTGACAAGACTTTAATAATAAATTAAGATTGCAATATCCATAGACAGTAGGTTCCTGCAAATATGCGGGGTTAAATCCTACTCAGGATTAATTTAGTTACCAAAACTATTGTCTGTGGGAAACCACAGTTTTTTTAATTAATATGGCAAAAACTAAACTTCAAAAAAAAGAAATTATAGAAGATTTGAAACAAAACCTGATAAATCAAAAAGCAGTAGTTTTTGTTGATTTTCAAGGTTTAGGTGCCAAAACACTTTCTGAATTAAGAAATAATCTTAAACAAGCAGATTGTTTTTTAAAAGTAGCTAAAAAAACATTATTAGAATTGGTTTTTGAATCTTTGAAAGAACCTTCTTTAAAAAAGGAAGTGAATAATATGCAAGGGGAATTGGCATTGGTTTTTGGTCTTAAGGATGAAATTGTACCATCAAAGATTATTTATCAATTCTCAAAGGAAAATGAAAACCTCAAGATTTTAGGAGGTATAGTCAAAGATAAGGAATACAAATTCTTGACTGTTCAAGAGGTTATTGATTTAGCTTTGCTTCCTTCAAGAGAAGAAGTTTTTGCAAGATTAATAGGCACTCTGAATGCTCCTGTAACGAATTTTGTAGGTGCCTTGAAGGGAAATTTAAGAAACTTTGTTTTCATTCTAAAAGAAAAGGTCAAATAATAAAGATAATCAAAGTAATAATTAACAAAAATATGGCAGAAGAAAAAACTTCCGAAAAGGAAGAAAAAAAACCTACCCCAACTAAGACTTCAACTGGCAAAGAAGAAAAATCAAAAGAAGTGAAGGTGCCAGAGAAGTTTAAGAAACTTGTTGAAGAGATTGAAAAAATGCAAGTTGTTGATCTGGCAGAATTGGTTAAGATATTGGAAAAGAAATTTGGTGTTTCAGCTGCTGCTCCAGTAGCTGTTCAAGCAATAGCAGGGGCTGGACCAGCTCAAGGAGCTGAGGCAGGAACCGAAGAAAAATCAGTTTTCAATATTGAATTAACCGGGGTGGGAGAAAAGAAAATAGATGTAATAAAAGCTGTAAGAGATGTTATGGGTAAAGGATTGAAAGAATCAAAAGATTTAGTTGATGCAGCTGAAAAAGAAGCTCAAATGATTAAAGAGAATGTTAAAAAAGAAGAGGCTGAGGAGATAAAAAAGAAATTTGAGGCAGCTGGAGCAAAAGTTGAATTAAAATGAATACGTTTTAGAATTTTAAAAACAGTACTATTTTTGTAGCGCTGTTTTTAATTCTGCTTGTTTTTCACTTAAAAAGAAGCGAGCCCAGAAAAAGCAAGATTGCTAGAATTAGAATAGAGATTAAGCTTTTTTTGAATCTTTCTCTTGATAATTCGGGAATTAATCTCTTGAGAAAAGGAAAACGAATTTTAGAAAAAGAGATTCTTAAAACCTTTCTTTTTTTAGATTTTAAACTAATTAGCAGACAAAAACCAAAGAGACTTTCAAATAACTTTCTTTCTATTTTAAAAATTTTCTTGATTTCTTTTTCTTTAGCTTTTGTCAAATATTCTAATATTTTTTCTTTTTCAAGTAAATCAGCAATTTCTTTTGTTGTTATCAAAATCTTATCTTCTGAATCTAAGCTTCCTGTAATAACATTTTGAAAGATTTTAGATGTACCAGCTTGCTGTAGCAGATTTGCATCTTGTCCTATATTTAGTACTTCTCCATTTTTTAAAATAAAAACTCTGAGATTACCAACTTTTGTAAGATTTAATGAGTAAGAATAATTAATGGTAAGAACAACCAAATTAAGATTTCCCAACCAATCTACTTCATTGTTTTTTATTTGGGATGATAAAAATTCATTTGCCTTTTCTAAACTCTTTTTAAAGCTTTCTTCTGGAGAAGTATCGTAATTTCTGTAGTATTCTTTCTTTATAATATCAGTCAGGGAAGACAAAAGATGTCGGTTTTGAGGTATGGAGTTTTTTATTTCCCCAGCTATATAAAGATTTCCCAGCCTTTTCTCTTTTTCATTTTCTGGTTCAAAACAAAAAGTATCATAAACTACATAAGGAGAATCAGGATTAAAAAGAAATTCAAAAATTTGCATAATTACTTAAACGTTTTATCTATTATCTATTCTATTATAAGCACAAAAATGATAAAATAAAAATATGGGCAATTAGCTCAGTGGTAGAGTGTCCGCTTCACATGCGGAAGGTCGCAGGTTCAAATCCTGCATTGCCCACAGATATTATTGTGGTTCTCTAATCCAAATCTAATCCTATTTGGCTTGACAGAGACAAATTACTTTGTTATAATATAGATGGAAGGATAAAGAGAGGTATCTTTCCTGATAGTCTTTCCCAGTTCCTAAAAGAGTAATCTCTTAAATGGAACTGGGGCTCAGGTAATTTTGGGAAAAGGATTATCAATAGCACATTAACAAGTTTAACAAGTCATATTTCATATATGACCTAAAGGAGAGTCGGGAGAAATCTTTTCAGTTTTGAAACTAACTTATTAGTTTCATTCTGAAATCAAAAGATTTCCTCCTCCTCTCCTTTTCCTTTTTTGTTGAAAATGGTAAAATTAAATAAAGGTTAAATTTACACTATGTGTAATCTGTAAATATTCGTAATTTATAGGATTATGAAAAAAATATTTGGCTGGGTTCTCTTAGTAATAGGGGTTTTAATAATAATCTGGGTAATTTGGACTTCTTTTGAGATTTTTACTGCCCAAAGACCGGTTTATGAGATTTTTAAACTTTCAACAACTCAAGATGTTTCTTTGAAAAAAGAAGGAGGGAGTATTGAAACAGAAACGCAAGAAGAAATACAGCAAATAATCAAAGAACAGTTTCAAGAAATGTTCCCCCCTGAATTTCTGATTAAACTCTTTAATTTAATGAGTTGGTCAATTTTTGCTATAATTTTGTTTATGGGAGGTGAAAAATTAGCAGTTATTGGAATCAGATTATTAAAAATAAATGACTAGTTTTCTAACCAAAAATATGCTTTCCCAATGGCTAGTTTGGCATTTTATAGGAGTACCAAAGAATATATTGAGAATCTTTAAAGGCTTTTTGCTTTTTAATTTTAATTACTTTTCAGTTCCTTTTTTGCTTAAAACCTTTTTTACTCCCTGGCGGAGATACAAAGAATCTTATGGAAGGGGGTTTGATCTCAAAAGATATCTGGAAGCGTTTATTTTTAATTCAACTTCCAGAATTTTGGGAGCAATAGTAAGAACAGTCATAATTTTAGTAGGCCTTATATTTGAGGTCTTTATTTTTATTACTGGGATAGTTGCATTTTTAATTTGGATCTTTCTGCCAATCTTGCTAATCATATCTTTTTATCTGAGTTTAAGACTTTTGATTATTGATTATAGCTCAGGTGCAATAATTTTGATCTTTAATTTAGTAATTATATTCTTTGTGATTAATGGTTTTTCAAAAGAGAGAAAAAGAAAAACTAAACAGAAATATAATTTAAATTATGAAACAGGAAGGGTTTTATCTAAAGCTGAGAATTTTGCTAAAAGAAGAAAAATTGTCGTCTCTGAAAAAATTCTTCTTCATTTCCTTTTGAAAAGTAAAATCAAACAAGTAATTTTTATCTTTAACAGGGGATATTTTAATTTTAAAGAAATTGAAAAAACATTAAAAAGAGAGATTAAAGAAAATAAGTACGAAGGTGATCTTAGCGCGAAGCAAATAATATCTGAAGCAGGGAAAATTGCTAGAGAAAAAGGGAAAGAAATTATTAATGCTGGTGACATTTTAATCAGTTTTGCCCAAAATAGTACTTATTTCCAGAAAATCTTAATAGAAAATGATCTTAAAAAAGAAGATATCAAAAATCTAGTTTTTTGGTTTGAAAGATTAGAAAAAGAAATCTCTGAAGCAAAAAAATTCTGGGAATATAAGAACCTGCTAAAACGAGGATTTTTAGGTAGAGATTGGGCCTCAGGTTTTACCATAACTCTTGATCAATATTCTTTTGATCTAAGAAAGGAAATAAGCAAAAACGGGTTTAGACTTGTTGTTGGACATAAAAAGGAAATTGAACGAGTAGAAAGAGTATTAGAAAGAGAAGTTTTAAACAATGTCCTTTTAATAGGTGATTCAGGGAGTGGTCGAAAGAGCGTTATTGAGGGGGTAGCTCAGAAAGCCTTTCTGGGACAAAGTTCTTCATCTGTAAATTACAAAAGATTTTTAAAAATTAATCTTAGTAGTCTTGTTTCCCAAGTAACTTCTTTTGAGGAAACCGAAGCTATTTTAGACGAATGTTTTAAAGAAACAGTTAAAGCAGGGAATGTAATTTTAATTCTTGAGGAATTCTCAAATTTCCTTCAAGAATCTTCAGGCTTAGGAAAAATTGATATTTCCGGAATTTTATCTCGTTATCTGCACTTATCAACCTTTCAGGTCATAGCTATTACAAGTTTTGAAGGACTTCATAAAGTTATTGAGAGAAAACCCGGTATTTTGAGTCTTTTTGAAAAAGTTGAAATATCTGAAATTTCCTCAGAGCAGACTTTGCAGTTTTTAGAAAATTATGTAGGGTCTTTTGAGGAGAAATACAAAAAATTCATTACTTATCCTGCTTTAAGGGAAATTGTCAGATTAAGCTCTCTTTACATCCAGGATGCTCCCTTTCCTGAAAAAGCAATTAATGTTTTAGATGAGGTTATGGTTTATGTTAGTCATTCAACAACCAGTTCTTTGGTTTTACCAGAGCATGTAAATCATATAATCTCGGAAAAAATAGAAATACCGATTGGAAAAATAGAGTTTAAAGAAAAAGAAGTTTTACTTAATTTAGAGAGTTTAATTCATAAAAGGATTATCAATCAAGATGAAGCAGTTAAAGAAACAGCATCAGCCCTGAGAAGGGCCAGAGCCGGAGTTCAAACAAGAACAAAACCAATAGGAACATTTCTGTTTTTAGGACCAACTGGAGTCGGAAAAACAGAGACTTCAAAAGCATTGACAGAGATATATTTTGGTAAAGAGGAAAAAATGATAAGAATAGATATGTCAGAATTCCAAAGCATTAATGATATTCCTCGGTTGATTGGTTCTGCTCAACAAGATGGTCTTTTAACAACTGCTGTTCGAGAAGATCCATTTTCTTTGATTCTTCTCGATGAGATTGAAAAAGCGCATCCCAATATCTTAAATTTGTTTCTACAAGTTTTGGACGAAGGAATGTTAACAGATGGTTTAGGACGAAAGGTTAATTTCAAACAGGCCATAATTATTGCTACCTCAAACGCTGGTGCAGAAGTTATCCGACAGGACATTAGAGAAAACAAGAAATTAGATATTATAAAAACTGAACTTCTTGATTATCTTTTTAGGCAAGCTATTTTCCGACCTGAATTTATCAATCGATTTGACGCTGTTGTTGTTTTTAAACCTTTAACCAAAAAGAGCCTCTTAGACATTTCCCAGCTTATGTTGAAAAAACTTAGCAAAAATCTCTTGGACAAGGGAATAGAATTTGAAATTACCGAAGATTTAAAAGAAAAAATTGTAGAACTGGGATATTCTCCGATCTTTGGAGCTCGGGAAATGAAAAGAGCAATTCAGAATAATGTTGAAAATGTTTTGGCAAATGCCATTTTAAGCGATAAATTGAAAAAAGGAGATAAAGTAAAAGTCGAACCCCAAAATTTTGAGTTAATAATCAGTTAATTTATCTTATGAAGAAAATAGCATTGATATCTATCATTGTTTTAATCGGAATAGCAGGATTAGGTGTTCTTTCTTATATCCAGGGTTGGTATCCTTTTGCTCTTTCTGATCAAGAGGTGCTTTCCAGAATGTTTACCAAAATGGGAGAAGTAAAAACATTGCATTATGATTTAGCAGTAAAATTCGAACAGGTAGAGTCCTCTTCATTAAATAGCTTAGGTTTAGAAGGAATTAATTTAAGAATAGTAGGGGATGTTGATAATAGCGATGCTGAAAATCCAAAGTCAAAAGCTGATTTAGAAATAAGATTAAGCCTTCAAGGAATGGATATGTCTCTAAAAGCAGAATTAATAAGTTCTAAACAAAAGGCATATTATAAAATAGTTACTATTCCTGCACCGATTACTGCTTTTTTAGGAGCCTTTGGTTTAGATATCAGCAAAATGGAAAACCAGTGGATAGAACTTGATGTAGGAGAAATGTCAGATCTTTCTGAAGAGAAAATAGCAGAGAGCGAAAAGATGTTGGAAGAGATAGCAGAATTATTTGAGGAAAAAGAATTCCTAAAAATAAATGAGAAGTTTCCTGATGATAAGATAGGAGATAAAAAAGTTTATCATTTTTTGGTTTCTTTAAATGTAGAAGTTATAGAAGACCTGCTTCCTGATCTTTTTGACATTTTATCTAAATACGATGAGTATGGAACTTTCTCTGAAATTAATAAAGAAGAATTTATAGAAAATTTCAGAGAATCATCTGAAAAAATAAAGGAAATGGATTTTGAATTATGGGTTGGGACAAAAGATTATTTACTTTATAGATTTAAAATGGAAGAGGAAATTACCACTGAAGGAGAAACAGCCAAAATAACTGTTAATTGTAATTTGTCTGATTTTGATCAGGAAATAAACATTGAGATTCCTGAAAATGTCAAATCAATTGAGGAAATTTTTCCAGTTTCTGAATTATTAGGACAATCCATGGATTTAATCCAATAGTAATCCTATTTGCAGATAATATTGAAAAGGGCTTCTTGTAGCCCTTTTTCCTTGACTTTTCAGGAAAAAGCATTATAATTAGAGACGGTAAATGAAAAGATATGTTTAAGAGACTTATTTCAAAACTTCAAATAATATTTATTCCTTGCCAAGAGAACAACTATCGGCCTAAATTTTTAGAAAGTAATGTTTTACTTCGCTATATTATAGTTTTACTTGCCTTAAAGCTAATTGTTGTTCTTTTTTTAGTTTATTTTCCCCAAACAATATTTTTTACTGATATCTCACATTCAGTCTTAATTGAACTTACTAATAAAGAAAGACAGTCATTGGGCATCAGTTCTTTAAAAGAAGATAGTTTATTGAACGAAGCTGCTTATTTGAAAGCCCAAGACATGATAATTTATAGTTATTTTAGCCATGAAAGTCCAGCTGGTACTACTCCTTGGTATTGGTTTCAGAAAGTAGGCTATAATTATCAGATGGCTGGAGAAAATTTAGGTATAGGATTTTTGGATTCAGAAGAAATCTATCAGGCCTGGGATGATTCTTCTTCTCATAAAGCTAATCTTGTAAATCCAAAATATGAAGATATTGGTATAGCTGTTTTAAAAGGAGATTTTAAAGGCAATGAAACAATTGTAGTAGTCCAGCTTTTTGGTTCTCCAAGAGAGATAGAATCAGTTAAAACAGAACAAGAACCTGAAGAAGAAATTAAAGATGAGCAAGTAGAAGAAGAGAAAGAAGAAGAGAAAGAAGAAGAAACAACTGAACTAGTTCAGAAGACAAAAGAGGAAATTGAAAAAGATAAATTAGAGGGAGAGATTTTAGGAGAAACTTATCTTGAACCATTTACAGCAGAGGAAGAAAATGGGTTTAAATTTAAATTCCTGAAATTTATGGTATTAGATTATAATAATCTTGTTCAGAAAATCACATTCTATTCTCTATTTTTAATCACTATTTCTTTAATTATTAATATCTTTGTTAGATTTGACATCCAACATAAAGATTTAATTTTAAAAACAGCTTTATTTACAGCTATATTGATTCTATTCATCCTCGCAAACAAAGAATTTATAATTCAACTCATTCCGCATAACTTAGGCATTTATTAAAAATTTAATGAAACAAGATATTAAGCGGCTTTATAGGGCTTTTATTTTTATATTTCTGATAAGTTTTTTGATTATAAACTGGAATGATATTTCCTGGATTTTTAATTATAGGGTGATTTCTGAATCTATATCTAATTTTTTTCAAAAAGATACTCCTATTGAATCTGATGCACCTGAAACAATAGAATTTGAGTATTCTGAAAAAGAAAATAGTTTAGAAATTCCTAAGATTGAAGTTTTAGCTCCTCTAGTTTTTGTTGAAGATGTAGATAAAGTGCATAAAACTTTAGATACTGGGGTAGTTCATTATCCAGATTCAGTTTTACCTGGAGAAAAAGGCCAAACTATAATCCTAGGACACAGTGCTCCTCCTAATTGGCCAGATATAAAATATGACAATGTTTTTACCCTTCTTAATGAATTAGAGAAAGGAGATGAGATATTTATTTATTTTAATCATCAAAAATATAATTATTCTGTAGAAAGAAAGATTTTTTTAGAAAAAGGAGAGGAAATTCCTGAAAATATCTTGACAAATTCTGATAATATGTTAATATTAGTTAGTTGTTGGCCCCCTGGTAAAAATATCAGAAGAATTGCCGTGGAGTCAACATTAAAATTAAAAATAGAATAAGGAAAGTTTGAAATAAAAAAAGAAAGGAGAGAAAGATGAGAAAGAATCTAAAGAATTTTGGATTACTTGTTATGATCGTTGTCACTGTTAATATGCTCTTAGGGGGTTGTTGCTGTATTACTTGTCCTCCTTATCCCCAGCCACAATTTAAACCTCAAATATTAACAGAGATAACCTGTTGTCCTGTAGGGCAGCCTCCATATAATGAGATAACGAAGGGGATGATTAATCATATGAGGGATATTGCACCGTTCGCTTATCCTAGGTGGCCGGCCAAGGAGGTTTATCAACTGACTAGTGTGGAGGATACACAAAAAGTAATTAATAATATCAATATTATGTCAGTTGATATAATAAGCACATTTCATGCACAGCCAGGGTGTGGGTTACTTCCATTCGGATATGTAAAATATTCAAACGGGATGGAAACTTACATAACAGCAGTCTGGGATAATTGGAATAATAAGGTTGAATTTTACAAAGTAACCAATGGCGGGCCTATTAAAATGTCGCCAGACTACAGGATAACCGAAATAGTATTGTATTAACACTAGAAAAATAAAGGCATTATTCTTTAATATTTAATATAAGGAATGATGCCTTTTCTATTGACAAAGAAATAAAAAAGATTAAGATTAAAATATTCTAAAAAGCTTGACATTTTTGAATAGATAATCTATAATACAACTATCCTAAATAAAATAAATTTAATTAGTGTGAAATTAAATAAATTAAATAAAAAACTGTTTCCTGTTATTTTGGCTGGTTTTCTTTTGGTCCAGCCGTTTTCTGTTTTGGCACTAATTGATGTAACTGGCACTTGTGCCGATGAATGTGCTTATGTAGGTCAAACACAAACATCAGGGGATTCTTATAGGGTTTGTGGTGATTATGATTCTGACTGCTGCTATGAATGGTCTCAGTGGTATACAAATCCTCCAACTTGTGCTGATGAATGCGCCTATGTTGGTCAACACGAGTGTTCAGGCACTTCTGGTAGAACTTGTAGTAATTATGATTCTGACTGTTGCTATGAATGGTCTTCTTGGCAATCTTGTGACAGCCAGTGTTATTACTGCGGAGATGGAACTTGTAATTCAAGTTGTGGAGAAACCAGTTTCAATTGCCCAGAGGATTGTGGCTACTTAGCTCCTTCAGTAGATATCAAGGCCAATGATTCAAATGGACCAATTACTGTTTCTTACAAGGATAATATTATTTTGTCCTGGACGTCAGAAAATTCAGTTTCTTGCCAGGCTTCTGGCGATTGGTCAGGAACAAAAGCAATTTCTGGTTCCCAAACAATTCAGATGAATGAAGTAAAAACAAATACATTTACTCTTACCTGTAAAGATGCGACTGAAATCAAGACAGGAACCGATTCGGTCACGGTAATTGTAACGCCAAATCCACCGGTAGTAATCACTAAACCGGCAATAGTCACTTATTAATTTATTATCTTTAAAGAAAAAATTAGAAAATAGTCAAATATAAAGTCGAGAAAAAAAATAAAACAAACAAAATTATGGTAATAAAAAAAGCAGTATTAAAAAACATATTATTTTTCACCATCTTTTTAGCAGCGAGCTTGGTATTGGTTCATTTTGCATTAGCTCAAGGAAGTTGTCCTTCGAATACCGTAGTGGAAGAAACACAGGCTACTTTAGTTGGTGAAGTAATTGATGACGGGGGAGATCCTAATTTAGAAGTTTGGTTTCAGTACGGGAAAACTATGAGCTATGGTTTTGAAAGTCCTCATTCTTCGAAATATGGAATAGGTATTTTTTGTGCCACTGTCTATAATTTAGATCCTTGTACTGCCTATAATTACCGAGCAGTAGCCAAAAACAGTGCCGACACTTCTTATGGCGAGAATAAGACCTTTACTACCAAATGTCTGCCAATAATCGTAGATATCAAAGCCAATAATTCAAATGGACCAATTACTGTTTCTTACAAGGATAATGTCATTTTGTCCTGGACGTCAGAAAATTCAGTTTCTTGCCAGGCTTCTGGCGATTGGTCAGGTTCAAAAGCAATTTCTGGTTCCCAAACAATTCAAATGAATACTGTAAAGACATATACTTTCACTCTTACCTGTAAAGATGCGACTGAAATCAAGACAGGAACCGATTCGGTCACGGTAATTGTAACGCCAAATCCACCGGTAGTAGTCACTAAACCGGCAATAGTCACTTATTAATTTATTATCTTAAAAAAACTATGTTTAGAAAAAAAATTAAAAGAACTTTATTCTTAAAAGTTTTGTTATTTTTAGGAATTTTTATTGGAATAGGAACCAGTTTGTTTTCTGCTAATTTTGCTTTAGCCGAAAGTTGTCCAGCCAATACTACTGTGAGCGGAACTACAGTAATCTTTGTTGGAGAATTAACTGATATGGGTGGAGATTTGACAACTTCTGTTTGGTTTGAGTATGGACAAACAATGGGGTATGGACAAAAAACAATTGAAAAGACTTTAACACAAACAGGTTTTTATTGTATTACTGTCACTGGATTATCTCCTTCTACCACCTATCATTACAGAGCAGTAGCCAGAAACAGTGCCGATACTTCTTATGGCGAGAATAAGACTTTTACTACTACTTTTGGTCTCAGTGTTGATATTAAGGTCAATGGTTCTGACGGACCGATTACTATTCCTTACAATACTTCAGCCAATTTAATCTGGATTTCATCTAATGTTGATTCTTGTTATGCTTCCAACGCCTGGTCAGGAACAAAATCTACTTCTGGTTCCGAATCAACAGGGAGTCTTACTTCTTCAAAAACCTACAATATTACTTGTTCAGGTCCTGGTGGTTCAGTAAGCGATAATGTAATGATTAATGTTAGTACTTATTCAGGTGATCCTCCGGTTGCAGATGCTGGCTCTGACAAGAATGTTTATGAAAATCAATCTGTCACCTTAAATGGTTCAGGTTATGATCCTGATGGATATTCAGTAACTTATTATTGGTCTTGTAGTGGAGGTAATCTTTCAAATAGATATACTGCTCGACCTACTTTTAATGCTCCATCAGTGAGTTATGACAGACATTACACTTGTCATCTGACGGTTACTGATAATGAAGGCCGCACTGACTCTGATAGTATGAGAGTTTTGGTTAAAGAAAGAAATGATTCTAACGTCTCTTTAAATGTTAGTAAATCAGTTAAGAATCTTTCTAGGGGAGATACTAAATGGTATCACTCTTATAGAAGTGCTGACCCATCTGATAGATTACTCTTTCAAATAGAGATTGAGTCAACAGGAGGTACAAAAGCTCGAGACGTAATGGTAAAAGATACTTTGCCAGATAATATTACTTATGAGGGTAATCTGAGAATAAATAATGTTTATTCTTCTAAAAACATTAGCACTCAGGCAATTAATATAGGAGATTTATCATCTGGTCAGACAAAAACAATTACTTTTGAAGCAAAAGTAGAGTCTAAAGGTGAATTCAGTTATGGAACAACTAATTTAATTAATACTGCTCTGGCATATAATACGGAAACTTCTGACAGCGATACTTGTAAGGTCATAGTTAGAAGAACAGCAGTGGCTGGAGTTACTGATGTTCCAACAGGTATAAGTAATGGAATTTTAAACTCTATCTTGTTTCCATTAATTATAACCCTGACAATTCTTTGGGTTTTTAGATCAGAACTAATTGGATTTGACGAATGGTCAGAAAAGAGGAAAAAACAAATAGAAGCATATAGAGCAAACAAATTATTAAAGAGAAAAATTACTCAACTTAAAACTCAAGGAATAGTTTAAGCGTAAAATTCTCTAAAAGATTTTTGAGATTAAAACTGTCTTTTTAAAGGCAGTTTTAGTTTTAATTAGCTACTGTGGATAACCTGTGGAAAATAATATCCTTTTATAAAAGGTTTTTTCTTATTTTCCCAGTGTTTTCAACGAAAATCAATGTTTTTAAAAGTGGTTTAAAAGGGGTTGACTTTGGTAAGAAATGGAGCGAAAATGGAGGCAGATGGAAAGTTGTGGATAAATGTGGGGATAACTCAATAAACCTGTGAATAACTTCTGATAATATTATGTTCTTAGGAGAATACAAATACACAATCGATAATAAGAAACGATTAGCTATTCCAACAAAGTTTCGCCAGGCTCTAGCTAAAAAAGCAGTGATTACTCGCGGCCTTGATAATTGTTTATTCTTATATCCTGCCAAGGAATGGGAAAAGCTGGCTAAAAAGCTTTCTCAATTGCCTTTAGCTCAGGCAGATGCCAGGGGATTTGTCAGAATTATGCTGGCTGGAGCAATGGAAGTGAATTTAGATAGATTGGGTAGAATTTTAGTTCCTGATTATTTAAAGAAATATGCTTGTTTGAGTAAGAAAGCAGTAGTAGCTGGATTATATAATCGAATTGAAATTTGGGATGAGAAGAAATGGGAAACATATAAGGAGAAAACAGAAAAAGAAGCAGGGGATATAGCTGAAAGATTAAAAGAGCTAGGAATATAAAAAATATGCACATTCCAGTTCTCCAAAAGGAAGTTATTCAGTATCTTGATCCTAAACCGAATGAAAACTTTATTGATGCTACTTTTGGACAGGGAGGTCATACGGCTTTGATCCTTAGAGAAAATAAACCCAAGGGAAAAGTTCTAGGCATAGATATTGATCCAGCACAGATAGAAAACGCCAAACTTCGAACATCAAACATTGAGCTTAAAAACAGATTGATTTTAGTAAATGATTCTTATGCCAACCTTAAAAATATTGTTGAGGAACATAATTTTAAACCGATCAATGGAATCTTGTTTGACTTAGGAATATCTAGCCAACATCTGGAAGAAAGTGGCAGAGGATTCAGTTTTCAAAAAGACGAACTCTTGGATATGCGGTACGACAAAAATCAAAAACATCTAACAGCTGAAAATATTATCAATGAATGGCCAGAAAAAGAAATTGAGCAGATTTTAAAAGAATATGGAGAAGAAAGATTTTCAAGAAAGATTGCCCAAGAAATTATTCAAGCAAGAAAGAAAAATCCAATTAAAAGTACTTTTCAACTAGTAGAGATTATTAAAAGATCAACTCCTTCTTGGTATCAAAAGAAAAGAATCCATTCTGCCACCAAAACTTTTCAGGCCTTAAGGATTACTGTCAATGATGAATTAGAAACAATTAAACAAGGCTTGACTAAAGCATTAGATATATTAGAAAAAGAGGGAAGATTGGTAATTATTTCTTTTCATTCTTTAGAAGACAGAATTGTTAAAAACTTTTTAAAAGAAAAAGCAAAACAAGGACTTATCAAGATACAAACAAAAAAACCAATTAAGCCTTGTTTTGAAGAGATTAAAACTAATAAAAGGTCGAGGTCAGCGAAGTTAAGAGCAGGCATTAGAATATGAATTCTTTAATCTTACATTTTCCTTTAATTCCTACTTGTCCTTCATTAACTTTGAATTTTAAAAAGATTGCCTTACTAGGAATTGTTTTGTTAGTTTTTTCCTTAAGCTTCTATGTTTTTCAAGTTCAGGCGATTATAAGCAAAGAATATCAGGTAGAAAAGTATGGGCAGACGATTACAGACGTTTCTAGAAATAATTCTTTTCTTGAGATAGAAGCTGTTGGTCTTAATTCTCTGGAAAATATAGAAAAGAGAATCGAAAACCTCAATCTAGTAAAAGTTGAAGAGGTAAGATATATCATTGTTTCTCAGGATTATCTAGTAAAGAAAACAGAGTAAAAATGAAAAGAATAGGAGTCTATTTTATATTTTTTTTATTCTGTTTTTTCTCGTTAATAATTGGGAACCGATTGTTTTTTCTTCAAATCAAAAATGGAGATTATTGGCAGGTAATAGCTAAAGGACAACAGTTGTCTCTAAAAGAATCAATAGGGGAAAGAGGCAATTTTTTTTTGGAAGACGGAAAAAAGATTTTAGCTCAAAATATCAAGAAAAATATAATATATGTCTTTCCAGAAAAAATAGAGAACAAAGAGGAAACAGCTGAGATTTTAGAAACAATCTTTAATCAGCCCAAAGAAGAAATTCTGGCTGACCTGCAGGAGAATAAAACTTTTAAAAAAGAAGTTAGCGATCAACAATTTGAAGAATTAAGAAAACAAAATATTAGAGGAGTATATGGAGATGAAATACAAAAAAGATTCTATGCTGAGAACTTTTTGGCTGCCTCTCTAATAGGTTTTGTTAATGAAGAAGGGGATGGCCAATATGGAATTGAAGGTTATTTTGATGACATATTAAAAGGAAAACAAGGTTTTGAAAAAGGACAAAGATCTCCTTTAGGATATTTAACTTCATTTTCTGAAGAAGACGATCTTAATCCGCCAGAGCATGGTTCCAGTCTTGTTTTAACATTGGATTACAATATCCAATTTTTTTCTGAGAAAATACTAAAAGAAGCCAAAGAAAAATGGGATATTGATTCAGGAGAGATAATAGTAATGGAGCCAGCAACCGGGAAGATAATTAGCTTAGCAACTTTTCCCAGTTTTAATCCAAACGAATACCAAAAAGAAACAGATCTTGAAATCTTTCGCAATGGAGTAGTTCAAAGACTTTTTGAACCAGGTTCAGTTTTTAAAGCCATAACAATGGCTGCAGCCTTAGAAGAAGATTTAATAACTCCAGAAACAACTTATGAAGATAAGGGATATGTAAGTGTGGGAGGGCCTATTATTTATAATTATGAAAAAAGAGTTTGGGGAGAGCAGACAATGACAAATGTTTTGGAGAAATCAATTAATACGGGAGCAGTATTCGTGGGGCAAGAACTTGGAGGAAAACTTTTTTTAAAGTATCTGGAAAGATTTGGCTTTTTTGAAAAAACTAAAATTGATTTGCAAGGAGAAGAGTTTTCTTCAAATGAAACTTTAAAAAACGGTTATCCCAGAGATTTTGCCACTGCTTCTTTTGGCCAGGGAGTCGAGATCACTCCTATTCAATTGGTCAGAGCCTTCGGAGCAATAGCCAATGGAGGTAAATTAATGAAACCTTACGTTGTTGAGAAAATAATTAAAGATAATGGAGAAAAGATTAAAATCCAGCCAGAAGTTCAAGGGGAAGTTATCTCTGAAACCACAGCTGCCAAGCTTACCTCGATGATGGTAAGTGTAATTGATAATGGATATGCGAAAAGAGCAGGTGTTAATGGATATTTTATTGCTGGAAAAACAGGAACATCTCAGGTTCCTTCAAAACAAGGAGGATATCTAGAGGATGAAACCATACATGGTTTTTTGGGTTTTTTTCCTGCCATGAATCCCAGAGTTTTGATTTTTGTAAAATTAAATAATCCAAAAGAAGTGACAACCTCAGGATATTCAGCTGCTCCATTATTCGGGAAATTGGCAAAATACATTATTGATTTGTGGCAAATACCCCCTGACTACGAATAATTAAATATCTCTACTAATTATTTCTTGTTTATGATAAGATAAAAAAACTTGGCCCTATCGTCTAATGGTTCAGGACCTCAGCTTCTCAAGCTGGTAATACCGGTTCGACTCCGGTTGGGGCCATAAGTTATAGGTTCGAGTTCCACTCCCGGACGAGGAATAGTCTGTAAGACGGTTTTTGACAAAGTCAAAAAATTCCGAAGAGTAAAAAAATGCCCCACGTTAACTTTAAATAGTACCTTGATTTCTTCTAATTTATGGATAATTCATTAGATCAATATTCAAAACCAATAAAACAAGAAGATACTAATTTGTCTACAATATATTGGTTGAACTTTAGAGCCTCCAAAAAAGGAAGATTATTTATGCCAATATATGATGAAAGATTTCCTTTTAAATTTCAAGTAAAATATTCATATCTTTCAAAATTTCTTGAAAAGGATAATGTGTCTGGAAATCATTATCATAAAATAAAAGAAGAAATATTAATTCCTTTGCAAGGTTCTTTTGAATTTTTTTTAGAAGATATTTTAACAAAAGAAAAAGAAGTTATTTCAATGAATGGAAATGATAATAAAGGAATTTATATTCGTACAGGAATCTCACATAAAGTTATTTCTAAAGATAATACTGGATTATTATTAGTTCTAGCATCGACTAATAGTACATCAGCTGATGAAAATGAGTATATAGTTCGATAGTGGGGCATTTTATTGTATTTAACACGGGGGCTATACGGCTTCGCTACGCTTCGCCCAACTTCTTTTATCCCGAAACGTTATACGCAATCCGCCTCCCCTCGCCAAGAAGGCGATTTTTTGATAGAATAAAGATAAAAGGTCAGCAAAATATAAAAAGCAATGAAGCAAATTATGAAAGTAATATCTATACTAATAACCTCAATATTTCTATTCTCTCTCGGATCAGGAGTTTTAGCTCAGGGAATAGAACTTCCAAGTCCGGGACTTACTCCTGACAGTCTATTCTATTTTCTGGAGATAATTGCCGAAGAGATTGGCACTTTCTTTACTTTTGGCGATCTAAAAAAAGCTGAAAGATATGCTACTTTAGCTGCTGAAAGACTGGCTGAAGCAAAAGCTGTGGTAGATAAAGGAAAGCCAGAATTCGCAGAAAAAACCCTGGAAAGATATGAAATGCAATTAAATAATAGTATAGCCAGGGCAGAAAAAGCTATGGCTAAAGGTGAGAATACTGAAAAAGTTATGGAAGTCCTAGCTAAAGCCGGGAAGACAACACATATTCATTTAGAGGTTTTGGCTGAAGTTTATGAGAAAGTTCCCGAGGAGGCGAAACCTGCCGTTGAAAATGCAATGAAGGTTTCAGTAAAGGGACACGAAAAAGCAGTTGAGGCATTAAAAGCACAAAATGCTTTGGGCGAAGTTCCAGAAGAAGTTCTTCTGCCAATAGAGGTTCCAGTAGAGGTAAGAGAGAGAATTCAAATGAGGGTTCAACGCTTTGAATGGTTTAGAGCTTTCTGTATAGAACAAGGAACACCACCAGAGATATGTGCATCACTTGTGAATGATCTTCAGAGCTCTGAATCGCTTAAAGCTTTTTTCTGTACAGAGGAGGGAGGACTACCACCAGAGATCTGTGAGAAAATTCCTCTTCAGGGTTTTCAATCGTTTGAACAGATTGAGGATTTCTGTATGGAAGTAGGAGGAACGCCAGAGATATGTTCATCGGTTGGAAATAGATGCAGGGAAGCGGGAGTAACAACACCAGACGAGTGTTTTCTTGTTCTTTTTACTACTACAGTAACGACTTCTGCCGCGCCTACTTTGTCAGAAGAAGAAATGCAGGAGAGAAGAACAACAGAGCCCCAGACAGAAGAAGAAACTACAGAGATACCATTGGAAGAGTTGGAATGTGAATTTAAAGAGATGGTTTTTTATTATTCTGAAGGATGTGGCTCTTGCCAAAAGGTAAAAGACGATGGAACAATTGAGAGAATTGAAGAATTGGGAGTAAAGGTGAATCAGGTTGATGTTACGATTGGGCCAATTCAGCATGAATTTTCAGGAGTTCCAACATTTGTTATTGATGAAAAAGTATATATTGGATACAGAACCTTTGAGCAAATAAAAGATTTACTTGGCTGCCAGTAATCCCTTATCTTCTCAAACAAAACATTACAGTGCTTTGTTTGTGAAGAAAATAGAAGGAAGTTATTACAACCTTTTGGGAGGCAATCCATTAGAAACAATAGTTGAAATGTTAAAGCAACTAGGTTATAAAGAAGGATAATCTCTAACTTTTTTAGTTTCACTATGAAAATAACAATCTGTGGCAGTATTGCATTTCAAGATGAAGTGCTTTCTGTAAAAGAAAAATTAGAAAAATTGGGACACGAAGTAGAGATATGGCGTCTTAAATTAAGAGATGAAAAAGGACAATTAATTTCGGCTAAAGAATACTACAAAATAAGACGGACAGCTGACGAAAATGAAAAATGGGTTTGGGATAGAAAAGCAGAAGTTGTTCTTGAGCATTTTGAGAAAGTTGCTCGGTCAGATGCTATTTTAGTTGCCAATTACGATAAAAACGATGTTAAGGGTTACATTGGCGGTAACACTTTAATGGAGATGGGTCTCGCCTTTTTCTTAAAAAAGAAAATTTATCTTTTAAATCAAATTCCAGAACTATCTTATAAAGAAGAGATATTGGGAGTAAGGCCTGTTATTCTTAACGGAGATTTAAGTAAAATTAGTTAATTTCAACTCTTGCCAAACCAGCAATTCTTGTATAATTTGGTTCCAACTAAATCTCACGGAGTCCACGACTCTTCAAGAGTCAAGTTTTTTGGGGGTGACTAAATTTGAGCTGCATTTTAATTTCGGGAAAAGAAAAATTTTTATATATTGGAACAGAAGTTCCAATGGAATTTCTGTTTTTTTTATTGGACTACTTGGAACTATTGATTTTTCTTGCGGAGTTTGTTAGAATTTTTTAGTTAAGGTCAATAGGTTAATAATCCTTACTACGATATTTCGTAGTGAATAGAACATTCCAAAACGAAAGGAGGCACAGGATGCCGAAGCTTAATATGGTTATTTACCACTGTCTTCCCCAAGATGAAGCGCTGAGACGTATCAAGGGACTTCTCGGAGAAGTGGAGAATAAGTTTGCCGACAAGATCGGCAATCTTCGAGAAGAGTGGAACGAAAATACTAACATATTCTCTTTCACAGTAATGGGTTTTTCAGTCTCCGGAAGGCTTATTGTATGTTCATCACAGGTGGAATTTTCCGCTAATCTGCCCTTTGCTGCAAGATTCCTTAAGGGGAAAATTGCAAAGATAAAGACAAGTATCCGAGAACGAGCGGAAACCCTGCTCGCCTAATTGGAATCACCTCTGTTTATAGGGCTTAACGTTTATGTTAAGCCCTTGTCATTTTTAATCAAAAAATTTGCTGTCAAATCACAAAATTTTTTCATTTTAATCTTTATAAAAATTTATTGGGATTTCTTTTTAAACTTTAAAAAGCTAGACAACCATTGACTTCTATGGCATAATACGCTAGAATATTGTTGAAATTTGAATAAAACTATTTTTAATAGTTTAAAATAGTACATTAAAAGAAAGGAGGAAGTTATTATGCGATATGAAGAGTTTGAAGGAATCACTCATGTTTATGTAGGAAAGGACGAGACCGAACAAGAAGTACTACGTGCCATTGTTAAGGCTTCATTTGAACTCGCACGCCCCGCTAGTCCCGGTGATAACCAAGAGATGACTGACAAGGTAGCCAATAGTTTCATCAACTTGTCATATGACCACAGAGATAGCGGATATATAGTGGTGGAAATGGATTATGCTCAAGGACGCCAGTGCGAAACCTACATTGAAAAAATTTCTCAGGGTCACTTTATCCTGTGGGATCATGTTTACACGAAGAATCGGGGCACACCAGAGCCAATGTTTGATAGGGCAAACAACATTCTTGACGGCAAGAAAAAAAGTGTTTTATCGAAAAAAGAAGAAAACTTATGAAAAAAGCTCTGGATGATGTAAAAAAGGTAGAATAACAGGATAAAATAATTAAGTTGAGTCTTAGTTGTTTAATAATCTGAAAGGAGAACAGAACAATGTTAGGATCTATAAGAATTGTGACTCCATTGCTAACTGTGGCATTCTTTATGTTTCTTTATCTGTGTTCTACTAAACTTGGAGAGACGAAAATTTTTAGATTCTTTACCGGTGAACTCGGCATGATGGCAGCAATTGCCTGTGGTATTGAGGCAGCTCTATATCCCAATGGATGGATTTTCAGCATGATAGTAATTTGTTTTTTATGCAGTTCATTTATTCTTGCTCGTGCTTCATGGTCCACATGGTTTGGAAAAGACTAGTTGGGAAAGAGTAGTTAAGTTCAACATTTATATCTGGGTCCCTTATGGAATTTGTTTTCCTTGGGACCCTGTTTTTTTAAAAAAGAATTTACTACTAAAATTGAGATTATAAAGAATTTATTCTTAGGGCTTTGTAAAAAGCTCTTTTTTGTTTAAAATAGAATAATATGGAATCTGAAAATTATAATTGGCATAATCTATCAGCTGAAAAAACAGCTGAGGTTTTAGAGACAAATATAGAAAAGGGTCTTTCTGAAAAGGAGGTAATACTTCGCAAGAGAAAATTTGGGCCCAATAGTTTGCCTGAGAAAAAACCATTATCTCAAATTAAGATATTCCTAGAGCAATTTAGAAGTATTTTGATTTACATCTTAATAATTTCTGGAATAATAACATTAATTTTAAAAGAATGGACCGATATGGTGGTCATTTTTTTTGCTGTCATACTGAGCACTGTTGTTGGATATATACAGGAGAATAAAGCGTCAAATGCTTTGAGAGAGTTAAAGAAGGTTTTAAAAGTAAAAGCAATTTGTTTCAGAGACGGAAGAGAAAAAGAAGTTTTCCAAAAAGATTTAGTTCCTGGAGATATTATCATTTTAAAAGCTGGAGATAAAGTGCCGGCTGATGGAAGGATTATTAAAAGTTCAAATCTAAGGATTAATGAAGCAGCTTTAACTGGCGAGTGGCTGACAGCTGCAAAGCATTCTCGCTTCTTACGAAAAGAAATTCCCATTGCTGATCGTGAGAATATGGTTTACATGGGAACAATTGTTGAACAAGGAAAAGCGAAAGCAATAATTACCGGAACTGGCCTTAATACAGAAATCGGAAGAGTGGCTCTTTTAATCAGAGAAACAAGAGAAGAAAAAACTCCTTATCAAAAGAAACTATCCTATTTTTCAGGCATTGTAGGAATTATTATTATCTTTATTTGTTTCTTTATTTTTCTTGAAGGATTAATAAAAGGGGCAGGATTTATTGAAATGTTCACCACAGCAGTAGCTGTGGCCGTAGCATCAATTCCTGAAGGACTTCCCGTGGCAATGACTGTTATCTTGGCTTTGGGAATGCAGAGAATTTTAAAGAAAAAAGGACTGGTCAGAAAATTATCTGCAGCTGAGACATTGGGAAGTACTTCCATAATCTGTACGGATAAAACCTTGACTTTGACTCAGGGAAAAATGGAAGTCAGCCAGGTAAAAAGCAAGAATAAAGCTTTTTGTACAAAAATCGCTGTTCTTTGCAACGAAGCCTTTATTGAAAATCCTGAATCTCCTCAAAAGTCTTGGAAAATAATAGGGAGGCCCACTGATAAAGCCCTTCTTGTATTTGGAGAAAAAATGGGTTTGCATAAGTTGGAATTGGAGAAAAAACTTCCTAAAATCGATGAAATTCCTTTTAACTCTCAAAATAAATTTATTGCTACTCTTCGTCAGGATAAAAAAGAAAATCTTTTGTTTGTTTCCGGAGCTCCAGAAAAAATCATTAATCTAAGTTCAAAGATTCTAGAAAAGAATAAAGAAAAAATAATTAACAAAACAACATCTTTAAGATTGAAGCAAGAATTAGAAGAATTAACAGGCAATGGATTAAGAGTAATTGCAGTTGCTTATAGAAAAACCAAACAAACAAAACTTAAGAAGAAAGATATATTGAATTTAACCTTTGTTGGTTTTATTGGTTTAAAAGACCCTCTGAGAAAAGATACAAAAAAAGCAATCGGAATCTGCATAAAAGCAGGGATGAAGCCGATTATTGTTACTGGAGATCATATGCTTACTGCCTTGGCAGTTGCTAAAGAGCTAGGTTTAGGGGTAAAAGAGGAAAATATCATACAAGGAAAGGATTTGGATAAGCTGTCATATAGAGAATTCCAAAGAAGAATAAACAAAATCTATGTTTATGCTCGAGTTGAACCTCGGCATAAATTACGGATTATTCATGGCTGGCAGCATAAAGAAGAGGTTGTGGCTATGACTGGTGATGGTATTAATGATGCTCCGGCTCTGAAAAAGGCTGATGTTGGAATAGCTTTTGGTTCGGGAACTGATGTGGCCAAAGAAGTATCAGACCTTGTTCTGCTTAATGACAACTTCTCAGTAATTGTAGCAGCTGTTGAAGAGGGAAGGTCTATTCTTAATAATATCAGGAAAGTAATTACCTATTTATTGTCTGACAGCTTTACTGAAATTATTTTGGTTGGAGTAAGCATTATGGCTGGCTTTCCTCTGCCTATTACTGCTGTTCAAATTTTATGGGTTAATCTGATTGAAGATGGTTTTCCAAGCATTGCTTTGGCTTTTGAACCCAAAGAAAAAGGTTTGATGAATCAAAAACCTTATGGGCATAAGGCTCCGTTATTAACCCGGGAAATGAAAGTAATCATTTTCATTATTGGCTTGATTACTGATTTAATGCTTCTGGGATTGTTTTTCTGGCTTTGGAATAAAAACCATGATATTACTTATGTCAGAACAATGATCTTTGCCGCCCTGAGTATAGATTCCCTTTTCTATGTTTTTTCCTGTAGAAGTTTGCGAAGAAATATCTGGCATATAAATATCTTTTCTAATAAACTTTTAGTAATAGCCTGGGTAGTGTCAATTATTGCTCTTGTTGCTACATTATATTTACCTATTTTAAACACATTGCTTAAAACAGTTGCTTTAGGATTTTACGATTGGGTAATTTTATTCGGACTAGGATTAAGCGAACTGGGATTAATTGAAGCAGCTAAACACTATTTTATTGTCAGACATGAAACCAATATCTAAGCTTTAATATCTATGTTTTATTTTTATGTTTTAATCTTTATTGCTTCCTGTCTTTTATTAGTAAGGTCGGGGACCTGGGTAGTAAGTTCTTTAACCCGGGTTGCTAAATCTTTAGGATGGAAGGAATTTATTGTCTCTTTTGTCTTAATGGCTTTTGTTACTTCTCTACCTGAATTCTTTGTAGGAATCAGCTCGGCTTTTCATTATAAGCCCGAGCTTTCTTTTGGTAATATTATTGGTTCAAATATTATTAATTTGACTCTGGTAGTGGCAATTGTGGTTTTGCTGGCTAAAGGATTAAAATGTGAAACAGCTTTAATCCAGCGAAGTTCAATCTACACCGCTATTATTGCTTTTTTTCCAATTCTTTTAATGTTAGACGGGGAGATTTCAAGAATAGATGGATTATTCCTGGTTTTCATTTTGATTTTCTATTTTAAATATCTTTTCCATGAACAAAAAAGATTTAGTAAAGTTTTTACTAATGGATTTAAAAGAGACTGGATTGAATTAAGGCTATTCTTAAAAGATTTAGGAATATTCTTTGGAGGAATAATTTTGCTGCTGCTCAGTGCCGAAGGAATAGTCTGGAGCGTTTCTTTTCTGGCAACCTCTCTTGGTCTTTCTTTGGCAGTTATTGGAATATTAATTGTGGCCTTAGGAACCAATTTGCCAGAAATTGTCTTTGGCATAAAAGCAATAGCCATGGGACGCAAAGATATGGTCTTAGGAGTTTTAATGGGATCAGTAGTAACTAATTCTACTTTAGTTTTAGGCTCGACAGTTTTAATTCATCCATTAGAGATTGTTAAATTTTCTCCATATATTGTTGGTATTTCATTTACTATAGCTGCTTGTTTATTATTCGGTGTTTTTTCCAGAACAGGCAGGAAGATTACCAGGAAAGAAGCCATTATTTTATTGGGAATCTATATTCTTTTTGTGGTTTTTCAACTTGTAATAAGGTAAAAAATCTATTAATATAAACACATGTCTGATTTTGTTTTTATCTTAATTGTTTTTTTCATTGCTGCAGCAGGTATTATTATCTCTGTTTTTTATATTAAAAGGGAAACTGGAAGATTAAGGAAATCTCAAAAAGAGGAAATGCCATTGGGAATGATTAAGCAAGATATTGAAAATCTGAGGAAAAAGTTTGAAAATGGTTATTCCCAAATGGCTCATGAGCTTGGCAAGGTTCAAGAAGTGGGCCGGGGAGTGAAAGAATTTCAAGAATTCCTCCGCTCGCCAAAATTAAGAGGGAATATCGGAGAGCAGATTTTAAGAGATTTGTTAGAACAAATGTTGCCTAAAGAAAATTTCTCTCTGCAATATCAATTTCAAGAAGGACAGATTGTTGATGCCATTGTTAAAACAAATCAGGGAATTATTCCAATTGATTCTAAGTTTCCAATGGAAAACTTCAGAATAATGATGAAAAACGATTCTGAAACAAAAGAAATGGCTAAAAAGAATTTTGTCCGGGATATAAAAAAGCATATTGATGATATTGCCAAGAAGTACATTTTACCAAGTGAAGGAACAGTTGACTTTGCCTTAATGTATGTACCTTCTGAACCAATCTATTATGAAATTAGCCTAAATCAGCCTGAAATTCTGGATTACGGTTATCAAAAGAAAATCTATTTCATTTCACCAAATTCTTTTTATTATTTTTTAAAAATCATTATGATTGGACTTCAGGGAGCAAGAATTGAAAAAGGAGCAAGAAAGATTTTGAATGGAATGAAAGCAGTCGAGCAGGAGGCATTAAAATTTGAAGGAGAGCTTTCAATATTGACTTCCCATATTGATCATGCTAAAACATCTTCAGAAAGGGCCCAGAACAGATTTGGAAGATTAGTGGGAAAGATTGAGAGACTGGAGGAATTGGAAGAACCAAATCAAAAAAAGAAATTAAAATAATATATATGTTTGCAGTAATAAGAACCGGAGGAAAACAATATCTTGTTTCTCCAGGTGATAAAATAAAAATTGAAAAACTAGATAAAAAAGATGGGGAAAAAATAACTTTCACTGATGTTTTGTTATTGGAAAAAAGAAGTAAATTAGAAATAGGAAATCCAAAAGTAAAAGGAGCAAAAGTAGTAGGGAAAATATTAAAGCAGGGGAAAGGAAAGAAAATAATTGTTTTTAAATACAAACCAAAAACGCGTTCTAAAGTAAAAAAGGGCCATCGTCAGCCCTTTACAGAAGTAGAGATTATCAAGATAGGTTAAATTATTTCCTGCCTTCTAAAGCCGAGGAAAGAGTTTCTTCGTCAGCATATTCCAATTCTCCACCCATTGGCAAACCACAGCCAAGATGGGTGGTTTTTATTCCTAAATCTTTCAGTTTTCTCTGGATTAATAAAGATGTAGTTTTTCCTTGGGCAGTTGGATTTAAAGCCAAAATTATTTCCTTGATTTCCTTTTCTTGTTTAATTCGCTCAATTAATTTCTCAACTCTTTGTTTAATCTCTTGTTTCTTTTTATCTTTATTAAAACCAGAAATAATTCCTCCTAAAACAAAATAAAGTCCATTGTATTTCTTTGTTTTTTCAATTGATTCTAAATCAACTTCTTTTTCAACAATGCAAATAATATCTTTATCTCTTTTAGAATCAGAACAAATCGGACAGAGTTCTTTTTCGCCTTCAAAAGAACGGAAACAAAGCGAACAAAGTTTTATCTTCTCTTTTAATTCTTGGACTGATTCTATTAAATTTTCAATCTCTTGTTTTGGAGTTTTTATCAAATAAAAAACGAACCGGGCAGCGGTTCTGGGTCCAACAGTTGGAAACTTTGAAAACAAATCAATAAGTTTTTGAATAGTTTTAGAATACATAATTAATCCTGATATCCTTTTTCTATATCTCTAAAGCTTACTCTTGGTTCGTCAAAATAAAGCTCTATTTTGCCAACTGGCCCGTTTCTGTGTTTGGCAATGATAATATCAGCAATATTTTTCCTTTCCGTATTTGGTTTATATCTGTCCTCCCTATGAATAAACATTACTACGTCACTATCCTGCTCTATCGCGCCTGACTCACGAAGATCAGCTAATCTTGGGATATGGGGAGTTCTTGTTTCTACTGCTCTTGATAATTGAGAGAGAACTAAAACAGGCACATTAAGCTCTTTGGCCAAACCTTTCAGGGCCCTTGAGTTTTCAGTAACCTGCTGAACCATAGTGGCATTTGGATTCCTTGATTCCATTAATTGTAGATAATCAATTATTAAAAGACCTAACCCCTGATCTGCTTGCAATCTTCTGGCCATAGCTCTCATTTGCAAAACATTAGAACTCGATGCGTCATCAATAAAGATAGGGGCTTCGGATAAAGTAGCCATTGCTTTTTGTATCCTGTCAAAATCATTATCTTCTCCTTTATCAGAAAGCCGGCCTGTTCTCAACCGCCATAAATCAATATCAGCTTGAGCAGCAATTAAACGATCAATAATCTGGTCTTTAGACATTTCTAAACTAAAAATTCCAACTGATATTTTATGATCAGAAGCGACATGCCGAGCAATGTCCAAAGCCATAGCAGATTTTCCTAAACTAGGCCTTCCAGCCAAGATAATTAAATCTGATTTTTGAAGACCGGCTAAAATATTGTCTAAGCTTCGGAAACCAGTAGGAATTCCCCGTAAACTTCCTTTATGTTTTGAAAGTTCATCAATTCTTTTAAAGGTTTCTTCCAATGTTTCTTTGACCGGGATAAAACGCTGAGTCAAGGATTTCTGGGCAATGCTGAAAATTCTCCTCTCAGCATCGTCTAGTAAGACATCAACGTCTTCTGCTTCTTGATATCCCATCATTCCAATTTCATAACTTGCTCCGATTAAGTCTCTTAAGATTCTTTTTTGCTGGACTATTTTGGCATAATTTAAAACATGAGAAGCAGTAGGTACGAAATTCACCAAACTGGTCAGATAAGCCACTCCGCCTATTTGTTCCAGCTCCTTTTTCTCTTTTAATCGCGAAGAAGCACTTAAAGAGTCAATGGGTTCTCTTTTTTCAAAAATCTCAACCATTGTCTGATAGATTTTTTTATGAATATCTTTGTAAAAATCCTTGGGCATTAAAAAATCGACCACCTTTAAAATAGATTCGGGATCGATCATCAAGCATCCTAAAAGAGATTTTTCTGCCTCTATATTCTGAGGCGGCAGTTTCTCCTTTGATATTTTTGGATTTAGTTCTGCCATAATTTACGATATTATTTTAAATCTTTTGCGTCTCAATGTCAAATTATTTACTTACCTTTGCCCCTTTTTTGGTGTCTTTTATCTTATAACCCATTTTTTCAACTTTCTTTCTAATTTCATCAGCTCTCTGCCATTGTTTTTTCTCTCGGTATTCTTGTCTTTTTTTAACCAATTCCTGGATTTGTTTTGGGATTTTTTCTTTCTTTTTATCCAGATTTAAACCAAAAACTTTGTCAAAATCCAGAACAAGAGAATACTTTTCTTTTTCCAATAGATTTTTATTATCAAGCATTTTCCAGAATAAAGCCAGGGCTTTTGGCATGTTTAAGTCATCATTTACAAGATTTAAGAATCTCTTCTTATAGGTTCTTGCTTTTTGTCCAATATCTCGAGATTTAACCTTAGAAGACTGCTGTTTAAGGTCTATTACCCTTTGAGAGAGCTTTTTTAAGCCGTTCTGAGCCGCTTTTAGGTTTTCCAGGGAAAAGGTTAATTGAGAACGATAATGGGCTGTGAGGCACAAATAACGATAGGAAAGGGGATTAAATCCTTTTTTAATTAAATCGTCTAGAATAACTATATTACCTTTGGATTTGCCCATTCTTCCTTTTTTTAGGATTAAAAACTCACCATGAAGCCAGAAACGAGCCAATGTTTTATTAAAACCTGCTTCAGATTGAGCAATTTCATTGGTATGGTGGATTTGAATATGATCTATGCCTCCGCAATGAATATCAAATGGGATTCCTAACTCTTTTGCTCCCATTACCACACATTCGGTGTGCCAGCCTGGAAATCCTTTTCCAAAAGGAGAATCCCATTCCATTTGTCTTTTGACTTCTTGGGGACTGAATTTCCACAAGGCAAAATCAGTGGGATGTTTCTTTCCTTTTACCATTTTAACTCTTGCCCCGGCTTTTATTTCTCTTTTTTTACTTCCCCAGAGCTGTCCGTAATTTTTGAGTTTTGAACTGTCAAAATAAACACCGTCCTTGATCTTGTAAGTAAATCCTTTTTTCTCCAGGATTTTAATTAAATCTATTTGTTCTTTTATTGTATCTGTTGCTTTTATCCAGACACTTGGTTCTTTTATATTTAAATTCTTCAAATCCTTTTTAAAATGTTTGGTGTAGAAATCAGCAATCTGCCAGACAGTCTTGTTTTCTCTTTTTGCTCCTTTTTCCAGTTTATCCTCGCCAGTATCAGCGTCAGAAGTTAAATGGCCCACATCAGTAATATTCATTACATGCTTAACTTTATATTTGTTGTATTCTAAAACTCTTTTTAAAATATCTTCAAAAATATATGTTCTTAAATTGCCAACATGGGCAAACCAATAAACAGTTGGGCCGCATGTATAGAGTCCCACTTTTTTATTCTTTAAAGGTTTGAAAACTTCCTTTTTTCGGGAAAGAGTATTGTAAAATTTAAGCATAGATTTATTTTAGCATAATTTATCTTCTTTTCAAAAATTCTGTTTTATGATAATATGATTGAACGTCGAATAATTAATAATATATAAATATGAAAAACTTTAAAAAATCAGATATCATAGCTTCGCTTATTATTGCTGAAGCTGATGCCTTGCTTCTACTCTTTATCTTAAAGACCATTGAAGTTGAGTTGCCTTCTATTCTTGATCCGTTTCTGCGTTTTCTGCCCCTGATTTTACCATTTCTGGCTCTTGTTTATATTTTTGTTGGATCTTTTTTCAAACAAAAACTTTCTGCCATTTTTCAGCTCTTTAAATTCACTCTGACTGGTTCTCTAAACACTTTTATTGATTTTGCTGTATTAAACTTTTTAATGAATGCTTTTTTGATAACTTCTGGCTGGTACTTTTCTTTTTTCAAGATAATCTCTTTTTCCTGTGCAGCAGTAAACTCCTATTTCTGGAACAAATTCTGGACTTTCAAGAAAAAAGAAACAAAAGTTGGAACAAAAGAATTTTCTCAATTCTATTTAATAACTGGAATTAGTCTTTTACTAAATGTAGGTGTTGCTTCGCTTGTTGTTAATGTAATTGGTACTCAATTCGGTGTCTCAGAGACGCTCTGGGCAAATATAGGAGCCTTTATCGGTGTTCTTTGTGCTTTTATCTGGAACTTTTTAGGATATAAATTCATTGTTTTCAAGAAATAACTTTATATGAACCTAGTATTATACAGAAAATACAGACCAAAGACATTTGCTGAAATTGTAGGTCAGGAATACATAGTAAAAATCCTGACCAATGCCATTTCTTCCGGAATGATTTCTCATGCTTATTTATTTGCTGGCCCAAGGGGAACTGGAAAAACTACTTTAGGCCGGCTTTTAGCTAAAGCACTAAACTGTCAGAACAGGAAAGAAGGGGAATATGAACCTTGTAATAAATGCGAATCATGCCAGGAAATCAACAAAGGAAATTCCATTGATCTTATAGAAATAGATGCTGCTTCTAACAGAGGTATTGATGAAATGAGAAATTTAAAAGAGGGAATTCGTTTTGTACCCACTAAATCAAAATACAAAGTATTTATCATTGACGAATGTCATATGCTTACTAAAGAGGCTAATAACGCTCTTTTAAAAACTCTGGAAGAACCTCCTGCTCATGCGATTTTCGTCTTAGCTACAACTGAAATACATAAAATGATACCAACTATTATTTCCAGATGCCAGACATTTGATTTTCGAAAATTAAAGATTCCCGAGATTATTCAACGATTAGAAAAGATTTTGAAAAAAGAGAAAATAGAATATGAAGAACCAGCTTTATTCCTTATTGCCAGAGAGGCAACCGGTTCAATTAGAGACGCTGAGAGTCTATTGGATAAGATAATAAGTTTTTCAGGAAAAGGCAAGTCAATTAAAAAAGAAGTTGTTGGAGAACTGCTGGGAAACATTGAAACTGAACTTATTATCCAGTTTATGGAATATTTATCAGAAAAAGATGTAAAAAAAACTGTTTCTTTTTTGAACAAATCCATTGACAAAGGAATTAATCTTCAGCAATTTATCAAGGCATTGAATAATTATCTGAGAGAAATTCTGCTTTTGAAAATAGATTCTCAGTTTGAGGATTCTTTAATCTCCAGTTTGACTAGCGAGGAGAAAGAAAAAATAAAAGGATTTGCTAAAAAACTTTCTTCAGAAGAAATTCATGAAATTCTGGAGAAATTTATGGAGGCGGAAAATAAAATGAAATATTCTTCAATTGTTCAATTACCTTTGGAACTATCTATTGTAGAGATTTGCAGTAAAAAAGAATAAGAACATACTATTGCGGGGTCGTCTAATGGTAGGACAGGTCCCCTTGGAGGATCTGATCTTGGTTCGAGTCCAAGCCCCGCAGCAATTAAACTATAAATAACGATATAAAAAGTAAACCCAATTCTTTTTTTAGATAAATAAAAAAATCAATTAAATCAGTAACTAAGAGGTAAGAAGTAAAATATAATTATGACAAGCGACAAAAAAGAAGATGCAACTAATGGGACAGAATATACTGAAAAGCAGTGGGAAGAAGAAATGCGCTTGGACAAGTTTTGTGGACAACATCCTAACTGGTTTCATAGTGGTTGTTCGCTACAGTGTCCCAAATGTCGATCCGTTGGATTTTATGGTCCAAAAGTCACAGTAAATAACGCAGGAGAAATAACGCGTAAGTATAGAGCGTGTAAGTTTTGTGGTTTCTGGCAAGAAGCGTGGGGAAGTGTTTGGAACGAAAGAGGTGGTGAGCCCTATCGCTGCATAGCCTTTTATTGTGATAAGTGCAAAAGTTTTGACTGGAGATTTCCTTGGACAGATAGACTTGAACGTTGCACGAATTGTCATACCGAGATAAAGAAAATAAAGTGGGCTTCAGATGATCCAAATCATTATTTTCATAAACTAAAAGAACTAATGCTCCGTATACACAGTTCTAAGCGCGTCCAATAGGAGGAGCTATATCTTGGATATAAATATACTCAGCTGATCCCTCAGTCCTGGTTCTAACGTCGTCCCATACCCGCAGTAAATTTCAATCGTCTCGCCAAGAAGACGGTTTTTTGCTAAAGTAAATTATATGACTAAAGAAAGATTTAAGGTAATAGCTTCTGTATATTTAGTTCTAATAAAAGACAATAAAATCCTTCTTTCCAGAAGGTATAATACGGGATATTTTGATGGTAACTATAGTTTCCCCGCTGGACACCTTGATGAGGATGAAACATTAAAACAGGGCATGGTAAGAGAAGTAAAAGAAGAAATAGATGTAGTTGTAGCCCCAACAGATTTAGAGCTAATTCATACGATGAACAGAAGGATACCAGACGATGAAAGGATAGACTTTTTCTTTACAGCTAAAAAATGGCAAGGAAAACCCAAAATTATGGAAACCGATAAATGTGACGATTTAAGTTGGTTTGAATTAGATAATTTGCCCCAAAATATAATACCATATATAAAACAAGCAATTGATTCTTTTCTAAACAATATAATTTATAGTGAACGTGAAGGAAAAGAGATTTAGCTTAAGTAGCTTCTAGCATCATTCAGCTAAGTCTGGGATATAAACATACTCATCTAATTCCTGAAATACGGTTCTAACGTTGTCCACGATGCCCAGTAAATAAAAATCGTCTTTTTATTCGGGCGGTTTTTTATTATATTTAAATCAAACCAATCTTGCTTGACTTTTTATAGATAGATGATATAATAATCAATAGTCATTTAAAATAAATGGTGTAAATATTATCATTCAGTATGTCTTATATAAAAGGAGGTGATATACAAATAGATAATATTTTTGGTTCACTTATGTTCATTAAAATATAAAGAAAGAAAAAAGGAGTGATCGTGATGAAATTTTTACTTTTTATTGTATTGGCTTGTTTTTTTATACCGCTTATTGTTAAGTCAATTAGATTGTTAAACGAATCAGAAGTGACAAGGAAAGATTGGAAAATAAGCTTTAGTCTTGCTTTTCTTGGTTCTTTTCTGCTCATTTCTCTTCTTTGGGGCAACTCAATTTTCACAGAGTCTCTTTGGTTTCAGAGTGTCGGATTTTCAGCAAGATTCTGGAAGGTAATTTATTGGCGCTGGATGTTGTTTTTCGGGACACTAATATTAAGTTGGTTGATTTTCTCGATTAATCTGAGAATGTTTGAGAAGTTTACTAGGAAACCATTTACAAAGGTCAACGCAGAAGGAAAAGCTTATATCGATAAGTATGTGGAACGTGAATTGAAGACTACATATACTATTCTTAAATTTGTAGGTGTATTCTTCGCTCTGGCATTGGCAGTCATCAGTAGATATTTATGGCAAGTCGTCTTACTTTGGATTAATCAAGTCCCTGCTGGAACAGTTGACCCACTCTTTGGAAAGGATATTAGTTTTTTCTTATTCTCTATTCCTTTTCAAAACTTGATTTCTAAGATAATCATGTATTCTCTATTATTCTTAATAGCAACTTTCACCATAGCTTATACTTCTATAGTTTATGGGGGAAATTTTTCAGCAGAGAAAGACAGCTGTAGTTCTGTAGAGAAAACTGGTTCTCGTCACATAGGCATTCTGCTTATAGCTTGGCTCACTGTAACTTGTATTTGGCGAACTATTTTAAGTAAGTACTTCTTAGTTTATTCTGAAAGAGGTATTGTTATTGGAGCAGGGTATACAGATGTTCATATTCAAATGACCATATATACAATTATTATTTGTTGTGCGATTGGAGCCATTGTGGGAATTCTTGTTTTTATTGCTTCACAAAAAAGAAGTTTTACAAAACTTGGATTAGGATTTCTCGCATTAATAATTGTCCTTATGGTTTTGAACTATGTACCTTCTATGTTGGTTCAATTCTTTAAGGTATCTCCTAATGAGCTAGTGCTGGAGGAGCCGTATATAGTCAGGAATATTAAAGGCACAAATACAGCTTTTAATCTCCATGAAATTGAATATCAAGAGTTTCCTTATGTTGATGAAATCGACGAGAAATTATTGGAGGAAAATTCAAAGACGATTAAGAATATTCGTCTATGGGATTGGAGAGCTCTTAAACTTACCATAAATCAGCTTCAGGCTATAAGACTTTACTATGAGTTCTTCGATATTGATATCGACAGATACTATATTGGTGGAGAATACAAACAGATTATGCTTTCTTTGCGCGAATTGAACAAAGAAAAATTACTCAGTAAATCTAAAACATTTGTAAATAAAAAGATTATTTATACCCATGCGTTTGGAGTTACGGCAACACCGGTGAGTGAATTTGTTGAGGGTGGTCTTCCTAATCTGATAATAAAAGATATGCCTCCAAAAACAGAATATCAGGAGGTAGAAATTGAACAACCAAGGGCCTACTTTAGTGAATTGTCTAATGATTATATTGTTGTCAAAGCAACGGAAAAGGAGTTTGATTATCCAAAAGGAGATGGAAACATGTACACAACTTATGAAGGAGAAGGAGGTATAGAACTAAGTTCATACCTAAGAAAATTCTCCTTTGCACTTAGATGCGGTGGTTTTCCATTTTTACTATCTGGGTACATAACAAGAGAAAGCAGGATAATGCTTTATCGCAATATCATGGAAAGGGTGAAAAGAATTGCACCATTCCTTATCTTTGATAGAGATCCTTATATTGTCATCGAAAACGGAAAGATTTATTGGCTCTTAGATGCTTATACTACGAGTAAAAAGTTTCCTTATTCGGAGAGATATAGCGATGATAAAGCACTAAAAGACTTCAATAGAATCAATTACATGAGAAATTCAGTAAAGGTAGTCATAGATTCTTACAACGGTGATGTTTCTCTTTACATCTTTGATGAAGACGATCCTATCATCAGGACTTACCAACGTATATTTCCTGAGTTATTTAAATCTAAGTCAGAGATGCCTGATGCAATTAGAAAGCATATACGGTATCCGGAGGACTATTTTACTGTCCAGGCAAGAATGCTCAAAGATTATCATATGCATGACCCAAAAGTTTTTTACAACAAGGAGGATGCGTGGGAGATTGCTGAGGAAAAGTATTATGAATATTCTCAGCAGGTTGAACCATACTATGTGATAATAAAATTACCTGGCCAAGATTTTGAAGAGTTTGTCTTGATGTTGCCTTTCACCCCTAAAGCAAAAAATAATATGATTGCTTGGATGTGTGCCCGTTGTGATGAAGAGAATTATGGAAAATTGCTTCTCTATAAGTTTTCCAAAAAAATGTTAATCTACGGGCCTAATCAGATTGAGGCAAAGATTGATCAAGACACCGAGATGTCTCAGAACTTCACCCTATGGGGACAGGTTGGCTCTAGCGTTATCAGGGGAAATCTACTAGTTATTCCGATTGGGAACAGCATTCTCTATGTTGAGCCCGTATATTTAAAAGCGGAAACTGGAGAAATGCCTCAGATAAAACGGGTAATAGTAGCTTTAGGCAGCCAATCTGTTGTTTGGGGAAAAACACTGGAGGAAGCTTTAAATAATCTCTATTCGGGAAAAATTATCAAAGCTTCTGATCTTCTAGAAGAAGGTGTTGAAATTACTCCAGAAGAATTAATAAAAGCTGCAATTGAAAAGATTAACGAATTGGAAAATATCTTGAAACGAATTAACGATTCGTTATAAAAACAAAAAAGAGGGCCCTTGTTCTTTCAAAGAACAGGGGCCTATTTATTTTCTAATATTATAAAAGAATTTATTAGATACAATTTTATTTCATCTTTTTTAGAGATTAAACAATTATATCTTTAAAATTATCTTTTTAGTTTTTTAAAAATATTATATCGCCAAGAAGGCGGTTTTTTGGTAGAATTGAGAATATGAAAATTAAAGAAATTAAATGCAAAAAAGTTTTAAACCCTTGCAAAATAGAAGGGTTTGACTATAATTTCAATCCTTATGTAGGCTGTTCTCACGGGTGTGTTTATTGTTATGCTCGTTTTATGTGTCGTTATAGAAAAGGAAAAGAAAAATGGGGCGAATTTGTTGATGTAAAAATAAATGCTCCTGAGGTTTTAGAAAAACAAGTTAAGTATTTAAAACCTGGCTTAGTAATGATTTCTTCGGTAACAGATGCTTATCAGCCAGTTGAAGCAAAATATAGAATTACTCGTCGTTGTTTAGAAGTTTTAGCAAAGAATAATTTTCAGATTGCTTTGTTGACTAAATCACCGTTAATAACAAGAGATATTGATATTATTAAAAGATTTGATACCTCTAATCGTTGGGCTCAACCTGGCTTTACTATTATCTGTCTAGATGAAAAAGATGCAAAAAATTTTGAACCTAGGGCTTCTTCAGTTAAGAGTCGTTTATTGGCTTTAGAAAAAATGAGTAAAGCAGGAATTTCTACTTTAGTTTTCCTTGGGCCCTTTATTCCAGGAATAAGCGATAAAGATTTAGAGAAGTTATTCAGGCTCTTTAAAGAAGTGGGGATTAAAACAATTCTTTTAGATAGATTAAACATCAAATGTGGTAATTGGTCAGAAATTAAAAAAGTACTTGATAAATATTATTCAGATTTAGCTTTAAATTATCGTCAAGAATGGCTTACAAATGAGTATTATGAAAAGATAAAGAAAAGAGTTATAAATTTATGCGATAAATATAATTTTTCTTTAGATTTAGTTTTTAGACCAAGCTAAATCTCCACAAAACAGGTTCTAACATTATCTCATATCCGCAGCAAATAAAATCGTCTTTTTATTCAGACGGTTTTTTGGTAGATAATTAAGGTTAGTTTTTAAAATTTCTTTTCTTGGATTAATGAATAAAATGTGATAGAATAATAAAGAAAGGATAAATTAAAATAGAAATATGTCTAAAATATCTGAAGAAAAATTAAAAAGGTTAAAAAAGGCAGAACTTGCCATAAATAAAAATCTATTTATTATTTGTGCTGTCATTACTTTAATAGTAATGACTATGGTGGTAATAGAATTTTTTGCTCGGGGAACTTTTCCTCCTTCTGGAATAAATTTTTTCTACATCGGGGTCTTGTTCCTTTATTCTATTCATAAAGAAATACTGAGATGGTTGGAGAAGAAAGAAGTAGAAAGGCAAGGGGAATGGTTTGTCTATGTCTGGATTGCGTTAGTTGTTATTTTATATATTATCAACTTTTTGACAAAAAGTTATTTTAGTTATTCTTCAGAAGGTGTGTTTGTAGAATCCTTGGGAAGGATTACTACTGTCGCCCTGGAAGTTTCTGCTATCTTTATCCTTACCAGGCTATCTAAAGCAGTAAAAATGAGTTTAGAAAAGAAATAATAGGAAAATAAGTTATATAAATCAGCTTATTAAAGATTTTAAAAATCGCTTTTTAGCGGTTTTTCATTTGACATTAGTTAAGTGTAGTACAATTTCGGGATTGACAAATTTTAAATAATATTATATAATACAGGTATAATGCTAATGATATTGATAAAAATTAGGAAATAAAAATTAGGAGGTCTTTAAAAATGAGGATGATAAGATTGAATAAGGTTGGATTAGGAAACAAATTTGTGTTTCCTAATAAGGTAAAGGAAGAGACTGGAATCTATGGGATTTCAAGGGTTTCTGTCCCGTACACCGAAGACAAAATTCCATTTCAAGAAGAATCGTCGGGAAAAGGTTTTTTGCTTGAATACCTTAGAAGAGGTACTTTACTGAAAGATATCAAAACGGGGCAATCATGGAAGTTTCCAAATAGGGTATTATTAGTCATTGTTGAATGAATGATTTTTTTTAAAAAAGAGCGGGGATTTTCTGCCAATAAGGTTTTTACCAATACCCGCTTTTTTCTTTTGTTTTTATTTTAAGAAAAAATAAAGTAAAATAGATAAAGATGTAATTATGGAAGATTGTTTATTTTGTAAAATAATAAAAGGGGAAATTCCGAGTTATAAGATTTGGGAAGATGAAAATTTCTTTGCCTTTTTGGATATTAACCCGATTAATCCCGGCCATACGATTCTTGTTCCCAAGAAGCATTTAGATTATATCTTTTACTTGGAAGAACCATTATATTCAGAGATTTTTAGAACAGCTAAGAAATTATCAGAATCTTTGAAAAAGGCTACGGGAGCAAAACGAGTTGCTCTGGCTATTGAAGGTTTTGTTATTCCTCATATTCATATCCATCTTGTCCCAGTTAATAAAGTAAATGACCTTGATCCAAACAGAGCAAAAAAGGCTAGCCCTGAAGAACTTTTAACGATAGTAGAGAAAGTAAAATCTTTAATTAAATTTTAGAGAATTTGAGATTGATTATTGAGAAAATATATTTTATCATATAATATTCTATAAAAATATCCTATAATTAAAGATTTTTCATTATAGACCTTTAAAAAAAGAAAGTGAGGTAAAAAGAATAATGTCAAAATTTCTTTAGTATGGCTTTTGGTATTGTGTATTTTAATGGAAATTTAAAAAAAGTGAAATGAGAAGGGAGAAAAAAATGGCAGAAGTAGAACCTTTTAAGGTTTTTTCAGAGTTTCCGACAAACAAACATGTAATGGAAATCTGCAAGGCGGAGCAAGGAAAAAAAACTTGCCGTTATTTAACTACAGATTCTTGTTGGAAATGCCTTAAGATGAACAGTTTGGAGAAAGTTATTATTGATGAAAGGGTAAAAAATAAGGAAATGGCTGCTAAGAGTGATAATTGTATGGGATTGTTAGGATTAATTATTAAGAAAAAAGAAAAACTAAGAGGAAAGAAGGCGTCTTACATAAGATATTATAGTCAAATGGATGCTAACTTCGAAAAAATAGAAATCGAAAACGAAAACGAAATATTAAAAATAACTATGTGCTGGAACAATAAGAAAAAATTTGAACTTGCATTCACTATTAAGGAATTAGACATTACAGTAGACGAACAAGTAAACGAACAAACTGTTAGTCTTTTCCAAAATTTATGGTTAGGCGACAATTTCATACAAAGGATTGTTATCTTTTTTTGATTTATCTCAAGCTTAATAATTTAAAAAGGCTCAGCGATGCTGAGTCTTTTTTTTATATACTAGTTGAAAATATATTGACTAATAATAATTAATGTGCTATAATTTGGAATGTTCTAACTAGCTCGTTAATAAAAAGGAGGAAAATAAAAAGGGGGAATGGATGATGAGAAATTTATTGAACTGGTTGTCCTCGGAAGAAGTTTTACATATTGTTTTATTTTTTATAATTATCCTGTCTGTTTTCTTTATGTGGCGTACAACATAGTTTTTAGTTAATAATTTTTAAGAAAGGAGAAAAAAATGAAAAAGAAAAAGTGGAAAGAAATCCTTGACCTCGGTAAGGGAATAACTGCGGTATACAATAAGAAAAAGAAACAATTGATGATCCGGCAAGACCCGGATTTAATAACAGTAATACCAAAAAATTTGGAAGAAGAAGTTCTCAGATGGCTATTTAATAAAGAGATAAAGGAAGGAAGCGGAAAACTTCTTGAATGGCTGCTCAATAGAGAATATTACAGAGAGGAGAAGATAAAAGGGATATGAAAAATTTTAGAGAAGAAAAAGGCGGAATATTCAAAAATGAAATTGAGATAGGAAAACTTAAAAAACCGATATTTCTTAAATTATTTCGCTGGGGTGAGACAACTAGTTCCATTATGAAATTTATCGAAAGATTGGAAGATGAGAACATTAAGTATGCCATTGAAGGAGATAAGGAGCATAGGTGCCAAAAAATATATATAGAACGAGAAGATAAAACAAAAATTCGTTTGTTGGAGTTATCGGGAGAATTATAAAAAAAAGGCCGAGATTTTTCTCGGTCTTTTGGTTTATATTACTTAGGGGTTGACAGACATATAGTTATGGGTATATACTTAAAACAGAAAAGTCGATAGTTTATAAAAAATAATATATAATAAATAATATGCCAAGAAGAAATGGAACCGGTCCAACCGGTCAAGGTCCAATAGTAGGACGTGGTAGAGGTCGTCAACCAGGAGGTTTTGGTTTAGGGCCCGGAGGTTTTTGTGTATGCCCTCAATGTGGAGAAAAAGTACCTCACAAGAGAGCAGTGCCTTGTTATGGAGTTAAATGTCCTAAATGTGGTAATTCTATGACCCGAGAAAGATAAAATTATCAGAAATATGGAAATACTTAAAAACAGAGACGACAAACTCAAAGAAATTAAAGAAGAGGTTCTGAAATGTCAAAAATGTCTTTTATACAAAAGCAGAAATTATCCTGTAATCGGAGAGGGGAATCATAAAACTAAAATAATGTTTATAGGAGAAGCACCTGGAGCTCAGGAAGATAAAACCGGTCGCCCCTTTTGTGGAGCGGCCGGGAAAATTCTGGATGAACTTTTAAAATCGGTTAATATAAAAAGAGAAAACGTTTATATTTCCAATATCCTCAAATGTAAGCCACCAAATAATCGTGATCCTCAGAAAGAAGAAATTGAGGCTTGTTGTTCTTATTTAGAAAGACAGATTAAAATAATTAAGCCAGAAATTATTTGTCCATTAGGAAGGTATTCTATGCAGTTTTTAATGGAAAAATTCGGATTAGAAAATGAGATTGAGCCAATTGGCAAAATCCATGGAAAAGTGTTTAAAACAAAAACGGTTTTGCCGGGAATATTCTTAATCCCTCTTTACCACCCGGCTACAGTAACTTATAATCTAAATATGAAAGAGATTTTAAAAAAGGATTTTAAAATCTTAGAAAAATTCAAATATTGAATAAAAATAATATGAAAAGAGAAGAAGCATTAAATTTGTTAAAAGAAAACCTAAAAAACCAGAATTTAGTTAAACATTGCTTAGCAGTTGAGATGTCTATGAAGGAATTAGCTAAATATTTTAAACAAGACCATGAAGAGTGGGGAATCTGCGGACTTCTACATGATATTGACTACGAGAAAACAAAAGGGGATCCAAATCTGCACTCAAAGATTGGAAGCGAAATGCTGAAAGATTTAGGATTCGATGAACAAATTTACCAAGCTGTCTTGACTCATAATGAATCTCATAATATTAAACCTCAAAGTTTAATGGCAAAGGCTTTGTATTGTATTGACCCTTTAACTGGTTTAATTGTTGCAGCTACTTTAGTATTGCCATCAAAGAAAATAGGGGATTTAAAAACTGAGAATATTCTAAATCGTTTTAAAGAAAAGGCTTTTGCTCGAGGAGCCAACCGGGAAATAATCATTAAATGTGAGGAATTCTTAAATTTAAAATTAGAAGATTTTATTAAAATCGTTTTATTAGCAATGCAAAGTATTTCAGAAGAATTAGGATTTTAAAATATCTAAATATGGTTCGACCAATAAAACCAAGGCGAGTCTATTTTGACCCAAATGTTACATACTTTAAACCGAGGGGTATACCTCTTTCAGTACTGGAAGAGGTAGGTTTGGCTGTGGATGAATTAGAAGCTATTCGGCTTTGTGATCTAAGAAATTTAGATCAGACCAAAGCAGCTAAAAAAATGAAAATTTCTCAAAGTACTTTGGGTCGAATATTGATTTCAGCCAGAAAAAAAATTGCCCAGGCCTTAATAGAGGGCAAAGCAATCAAAATTACAAAATAATTTAGGTTATTTAATAATTCGCCATTTTATTTCTCTTTCCTCTCCTACAAATTCCAGCCACTCTCCATCTCTTGAAATTACATACCATTTTCTACGGGTTTGAGACCACACCATCGGCTCTTCATCATAGAAGGGCTTTTTAACGATTTCTTTAGGCTTTAACCTATCAAGTTCCAGCCATTTCTTAAAAACTGTTTCAATAGCGTAATCCAGATTTCTTGATTTTGCCCATTCGGCTACCTTATTAATGGCTTTTTTGGCTGCTTGAACTGAACCAGCCAATTCCAGAAGTTGTTTTGCTGGTCTGGTAAATCTTGAATAAATTATCTTTCTTTTTTTAGCATCTTTTTTTATCTGATCTAGATTTAATCCTTTAGTTTTAAAATAATGGGTCACAATCTGACGAATAGCAGTTTCTTCTTTTAATTTTTCATAATAATTAATTCTACCTTTTTTTATATACTCTTCAATTTTTTTAGCAATGCTTTTACCCACGCCAGAAATCTTTTCAAGGCCTTTCAGCCCGTCTTTTTTATATATAAAAGAAACATCTTGTTCTAAATTTTCCAAACTCAAAGCCGCTTTAGAATATGCCTTTGGTTTATAGGGTATCCCTTCTCCTTTTATCTTTAATAATTCTTCTATCCCGTATAATATTTTAACAATTTTTTTATTAAGCATTAATTTGAGAATTAAAGAGTTTAATCAACTATGTTCTTTTACTTTAAACTTATAAATAACTGTTTTTTCTTTTGAAGGGTCAATTCCTCCTTTTTGGCAAGTTACTGAAATCTGCTGTTCCACCGTGTTTATCCCATCTAAGTCAGGAAGTAAAAGCGCGGATTTTAAAGGATGGTTAAGAGTTTTAATAATAATGCCGTATTTCTTAGGGTTTAATTCTTTTGTATCTTTCACTAATTCTGGTTTTTCTAAGATATAAACACTATAAGTGAGATAGGGGAGTTCTTGTTTTTGAACCGGTCCGAAACGATAATCTTCAGTGGCCGCAGTAATAGCATTTTGAATTATCTCCTCAGCAATACTCTTTTTTGTTGGTAAATAAGTGCCTATACATCCTCTTAAATCTCCATTTTTCTTGATAGTTACAAAAGTGCCTGCTTTTTTGCTTGTAATTTTCTCTGGTAAGCCATCTGGTACCTTAATAACCTTCCTTTTATTAATATAAGTTTCTACTGCTGATTTTGCAAGTGAAATATACGGGTTTGTATAATTTTTCATTAGTTTTTGATTTGAATTGAAGCAACGAGATATCCAACTCCAAATGGCCCTTGATAAGAAAGAATTTCCGGCTGCCAATCAAGTTTTGATTCTTCTAATATTCCTAAGAGAAAAGAAAAGGAACGAAGACCGCACTCGCCAGCTTCAGGAAACATTTTATCCAATTTTAAGAAATTCTCTATATCTTTTTCTTTTAAATATTTGATTAAATATTTATCGAATTTTGGCCCATCAGGATAAAATCCATAAGGACCGTCTTCTTTCAAACAGTGAGAGAGATCCCCTGAAGCTATTAAGCCATAAGATTTGTTTTTTTCTAAATTTAGATAAAATTGTTTGCCTTTATCAAAATAAAATTTCGGTGGGTCAAGCTCAGTTAAAAAATACTCAATTTCACCTTTAAAATCATTGGCTATAAAATATAAAGGAACCTTAAAACCCCAATCAGGATGTGGAGAAGAAATTATCAAACAATCAGGGTTTGCTTTTTTAAAACTTTTAGCCAAATACTCTAAACTTTCGATTGTTTTTTTTAACTTCAAACGGTCTTGTTCTGAACCTACAGAAGGAAGAAGTATTGGAGGATGAGGAGAAATTGAGGCAAATTTAATCATAAATTAGATATTGCCGATATAAATATATTTTAAACCGGCTTTTTTACCAACTTCTTGTGCTTTTTTTAAAGTTCCAATAGGCGTATCAGGAAAATCTTGAAATTTCCAAGAGATTGCTCCAGAAAATCTACTGATATGCCAGGGAGTTTCTTTACCTAGTTTATTCTTAATAAAATTAGCAATACCCTTAAATATTTTTTCTTTATCATTTAAACCCGGAATAATTAAAGTAGTAACCTCAATCCAAATCTTTTTATCTTTTAATCTTTTCAAAGTGTCTAGAACTGGTTTTAATTTTCCTCCGCAATATTTTACATAGAAACCATTCTCAGAGCTTTTTAAATCAATATTAACCGCGTCCAAATAAGGAAAAATTAAATCAAAAAGTTCTTTTGACCAAAATCCATTGCTAACCCAAATGTTTTTTAATCCCTTTTTCCTGGCTAATTTCATTATATCCAAAGCATATTCAGAAAAAATGGCTGGTTCTGTATAGGTATAAGAAATGCTTGGCAAATTATTCTCAAGAGCAACTTCTACTATTTTTTCAGGAGTTAAATCTTTCCCTAAAATTTGACCTGTTTCCTGAGGCATTTGGGAAATACCATAATTCTGACAATTAAGACATTTAAAATTACATCCTACAGTGGCAAGCGATAAAGAATTAGTTCCTGGTAAAAAATGATAAAAAGGTTTTTTCTCAATGGGATCAATGTTTAAAGCAACAATCTTTCCGTAAACCAAAGAATATAGTTTACCTTTCTTGTTTTCTTTCACGCCACATTTGCCTCTTTTTTCATGTTCAATAATACAGTAATGAGCACAATTTTGGCATTGAACTTTATGATTGGATAGTTTTTTATAAAGATAAACCTCCTTCATTCTTTCATTTTATCATCATCAGAAAAAAAAAGAAGGCACTCTTATTCTTTATTGAATAACAAGTGCCTATTTAGATTCAAGAATTTTTCTGATCTTCCTAAGAGCTACCACCTCAATTTGTCGAACTCTCTCATCACTAATGCCTCCTATAATTTTTCCCACCTTTTCTAGTGTGTATCTTTTCCCATTTTTTAACCCAAACCGCAGAATCAAAATTTTTCTCTCTCTTGAATCCAAGTAAAATAAAGCTTTTGTTAATTCTTTCCTTAAATCTTCTCTTTCTAATCTTACTAAAGGATGGATTATCTTTTTGTCTTCTATAACATCAATTAAAGTATTGCTTTCATTTTCTCCAGGAAACGGTATTTCTAAAGAAAGCGGGTTTCTGATTTCATCTAAGTGATTAATCTTTGCTATATTAACATCCATTCTTATCGCAATTTCTTGGATTGAAGGGGAACGTCCCAATTCCTGACAAAGTTCTTTCTTTGTCCGTTTATATTGAATAATTATCTCTGTCTTGTGAACAGGAATAGAGATAGTATTTGACTGGTTATTAATAGTCTTTGTCATCGCCTGATTTATCCAGTGGATAGCAAAAGTGGAAAATCTGTACCCCTTTCTCCATTTAAATCTATCTACTGCCCTCATTAACCCTATAGCTCCTGCTTGATAAATATCTTTAAACTCCAAACTAGAAATTGGATATGATCTTTTTATCTTCCTTGCCCAAAAATCAATTAACCCCATGTTTTTCTCTACAATTTCATTTCTTATTTCCAGATTATTCTTGGGATATCTTTCCATTTTCTGAAATAACTTTTTCTGCTCTTGCGGTGAAATAGAGGGAAGAACATCATTATAGTTCTTCAATCCTAAATCTGATTTTTGTGAAAGAACTTTTGACATTTGATTCACCTCCTTTTTTTAAAATTAAAAACCAAATGTCTTAAATTTTCTTAAAATATAACATTATTATAGAAAATTGTAAAGTTCTTAGCATTTTGCTATTATAAATTTATATGCCTCATCGGATTTTTATTGCTATAAATTTGCCAGAAAAGATAAAAAAAGACTTTTTAGACTACCAATCAAAATGGCCTGACTTTCCGATTAGATGGACAAAAAAAGACAGTCTACATATTACTTTAATTTTTATTGGCTATACCCCGAACGAAAAACTCGGAGAAATCTGCAGAACCACGAAAGAAATTGTTGCCCAATATAGATCTTTTTCTATAAATTTGAACAAAATTTGTTATGGTCCCCCTAAAAAAATACCCCCTCGGATGATTTGGGCAGAAGGAGAAAAAGTAAAAGAATTAGCCGATTTAAAACAGGATTTAGAAAAATCTTTGGTCGCTGCTGGAATTCGTTTTGAATCAAATAATAGAGAGTTCCATCCTCATATTACTCTGGGAAGAATTAGAACCTGGCAATGGAAAAAAATTGAGCCTGAAGAAAGGCCAGAGATAGAAAAAGATATATCCTTGAATTTTGAAGTTAATTCAGTTGAAGTTATGGAAAGCCAATTAAAGAGAAGCGGAGCAGAGTATGCAATCTTAGAAACTTGTAACTTAAGACCTGAAACTTAATTATATATATATGAAGATTCACTTTATCGGCATTGGAGGAATTGGCGTTTCAGCTTTAGCCCAATATTATCTATCAAAAGGCTACCAAGTTAGTGGCTCTGATTTAGTTTCCTCGGAAATTACCATTCTTTTGAAGAGAAAAGGAGCTAAAATTTATATAGGTTCCCATAAAAAAAATCGTTTAAAACCTGATATCAAACAAGTGATTTACAGTCCAGCAGTGGAAAAAAACAATCTAGAACTTTTAGAAGCTAGAAAAAGAGGAATTAAAATTCAAAGTTATCCTCAGGCCTTAGGAGAATTAACTAAAAAATATTTTACGATTGCTGTTTCTGGAACTCATGGAAAAAGTACAACAACTGCCATGATTGCTTTAATTTTGATTAAAGCCGGCTTTGACCCAACAGTGATTATAGGAACAAAACTTAAAGAATTCGGAAACTCTAACTTTCGAATGGGGAAAAGAAGATATTTGATAATTGAAGCAGATGAATGGAATGCTTCTTTTTTAAATTATTGGCCGAAAATTATTGTTTTAACTAATATCGAAAAAGAACATCTTGATTATTATAAAAATTTAAAACATATTCTGAAAACTTATAAAGAGTTTATCAAACATTTACCGAAAAACGGAATACTGGTTATAAATAAAGATGATAAAAATATTTCAAAACTTAAAGCCCAAATCTTAAAACTACATTTCAATAGTCAAAGTTTTAGCTTAAAACAAAAAGAAGCAAAAAAAATGAAAGAAATATTAAAAATTCCAGGAGAACATAATGTTTTGAATGCTTTAGCTTCTTTAAAAACAGCTCGAATTTTAAAAATTCCTGACAGAGTTTCTTTTAAGACTTTATCAGAATATAAAGGTGCTTGGCGGCGTTTTGAGAAGTGTAAATTTAAAATTGGAAATCAAAAATTGGAAATTATATCTGACTATGCTCATCATCCAACAGAAATTAAAGCAACTTTGAAAGCAACTCGAGAAAAATTTCCGCATAGAAAAATCTGGTGTGTTTTTCAACCTCACCAGTATCAGAGAACATTTTATTTATTGAAAGACTTCATAAGGGTTTTTAGAGAGATTCCAGTTGATAAATTGATTATTACTGACATTTATGATGTTGCCGGAAGAGAAAAAGGAGGTATGAAAAACAAAATTAGCTCGGAAAAATTAGTAAAAACAATTGACAGAACTTGGGTAATTTATTTACCAAAAGAAAAGATAATAAATTATTTAAAAAAGGGCCTAAAGGGTAGGGAAGTAGTGATAATAATGGGTGCCGGAGACATTTACAAAATTACTGACAATTAATATTCATCTAGGGTTGACTGCTATCAAATATTTCTCTAAAATAGATTAAAGATAAAAAGTCGTTGTAAAAAATAAAATAATAAAGTAGTACAGTTTTCGACTGCTTTTTTAGAAAAAAAGTCGCGAAAAAACATACTACAAAACGTCAATTATGGACACTCTAATATGCATATTTTGGGTAATTGCAGGTGTTGCTGTAGTCAGTCTTATTCTATGGTTTGTTAAATCAAAGAAAAAAGGGAAACCTAAGATAGAAACTCCTTCAAGTTTTTCAACCCCAGAAGATAAAGAAAGCGAAGGAGAATAACTATTATAGATTTTACAAAAACCGTGAGAAAACCTCGCGGTTTTTGATTGGGTTGATTTCAGTCAGAAATTCAATTAAAATAAGAAAATAATAGAGTTTAAAACTATGAGAACAAATACGAATCCTAAAAAGATAAAAGAAATATTAGAAAGGGGGATAGAAGATGTTATTAATAAAAAAAATCTTTTAAAAAAGCTGAAGTCAGGAAAGAAACTAAGAGTCAAACTGGGAATTGATCCTACAGGGCCTAAAATACACATTGGCCGAGCAATTCAACTTTGGAAACTAAGAGATTTTCAGGATTTAGGACATCAAATCGTTTTTATAGTCGGGGACTTCACCGGCCAAATTGGCGATGCTTCAGACAAGCAAGCAATGAGAAAACCTTTAACTGAAAAAGATATTAAAGAAAATCTAAAAACTTATAGAAAACAAATTGGGAAAATCTTAGACTTAAACAAAGTTGAATTCCGCCGAAATTCAGAATGGTTAAGTAAATTAAAACTTAAAGATTTTCTTTCTTTAGCAATGAATTTCACTGCTCAACAGATGATTCAACGTCGAAACTTCAAAGAACGCTGGGAAAAGGGCAAGCCTATTGGTCTACACGAATTAAGCTATCCAATGCTCCAAGGTTATGATTCGGTTATGATAAAAGCTGATGTCGAAATAGGTGGTTTTGACCAGCTGTTTAATTTAAAAATTGGCCGAGACATGCAAAGAATATTCACCCAACCGCCACAGGATATTATGGTTTCCAAAATGCTCTATGGTATGGACGGCAGAAAAATGTCAACCAGTTGGAAAAATGTTATAAATATTACTGATAGTCCAAAAGATATGTACGGGGGAATTATGTCAATGAAAGATGAATTAATCGAGGGTTATCTCAAACTAACAACACGTCTTTCTTTAAGAGAGATAGAGAAAATTAAAAAAGATTTAAAGAAGAAAGAGCTTAATCCTAAAGATGCAAAAGCGATTTTAGCTAAAGAAATTATCAAAATGTATCACAGTAAAAAAGCAGGAGAAACTGCTGAAAAAGAATTTAATCGTGTTTTTCAAGAGAAAAAACTGCCTTCAAAAATTCCTTGTTTTAAAACCTCAAAGAAATCTCTTCTCATTTTAGATTTATTAGTAAAAACAAATTTAGCTTCTTCAAAAAATGAAGCGAAAAGATTAATCCTGCAAGGGGGAGTAAGTATAAAAATCAAAGATCAGAAATTAAAAATCAAGGATTGGCACGAGAACATTAAATTAAAAAACGAAATGGTTTTACAAGTAGGTAAAAGAAAGTTCATAAAAATTATCAAATAAAACAAATTATGGAAAGAATTTTTATAAACCAAACAATTAAATATATAGGGGAGAAAGTCAAAGTTTGTGGATGGGTTAATTCTAGAAGAGACCATGGAAAAATTATTTTTATTGATTTAAGAGACAGAAGCGGCTTAGTTCAAATAGTATTTACAGAGGAATTAAAATCAGAAATTTACAAACTCTCTGATAAATTGAGACCAGAGTGGGTAATAGAAGTTGTTGGAACTGTTGAAAAAAGACCAGAAAAGATGAAAAATCCAAAGATCGAAACCGGGGGTATTGAGATAAAAGCCGAAGATCTTAAGATTCACAGTGAGGCCAAAACTTTACCTTTTTCTGTTGAAAGTGATGGTTACGAAATCAACGAAGAAAAAAGATTAAAATACAGATATCTGGATTTAAGAAGGCAACGACTTCAGAAAAACTTAAAAATACGACAGGAAGTTATTTATTTTATGAGAACATACCTTAAAGAAAAGGATTTCGTTGAAGTGGAAACTCCTATTTTGACAAAATCTACGCCTGAAGGAGCACGTGATTTTTTAGTTCCGGCAAGACTACAACCAGGAAAATTCTACGCTCTACCTCAATCCCCACAGCAATATAAACAACTCTTAATGGTAGCTGGTCTTGAGAGATATTTTCAGATTGCCAGATGTCTTCGTGATGAAGATGCTAGAGCTGATAGGCAGGCAGAACACACCCAATTAGACATTGAAATGTCTTTTGTAGAACAAGATGATATCTTGAATTTGACCGAATCTCTTTATATTGATATTTGTAAAAAATTATTTCCTGAAAAAAGAATCTCAGAAATTCCTTTCCCTCGAATGACATATAAAGAGGCAATGGCAAAATATAAGAGCGACAAACCAGATCTGAGAAAAAACAAAAAAGACGAGAATGAACTTGCCTTTTGTTTTATCATTGATTTTCCAATGTTTGAATGGCATGAAGGAGAAAAAAGATGGGGAGCATCGCATCATCCTTTTACTAAACCAAAAACAGATGATACAGAAAAGATTAAGAAAACTCCAGAAAAAATCATCTCTTATCAACATGACTTTGTTCTTAATGGTTGGGAAGTCGGCGGAGGAAGTATAAGAACCACAGATTTAAATGTTTTGACAGCTGTATTTGAAGTTTTAGGACATTCTCCAAAAGAAACAAAAGAACAATTCAAAAATTACTTTGAAGCTTTTCAATATGGGGTCCCTCCTCATGGCGGCATAGCACCTGGAATTGACAGATTTTTGGCTATAGTTTTAGGCGAACCAAACATTAGAGAAGTTATATCTTTCCCAAAAACTGGAGATAATAGAGGTCTGATGATGGACGTCCCGTCAAAAATCCCTGAGGATCAATTAAAAGAATTGCATATTAAAATAATTAGAGATAAGTAATTATAAAATGTCTAAAAACATTAAATTTTTCTTAGTTTGTTTCATATTAAGCATATTTTTCTGGAGTGGAGTAAATATTCTAGAAAAAGGCATGGAGGATTTTTTCTATGTTCGGGAACTTGAAAAAAACCCTTTAATCTTAACATCTGATATTTCTTATTCTACTCTTCTGAATATTGGAGAGCCAGTGAGAATTGAAGAAATTCCTGATTTAAAAATTTTAGCTAAATCAGCTATCTCTGTTTTTGTTGACTCTCAAGAAAAAGATTTAATTCTTTTTGAGAAGAATAAATCTGAAAAACTTCCAATTGCGAGTTTAACAAAACTAATGACAGCTTTAGTTGCTTTAAATATATATGAATTATCAGATACAATAGAAATCTCTAAGCAAGCTATTGAGCAGGAAGGGGAGGAAATAAAACTAAAAGCTGGACAAATTGTTTCGGTAAAAGAACTTTTGTCCATGGCACTTATTGAATCAAGTAATGATGCGGCATATGCTTTAGCTACTCCAAATATTCAGACAGAAAGATTAGAAGAAAAAAGTTTTGTTGATTTAATGAATCTAGAGGCTTATTATAATGTAGGTTTAAATCCAAAAACTACCCATTTTATAAATCCTACTGGTTTAGACCCCAAAGATTCTTCTCAAATTACAAATTATTCTGCATCTGAAGATTTGGTAAAGTTAGCGAAATATTTAATTAAATATAAGCCTGAAATTTTGGAAATTCTTTCTCAAAGAGAAAATGAAGATTTCCATTATACTCTTCAAAGTACAAATAAACTTTTAGGAGAAATTGAAGGGATAATCGGAGGAAAAACCGGCTATACTGATAGGGCAGGGGGCTGTTTAATTCTGATTTTGGAAGGACCAAGAAAAAATACCTTTTTAATAAACGTAGTCTTAGGTTCAGAAAATAGATTTGAAGAAATGAAACAATTGATAAACTGGACAAAACAAGCATTTAGATTTTAATCTTATGGTTGATGCTAATATAATCAAAATTTTATTTCTCTGCGCTTTTTCTTCATTTTTAGCAGTTTCATGGACTCCTTTCTTAACTCACTTTCTCTATAAATACAAACTTTGGAAAAAAGAAGCAAGAAAAAAATCAATAGACGGAAAAGCAGCTCCTGTTTTTTTCAAACTTCATAAAAAAAAAGAAGTAGGGGTGCCTAGATTAGGCGGTCTTTTAATTTGGGTAACTGTTATTTTTGTTATCTTCTTTTTTGCAATTTTGGCTAAGTTTTTTGACGGTTTTTGGTTTCAAAAATTAAACTTTTTATCAAGAAGTCAGACTTGGCTTCCCTTGGCTATTTTAGCCGCTGCTTCTTTATTGGGTCTTTGCGACGACCTTTTGCAAGTTTTTGGTAAAGGAAAATATATAGGGGGAGGAATGAAATTTTCCAGACGCCTTTTCATCATGATAATTATAGCTGCCGTGGGATCTTGGTGGTTCTATTATAAATTAGGTTGGACAACTCTTTTCATCCCTCTGATAGGGGATATTAATATTGGTTTTTTCTATATTCCTCTTTTTATCATAACTACTTTGGGTTGTTGGGCTGGTGGAGTAATAGATGGCATTGACGGCTTGTCCGGAGGAACTTTTGCCATGATTTTCTTCGCTTTTTCCATAATCGCTTTTTCTCAGGCTCAAATAGGTTTAGCTTCCTTTTGCGCTGTTTTAACAGGAACAATCCTGGCATTTTTGTGGTTTAATATCCCTCCGGCTAGGTTTTATATGGGAGAAAACGGAATGATGGGATTAACAGCAACCCTGGCTGCAGTTGCTTTTTTAACTGATTCAGTAGTTATTCTTCCTATTATTGCCGGACTTTTAGTTATTGAAGCTGGTTCTGTAATTTTACAGCTTTTATCAAAAAAATTCCTTCATCGAAAGATTTTTCTTTCATCGCCAATTCATCATCACCTTGAAGCCAAAGGTTGGAGTCAACCTAAGATCACTATGAGATTTTGGATTCTAGGTATGATAATGGCAATTATAGGAGTAACTATAAGATTATTGGGTTAAAATGTACTTAAATGAATTAAAGGATAAGAAAATATTAGTTCTTGGATTTGGAAAAGAAGGAAAAGATAATTATTTAGCTCTGAGAAAACTATTTCCGGAAAAGATTATAGCCATAGCTGATAAATTAGAATTCAAAGAATTGTCGAAAAGAAACCAAGAATTTTTAAAAAAAGGCAAAAATCTAAAACTTTATCTTGGTAAGAATTATCTTGAATCTCTTAAAAATTACCAATTAATAATCAAGACGCCTGGCATTAAGTTAAGCAGTCTAAAACCATTTTTAAGGAAAAAAACAAAGGTAACTTCCCAGACCGAGATTTTTTTTGAATACTGTCTAGGTAAAATTATTGGCGTAACTGGTACAAAAGGAAAAGGCACAACCTCTTCCTTAATTTATCAAATATTGAAAAAAGGCAAGTTCAGAACTCACTTAATAGGAAATATTGGCAGACCGGTTTTTAAAACTTTGTTAAAAGCGAAGAAAGAAGATATTTTCGTCTACGAACTTTCTTCCCACCAACTGCAATTTCTTAAAAAATCCCCTTATATTGCGGTTTTTTTAAATCTTTATCCAGATCATTTAGATTATTATAAAAATTTTAAAGAATACTGCCAAGCAAAAGAAAGCATTACTAGTTACCAAACAAAAAAAGATTATTTTATTTACAACTCTGAACAAAAACTTTTAAGAGAAATTGCTAAAAAATCAAAGGCGAAAAAAATTGCATTTAATATTAAAAAAATAAAGAATTTAGAAAAAATCATTAGTCGAAAAGAAATTCCTTTAAAAGGGGATTTTAATCTTTTAAATATATTAGCAGCAGTTTTGGTCGGAGAAATCTTTAATATTCCGTCTAAAGACATTAAAAAGGCAATAAAATCTTTTAAACCCTTAGCTCATAGATTAGAATTTGTTGGAAGATATAAGGGAATAGAATTTTACAATGATTCTTTTGCCACAATTCCCCAGGCAACGATTGTTGCCTTGGACGCTTTAGGGAAAAAAGTTAAAACCCTAATTTTGGGCGGTTCAAGTAAGAGAGAAATTGATTTTCCTGTTCTGGCCAAAAAGATTTTAAAAAGCAAAATAGAAAATCTTATTCTTTTTCCATATACCGGTAAAAAAATTTGGAAAGAAGTTCTCAATTTTAAAAAAGATGAGAAGAACTTACCAAAAAGTTTTTTTGTTTCGTCAATGGCTGAAGCAGTCAAAACAGTCTATAAACATACGAGAAAGGGGAGTATCTGCCTTCTTTCTCCGGCTTCAGCCAGTTTCAGTGTTTTTCGTAATTATAAAGAAAGGGGAAATCTGTTTAAAAAATACGTAAAGTCTTTATGAAAAAAAATCTCCATTATGATTATATCTTACTCACCATTGTTGGAATCTTAATTCTCCTTGGTATATTAATGATTGCTACAGTATCTGCTCCTTTAAGTTTGGAAAACTTCGGTAATACCTGGCATTATTTATCCCATCAAATCCTCTTAGGTCTGCTACCAGCTATTTTGCTAGGAATACTATTTTTTAAATTACCTCTATCTGTTTTAAGAAAATATGCCGTAGCTCTTTTATTCTTAAATTTGATTGCTTTAGTTCTTGTCTTTATCCCTAAGATTGGAGTTTCAATTGGAGGAGCTTATCGCTGGATATCTCTCGGACCTATTTCCTTCCAGCCTTCAGAATTTCTGAAAATCACTTTTTTACTTTATCTTGCTGCTTGGTTTAGTCAAAAAAGGTCAAAAAATCAAACTTTAGTCGCTTTCCTGATAATCTTGACTATTCTAACTTGTCTTTTAATCAAACAGCCAGATATGGGTACTTTAATGCTAATCCTCGCAACTTCGATTTTAATCTATTTTCTTACTCCTAGTTCTTTTTGGCATAAAATCTCAGTAGTTTTTGTTGGAATAGGAGGAACAATTCTAATGATAATGATTGCCCCCTATAGGATGGAAAGATTAATGAGTTTTTTACATCCTGAATTTAATCCATTAAAAGAAGGGTATCAAATTCATCAGTCGTTCATTTCTATTGGTTCTGGAAAAATGTTTGGCATTGGAGGACCTTTTGGTCTAGGAATGAGTCAGCAAAAATTCGGTTTCTTACCTCATTCCATGTCTGACTCAATTTTTGCTATAATAGGAGAAGAAATGGGATTTATTGGATGCATTGTACTTATTACTCTTTTTCTTGTTTTTGCTTTAAGGGGATTAAAAATCGCAAAAGAATCTAAAGATAATTTTTCTTACCTATTGGCTTTGGGTATTACTATCTGGATAACTCTTCAAGCATTCTTTAACATGGGCGCAATGACCGGATTGCTCCCTTTAACTGGTATTCCCTTACCCTTTATTAGTTATGGAGGATCGCATATAATAGTAGAATTAATAGGAATAGGAATACTTTTAAATATCTCAAAAAATACATGGAAATAGTTTTTACCGGCGGGGGAACCGGTGGCCATATTTTCCCCATAATAGCAGTAATAAGGGAGATGAAAAGAAATTATCCCAGACAAGACATGAAATTGTTTTACATTGGGCCAAAGGACGATTATAGTTTGGCCCTGCTTGGCCAGGAAAATGTAGCAATTAAAAAAATATTAGCTGGCAAGCTAAGAAGATATTTCTCTTTCAAAAATTTAATTGATATCTTCAAAATTCCAATTGGTATGTTGCAGGCATTTTTCTATCTCTTTTTCATAGCGCCTGATGTTGTAATTAGTAAAGGCGGTTATGGTTCTTTTCCAATAGTAGTATCTGCTAGAATACTCCATATTCCTGTCTTTTTACACGAATCCGATATTATACCCGGTTTAGTCACAAAAAAGACAAGTAAATGGGCAGCTGAAATTTTCACTTCTTTTCCAAAGACAGAATTTTTTCCCAAGGAAAAAATAATTAACTTAGGCAACCCAGTAAGAATGGAAATTTTACAAGGATCTAAAGAAAGAGCAAAAGAGATTTTTCGATTACAAGATAATAAACCCCTGCTTTTAATTTTAGGAGGTTCTCAAGGAGCCCAAAGACTAAATGATATAATCTTACAAATTTTACCAGAGATGCTTGAAAGTTTTGAAATTATTCATCAAACGGGTCAAAAAAACTTTTCAGAAATTAAAGCTGAAACTGATGCTATTCTTTTAAAATCTTCGAAAAAATACTATCATCCTTTTCCATTTTTAGATGAAGAATATTATAAACATGCTCTTTTTGCATGCTCTTTAGTTATTTCCAGGGCTGGATCAGGAACGATTTTTGAGATTGCAGCAAATGAAAAACCGAGTATTTTGATTCCATTACCTCATTCTGCTCAAAATCACCAAATTAAAAATGCCTATGCCTACAGTAAAAGTGGTTCTTGTCAGGTAATTGAACAGGAAAATTTAAAACCTCACTTTTTCTTAGAAAAATTAAAGTATTTGTTTTCCAGACCTCAAGACCTTGAAGAAATGTCAATAAATAGTAAAAGATTCTCAAGACCAAAAGCAGCTAAAATAATGGCTTCTTATCTCCTGGAATATCTTTCTCCATTAAAAAAACAACCTAAAAAAGGATAAAAAATTTGCCAAATAATTAGGTTTGTTGTAAAATAAAGCATAATGATGGAAGAAGATCTAAAGTTAATAAGCCCTGGAGAGGTAAGAGTTCGAATTGCTCCTTCACCAACCGGACATTTACATATCGGTACTGCCAGGACAGCCCTTTTTAACTATCTTTTTGCGAAAAAACATGAAGGTAGTTTTATTTTAAGAATTGAAGATACTGATGTTGAAAGATCAAAAAAAGAATGGGAACAAAAAATTATCGAAGGATTAAAATGGCTCGGAATAGAGTGGTCAGAAGGCCCTGACATAGGAGGGGATTATGGCCCTTATCGACAGTCTGAAAGACGGGAAATTTACTCTAAATACATCCAGAAGCTCTTAAAAGAAGATAAGGCCTATTATTGCTTTTGTTCTAAAGAAGAGCTAGAGAGTCAAAAACAGTACCAAATGAGCATAGGAGAGCCGCCACGCTACTCAGGGAAGTGCCAAAACCTCTCTCCCCAAAAAGTAAAGGAATATTTAAAGGCCAAAAAACCATTTATTATTAGATTCAAAACACCCTCAAAAAAGATAGTTTTTCAGGATATGATTCGCGAAAAAATAGAATTTGACACTGCTCTTTTTGGAGATCTTTGTATTGCTAAAAGTCTTACTGATCCTTTATATAACCTTGCTTGTGTAATAGACGATTTTGAAATGAAAATTACTCATGTTATTAGAGGAGAAGATCATATTCCAAATACTCCTAAGCAAATTTTATTTCAAGAGGCTCTTGGTTTCCCTCAGCCAAAGTTTGCCCATTTGCCTTTAATTTTAGGACCTGATCGGAGCAAGTTAAGCAAAAGACACGGAGCTATATCAATTACTGAATATCGTAAGGATGGATATCTGGCTGAAGCGCTAACAAACTTCATAGCTTTATTAAGCTGGAATCCTGGGACAGAGAGAGAAGTTTTTTCAATGCCTTCATTAATAAAAGAGTTTTCCATAGAGAAAATTCAAAAATCAGGAGCAATTTTCAATATCACTAAATTAGATTGGATGAATGGTTTTTATATTAGACAGAAATCTCCAGAAAAATTAACTGAATATTGTATTCCTTATTTAGTTGAGAAAAATTTAATTGAACCAGAGCTCGAAGCCGAAGGTTTACCAGGTCAATTCTATAAAATCATTGAAACTGGAGAAAAAATAAGTCTTAAACGTCTTGAAAAAATTATAAGTCTATATCAAGAAAGATTGAAAAAACTATCTGAAATTCCAGAATTAACCCATTTCTTTTTCAAAGGAAAACTAGAATATGATAAGGAGCTTTTAAGATGGAAAGATATAGAAGATAAAGAAATAAAAAATATTCTGAAAAAAGTAAAAAAGATATTGTCTAAAATAAAATCAGAAAATTGGACAGAAAAGAATTTAACAAATATTCTAATGGCAGAAGCAGATAAAATAGGGGATAGAGGAAAAATATTATGGCCTCTAAGGGTTTCTTTAACAGGGGAGAAAGCCTCAGCCGGCCCATTTGAAGTAGCAACCATTCTGGGAAAAGAAAAAACTTTAGAAAGATTAAATCAATCTTATGATATACTCTGATCTTAAAATACCTCTCTCTGTTTTGATAATATCTGTTTTTCTTTTCTACTCGTTCAGTTCAGTATTAGCTCAAGAAAATACTTTTAATAATCTTTCTAGAATTTTTATTCAGCCCTTAAAAGAATCTCTTAGACAAGCATTTGAAATTTGGCAAAGTGTTCATCAGAAAATATTAAATTATTGGAAGGGAAATTTACTTCCCAAAATCCAAAACTGGATAAAAAAAGAAATAAGCAAAAGAGAGCCAATTATAAGAGAACAAATTAAAAAAGAAATATCTCAAATTAAGGAAGAAATAAAAGAACTGTACTCAAAAAGTTGGCAATGGTTAAAAAATCTTATTTTCTAATACCTCCCTTTCTCTAACAATATAGAGAGTTTTTCGCAGTAGGGGGGTTGACAAGGTTCTTTAAAGAACCTATATTATTAATAGATATTGGTTCGCATAATTACACTTAAGAGTATAATAATAGGAGCTTATAAGCTATTTTATGGAAAAAAGCCAAAAACCAATCCCCTATCATTTAAATGATTTTCTTGACTGGTTAGAGATTGAGAGAGGTTTAAGTTCAAAATCCCAAGAAAATTATTCTAGATTTTTAAAAAAGTTTTTGGATTGGTTAAAAATAAATAAGATAGAACAACTAAAACCTCACGAACTTACCTCAGAACATATCTGGAAATATCGAGCATATTTGGCTCGTGAATACACTCCAAAAACAAAAAAATCCTTAAAAAAAACCACCCAAAATTATTATCTAATAGCCTTGAGATCTTTGCTGAATTTTTTTGCTGATAGAGATATCTTCTCTTTACCTGCTGAAAAAATAAAATTGGCTAAAAGTAAAGATGCAAGAGTTGTAAGCTTCTTAAATTTAGAACAACTAGAAAAACTATTTGCAGTTCCCGATGTCTCAAAAATTAATGAATTGCGGGATAGAGCTATCTTAGAAGCTTTATTTTCTACTGGAATGAGAATAGCAGAATTAATCAGTCTAAACCGAGAACAAATTAAATTAAAACCTGAGACAAAAGATTTAGAAATCGTAATAATTGGAAAAGGTAGTCGGCCTAGAACAATCTATTTTTCAAAAAGAGCAACACACTGGTTAAGGAACTATCTTGAAACTCGAAAAGATAAAGAAAAGGCTTTATTTATTAATTATAAAAATAAAAAAGGGACTCCTCGAAGATTAACTCCTCGGTCAATAGAAAAAAGTATAAAAAAATATGCCATTATGGCTGGTTTGCCGTTGACCACCACACCACACGTAATGCGCCACAGCTTTAGTACTAATCTCTTAGAACAGGGAGTAGATTTAAGAACACTTCAGGAATTTCTAGGTCATAAAACCCTTGTTGCTACTCAAATTTACACCCACATTACTAGTAAAAGACTCCGCGATATACATCGAAAATTTCATGGTATTAAAAACAAGTAATTTTTAGAATTCATTCGAACTTGAAAAAAGAATAAACTACTCCCCTACATTTTCAATTTCTAAAGGAGGTTTTTGAAGATAATATTGAGTTAATATTCCTATACCAAAAGAAAGTAAACACAGAAGAAAAACTATTAAGAACAATAAAATATTATCTGAATATTTTTTGACAAATTGAATCATTTTTGATAACATAAATTGCATATGTCTAAGACAAAATCAGCAGGTTCAACAAGGCTAGGTAGAGATTCTAGGGCAAAGAGATTGGGTGTTAAAATTTTTGAAGGGCAGAAGGTTAAACCTGGTAATATCATTATTCGCCAGCGAGGAACTAAATTTCTGTCCGGTAATAACGTGGGTTGTGGAAAAGACCACACTCTTTTTGCTTTGAAAACTGGAGTTGTTAAATTTAAAACAAAAAGAAAAACAAAGTTTAATAAAGGACAAAGAGTTGTTAAAGTAGTTGAAGTAGAATCTTCTTAATCAACTATTTACTTCTTTAAGCAAGCTTTAATAAACTCTTTAAATAATGGATGAGGCCTTAATGGCCTTGATTTAAATTCTGGATGAAATTGAGTACCTATAAAGAAAGGATGACCTGAAATCTCAATTATCTCAACTAAATTCTGTTGAGGATTAATACCAGCCATTATCATCCCTTTTTTCTCTAAAATATCCCTAAACTCATTATTTAGTTCATAGCGATGACGATGCCTTTCGGAAATTAAAGGAACCTTATACGCCTTAAAAGACAGGCTCTGAGGATTTAATTTACAAGGATAAGCTCCTAATCTCATTGTTCCACCATGTTTTTTTCTAATTAAGTTTTTCTTCTGTTCTTGTACTAAGTCAATAATTGGTACTTGACAATTCTTGGAAAATTCAGTAGAACTTGCTTTCTTCAAACCGCAAACATTTCTGGCAAATTCAATAACTGCCAGCTGCATTCCCAAACAAAGCCCTAAAAAGGGTATTTTGTTTTTTCGACAATATTCAATTGCTTTTATTTTTCCTTCCACTCCCCTACCCTCAAATTCTCCAGGTACTATTATTCCATCAAAATTTTTCAGTTCTTTAAGTATTTTCTTATCTCTTTCATATCTTTTAGAATCTAACCAATAAATCTCAGGTTTTCTCGTAAGAGACCAAGCAGCATGTTTTACTGCTTCAATTATAGAAAGATAACAATCAGTCAGTGCAGTAGCTTCTGGCTTGATATTTTTTTCTACTATACCAATTTTGACTGGCTTCTTGCTTTTTTTTATAGTTTCAATCAATTTCTTCCATTTTTTCAAATCATTTTTCTTTGCTCCCAAATTAAACTTTTTCAGAATGCGATTACCTAAATTATCTTTTTCAAAATTAATTGGGATTTCATAAACTGATTTAATATCTGGAGCTGAGATAACATCCCTTTTATCAACATTACAGAAAATGGAGATTTTTTCTTTTCTTATATCGTCCAAGGGGATCTGAGAACGAGCGATTATTATATCTGGTTGAATTCCAGCTGAATTTATTGTTCTAACAGCATGTTGAGTGGGTTTTGTTTTCATTTCTCCTATTATTTTTGGAATAGGCAGATAACTAACCAAAATAAAAACAACATCTTTAGGATGTTTTAATTTTAACATTCTGGCTGCTTCTAAAAACAAAAGGTTTTGATATTCTCCTACCGTTCCTCCTATTTCGATTAGGACAAAATCAGACTTGGTCTTTTTCTGAACATTATTAATCCTTCGAATTACCTCTTCTGGTATATGAGGAACTACTTCAACACATTTTCCTTTATATTCTAAATTTCTCTCTCGATTGATTACTGTCTGATAAACCCTCCCAGTCGTCATATAATTATCTTGAGAGAGATTTTCATCTAAAAATCTCTCATAGTTTCCCATGTCCTGATCGCACTGATCTCCATCATCGGTTACAAAAACTTCACCGTGAACCCCCAATTCCATTGTGCCGGCATCGACATTAACATATGGGTCAATCTTCATGGCTGTCACCCTGAATCCTTTGCTTTTTAAAATTCTGCCGATTGAAGCGCTGGCTACTCCTTTACCAATACCAGACATGACTCCGCCAGCAATAAAAATATATTTCGCCATTTACTTCTCTTCAGTTATTATTATTTTTACTTCTGCTTCTAAATTGTGATCAAATTTAATTTTTACTGGAAATTCTCCAATTTCTTCTAATGGTTTTTCCAGCTCAATTTGTGATTTTTTTACTTTAAAACCAAGTTCCTTTAAACTCTCTAAAATTTTCTGCTGACTCACTTTTTCAAAAAGTTGATCTTCTTTTCCAATTTTAACTGGAATTTCTATTTCTAAACCATCTATCTCTGAGACTATATCGCTAACTTTTTTTAGTTTTTCTTCCGCCTTCTTTTCTTCTACCTCCCTTTGAGATTCGGCCCATTTCAAAAGTTTCCTAGAGGCCTGAATAGCCAAACCCCTAGGAATTAAATAGTTCCTGGCATGTCCAGAAGCAACTTCTTTAACTTCGTACCTTTTCCCTAATTTTTCAACGTCTTTTATTAGAATTATTTTCATTTACTAATTGTATTTTATTATTCTATTACTATTTTACTCTAAAATTTTTATTATTTCAATTGCTTTCTCAAGTTGTAAATCTTTTTCCTCTTCTTCTACTAAATCCTCTGGTATTTCCACTACAACATCTGGCTCTAATCCTTTTTCATCAATAGAAACACCATCTGGAGTCAGCCATTTAGCTATTGTTACTTTTAAATAAGAATCATCTGAAAGTATTATTGGCTTTTGGACTGAACCCTTGCCAAAAGAAGTTTCTCCAACCAGTTTAATTCCTCTTTGATCTCTTAAAGCTCCTGCTAAAATCTCAGCTCCAGAAGCTGACCCCTCATTAATTAAAACCACTATTGGAAAAGAGGCAAATGTAGCCGGTCCTTTCGACTTATAAGACTCTCTTTCCTCTCCATGTCCTTTATCTTCCCAAACAACTACTTTCCCTTTTTCTAAGAACCAACCAGCTATATCTTGGGCTACTTCTAAATAACCACCAGGGTTATTACGCAAATCCAAAATTATTCTATCAGCCTCCGAGTTCAAGATTTCAAAAGCAGCCTTTTGAAATTCTGAATTTAATATCTCATTAAATTGATAGATTCTCATCAAAGCGATATTCCCTTCTATAAATTCCCATTCTAAAGTGGGAATTTCTATGATCTCTCTTTTCACTTCAATTTCTTTTGGTTGCTCCAAGTCCTTTTTTTGAATTAAAAGCTTAACGATCGTTCCTTGGGGTCCCTTAATCAATTCTACTGCTTTTTCAATGGAAATATCTTTTGTATAAGTGTCTCCTATTTTTATAATTCTATCTCCGGCCTTCAACCCGGCTTTTTGAGCAGGACTTCCTTCAAAAGGTGAAACTATTGTTAATTGTTCATCTTTAATTCCAACAATCATTCCCACTCCCTGATATTTTCCTGAAAGTTGTTCTTCAAAATCTTTAGCTTCTTCAGGTTTAAAAAAATTAGTATAAGGATCTCCTAAAGAGTCAATCATTCCGGATATTGCCCCATAAATCATATTCTGAGCGTCAATTTCTTCTCTCTCTAAAAAATTTCTCTCAGCTTCTCGCCAGGCTTCCCAGAAAATAGAAAAATCAAGTTTTTCAGGCGCTCCTAAATCCTGATTGATTATTTGAGGAGGTGGAGTCCTAAGGATATTTTTTTCTCCAGTATAAACTCCAACTTCATAACCCAAAAAGGAAACTGCAACTAAACAGATAATTGAAATTACTATTTTAAAAAAGATTTTCATTTTCCTATTCATGTTATTATTATAAAAAATATAATGACTTCTTTCAACCTTAAATATCCCGAGATTGAACCCTAGGATATTTAGATTTTAACAAAAAAGTGGGTCCACCGGGACTTGAACCCGGATTAATAGCTTAAAAGGCTACTACTCTACCAATTGAGTTATGGACCCATTATTAATTATATTCCTTCTTTTTTTAATTTTTCCAGTAATTCTTTTTGTTTTTTTGTTAATTTCTTAGGAGTTTTAATATCGAACTTAACATAAAGATTTCCTATGCCAAAACCTGAAAAATAAGGTATTCCTTTCCCAGAAATTCTCAAAACTCTTCCTGACTTAATACCTTGAGGAATTTTTAAAGAAATTCCCTTTCCTCCTAAAGTAGTAAGCTCAATTTCGCTACCAAGACAAGCATCGGAAAAAGGAATATCTAATTCTAAAAAAAGATCGTCTCCCTTTCTTTTGAAAACTGGGTGGGACTTAACAGAAACTCTAATGTATAAATCTCCTGCTCTTTCAGATCTTCTGCCTGCTTCTCCTTTACCTTTGATTTTTATTATTTGATTTGAATCAATTCCAGCTGGAATAAAAACCTCAATTTTTTCTTTCCCAGTAATTCTTCCTTCTCCGTGACAAACATTACAGGGTTTTTCCGGTATTTTTCCCTCTCCTTTACATTCCGGACAAATAACATAAGTAGTGAAAGAGCCGAAAAAGGTTTTTTTAATTTGCTGAACCTGACCCTTGCCGCGACAGGTAAAACATTCTTTCAATTTTGTCCCTGGCTCAGCTCCTGTTCCCCGACAACGGCTACAGGTCATTAATTTTTCAAGAGAAATAGTCCTTTTAATACTTTTCAAAGTATCTTCCAGATTTATTTCAACATTTACTTCAATATTTCTTCCTTGATTAACTTTTTTTCCTCTTCTTTGTCTGCTAAAGCCAAAAAAATCTCCAAATAAATCCTCCAGATTTAATGAGCCAAAACCTTGTTCTGGCGTATTTCCCCAAAAAGAACTAAAATCAAATCCAGGTTGAGAACCTGCTCCTTCAAAAACTTGACCAAACCTATCATATTGATCTCTTTTTTCTTTACTAGAAAGCACTTGATAGGCTTCATTTATCTCTTTAAATTTGTTTTCATCCCCTCCTTTATCAGGATGGTACTTATGAGCCAAGTTATAATAAGCTTTTTTTATTTCCACCTGAGAAGCATCTTTAGACACTCCTAAGATATTATAATAGTCTTTCATATTTATTTTTCTTTGTATTCTCCTTCTTCTGGTTTCTCTTTATCATCTTTTTTCTCTTCTTTTTTCTCTTCTGTCTTTTTTTCCTGAGCAGCCTTATACATTTCCGACCCGATTTTTTGAATTATTTGAGATAATTCTTGAGTTTTTGTTTTTAACTCCTCAATATTACCACTATCTTTTACTTTCTTCAAATCAGCGATTTTTTCTTCAATCTCTTTTTTTGATTCTGGAGAAACTTTATCTCCTGCTTCTTTTAATGTTTTTTCTGAAGTATAAATCAGATTATCAGCCAGATTCTTTGCTTCAATAAGTTCTTTCTTTTGTTGATCTTCAGCAAGGTGCATTTCAGCCTCTTTCTTCATTTTTTCAATTTCTTCTTCTGATAATCCACAGGAACCTTCAATTCTAATTGACTGAGATTTACCTGTTGTCTTGTCTTTGGCGGAAACGTTTAAAATTCCATCAGCATCAATATCAAAGCTAACTTCAATCTGGGGAACACCTCTGGGAGCAGGAGGAACACCATCTAGCATAAATCTCCCTAAACTTTTATTATTAATTACCAGAGGACGTTCTCCTTGCAAAACATGAATTTCAACCGAAGGTTGACTATCAGCTGCGGTTGAAAAAATCTGGGTTTTTGAAGTAGGAATAGTAGTATTTTTAGCAATTAAAATTGTATTTACTCCTCCTAAAGTCTCAATACCAAAACTTAGTGGAGTAACATCTAATAATAAAACATCTTTCACTTCTCCTTGCAAAATTCCAGCTTCAACTGCAGCCCCAATTGCCACTACTTCATCTGGATTTATTTCTTTACAAGGTTCTTTCCCAAAAACCTTTTTAATTTCTTCCTGAATTTTCGGCATTCTTGTTTGACCGCCAACCAAAACTATTTCCTCAATATCTTCCGGCTTAAGATTTGCTTCTTTAAGAGTCTTTTTCACTAAGCCAATTGATTCTTCAATGTAATCGGAAACCATATTTTCCAATTGAGCCCTGGTTAACTTATAAAGCAGGTGTTTTGGGCCCGAGGCGTCAGAAGTGACAAAAGGAAGGTTTATATCTGTTTCCATACTCGAAGATAACTCTATTTTTGCTTTTTCAGCCATCTCTTTTATTCTCTGAAGAGCCAAGGTATCTTTTGATAAATCAATTCCCTGATCTTTCTTAAAATTATCAACTACCCAATTCATTACTCGCTGATCAAAATCATCACCTCCAAGATGAGTATTGCCGCCAGTTCCTTTAACTTCAACTGTATCTTTTCCAACATCTAGAATAGAAATATCAAATGTGCCTCCGCCAAAATCGTAGACAACAATCTGATGGTCTTTCTTTTTAGTTAAACCATAAGCTAGGGCAGCAGCAGTTGGTTCATTGATAATTCTTCTTACTTTAAAACCAGCAATTTCACCTGCTACTTTGGTAGCTTTTCTTTGGGAATCATCAAAATAGGCTGGACAGGTGATAATAGCTTCATCAATTTTCTCTCCTAATTTTTCCTCGGCATCTTGTTTGAGTTTTTGCAAAATCATAGCTGATATTTCTGGAGATTTGTAGAATCTATCACCCATTCTTACTTCTACTCCCCCATCATTTGATTCTCGAATCTCATATGGTAAGGTTTTCTTGTCTTTTTGTATTTCAGGATCGGAAAATTTCCTACCTATTAACCTTTTTACGGAAAAAATTGTGTTTTCCGGATTGGTAATAGCCTGCCGCCGGGCTATAATTCCGACTAATCTTTCATTATTTTTAGTCACTGCAACCATTGAAGGAGTAGTTCTCGCGCCTTCTTTATTTTCGATTATTTTTGGCTTTCCTGCTTCAATTACAGCCATAGCCGAAAAAGTTGTTCCTAAATCAATACCTAAAATTTTTGACATAATTTTACTTTGTTATTTTTACTTTAGCAGGTCTTATGACCTTATTATTTAATGTATAGCCTTTTTGAATTTCTTTAATAACTCTTCCTGGTTCTTTATTTTCTACTCGAATTTTCTCCAATGCTTCATGAAAATTAGGGTCAAATTTTTCTCCTATTGTTTTTATTTCTTTAACTCCCTCCTTTCTAAGAAAATCTTGAAGTTGACTTTTAACTTGCGAAATTCCTTTAACCCATTCATTATTTCTAAAATCCAGAGGAATTTGAGTTTCAGCTTTTTCTAAACTATCCAAAATCGGGAGAATCTTTAGAATTAATCCCTGAGAGCCATATTCCATAATTTCCTTGAGTCTTTCAATTTCTTGTTTTTTGTAATTCAAGAAGTCAGCTCTTGCCCTCTGCCATCCTGCCAAATATTCATCTTTTTCTTTTTGGCATTTTTCCAGCTTTCCTTTTTTATCATATTTTGGCTTATTTTCTTTTTTAATTTCTTTTTTCATTTTTTATTTTTAGGCCTCAATCTTTTATCATAAAAAACCACTTTCTATTGTGGTATTTATCTCTATAACCAAATTTATTATACCAAATTAAGATTAACAGTCAAGGATTATTCTTAAATCGCCAATATTAAATATTTACCATAAAAAACTTGTTTACATTTGAGGATTTGTTAAAATATATTAAATGAAAAGAAATCTACAATATATCCTTCTTTTACTGATTATTTTAGGGATAGCTACTTTTTTTAGATTTTATAATTTAGATAATATCCCGCCAGGAATTTACCCGGATGAAGCAATAAATGCCAATCAAGCAGTTTCTGAGCCAGGAAAAATTTTCTATCCCGAAAATAATGGCCGAGAAGGATTCTTTATTAACCTCATTTATCTAAGCTTTTCTCTGTTCGGCATTTCTATTTGGTCTCTTAAATTTATTTCTGCTTTAATTGGTGTTTTGACAGTTATGGGGCTTTATTTTTTGACTAAGGAAATTCTTTCAAGAAATATAGCTCTTCTTTCTTCTTTTCTTTTAGCTTTATCTTTTTGGCATATAAATTTCTCTCGGATCGCTTTCCGGGCAATTTTAGTACCATTTTGCCTGGTTTTTCTATTCTATTTTCTTTTTCGTGGCTTCAAAACTAAAAAATTATCAAATTTTATCCTATCTGGCTTATTTTTTGGTTTAGGTTTTCATACTTACATCGCTTTCCGATTAGTTGTTCTTCTAGTTTTGTTAATTTTAATACCTTGGTGGTTAATTTACAAAAAAGAAAATCAACAAAAAAAATTCTTTGTATTTATTGCTTGTTGGTTATTAGCAACATTTTTTGTTGCTCTGCCAATAGGAATATACTTTTTAAACAATCCTCAAGATTTTATCTCTAGGGCTGGTGGCGTTTCTGTTTTTTCTCAAGACAATCCTTTATTAGCTCTAACAAAAAGTTCGGCTTCTCACATTTTAACCTTTAACTTCTTTGGTGATTTTAACTGGCGTCATAATATTTCAGGAAAACCAGTTCTTTTTTGGCCAGTGGGAATTTTGTTTTTCATAGGATTAATTTTTTGCATTCAAAAAATTCTTAAAGTTTTTAAAGATAGAAATTGGGCATCAATTGTCGGTTATTGGTTACTATTAAGCTGGTGGTTAGTTATGCTGTTGCCCGGCGCCTTAAGTTTTGAAGGAATCCCCCATTCTTTAAGAATAATCGGTTCTATTCCTCCAGTTTTTATCTTAGCTGGTATAGGAGGTGCATTTCTCTGGAAAAAAGTTAAACTCCTTTCCAGACCCAAATTACCAATTTGGCTTATTGTCTGTCTTTTTATAATACTTACTACTTCTTTTGTTTATACCCAATACTGGCGTTACTTTATCTTATGGGGCACGAATACGGAAGTTGAAGGAGCGTTTGCTAAAGACTATGTTTCTATAGGAAATTATTTAAATTCTTTACCAGAAACAACAAAAAAATACGTGATTGTTAACCAATCAGGTGTCTTAGTAAAAGGAATTCCTGTGCCTGCTCAAACTGTAATGTTTATTGAAAAAACAAAGTCCAAAGAAATACAAACTATTTACTTATTACCAGAAAATATTGACAAGATTGAAATCGAAAAACAAGGAGTGATTGTCTTGATGAAATATGATGAAAATTTATTTAATCAACTTCTTAAAAGATTTCCTAACGGAGAAATCATCCAAAAAAATGAAGTCGAAATATTTAAAATAAATCATTAATTTTTAATATATGTCCAACCGTCTTACAAATTTAATAGCTTCCGTACTTTTAATCCTAATGTTCCTTTTAGCTCTCTTTAGTATAAAAGGAATGTCTTCCACCATGGATGAACTGCCTCATATTCCAGCCGGTTATTCCTATCTATCCCAAAAAGATTACCGACTTAATGCAGAACATCCTCCTTTAATAAAAGACCTATCTGCTTTTCCTCTCTTATTTTTAAATCTTAATTTCCCAGAGGAACATCCTTCCTGGACCGAAGGAGTTAATCAGCAATGGTGGTTTGGAAATCAGTTTTTGTATCAATCTGGAAATGACGCCGATCAAATCATATTTTGGGCAAGAATTCCAATGATTCTGCTCTTAGTGCTTCTGGGTTGGTTCTTATTTTATTGGGCAAGAAAAATAGGCGGCAATATAATGGCAATCTCCGTTCTGTCTCTTTTCACTTTTTCTCCTACTTTTCTAGCTCACGGAAGATTAGTAACCACTGATGTCGGAGCTGTTCTGGGAGTACTTTTGGCTACTTATTTTTGGCTAAAATGGCTCAAAAATCCTTCTAAAAAGAATATAATTCTAGCTGGAATATTTTTCGGTATCTCAATGCTTTTGAAGTTCTCTTTAGTCTTGCTGATTCCATTTTTTCTAATAATTACTTTAACATATGCCTGGTTTAATACTCGTAATTTTAAAAAAGTCCTAAAATATATTGGATTGGCTATTTTAGTAGGAATTATAGGAATGATTGTCGTTTGGCTGGTTTATGAATTTCACCTTTTAAATTATCCTCTTGAAAAACAATTTGATGACACAAAATATATCTTAGAATCAAATGTTTTAAAACCTTTAGTTAATCTTACTTATTGGATGACTCAAAAACCAATATTCCGTCCCTATGCTCAATACCTTTTTGGACTTTTAATGGCTACCCAAAGGGTGGCAGGTGGCAATACCACATACTTCTTAGGTCAAGTTTCAGCAGCCGGAAGTTGGTATTATTTTCCAGTTGTTTATTTTCTAAAAATTCCTCTGGCTTTTCATTTATTAACCTTGATTGCAATGTGTTGCCTTGTTTTAAAAAGAAGTTTGAAGAATTGTTTTGTTAGGTTTAATTACTGGATTAAAAATCACTTTACCGAATTTTCAATGCTCGTTTTTTTGCTAATCTATTGGTTAGTTTCAATCAAAAGCAATCTTAACCTCGGAATCAGACATGTTCTTCCGGTCTTTCCTTTTACTTATATTTTAGTTTGTTTAGTTATTAAGGAACGATTCAAGAATATTCGAAAACCACTACTTAAAAAAATAGCGCTGTCTATTCTATTTGTTATCTTTGGCTGGTATATTATTTCCTCTTGTTTAGTTTTCCCTCATTATCTTTCTTATTTTAACGAGTTAGGAGGAGGACAAAAAAACGGCTACCAATATGTTACCGATTCAAATTATGACTGGGGGCAAGATTTAAAAAGATTAGAAGTTTGGATTGAAAAAAATAATATTGAAAAAATATATGTTGACTATTTTGGGGGTGGGGATGTTTTCTATTACTTAGGAGAAAAATATCTTTCCTGGCAGGGAACAAAATCACCATCAGAACTTCCAAGTGGAAGCTATCTTGCCGTTTCAGCAACTCTGCTCCAAGGCGGACGAGGAGAACCAGTAAAAAACTTTGACCAACCAGCAGGCTATTATAACTGGCTAAATGATTATGAGCCGATTGCCCGAGCCGGGAACTCAATATTTATCTACTACATCCAATACGATAAACCTCATTTATAGAAGATTTTTTCAAACCTTAAATCAATATATTCAAGATTCCTCCTCTTTTCAGGAGGAATCTCTTCTTCTAAAAGCACTTTAAGTTTTGTCAGTTCTAATTTAGTGTCTTTTTCTAAATTAAAATAGATTTCCCAGTTTTCGTTTGTTTTTACATTTAATCTCTTCTCCGAAACAACTGTAAAATTTTCAATTTCAATTTTTAAATTTTCTTTTAGCTCTTTTTCAATTTCTAAAATCAACTCTAGTGTCTGAGGAACAAGAATTTCTTCTCCAAGGGCAAAAATCTCTCCCTCTTTTAGTGAAAGAATTATTATTTTTCCTTCAATTGACTCTTCTCCAATTTCCTTAAAAATTATCCCTTCTTTATTAATAAAGAAACATTTATCATAGGATTGATAACACCAAATTCCAACCGGTTCTCTTGTTTCAATTTGAATGTTTATGATACGAGGAAATTTTCTTTTCAAATTTAGCTGTGCAATTTCAGGAAATTCACTTAGAATTTCTTTACTTATCTTCTTAAGATTTACTAAAAAAATATTCTTACCAATTTCTTTTTTAATAACTTCCTCAACTTTCATTTTCAAAGAATCATCCGTGCTTGATATTTTAATTTCTTCTATTCTGAAAACCTGAGAAAAAATAAAAAAATAAGATAAACCAAAGACTAAAATCAAAATAAAAAAAGAAATCCAAAAGAATCGATTTTTAAAAATCGATTTTTTCCTTTTAAATCTCTTTTTGACTCTAAATCGTCTCATTTTTCCAAAGCAAATTTAATAATTTTTTCAAGTAACTTTGAAAAAGAAATCCCGGCTTCTTGGGCTGCTTTTGGTAAAAGACTATTAGGGGTCAATCCAGGAATAGTATTAATCTCCAATATATATATGTTTTTTCCATTTAAAATCATATCTACACGACCGAATCCTCTACAATCTATTAATCGGTAAACTTTTTGGGCTATTTTTTGGGCTTTTTTAGTTATTTTAGCCGAGATTCGAGCTGGTACTATCTCTTCACAAAATTTTGGATCATATTTTGCCTGATAATCAAAGAATTTCTTTTTGGGAACAATTTCTATAACCGGTAAAGCTATTGGCCTTTTATTTCCCAAAACACCAACTGTAATTTCTTTTCCATCAATATATTTATCAACAATAATTTTGTTATCTTCTTTTAAAGCTGTTTTAATTCCCTTTTTTATTTCTTTTTCACTTTTGATAATAGTTACTCCAACGCTCGATCCACATTCTGTTGGTTTAATAACACATGGCAAGCCAATTTTCCTTTTTATTTTCTTCAGAATATTATTCCAAGTTCTCCCTTCTAGTTTTATTTCATCAGACTGAAAAACAATAAATTTCGGCGTAAGAATTTTTTCTTTTTCAAACAGTTTTTTACTAACAATTTTATTTATGCCAATTGCCGAAGCTATTATTCCTGAACCAGTATAAGGAATTGCCAAAAGTTCCAACATGCCTTGAACTGAACCATCTTCCCCTCCCCGACCATGAAGAGCAATAAAACATACGTCTATTTTTTTTCTTAAAACATCATCAAATAATTTTGGGAGGTCCTTTTTTGTATCGTAAGTTTTAAAACTGAATTTAATTGGATCTAAGTATTTAGCCACAGTTTTTCCAGTAGACAAGGATACCTCTCTCTCATTTGAAATACCACCCATTAATATTGCTACTTTAATTTTTTTCCTAATCATATTTTTAATCTACTGAAACCTTTTTGATTATTTCTTCCATCTTCATCGCCCGAGAACCTTTTATCAATAAAATGTCATCTGGGATTATTAAATTCCTAATAAAATCTGTGATTTTTTCAATATCATCAAATTGAAAAGATTGATCTATAGGAAATCCAGTTTTTCTTGCTTCGTCAAAAATATATTTAGATTCTTTGCCGAAAGTAATTAAATAATCAATCTCTAATTTTGCTACAATTCCTCCAACCTCTCGATGTAATTTCTCAGAGCCCTGACCAAGTTCTAGCATATCTCCTAAAACAGCAATTTTTCTTTTTCCAAAGGGAAAGTCGACTAAGGCCTGAAGGGTTTTTTTGGCTGCTTCTGGAGAAGAATTATAAGTATCATCAATAATAGTAGTCTTTTTTATTCCTTTAAGTTTACGCATTCTCCCAGGCAAAATTTGGTATTCTTTAAGAGCTTCTAAACTTTCATCTAAACTTATATTAAAAGATATTCCAACTGCAGCTGCTCCTAAAAGAGAATAAAGTTGATGTTTAGCTATTGCTCCCTCAAGTCTTGAGGAAACAATCTTATCTTTATACTTAAATTCAAATTTTAAACCTGTTCTGTCATAATCTATTTCTTGCGCTTTAATATCAGACCCTTGACTTAACCCATAGCTTAGTAAGTTTGAGTGTATCTTCTCTTTGACCTTTTCAAGATCGCAATCATCTTTATTGATTATGGCAAAATCATTCTTTTCTAAATGAGAAAAAGGAGTTGTTTTTTCTTCAAAAATGTTATCCATAGTGCCAAAAAATTCTAAATGAACAGGAGCTATTCCAGTTAGAACAATTACCTTTAAAAGTTTTTTTAATATGATATCTATTAGATACTTGAGATCACCGGGTTTATCTGCCGCCATTTCAAGTACTAAAATCTCAGGATAATCTTTATCTCTGAATATATTGAGAAAAATAGCTTTAAAGAAAATCTTGAGCCATCTCAAAAATGATCTCTCTCCAGAAGGAGAACCTAAAATCGTTAAAGGAACACCTATCTCATTATTATAATTCTTAATACTTCTTCTGACTTTAAATTTTCCTTCCAAAACCGTATAAACAGCCTCTTTAGTTGAAGTTTTACCAACACTACCTACTATAATAACAATTTGTGGCTGATATTTTTTAAGAATTGCTTTGGCAAAAACTTTTAAAATTCTCTGTAATTTTTTTTCTAAAAACATTTTTTAATTTTTCTTAATAATTTATAAACTCTATACCAAAAATTCTGAAAAACAATATCTCCTCCTTCTGGATATATAAATTCTTTCCCACCGAAACCTTTTTTAAAAAAGGTTAGGCCTGGCCATTTTTTTTCATCAATCCCCCAAAAATTATATCTTTCATATCCCCTATTTTTAGAAAATCTTATTCTTTCCCATTGCAAAAGATTAGGAGCTTTCAGGACTTTGTATTTCCAGTCTGAAGCACCATGAACTCCAGTACTATCTTTCCCAAAAAAAATTAAGATATTTGCAGCAATAATTCTTCCTTTGTAATTTGCCAAACACAATTTAACTTTAAAGTCTTTACTAACAACATCAAATAACTTTTTGTAATACTCTTCGTCAAAAGGACGAAATTGATCTTTTTCAGCAGTTTTTTTTATTAATTCATAAAACTCCGGAAGATATTTATCTTTAAATTCAATTTTTACTCCTTTCCGCTCCGATAATCTTACATTATATCTTACTTTATAGGTAAAATTCTTGAAAATATCTTCTTCCTTCTTCTTAAGATCTAAAAGTAATGTTTTTTGAGGTTGGATTCTTCTTGGAGGAATTTCGAAATTTTCTTTTTTAAATAAAGAAGACAGAGGTTCAATTTTTAAAAAGATGGCTTTTTCTTTTTTGGCAATCTGAGTAATTTTTCTGAAAAGTAAGTCGAAGATTTCTTTTCTTTCCTCAGTTCCAATATTCTTCTCAAAAATTGGACCAAAAGGAATATAAAAAAAAGACTTTCTTCCAAGAGGAAAAGTCTCTTTTATCATTTGAATCTCAGCTATAACCAAATTATCTCGGGATATTCCAAATCTCCAAACTTTTTTTCCTAATGCTTTTTGAAATTGACCCCACTCAAAAGATTGAAGAAAACTTCCTTTGTTATTAATAATAAATTCATTCCATTTTTCTTTTCCATTTTCTTCCTTAAATTCTAACATCGCTGCTTGGAATTTTCTTAAATCCTAAGTATTTTTGGAGAACCTTAGGTACATCAATCTTTCCATCCTTCCTTTGATAACATTCTAAAATAGGAATCAAAATACGCGGCATAGCAACAACTGTATCGTTTAAGGCATGAACGTATTTAATTTCTCCTTTACTATCTTTGTATTTTATATTTAACCGCCTTGACTGCCAATCGGTCATGTTAGAGGCAGAATGGGTTTCTCCATAAGAATTTCTCGAAGGCATCCAGGTTTCAACATCATACATCTTTCTCTTGCCTGCCCCCATATCTCCACTGCAAATCTGAATTACTCGATAAGGCAATCCTAAATCTTCAAGAATTTCCTGGGAATTTAACTTCATTTTTTCCAGCCATTGATCAGATTCTTTGTTATCATTTTTACAAAAAACTATATGCTCAACCTTGACAAATTCATGAAGTCGATAAAGACCTTTTGTATCTTTTCCATAACTGCCTATTTCAGAACGATAACAAGGAGAAAAGCCACAAACCTTGATAGGTAAATCGCTTTCTTTAAAAGTAGTTCCTGAAAAATAAGCAAGCAGTGGAGTTTCAGCTGTTCCAGTTAAAAATAAAGGCTCTTTGATGAAATTTCCATCAGCTAATTTACCTGGATTTGCTACCTGATAAATATCCTCTTTACCTACTGGAAAATGACCGCTCCCAATTAATGTAAATTCTTTCAGTAATGTTGGGGTAATCATTAATTTAAAGCCTTTAGCTGACATTTTTAAGATTGCGTGCATAATAAGGCCTAATTGCAAAAGAACGGCTTCATTCTTTAAAAAATATCCTCGAAATCCTGAAACTTTTACACCTTTTTCAAAATCGATTAAATCTAAATCTTTTCCTAATTGAATATGATCTTTAATAGGAAAATCAAACTTTGGCACCTTTCCCCAACGATAGATTTCTTTATTTCCGCTTTCATCCGGACCAATAGGCGTATCATCAGAATAAACATTCGGCACTAAAAGCATCAGTTTTTCATATTCTTCTTCTATTTTTTTGAGTTCGGTTTTAATTTTTTTAAAATCATCTTTGATGTCCTTGGCTTTTTTTCTTTCTTCCTTGCCTAATTTTTTTTGCTGAAACCTTAAGCCTTCTGACTTTTTAATCAGGTCTCTTCTTTTCTTATCCAAAGACAAAAGATAATCTATATCAAGTTCAATTCCTTTTTTCTCACAGACTTCTTTTATTTTATCGGAATTTTCCCGAATAAATTTTATATCTAACATAGATGTTTATTGACTATTGACTATTGATTATTTTTCTTTTGGACGCATTGTCGGGAACAATATCACTTCTCTTAAATTATGAGAATCAGTTAAAAGAGCTACAAGTCGGTCAATCCCCATCCCAAAACCAGCTGCTGGTGGCATTCCATACTCCAATGCTTCTAAAAAATCTTTATCTAGCCTTTGAGCTTCTTCAAGACCAGCTTCAAAAAATTTTTCCTGCTCTTTAAATCTTCTTCTCTGTTCTTCAGGATTATTTAACTCAGAAAAAGCATTAGCTAACTCTAATCCTCCAATAACTAATTGAAAATTGGCTAATTTTTCTGGGGTTTTCTCTAAATGTTTAGCTAATGGCTGAAAACCTAAAGGATGATGAATTATAAAAGTAGGATCCCAAATTTTCGGCCGACAAACTTTTTTATAAATCTCATCGGCAATTTCTGCTTTTGGTCTTGCTTTTTTTATTGAAATTCCAAGCTCTCTTGCTTTTTTCGCTAAGGCATCTCGATTGATTTCTTCAAGATTTATTTTTGCATATCGCTTAAGTATTTGTGAAAATTCTATTCTTTTCCATGGAGTTTTAAAATTTATCTTTTTATTTTGATATTTTACTTCCAGTTTCTTAAAAACTTTTTTAAGGACATAATTAAACATTTTTTCAGTAAATTTCATCATATCCTTGTAATCTGCATAAGCCCAATAAAATTCAAGCATAGTAAAATCCGGATTGTGTAATTTATCCATGCCTTCGTTTCTAAAACATTTTCCAATCTCATATACCTTATCAAGTCCACCAATTAAAAGCCGTTTTAAATAAAGCTCAGGGGAAATTCTTAGATATAAATCAATGTCTAAGGCATTTAAATGAGTTTTAAAAGGTTTGGCCCGAGCCCCGCCGTAAATTGGCTGTAAAATCGGTGTTTCAACTTCTAAAAATTCTTCTTTCTCTAAAAATTCTCTAATATTATTTATAATTTTAGAACGAATTTCAAACTTCTTTTTAATCTCAGAATTGAAAATTAAATCCAAATATCTCTTTCTGTATCTTTCTTCAATATCCTTTAAGCCATGCCATTTTTCTGGCAAAGGAAGCAGGGATTTAGCTAACATCTTGAAATCAGAAACTTGGATCGTCTTTTCTCCTGTTTTTGTTTCAAAGGTTTCTCCTTTAACTTCAAGAAAATCACCAATGTTAAAATACTCTTCAAAAAACTGAAAAGCCTTTTCTCCAACCATATCTCTTCTTAAAAGCACCTGTATTCTACCTGAGCCATCTTCTAAGTCAAAAAAGATAGCTCCTCCATGTCTTCTAAAAGCCCTTAACCTCCCAGCAATAATAACTTCACGAGAACTTCTTTTTAATTTCAAAAAATCTTTAAGAACCTCACTTATTTTGTGAGTTCTTTCTGTTTTTTGAGGATAAGGATTAAAACCAGCTTGTAAAAATTTCTTCAGTTTATTCTCCCGATTTTTTCTTATCTCTTCTAAATTAGCCATAATATTTTATTACTTCAACAATTTTATTTTAATTTAAAATCAACTTTGTTTCAAGCCAGATATTACTTATTTTCATCAAAATACCATTCAAGAACTTCTTTGGCTACTTTTTGAGAGCTAATTCTCATTCCTTCCACTTTTTCTATAAGCACAGTCAGAACAATTTCTGGGTCATCGTAAGGAGCAAATACTGTTATCCAATTTTGGTAAATGTTTTCCAAACCTATCTGAGCTGTTCCAGTCTTGGCAGCCACTTCTACTGGTAAGGAATTAAGTCTAAAAGCCGAACCAACTGGAGAAGTTACTGCTTGTTTCATTCCCTGTCTGATAATTTCAAGATTAGTTAGATTAATAAAATCTTTACGGATTATTTCTGATTTTTTCTCTTCAACTAATTCTTTCTCCGAATTAATAACTTTGTCAACTATTTTGGGCTGATATAAAATTCCACCATTAGCAATTGCTGAAAAAGCTGAAGCAATCTGAATAGGAGTTACTAAAAGATACCCCTGACCAATAGAAAGATTATATGTATCTCCTAAATACCATATTTGTTGAGCCCTAGGCTGATTAGCAAAATAATTCTCCTTCCATTCCTGATCAGGAACTCTTCCTTTAAGTTCTCCCGGCAAATCAATTCCTGCTTTTTCCCCTAAACCAAATAGTTTAAGGTATTTTTTAATTTTCTCAATACCTAATCCTTCAAAATGTTTTGGCAATCTTAAATCAGCAAATCCCGGTCTATTATATCCACCTCCAATCATATAAAAGAAAGGGTTGATTGATTCGGCTATTGCTCTTTTTATCTCACTTAAACCATGGAATTTCCAATCAGAAAAACATTCTTTCTCTTTTGTGTATATATTTTCCAAGCAGAGATCTAATGGACAGTAAAGTTTAGTAGTTTCTTTAACCACTCCTTCTTCTAAAGCAGCACTTCCAATTAAGGGTTTAATAGTTGAACCTATAAGATAAAGTCCGCTGATAACTCGATTAACTTGAGGGTTTCTTTTATCTTCATTAAGTTTTTGAAGTTCTTCTAATTTAATACCTTGGGCAAAAAGATTATTATCAAAAGAAGGGAGAGAAACCGAGGCTAAAACGTTTCCTTGTCTTGGGTCTAAGGCCACAGCTGCTCCTCCTTGCGAGCCGATTTCTTTCAAAGTTTCTATTAATACTTGTTCAATCTTTTCTTGTAAGGAAAGATCCAAGGTCAAAATTAAACTATTTCCTGATTCTGGATATTCGGTTATTTCTCTGGAAATTTCTTCTCCTTCAGCTGTTCTCTCAATTTGAATTTTTCCTTTCTTTTCCCGTAAGGCTTCTTCATATGAGTTTTCTAATCCCTCTCGACCAACAAAATCTAAGATCGAACATTCCTGACATTCTTCAAGCTCTGAAGCTTTTATTTTACCCATATAACCAAGAATGTGGGCAAGGCTATAACAATCTTTATATTTTCTAATTGAACTCTCTTTTATGAGAAAACCTGGAAATTTTTCAATTTCTGCTTCCAAAGAAATCAAGGTTTGATAAGGAAGATTCTCAGCCACTAAGACATTCTCTATCTCAATATCTGAACCAATAATTTTTGAAACTTCTTTTATTATTTCTATTCTCTCTGATTCTTCTTCTGGAAGTTGAGATTTATCTAAAATTAAATCAAAACTTGATTGGTTCCAAACCAATTGTTCTAAATTGCGGTCGTAAATTACGCCTCGAGAGGCCTGAATTTTTAAAACTGCAAATTTATTTTTTTCAGATAATATCTTGTAATCTTCTCCCTTGGTTACCTGAAGCTGAAAACATGATATCCATAAAACTCCGATTAGAATAAAAGAAGATAAGAGAAACAAATAGAGAATTTGTTTAGTTAAAGGAATTTCTAATCTTTTATCGAAAATCTCAAGATTTTCTTTTTGTTTTTCTAAAAAATTATCCAAAAAGATTTCTTCCATCTCAATTTCCCCGCTTTTTTTCTTCACTTTTTTGTTTTTAAAAATCCCTTTCATATTTTAATTAACTTTTTTCCTTTTTTGAAACAAAAAAAGACCAAGAAAAAGCAAGATTAAGCTAAAAAAATCTTCTACTAAAAAAGTTAAAACATTAAAATGAAATTGAAAAGAGAAATTTTGAACGAAACCTAAAAAGAATTTATAAAAAAGTAGACTAAAAGAAAACATGGCAATCAGATAAAAAATATTTGATTTTTGAAAAAGTTGAGAAGATTTTCTAATTAAAACTGCTAAAATTAAAAAAGCTAAAGCAGAAGTACCTATAAGTGATCCTGAATAAATATCTAAAATTAGCCCAGCAAAAAAAGCTAAGATTATTCCTGAACTGTTTTCCAGGAAATTCAAAAGAAAAATAGAAATTAAAACGAGGTTTAGGGTTATACCCCAAACAACAAAATGGGGTAAAAGGCTTTGTTGAAATAGGACTAAAAAATAAATAAATAAAATCAAGAATAGTTCCTTTTTCATAATTCCTTTTTGGGAACAAAACTTTTGATGACAAATAAAATCTCTGATAAATTCTTTTTGAAATATGGATTAATTTCTGCTTCTTGAAAAGCTGATAAATCACTTTTTTTCACCTCCTCAATCTCTCCTACCAGGAGTCCTTTTGGGAAAATTCCAGCTAAAACAGTAGTGAAAACCACATCACCTTCTGTTATTTTTTCTTCCTGGGGAACAAACTTAAGTCGAATTCTTAAGTCACCTTGTCCCTGGGCTAATCCATAAATTTCATCACCTTCCTTGTTTTGAATTTCAACATCAAAACTACTTTTTTGATTAGAAAGGAGCGAAATTCTTGAAAAATTTTTGTATACTTTCTCAACAGTTCCTACAACTATCTTCTCTTTTGTTATAACCGGCATATTTTCTGAGATTCCATCTTCGCTTCCTTTGGAAATCAGAATAAAATCTCCATCTGTCTCTTTACTTATCACCTCAACTAAAATTAATTCAAAATCCTTCTCAATCTCAAGGTTTAAAACCTCTTTTAAGGCTTGATTCTCTTTTCTTAAATCTTTAACTTCTCCTATTATCCTCAGAAGTTCTTGATTCTGCTTCAAAAGTTCTTCATTTTCTATTTTTAAACTTTTAATTTTGACTAAGGTCTGCAGAAAACCTGAAAATTCTTCTCCTTTTTTCCAAAAAATATTCTGAATAGGTGAAGTAACAATATAAAAAGTATTCTTAACCTCATCCAAAAAGAATTGATTTAGAGTTATTAAAATTAAGAGAACAGCAATCACTAAAAAGAAATTTCTACTTTTTGATGTCATAATTTTACTTTATTGTATCATAATGAAATCCCAAATAAAAACTCCCTGAATGGGAGTTTTTTACATAATTCTTGAAAACATTATCTTGGCGACGACTTACTTTCGCACAAATGTACTATCATCAGCCCTGAGGTATTTCACTTCCGAGTTCGGAATGGGATCGGGTGGAACAACCTCGGTATTATCACCAAGATGATATTTTCAAAATTTATGATTACTAACTACTAGCCAATAGGCCTTATCTAAAAATATGATTGATTATTAGTACTCCTCGGCTGAATGGGTTGCCCCACTTACACCTGGAGCCTATCAACCTCATCATCTTTGAGGAATCTAAGAGTTCTAATCTTGGGTCGGGCTTCGCACTTATATGCCTTCAGTGCTTATCCCTTACTAACTTAGCTACCCAGCTATGCCGTTGGCACGACAACTGGTACACCAGAGGTTAGCTCCGAGAGGTCCTCTCGTACTATCTCGAACCCCCCTCAAAACTCAACGCCTACGGTAGATAGGGACCAACCTGTCTCACGACGGTCTGAACCCAGCTCGCGTACCCTTTTAATTGGCGAACAGCCAAACCCTTGGAAGCTTCTCCACCTCCAGGATAGGATGAGCCGACATCGCATTTATCTATTATTTCTAATAGTATGGACTATATCTTCATCCACCGAACTTTTGTAAAGCAAAAGCGAAGGTAAAGAAGAAGTAATCTTCTTAACCTGCTAAAATTTGGTGGAGTTGGCGTATTATAGAAGTTTAAATCTTTATTACAAAGCACCTTCTATCCTGTCCTCTAGGGACAAAGTCTCTACGGGGTCATAACTCATTAAGTTTATATTTCATTGAAGAAATTATATGGTTATAAATCAATTTTTTGAATCTCTTTGCGCTATCTTGTTTTATTCTAATACGATAGTATTGTTTATCTCGATTCAACGAACTATTAATATCGTATTGTTTTTTAAGAATTTGCACAAATCTCTTCTGCGATAGATAATCAAAACTTTGAGTATTTAAGTAGTAAGTTTTATAACTTTTACTTCCATCATCCATAAACCATACTGCTATAATTAATGGATTCAATTTCAGATCAGGAATAATTTTAACTTTATTACTGTAAAATCTTAAATATAATTCTGTTAATTCAGGATGTTGTTGTGTAAAAAATCTGTAAGCTATTCTTTTCCCTTTTCCTTTTCTTTCTTTTGGTGGATTTTTTATTATATTTCTCAATTTCCGAAATTTCCAATCTACGTATTCTTTTTGAGATATACTATGATTAACTTCGAGAAATGCATTTTTCCTTCCTGGAACAATTCTTAAATACCCATCACCCAAAAGTGATCCAATAATAATTGATTTTTCTACTTGAGTTAGACTTCCCACGGTATTGCCCATCTTTTTATTTTAACATAAAAAGACTTGGGTTTCACCGTTATTAGCCAAATTTTTGGTATGACATTACTGTCATAGCACCCCGATTTGTCGTTTTTTTTGAGGTGCCGAACAGGGCCGTAGATATGAACTCTCGGGCCCTACCAGCCTGTTCAATCTTTTTAAGATTAGACTATATCTTCACCCACTAATATAAATATAGTGGGGACGGCGTATGATAATGGTTTAATTCCTGGTTACCAGGTACCCACTATCTCGACATAAAGTCTCAGTCGTTACGGGGTCAAGCGCTTACTCCACTCTCTTGATTTAGTATTTACGAAGTAAATGCGCCGACTTCCCACGGTATTGCTAAAACTCTAAAACTCAAAATTATCTGAGAAAGACCGGTTTTAGTTTTACCGTTATAAGCCGTACATTCCCATCCTTACGGCCGAAACACAAAATTTCGTGTTCTCGGTTCAAGCATATAATAAGCTATATACTTAAAATGGGTTGGACAACAAACTCTTTTTTCCGCCAATTGGCGGAGCAGAGTCTATCCCCGGGGTAACTTTTATCTGATAATCTTCCCCGGTCCTATTAACCGGGGTCGGTTCACTAAGTTCTGCTTTCGCAACTGCGCGGCATAGCCGCCTTGCAGTAAAGCCGGCTTTTGGCTTTGTCCTATCACTCCGATTTCCATCCGGAGCTAGCCGACCTTTAAACGCCTCCGTTACCTTTTAGGAGGCAAGCGCCCCACTTAAACTGTCTACCAGACACTGTTTCCGCTTTATAACGGATTAGAACTATGATTCTGAAAGGGTGGTGTTTCATTGGCGACTCCTCCTGACCCGAAAGTCAAGATTCAAAGTCTACCACCTACTCTACGCATCCAAAATCAGAGACCAATATCTGGGAACAGTAAAGCTCCCGGGGTCTTTCCGTCTAGCCGCAGGTACCTCGCATCTTCACGAGGATTGCATTTTCACCGAGCAACTCCTGGAGACAGTTCCCCAGTCGTGGAACCATTCATGCGGGCCAGAACTTACCTGGCAAGGGATTATGCTACTTTAACACGGTCAGAGTTACCGCGGACGTTCACCGGAGGCTTCAATCGCTCAGCCCGAATATATAACAAGTTACATACTTGGACCGGCAACATTAACACTCCGGCACTGGTCAGGTCTCAGCCCCTATACATCCTTTTTCAAGTTAAGCAGGGACCTGTGTTTTTGATAAACAGTCGCCAGGGAAATGTTTCTGTGGCCACCTTACGGTGGCAGGTCTTATTGCAAACTTACGACCACTTTTTTGCCGAGTTCCTTCAGGAGCTTTCACTCGTTCACCTTAGTATACTTACACTAGCCTACCTGTGTCGGTTTATGGTACGGACTCCATTAAAGTATTCCTCTAAGAATTTTCTAGGAAAAGTTTTACACTGAGTTGTTTCAGCCGAAACTAAAACTTCCCTCATGCCGAAGCACAAAGAAGAGAATCCAATAACTCTCTCAGTTGAGACTCTTCGTCTTCTCTTTGGCTTTAATGGAGGGGCCGGAATATTAACCGGCTGTCCATCGGCTACCCCTTTCGGGTTCACCTTAGGACCGCCTAACCCTTGGCTGATTGTCATTGCCAAGGAAACCTTAGGCTTTCGGTGTCTCGGACTTTCACCGAGATTGCGGTTACTCATGCCAACATTCTCACTCCTCTTCGCTCCATCCCAACCTTACAGCGGAACTTCAATGCAAAGAGGACGCTCCCCTATCAACCCTGTGCAAAGCACAAGGCTCCATATCTTCGGTATCGAGCTTGAGCCCCCTGAATTTTCGGCGCAAAGACTCTTAGCTAGTAAGCTATTACGCACTTTTTAAAGGATAGCTGCTTCTAAGCTAACCTCCTAGCTATCGAAGAGACTCTACTTCCTTAGTACACTTAGCTCGAATTTAGGGACCTTAGATTATGATCTGGGCTGTTTCCCTTTTGACCATGGAGCTTAGCCCCCACAGTCTGACTCCCAGGATAACACACTATAGTATTCGGAGTTTGGTTGATTTACCTAGGAAAATCCCATAATAAACCATCCAGTGCTCTACCCCTATAGTTTATTTACCTGAGGCTAGCCCAAAAGCTATTTCGGGGAGAACCAGCTATTACCAAGCTCGTTTAGCTTTTCACTCCTTACCACAACTCATCCCAGAGTATTGTACGGCTCACGGGTTCGGGCCTCCTTCCGCCTTTCGGCGGAACTCACCCTGGTCATGGCAAGCTCGCTTGGCTTCGGGTCTCAAACAGACAGCTTTAAACGCGCTTTTAACACTTGCTTTCGCTCTGCTTTCGTCCCATAAGGACTTAAACAGCTATATGTTTGAACTCGTTGGCTCATTCTTCAATAGGCACGCCATCACCAAACATATAACAAGTTATATGCTCGGCTCTGACTCCTTGTGAGCAAATGGTTTCAGGTTCTATTTCATCGCCCTCACCGGGCTACTTTTCACCTTTCCCTCACGGTACTAGTTCACTATCGGTGAGTGGGTAGTATTTAGCCTTTCCGCATAGTCACGGATGCTTCCCTCAGGGCTTTCATTTCCTGAGGTACTTAAGAGAAATAACAAGGAGCACAAAAGGATTTTCAGATACGGGACTATCACCCTCTATGGTATTCCTTTCCAGGAAATTTCTCCTAACCAACTTTTGTCTAAATGCTCTCCCTCAGGCACTAAGCATATAAAAATTATATGCTTAGCTCCCGACGTTATTTTCTTACAACCCCGAACACATAATAAATTATGTATTCGGTTTGGGCTCTTCCCTTTTCGCTCGCCACTACTAAGGGAATGCACCAGTGTAAAACACTGGCATTGTTTTCTTTTCCTCCGGGTACTGAGATGTTTCACTTCCCCGGGTTCGCGACTCACCTTTTTGATGAGTCGATTGCGTTTTACGCAATCGGGTTTCCCCATTCGGAAATCTCCGGATCAAAGGTTGCTAAGCACCTCCCCGAAGCTTATCGCAGCCACGCCACGTCCTTCATCGCCTCCCACTCCCAAGGCATCCACCATTTGCCCTTAAAATTATTTTTAGATAATTCCTTTGGCTAGTAATTAATAATCACAAATTTCCATATTTAGTTTCAAAGAACATCATTCTGTCAAACTAAAAAACCGCTGGTAGCGGCTACAACAAAAAATCCAAATCTGTAGCATTTAAGCCGCTTTTTTATCTGAATTCATTAAATATTTCCTGCATACTCGGTTAAATTTAGCAAATTAAAAAACCTTTGTCAACCCCCCATTAAAAATGAGGGGTTGACCTTACACCAAGAATCTGTTGATTAATCTCTTTATTTCTTTAAGTTGTTTCTTAAACCATTCAGGATATCTCTGGCTAAATCTTTTCCTCCTAATCCAAAAGCAATTCCACAACTAATTACAACCAAACCAATAAGTCCAGTAAATAAGATCTGAATCAATTCTCTGGCAATCCCCAATTGAATTAAAATAGCAAAAAGGGCAAAAACCCAAATTGACCATTGAACAACTGATGATATTAATTCTGAATGCGCTACTTTTGCTTTCTCTACAACTGCCTGGATTATTTTCTTAGCAAAGTCAGCAATAATTACTGCCACCACAAAAATGGCAACTGCTACTATTAAATTTGGAAGCCAATTAACTATCTTGTTTAGGAAAATAGCGAATTGACGGCTCCCTAAAACTTCTACAGCTGCTAGTAAAAAGACAATCACTAAAATCCATTGAACAATCTCTCCAAAAAAATGAGAAACAGAAACTTTAAATTCTGCTTTTTCCAGAGCATCTTGCCATTGAGTTCTTTCAAAAATCCGGTCAAACTTTAATTTCCTTAAAACCTCGGTTACCAATCTTCCAATCCAATCAGCAATAAACCAACCAATAAGAATTATAATTATTGCTCCAACAAGACGTGGCATAAAACTCAAAAATCCCTGCCAGAAATCTTGTAAAGCTAATAATGTAATACCTGACCAATTTTCAACCATAATATTGTTATAATTAAACTTAGTTCTTTAAAGTCGACCTTTATAAAAAATAAATAAATTTTGGACCTGGCCGGATTCGAACCGGCGATCTCCTCATTGCAAATGAGGTATTCTAACCAACTGAACTACAGGCCCGGAAGCAGATAATCATCTGCTAGTCGAATATTCTTTTTCTGATTGTTTCTCGTTCGAGAGACTCTCAGTTGGATTCTCCTCTGTTTACCATCGAGTGGAAGCAAAACGTTATAACCGAGAAGTTGATAGCTATTGTGCAACCCGCAACAGCCCTATTGTTCCTTGTTCCTTCTTCGACATACTTTTATTATATTATAACCAATGGTTGCTACTACCGCAAGTATTCAGATGTCCTAGGAAGTTACTCTATTTATGCAACATCGGCGCTCTTCCAGCTAAGCTACGAGCCCGTCTTTATCTCTACCAATAAGGGGAATAAGGAGTACAAAGGCAATGATAATTATTATCACTTTTATCGCACCAACTCTCACCAGCAGCCCAAGGACGACACGACCCAAGAATCCCATCTGTTCCAGAATAGCTTTCCAATGTCACTACTAATAAAGCTCCTGTTGAATTATCAACATCATAATCATAATAGCAATAATGTCCCTCGCTTGGACTCTTTGGATTGTCAGGCCATAATTTTGCATCTACTATTTCCTGTAAAAAATTTGGCTGGTCATCACAATAACCAAATCCCGGAGTTCTATTAACAGGCATTTGGTGGTAAATATCGTAATATAAACGTAAAGCTGTCTGAATTTGCTTTAATTCCCGCATCTTTATTGCATCCCTTGTTTTTTTCGTTGATGTCGGAAAAGAAACTAGAACGACTGAAGTCAAAAGACCAATAACGGAAATTACTACTAATAATTCAACTAAAGTAAACCCTTTTTTAAAAAAATAAATATTATTTTTCATATGGTAAAAAATCCACTCTCTGAGAGGGAGGATATATAAATAATTCTGGTGTTTTAATTTCTCTTAAAAAATGAAAAGTTAAAATACCAAGAGTTATTAAAACTACTATCAAAAAAATTATCAATTCTACTTTTGTTTTTTTGTCCATTTCAGACCAAAGATTTTTTAAAAAACTAAAAGAAAACTTCTCTTTTTTCTGAGGAATTTCTACTTTCTTCCCCTTTTCTCTTTCAAAAAACTTGCTGTAGTCTACTGCATCATTTTTTTTATTTAAATCCATAGCTTTTTTAATTTATAATATTTTAGATAAGTTATTTTTCAAATCCTCCAGTAACCCAGTCAAATTCATTCTGCCAGTTTCTACCTGAACAGCTCCAACCAAGACTATCGGGATGAGGTCTTCCACTCGCTTCCATATCTCGAACACCTAAGACGAAAAACGCACCTTTTGACGAATCGCAACCATAATTTCCAGCTCCATAACGATAATAATTATATCCGTAACACCCTGTTCCCGAACCACCACTTGGATCTGTTGGGACTATAGTTGCCGTACCGCTATCTATCAAGGCTCCAATAAAAGGATCTGTTCCACAAGGTCCTTGGTCCCAACCATCACAACAAGCATCTCCAGATATACTAGGATATCGACCCTCATTTGTTTTATATATAAGAAGAGCTGTAAGGATTTGATGTGTATCTTGTAATCTTTCTGCATCTCTGGCTTTTTTTGTAGCTCCTGGAAAAGCTACCATAACCACTGAAGCTAAGAGACTAATAACAGCAATTACCACTAGTAATTCAATTAAAGTAAAACCCTTTTTACTTTTTTCATTATTCTCCATATTTCTGAAATTCTTAACTAATTTAATACTCAGCTGGAAGTGGAACTGGGAGAACTTCAAAAGCTTTCATCTGCAAAAAATAAAAAACTAAAATACCAATTATCATTATAATTACTACTAAGAGAACTATCAATTCTACTTTTGTTTTTTTGTCCATTTCAGACCAAAGATTTTTTAAAAAACTAAAAGAAAACTTCTCTTTTTTCTGAGGAATTTCTACTTTCTTCCCCTTTTCTCTTTCAAAAAACTTGCTGTAATCTATTACTTCATTTCCCTTGTTTTCTTCATTTGGCATGTTTTTATTGGGCGATCGAGGATTCGAACCTCGGACCTCTCCCTTATCAGAGGAACGCTCTAACCAGCTGAGCTAATCGCCCTTTTAAATACATTATTATATTTTACTTTGTCAAAAACTACAAGTCAACAAAAAAATCCCCTTATGGGAACTTTTTTATTTCAGTCCTTAATCCAAAAAAAACCAAGTTTTTACTAAAAGCAGTTTCTTGTAATTTTAGTTTTTCTGATCTATCCCACTTAGCTATTTACTAGATATCTGATCGAAAAATCGGACGAGTATAGAGTGAATAGTCAATTTATAAGATGACTTGACTAACATCTAAGATTTGAAAATAGAATTCTCAATTTTCAAATCTTGTCAACCAATTCAAAAAAAAGAAATGATCCACGACCAGGTTCCCCTAGCCGTGCCTTGTTACGACTTCATTCTGGTTACCGATCTTAGCTTAGACCCAGACAAGCTGGAGTTTCGGCTATTACCGGCTTCCCTAATGTGACGGGCGAATGTTCTCTAGGAACTTAGAGTTGACGTTCCCACCATACGTGCGGATTTCCCGCATACGGCGAGCTCTAATGCATTTCTTGCTTAATTCTATACAATTCTTGTAAACCTTTATCTTCTAAATGTTTCCCCTTTTTCATTAGATTTATTATCTTGCAGAAAATTCTGAAATCTTTTTTCTTTGAGTAAATCTTAAGTTGATGCTCTTTAAAAAAAGGTATAATAACATTCTCTATGTCTTTACGATTGGCTACTTCATAACGGTAGCAATTTTGGTGATTTTTACGTTTGTCTCTTTGGAAGTAGACATTTCCACAACCAAAGAACTTTTTCAATTCATAAAGAATTTTTTTATCTTTCTCTATCAATTTTACGTAAAATCTAGGTTCTGCTTTAACTCTTCTTTTTACAGATTTACTCTCTTTGGAATTACGAATATAAACTGTAAAGCTACCTTCACCATCTACTAAACCGATAATGTAATTAGAATTAAGCATGAATTAGAGAGGATCCTTTTCCCACTAGAAGTGAGATACTATGATCCAGCTGACTTCTGACGCTGCGTTAGTTCCATTATACAACATCAGATCTCCCCGGGTCAATACATAAACTATTCCTAACATCCCAAGCTGAGCTTATAAAATAATCTTCCCCATGCTCACCACCTGTTCATGGGTCGACTAACTCTTAATAACTCGGGCTACTATTTGTTTCCAGATCCTCCGCTATCCATCTCGCGATGGATAACTATCTTTCAACTATGCTCTACTGACGAATCGTAGAGAAAGAGATTTTAACTCTTTAGTTTATGTATCTGCCGGGCGCGTTTAATTGTGAGTACAAGGTCTAGGGACATATTCATCGCGACATAGCTGATTCGCGATTACTAGCGATTCCAGCTTCACGAGGTCGAGTTTCAGACCTCGATCCGAACTGAGACCGGTTTTGATGAGATTAGCTCCAGCTTGCGCTTTGGCAACTCTTTGTACCGGCCATTGTACCACGTGTGCTGCCCAGGACATAAGGGCCATGCTGATTTGACGTCGTCCTCACCTTCCTCCTCATAAAATGAGGCGGTTCCCTATGACAAATAAAACATAGGACAAGGGTTGCGCAGGTTTCCCCATTTAAGGGAGCATCTCACGACACCTGCTGACGACAACCATGCAGCACCTGTATTAAGTGCCTTGCGGAGTCTCAAGTTTCCTCGAGTTTTCACTTAACATGTCAAGCCCTGGTAAGGTTCTTCGCTTGTCGTCGAATTAAGCCACGTGATCCACCGCTTGTGTAGACCCCCGTCTATTCCTTTGAGTTTCAACCTTGCGGCCGTACTTCCCAGGCGGGATGCTTAACGCGTTAGCTTCGCCAGTGAAAGGGTCGACACTCCCACCAGCTAGCATCCATCGTTTAGGGCGTGGACTACGAGGGTATCTAATCCTCTTCGCTCCCCACGCTTTCGTCCCTCAACGTCAGGGTCGCTCCAGCCAGCTGCTTTCGCTTTTGGTGTTCTACACGATATCAACGGATTTCACCCCTACACCGTGTATTCCACTGGCCTCTAACGCCCTCTACCTCGTTAGTTTTTCCCACAGCTTCAAGGTTAAGCCCTGAAGATTTAATAGAAAACTTGACGAGGAGTCTACGGACCCTTTACGCCCAATAAATCCGGATAACGCTTGGGGGCTCTGTATTACCGCTGCTGCTGGCACAGAGTTAGCACCCCCTTATTCAACCGATACTGTCACCCGAAGGTTCCTCTCGGTTAAAAGCAGTTTACAACCCGAAGGCATTCTTCCTGCACGCGGCGTCGCTCGGTCAGGCTTTCGCCCATTGCCGAAGATTCTCGACTGCTGCCTCCCGTAGGAGTGAGGCCCGTGTCTCAGTGCCTCTGTTGGGGATCGTGCTCTCACACCCCCTACCCGTCATTGCCTTGGTAAGCCATTACCTTACCAACTAGCTGATAGGCCGCAGACCACTCCCAGAGCAGAAACGATTGCTCGAAACCTTTACCGAACATATAAAGTATTATGTGCTCGGACCATTAGGTATTAGTCCGCCTTTCGACGGATTATCCCTATCTCTGGGGTATGTTATCTACGTGTTACTAACCCATTCGCCGGTAGGCTCGAAGCCTCCCGCGACTTGCATGCCTTATCCACGCCGCCAGCGTTCATCCTGAGCTAGGATCAAACTCTCAAAAATACTCGTCCGATTATCCAATCGGACATCCTTAAAAAAACTAAATGGAATAGATCAGAAAAACTAATATTCAATTGGAAAGAACTGTGCCTTTTTATCTTACCTTTTTAATTTTTTATGTCAAGCCCGGGAGAGAACTCGAATCCCCAACCTACAGTTTACAAAACTGTTGCTCTTCCAATTGAGCTACCCGGGCATAATTATATCTCGTATCTTGTAAACTTTTCAACTTTGATATTTTCTCCGAGTTTTAAACTGTATTCACTAATTAAATCTTTTATTGTCTTTGCTTCGTCTTTTACCCAGGATTGATTTAAAAGACAAACTTCTTTCTTGTATTTCGATAACTTCCCTTCAATAATCTGATCAACTATTTTTTGAGGTTTACCTGAGTCTTTAAATTGTTTTTGATAGATTTTTTTCTCGCTCTCTAAAAATTCTTCGGAAATATCTTTGTCATCTAAAAATAATGGTTTTGTAGCAGCAATCTGTAAACAAATCTCATGAGCTAATTTTTTGAATTCTTCTGACTTAGTAACAAAATCAGATTCGCAACAAATTTCTAAAAGGACTCCGATTTTTCCTCCAGGATGTAGGTAGCTTTCAATAATCCCCTGTTCTGTTTTTCTCAAAACTTTACTCTGAGATATCTCTTTTCCTTTCTCTCTTAAAATTTTCTTGGCTTCTTTAATATCGCCTTTAGCTTCCTCTAAAGCATTTTTACATTCTAAAAAAGGAATTCCAGTTTCTTCACGAAGTTGTTTAAGATGATCCATATTTGTCATAACACAACTAGTCCCAAGGATTTTATCATATTCCATGAGATAAAATACCCAAGGATTATTTATTTTTTAGATTTTTTTATAACTTCCTTAACCTTTTCCAAAATATATTTAACTGATGATATTGCATCATCATTAGCACAGATTGGATAATCGATTAAATTGGGGTCAACATTCGTATCTACTATGGCAATAATTTTTACTCCTTTTTCTCGAGCCTCCTTTACTGCCAAAATATTATTTTTTACATCACAAACAAATACTGCTTCAGGGATCTTCTCTAGGCTCTTTATTCCTCCGAATTTAATCTCAAGATTTTTTAATTCTTTATCAAACTCAACTCTTTCTTTCTTGGTATATTTTTCTAACTCCCCTTCCTTTTTTTTCCTCTCAAGTTCTCTAAAATATTTAATTCTTTCTAAGATGATTTTAAAATTAGTAAAAGTCCCACCAAGCCATCTTTCATTAACATAAGAAATATCACAGTCATCTGCTGTTTCTTTTACCAAAACTTTCAATGGAGTTTTTGTCCCGATTAAAAGCAAAATTTCTCCTTTTTTTGTAAGCTCCTTGATAAACTCCAAGGCCTTTTCAAACTGAACAACTGTTTTTTCTAAATCAATGATATGAATGGTATTTCTAACGCCAAAAATATAATCCTTCATTTTAGGATGAAGTTTTGAAATCCGATGACCGAGATGAGCTCCAGCTTTCATCATTTCGCTAGCATCAATATTAAATTTATTTCCTTTTATGTTCATCTTGTTTTTAATATATTTATTATGTAATTATCTTACAATATCCCTCTTGATTTTTCAAGACCCTAATGATATGATGCTATTGTATGAAAAAAGATATTCATCCAAAATACTATCCAAAGACAAAAGTCCATTGTGCTTGTGGAAATACTTTTGAAGTTGGCTCAACCAAGGAAACTATTGAAACTGAAATCTGTTTTAAATGTCATCCTTTTTATGTTGGGGGAGAAAAAATAATTGACACAGCTGGACAAGTACAAAAATTCAAGGAAAGATTAGCAAAAAAGAAAAAGTAATATGTCATCAATTATTATGGAAATAAGAGGTGGAGCTGGCGGAGAAGAAGCCGCTCTTTTTGCTCATGACCTCTTTAAAATGTATTCAAAATACGCTGAGACACAAGGCTGGCAAATTAGAATTTTAGACTCTAATCAGACAGAGATTGGTGGTCTAAAACAGATAATTTTTGAAATAAAAGGTGAAAATGCTGATTTAAAAATGAAATATGAAGGCGGAGTTCATAGGGTTCAAAGAGTACCAAAAACAGAAAAAGGAAATAGGATCCATACCTCTACTGTTTCAGTTGCTGTTTTAGAAAAACCAAAGAGCACTCAAGTAAAATTAAATCCTTCTGATTTGAGAATAGATTTCTTTAAAGCATCAGGTCCAGGAGGCCAATATGTCAACAAGCGCCAAACTGCTGTCCGGATTACCCATTTACCCACTAATCTGGTTTCTTCTTCCCAAAATTCAAGAAATCTTGAAGAAAACAAAAAAGCGGCTTTAAATATCCTGGAAGCCAAGCTTTTTGAAAAGAAAAAGATGGAAATAGAGAATAAAATAGCTGGGGAAAGAAAAACTCAAATTGGTCGGGCTCAGAGATCAGAAAAAATCAGGACTTATAATTTTCCACAGGACAGAATTACAGACCATCGGATTAACAAGAAATTCCATAATATAGAAAAAATTTTAACTGGAAATTTAAATCCTATTGTTAAAGCTCTTCAAAAATCAATCTAAGAATAAAATCTTTATTGGGCAGATTCAATAGTTTCAATATCTTTCTGCAAATCTTTAGCTATGGCCATTACGCTGTTTCCGTAAAAACTGTACTTTGAATTAGTGCTTCCTGAAAAATAAATCATAGCTGCTCTCCATTCTCCACTGTAAGTTCGCTGAGCTGCGCCATAATCTGACAAATACAGACCCGTAGCCAAAAAAGCGTCTTTGATGTTCCAGGGATCTGCTGGTTTACCAGTAATCTGTTTTACTCTTTCTCTGTATATGATCCAAGTAGACGGAATAAACTGGCTTGGTCCCATTGCTCCTCCCCATCCATAACTCATTGGGCATGAAACTAATGTATTGTAAGGATCTCTACCTAATTCTTTTGTTATAGATAAAAATGGCTGAACATCTCTTGTTGGTTTCATCACTCTGGCAATTTTTCTACCGTTATAAGCCACTACTCCCTCACCAGTTGAGGGATTTTTTAAATAACACTGGCCAACGTTCTTTCCAATATTTGACTCCTGCGTTAAGACAGCTAACAAAAGAGCAGGCCGAACTCCGGTGATACTTTCTACATATTTGGCCAGGTCTAACGCTTCTCCAAAAGTTGGTGCTTCAGGTATTCCGACTAACTCAAAAATTCTTGCTCTAATTTCAGCCACCTTTTTTTCAATTTCTTCCTGTTCTCTAAGCTGCTTTTGATATTCTTCTTCAGTTAATCTCAAAAAATACTCTTCTTGTTCTTTTGTTCTTGCACTTTCTTGTTTCTGAAGTGTTTGCATCATAACTACGTTTTCTAAATCTCCTTTTTCCTCATCCATGTGTTCTTTATGCCCTTCTAAATTAAATTTCAAATCTTTAATACTCCTTAAAAGATCTTGGGTTTTTAAATTTATTGCTTCTAGAGCCATTAACTCATTAAAAAGATCAGTTAAAGTTTCTTCGGCCAATAAAATTGATACAAAAGACCTCTGATCTTCTTCATATTGAAGTTGTAAAATATTAGATAAATTTCTTTTAACCTCTTCAATTTTTAAATTAGTTTCATCAATTGACAACTGAGTATCTTGGATTTGTACACTAAGATCTTTGACCATTATATTACCTTGGTATATTTGGTAATCTAAGCTTCTTATTTTGTTTTTTAGGATATAAATCTTATTTTGAAGAGTATTTTTTTCTTCTTCGGTTCTACTAATATCAGCTTCTATATCCTGGCTTATCTTCTGATAATACTCCTGACATCTTTTTAACAAAGACTCATAATCCTCATCTGAAAGATTTTCAGGCTTTTCCTCAATCTTTTCCCATTGACAAATTTCCTCAAGATTTTCTTGGGCAAATCCTTTGATAGTTGGCAATAAAAAAGCGACTATCAAAAGAAAATAGAGAATTGTTTTTGAAGGACGGAAAAACATACCAATGAAAATTACTTGTGTTTGGTTTCTTCTTTTTTCTGCTCACCTTTTTCTCCTTCTGGCTTCTCTTTAACTTTCTCTTCTCCTGGTTTCTCTTCAGTTTTCTCTTCTTCTGGCTTCTCCTCTTCTGCCTTTTCTTCTTCTGTTTTCTTTTCCTCAGCAGCAAGCTCTTCTTCAACTTTCCCTGGTGGTGTAACATGAACAACAATTTCATCAGGATCCTTTAAAAGTTCCACTCTTTCAGGAATTTCTAAATCCTTAATTAAAACTCTGTCTTCAAACGTTTTAAGATTTTCAACATTAATCTTAATTTCTCTTGGAAGATCCTGAGCCAATCCTTTAACTTCTACTGTCTGGAGTGCTTTTTCCAAAGTGCCTCCTAATTCTTTGACAGCTGGCGCTTCTCCTTCAAATATTAAAGGAATCTCAGCTTCGACTTTCTTCTTGCTAGAAGGATGATAAAAATCAACGTGTAAAAATTCTCCAGTTATGGGATCGCGGGCTATCTGGTGAATTAAAACGGAAAATTTCTTGCCTTCTATTTCAAGGGAAATTAAAGAACTTTCCCCTGCATCTTTGTAAACATCTTCAAATTCTTTCTTATCAACTTCAATGGAAAGATTTTTAATCTCCGCTCCGTACAAAACAGCCGGAATAAAACCCTGCTTGCGAATAGAGTGAACTTTTCTACTCGCTTTATCTCTTGTTTTTGCTTTGAGTAAAACCATATAATTTATAAAAAAGGTTAGTATGGAAAATTGAAATTGGAAGCTAGTTAACTCTTTTCTATTTTTTAATTTTTTTAATTTTTATACACTGTACCGGACAGATCTCTATGGCTTCTTCAATACACCCTGCCTTTGAAATCTCTAATGTTTCTTTTTCTGTTTTAGGATCAAATTCTGACTTTTTTAAATGGGCCTTTCCCTGCTCGTCTATTTCAAAAAACTTTGAACATAAAGCTATACAAGAACCACAACCAATACATTTTGATTTTTCTAAAATTATTTCCATAATAATTTCTTTCTAACTTTAACCCGGGGCCAAATTCCCCATTTATTTTTTTGCAACAAGCCGTTTTTTGCTCCAATTTTTTGGGTACAGCTTGAAGAATTGGCAGTTGCCAGTTGGATAGCATATTCTATATTATTTTTAGACAAAAGTCCACTCAAAAATCCACTTCCATAAGCGTCTCCAGCTCCTGTTGCCTCTACTGCTAAAACTGACGGAATACCTGCTTCAAAAACATATTTCCCATTAGAAACTATTGATCCTTTTTTCCCTTTCGTTATAACAATAATACCTTTAGTAAACAAAGATATTTTTTTTATGATTTCTTTTTCATTTTTAGACGAAATCTTTGTCAATAAAGAGGCTTCTTCTCTATTCAAAATTAAAACGTCAAGCTGAGAAAGAATTGGCTTCAAAACCCTTTGGCCTAAGCTTATCTGACTATTTCCGAGATTCGCCGCAACTTTTATATTGTTCTTTTTAGCAAATCTTACCAAAGGAGCAAAAATCTGGGATGATTTCCCGCTCAAAGGACCTAAATAAAACCATCTAGTCTTTTTTAGTTTCTCCCAGGGAATATCGCTTTTTTCCATAAAATGACAAGCACCCCGATAAATTAAAGCTGTTCTTTCTCCAATTGAAGAAGATAAAATAAGGGAAAAAGCAGTAGGATGATTTTTATCCTTTTTCACAAACTGAGTTTCAATTTTATTTTTTTTAAGTTCCTCTATTAATTCCTCTCCTCTTTTATCATCACCGACTTTTCCTACATAACTTACTTTAAATCCTTGTCTTGAAAAGGTACAAGCAGTGTTTGTTCCCCCACCTCCACTTGAAACCTTTAAATCATCTATCGATATTTTTGAACCTAAAGGCAGGCAAAAAGCTTTCCCGCTTGAGAATTTATTATCTTTTGAAATGTGATAATCTTTATCTCTTAATTTTAAGAAGGTGTCTATTGTTGCTGAACCAAATGTAATAATGTCAAACATATTATTTTTTCTTTTTTGCTAAATTTAAAATTGTTTTTATTACAGCGTCTGGTGACAGAGAAATGGATAGAATTTTACAATCTGATAAAAATTTAGCAAAATCAGGAAATGAAGAAGGTGCATCACCACAAATTCCGCAATACTTATTCTTGATATTGCAAAGCTGGATAACTTTTCCAATCATCTCTTTCACTGCCGGATTTCTTTCATCTCCAATTTTTTGAATATAAGCATTATCTCTATCAATTCCTAAAGTCAATTGAGTCAAATCGTTGGATCCAATTGACATCCCATCAAATATTTTTAAAAACTCCTCAGCTGAAATAACATTTGATGGAATTTCGCACATTACATAAACCTTCAATCCGTCTTTACCTTTTCTAAGTCCGACTTTTTTCATTAAATCCAAAACTTTTTCCCCTTCTTCAACTGTTCGACAAAAAGGTACCATTAATTCAATATTTTTCAAACCAAAGATATCTCGAACCCGTTTTATCGCCTCGCATTCCATTAAAAAAGCTGGCTTGAATTTTTCATCATAATATCTTGAAGCTCCCCGCCATCCTAACATTGGGTTTGCCTCGTCCTCAGGTTCAAACAGTTTTCCACCAACTAATTGAGCATATTCATTTGTCTTGAAATCAGAAAATCTAACAATTACTGGCTTTGGATAGAAAGCGGCTCCAATCTGAGCAATTCCCTCGGCTAACTCTTTGATAAAATATTCTCTCTTATTTTTATGTTCTATTGTAATCTCATCAATCCTTTTTATAATTCTTGAGATTTGTTTATCTTTTGAGGCTTTAAGTTTTTTATAGTGGTAAAGAGCCAAAGGATGCACTCTTATTTTTTCAGCAATAATAAATTCCTCTCTGGCTAATCCTACTCCGTCATTTGGCAAAAATGAGGTTTTAAAAGCAATTTCTGGAGCCCCAATATTAATCATTATCTTGGTTTTTAATCTCGGTATTTTCTTTAAATTAAACCTTTTAGTCTTAAAAGGAACTTTACCGTCATAAATTCTTCCATCCAATCCTTGAGTACAATTAATAGTAACTTCTTGGCCGGTTTTTAAAATTTTGGTTGCTTTTTGGGTTCCCACAATACAAGGAATTCCTAATTCTCTTGAAATTATAGCTGAATGGCAGGTCTTGCTTCCCTCGTCAGTCACAATAGCCGAAGCCATAGTCATAATTGTTGTCCAGTCAGGATCTGTCATTTTTGTTACTAAAACTTCTCCTTTTTTAAACTGAGATATTTTAGAAACATCAGAAATAACATGAACATTCCCAGTTCCAATCTTATCTCCAATAGCTATGCCAGTTAAAATAGGCTTCTTTTTACTTTTTATTTCGTATTCTTCATAGAACTTTTTTGTATCAGAAAGATGGACTGTTTCCGGTCTGGATTGAACAATAAAAAGTTCTCCTGTCTTTCCGTCTTTTGCCCACTCAATATCCTGAGGAATTTTGTAGTGTTCTTCAATTAAACAAGCCCAGCGCGCTAGTTGAAGAATTTCTTCATCAGTCAAAGAAAATTTTAACTGCTGAGCTGATAAAACAGGAACTTCCTTTAGTCCACCTTTCCTGTTATAAATATATTTCTTGTCTTTTCTTCCCAAGTTTTTAAGAATAATTGATTTAAATCCTTTTTTTAGAGTTGGTTTAAAAACAAAAAACTCATCAGGCGTAATTTTCCCTTTAACTATCATTTCCCCTATCCCATAAATTGAATTTATTAAAACTACATTTCTAAAACCGGTTTCGGTATCAAGGGTGAACACCACTCCGGAAGAAGCCAGATCTGATCTAACCATTTTCTGGACCCCAACCGAAAGAGCAATTTTTAAATGATTAAACCCTTTTTCCTCACGATAAGCAATGGCCCGATCAGTAAATAAAGAAGCCATACATTTTTTAACAGCTTTTAATAATTCTTCTTCGCTAGAAATGTTTAAAAAAGTTTCGTGCTGACCCGCAAAACTGGCTGAAGGTAAATCCTCAGCCGTTGCTGAAGAACGAACAGCAACATCACTAAAGTCTTCTTTATATTTTTTAGATAACTTTTTGTAATTCTTCAAAATCTCTCTCTCTAAATTCTTTGGAAGTTCTGCTTTTAGAATTAAATTGCGAGCTTGTCGCCCTGTTTCCTGCAAATTTTTAATACTTTGAGGATTAAACTTTTTAAAGATTCTCTTTATCTTTTTATCAATTCTATTTTCTTTCAAATAATGCCAGTATGCTTTTGAGGTCAAGGCAAAACCATCTGGAATATTAACTCTTTTTTTAGAAAGCTTGGAATACATTTCCCCAAGAGAAGCGTTTTTTCCGCCTACTAAAAGAACATCTTTACTAGTAATCTCTTTAAACCAAAGAATATATTTTTGTTCTCTTTTCATGTTTTTTTATCACTTTACTACTTTTGTTATTTTTTTTGCAATTGCTAATTCTTCATTTGTTTCTATAGATAGAATTTTAGTATTTTTTAAAATGGTTAAATCTTTACAAATCATCTTTCTAATTTTTAGAGAACCACAGCCAATTGTTCCAGTAAAAACCAGTAAATCACACCCTCCTAAAATAGTAAAATATGCTCCGATATATTTCTTAATTTTATAGGCAAATATTTCTAAAGCAAACTTTGCTCTCTTGTTTCCTTTTTTTACTTTTCTTAAAATTTCCAACATTCCTTTAGACCCTGAAATTGATTTAAGTCCAGACTCTAAATTTAAAATTTCATCTGTCTTCTTTGGAGAAAAATTCTTAGTAAGTTCTAAAACAATGCCTGCGTCAATATCACCAGGCCGGGTCATCATTATTATTCCTTCCATTGGAGTAAATCCCATTGAAGTATCAATCGCTCTACCATGTTTAATAGCTGTTATGCTCGAACCACCTCCCAAATGACAAGTAATAATCTTTAATTTTTCAAACGGTTTTTTAATTTTTCTGGCCGCTTCTTTTGCCACAAACTCATGAGAAATACCATGAAAACCTAGTTTTTTAAACCCAAATTTCTTTATTATGTATTTTGGCAAAGTATAATCAAAAGCCTTTTCTGGCAGGTTCAGATAAAAATCAGTATCAAAAACAGCTATTTGTTTTGAGTTTGGAAAAATCTTTTGACTTATTTTTATTCCTAAGATATTAAATGGATTATGTAGAGGAGCAAATTTATTAAATTTTTCCAGTTTTTTTAAATTTCTTTGGTTGATTAAGGTCGGTTTTCTAAATCTATTTCCTCCATGGACTACCCGGTGTCCTATTGTTTTTATCTCCTTTCCGTAATTATTTATTTTTTCAAACTCTTTTGTCAGAATTTTCCGATAATTCTGAGAATTAAAAACATCCCTATTTCCTTTTTTCTCTAATCTCAGGCTGTCCCTAAATAACTTCCATTTTATTGATTGACTTCCGCAATTTAGAATTAAAATCATATAATTTCTCCTTTTCCTTTTTTTATTATACCAGCAGCATTCCCTTCATCAGTATCAAGATGAACAGCAAGTTTGTAATTCTTTCCTATCCTGATTTTAACATTATGAAAAACCAAAGCTCTTTTTCCTTTTATCTTAACAGAAACAGACATTTTATTTTTAAGTTTTAACTTTTTAGCCTCTTCGAAATTACAATGCAAGTGTCGTTGGGCAACAATCACTCCTTTTTTAATCTTTAATCTCTTTTTTGACTTAATTAAGACTGCTCCTGGCGTTCCTTTAATATCGCCTGATAATCTCAAGGAAGGAATAATTCCTAAACTGAAAGCATCTGTTATAGATAATTCGATCTGAGTCTCTTTTCTGACCGGCCCGACTATTCTTAATTTCTTAATAGTTTTAGAACCGATCTTGATATCCAAAGTTTCTTTAGCAGCAAAATCATTTGCTTGACTTAGTTTTCTTAATTTTTTCAACTGATAACCTTTACCAAAAAGCTTTTCTAAATCTTTCTGAGATAAATGGATGTGCCTGGCCGAGATTTCAATTGGGATTTTCTTGTTCATAGTCTTATTATACTCAATTTTCAAAAATAAAAAAACCTCCCGAACTTCAATTCCAGAAGATTCTCAAGTTTACAAAATATTAGAGTTTTTTGCCAATATATTCCGCAAATTCAGCTAAGCGGCAGGCATAGCCATATTCGTTATCATACCAGACCAAAACTTTTACTAAATTCCCCTGGACCATTGTTGAAAGAGCATCGACTACTGCTGAATAGGAATTCCCTTTATAATCAGAAGAAACTAATGGAGCATCTTCAACTCCTAAAATCCCTCTTAATTCCTCTTTTTCTGATCTTTTTCTCAAAATGTAGTTTATCTCTTCAGATGAAGTTTCTTTTTTAACCTCACAGACAAAATCAACAATTGAAACAGTGGGAGTTGGAACCCGCAAAGCTAAACCATCTAATTTCCCTTTTAATTGAGGCAGGCATTTCTCAACTGTTTTAGCCGCTCCGGTAGTAGTGGGAATGATATTTATTGCTGCTGCTCTGCTTCTCCTTAAATCTTTATGAGCTAAATCTAAAATTCTTTGGTCATTGGTATAACTATGAATAGTGGTCATAAAACCTTTAACAATTCCGAATTCCTGGTCTAAAACTTTGGCTATTGGAGCCAAACAATTGGTCGTACAGGAACCCATTGAGATAATGTCATCTTTTTTTGGCTTATACTTTTCCTGGTTTACTCCTAAAAGATAAGTTGGGATTTCATCCGATTTAGCTGGAGCGGAAATGATTACTTTCTTCGCTCCCGCTTTTAAATGTTTTCCTGCTCCCTCTAAATCTATAAAATGTCCTGTACATTCCAAAACAATATCAATATCAAGCTTTTTCCATGGCAGTCTTTCCGGATCAGACTCAGCAAAAACTTTTACTTTATTGCCATTACCTTTCCCATCAAATAAAAGTTCATCACCTTTTGCCTTAATCTGTTTTTTGGAAATTCCATAAAGGGAATCATATTTCAAAAGATAAGCTAAGGTCTTGGTATCAGTTAAATCATTAACAGCTACCACTTTCATTTCTGGGTGTTTATCTAAAATTCTCCGGAATGTAGGCCGGCCAATTCGTCCGAGACCATTAATAGCAATTTTAATCATATTTATGCTTTAATTTTCGAGTTTTAAGAGTTTAATAATTTTTCCTCTATCAAATCCAATAACTATTTCCCCATCAATTTCCATGACTGGCACCCCCATCTGGCCTGTTTTTTCAACCATTTCCTTCATTGCTTTTTCGTCTTGGGAAACATCAATTTCCTCAAATTCAACTCCTCGCTCTTTTAGAAATTCTTTAAGAGTCGTGCAATAAGGACAGGCAGATGTTGAATAAATTTTAACTTTAGTCATATTTTACTTTATTTCTTGGATTAAATCTTGAACTTGTTCACAAACGTCAACTGGTTGGCTGCCAGTTAATTTACAAATCAAAGCCGTTAAGTCCTTTGTCTCCTGTTCTTCGCCTGATTGTGTCCCAGCGCCAACTCGGTAATATTTGCAACCAAAAACTAAAGTAGGTATTCCTCCTGTGCTGTATTTACTAAACACATCCATATCCTCATCCGAATCCATGTTATTGTGAAAAGAAATGTAGTCTGAAAATTTACTTGCTACTGCTTCAATTATAGGATGTTCCCATTTGCAATAACCGCATCCTTCAGAGCCAAAAAAGTAAATTATTGGTTTACCATCTTCCAGGCAAACTTCATCTTCACTTACTGAAAAATTTCCTGGAATAACATCATTTTCCTCTGGTTGTGTGGATTCTTCTTCTAAAACAATTGCCTCAGGGAATAGAAGTTCTCCGTCTCTTGTCAGATAAGATGTCGGATAAGAAGTGAATTCTGAGTCTTCTATCTTTAACTTTAATTCATATACTCCATTTTTAATAACAGGCTCTTCAGTTAGAGAAGCTGTTAGGCCTCTGTCCTTGAGAATATTCTGATTTATATGATCAAGCGCCTTTTCTCCAGCTTCCTCTGATGAGAGAATATCTTTATTTAGAAAAGAAAAGTTTTCTGTGAAAAAAACTTTGTTGGGAAATAATTACTCCAATTAAAACACCACAAACCAAAACTACTATCGGAATAACAATGTTTATTATGTTTTTATTCATATGATTTAACTTTAATAAATTATTCTAGAAATTGCAAGTTAGGACTTTTTTCATAAAACCAAAACTCTTTATCCTACCAATTTTTCCTTTTGCGCACTCTTTTTCAGAAAATTTTCTAACTTCATCCTTTTTTGAGCCAAAAACCAAAACTGGCAAAGGATCAGCTGTGTGTTCCTTTACTTTACAAGGAGTAGAGTGGTCGCCAGTTACTACTATCAGGGTATTTTTCATATTAAAAAGAATGGGTAAATTTTTATCAACTTTTTCAATAAACTTTTTCTTACCCAAAAAATCTCCGTCATGACTGAAATTATCAGTGGCTTTAATATGCAAATAACAAAAATCATATTTGTTCAAGCTTTTCTTCGCTGCTTTAATTTTTCCTTGTAAATTCGTATCAGATTTTCCAGTTGCCTCTTTAACTCTTATTAAATCCATTTTAAAAACATTAGCAATTCCTTTGTATAAAACACCACCAGCAACACAACAAGATTTCAATTTCCATTTTTTCTCAAAACTCGGGAGTTTTTTCAATTTACCAGCTGTTCTCACTAAAATATAGTTTGCCGGCAACTGCCCCTTTTTAATTCTTTTCTTGTTCAAAGGATGATTTTTTAAAATTTGGTGACTCTTTAACAAAAATTCATTCAAAACCTTTGCTGTAAACTTTGCCTCTTTTCTATTTTCCTTAGCTAAAATCTTCGGAGCTTTGATACCCGCCTTATGAAAATCTCCGTCTGAAATTTTATCTGATAAATATTTGCCTCTTAAGATTATTCCCAGCCGATAAGAAACACCAATACCTAATAGAAATTTAACCCCCTGAATAGTCATACCATGAAGTGCCTTAACTAATGGTTTGGTATCTGGAATTCGACCAGCCCGACGGTCAATAATTTTAAAATTTGAATCAACAGTGCTGAAATTTCCTCTTAAGGCAATGTCTTCTTTTTTAAGATCCATTCCGATTCCTAAGACCTCAAAAACTCCTCTATTCATACGCCACTTTTTCAAATCATAACCAAATAAGGATAAATGAGCATCTTTTGAGCTTGGGAAACTCCCTTGATAAACCGGTTTAATCAAGCCGCAAACTCCATTACTGGCTAAAAAATCAAAATTCGGCGTTTTCGCCGCTTCTAATGGAGTCTTATTCCCCAGTTCTTTAATCGGACGATCGCCGAGACCATCTAAAATTATAAAGAGAATCTTTTTCATATCTCTTGTTCAATTCTCAAAAGTCTATTATATTTTGCCACCCGCTCTCCTCTGGCTGGAGCTCCTGACTTTATAAAATCAACTGAAATGCCAACAGCCAGGTCAGCAATAAAATCGTCACAAGTATCTCCAGACCGATGAGAAACAATAATTTTCCACTTAAACTCTTTTGCCAGTTTGGCTGCCTCGATTGTCTCTGTAACAGTCCCGATTTGATTTGGCTTTAAAATAATTCCATTACAGGCCTTTTCCTCATAGGCCTTTTTTATCCTCTCTGGATTAGTAACCGTTAAATCATCTCCAACAACAAATAAATTTGACATTTTCTTCCATGCCTGCCAGTCATCTTGCTCAAATGGATCTTCAAAAAACAAAATGGGGTATTCTTTTGCCAGATCCTCATAAAAATTCAAAAGTTCTTCTGAATTAAGTTCTTTAGATTCTAAAATATATTTCCCTTTTTTAAAGAATTCTGAAGCAGCACAATCCAAACCAATTTTTACTTTTCCAATATAGCCTGCTGATTTTATCGCTTCCATTATCAAATCCAAGGCATGTTTTGTTTTATTCAAAGGCGGTGCGAATCCGCCTTCATCTCCTAAATTGATTGCTGATCTTCCAAATCTCTTTTCTAAGATTTTTTTTAACTTTTGATAAATTTCGACCCCGATTCTTAAATTCTCTTTGAAACTTTCCATCTGAGGTATAATCATGAACTCCTGAATATCTAAATCATTACCAGCATGCGTCCCACCATTCAAAACATTAAAACAGGGTTTGGGTAATTTAAAAGTTGAATTGGAAATTTGAGAAATATATTTGTATAAAGAAACACTGTTTGCTTTTGCGCCTGCTTTGCAACAAGCAATTGAAACCGCCAAAATGGCATTAGCTCCAATTTTTGATTTATCTTTAGTGTTATCCAGTTTAATTAGAATCTCATCAATCTTTTCCTGATTTGAAACATCTTTCCCTTTAAGATTTGGTTCAATAATTTCTTTAATATTCCCAACTGCTTTCAAAACACCCTGGCCAGAAAGCCTATCTCCTCCATCCTTTAGTTCAACTGCCTCATATTTCCCCTTAGAGGCACCAGAAGGTACTGAAGCCCTAAAAACCCCGTCTTCAGTCTCAACCTCGGCTTCAACTGTGGGTTCTCCTCTGGAATTAATTATTTCCCTAGCTCTGATTGATTTTATCATGCATTAGATAATTGTGAGCCGCTAAGGCAGCCCGGCACCCCTCAGCAGCAGCAATAATTATTTGTTTCCATTTGCCATCATTAACATCACCAGCCGCGAAAATGCCAGGACAAGAAGTAGCACAAGTTTCAAAATTAATTTTTACCTCATCATTTTTATTAAATTGGCAAAGCCCTTTTAAAAAACCTGTTGCTGGTACTGATCCAATTTGAATAAAAACTCCTTCGATCGGCACCTGAAAAGTCTTTCCAGTCTTCAAATCCTTGTAAATTAGAGACTGAACTTTTCCTTTCCCTTCAATTTCCTTCATTTCTTTATTAAGATGAACCTGGATCTTTCCTTGTTTGTTTACTTTTTCCTGCAAAATCTCATCTGCCTGTATTTTATCTGATCTCTCAAAAATAAAAATTCTTCTGCTATATTTTACCAAGTCTAATGCTGTTTCAAAACCTGAATTTCCTCCGCCAATCACTGCTGTGTTTTTGTCTTTAAAAAACGGGGCGTCACAAATACCGCAGTAAGACACTCCTCGACCTATAAATTCCTTTTCTCCTGGAATTTCTAAAGGCCGCGGATCAGCGCCAGTGGCAATAATTATAGTCTTTCCTAAAAACTCATTTCCTCTTTCTGTTTTTACCAAAAAATTCTTGTTACTTTTTTCAACTTTTGTTACTTTATCCCCTTTTTTAATCTTAAGATCAAATTCCTTTAGATGTTTTTCAAATTTCTTCATTAATTCCATTCCAGGAATTTCAGGAAAACCCAAGTAATTATCAACCTGTCCGGTTTTTCCAACTTGACCTAAAAAATCCTTGGTTAATAACAAGGTTTTAAGTTTTTTCCTGGCAGCATAAATACCGGCAGTGATTCCTGCCGGTCCTCCACCAATAATAATCAGATCGTAGATATTTTGCATAATTATTTTAAAACTTTTGGAATTGCTTCAATTAAATCAGTGGCTGTTAATCCTGGACCAAATTTCTTTGCTGCAATTTCTCCTGCCTTTCCATTAATAAAAGCAGCAGCTTGAGCAGCTAAAAACGGCTCTATTCCCTGGGCCAGTAAACTTCCACAAATTCCAGCCAGAACATCGCCTGTTCCTCCGACTGTGAGATAAAGAGAACCCGCCTCATTTATTGCTACTTCTTTGCCGTCGGAAATTATATCTTTTTCTCCTTTAAGCAAAATAATCGAGCCAAACCTGGCTGCTTCTTCCTTTACTATTTTTACTTTTTCCTCAAAATTTAGATTTTTAACTTCTCTTCCTGTTAAAACAAAAAATTCAAAAGCATGGGGAGTAATTATAAATTTATTTCCTTTAATTTTTTCCGGTTTCTCTGCTATAGCATGAATCCCGTCAGCATCAATTACTCCTTTGATTTTAATTTGTTCCAGATATTCTAAAACTGTTTCTTTTGTCTCTTCTGATCTGCCCAATCCTCCGCCGATTACAATCGCTGCTTTATCAGGAGCAACCTGTTTTGCTGATTTAGTCATTGAAACTAAATCTGGCAAATCTTCCTTATCCAGCCATTTTCCTTTTAAAGGATAAGTAGCTAAATTAGGAGAAAAAGAAGCAATAATATTGGCCGCTCTAACTGGCGCCAAAATCTGAACCATATCAACTCCAGACCTAAAAGCAGCCATTCCAGCTAAAGCTGGTGACCCGGTATAAAACTCTCCTCCCCCAATAATTAATAAAAGACCGAAGTCATATTTATGAACTTCTGTTTCTCGAGGAGGATAAACTTTTTTAAGAATATCTTTGGTAATTTTTAACATAAATATCTGAGCGATTATTTTATTTTTTTGAGAAATTCTCGAAGCATTGGACCAAACTCAGGATGATTAAGACAGAGATATAAATTTGATTTCAGCCAGTTTTCCTTACTCCCGCATTCCAGCCACTTCCCTTCAACCTCATAGCCATAAATCATTTTACCATCTTTCAGCATTGATCTGAATGCTTCAGCTAAAATTATTTCCCCTTTATCATTAGCCCGAGTCTTCTTTAAATAATCAAAAACTAATGGCGTGATAATATATCTTCCTACAATTACTAGGTCTGACGGCGCTTCTTCCTCACTTTTTGGCTTTTCAATAATATCTTTGACTTTGTAAAGACGATTGGCAATTTTTTCAACTTTAAATACTCCATATGAAGAAAGCATGTTTTTAGGAACTTTTTTTAAACAAATAATCGGTTTTTGACACGTCTTGAAAATATTACTCAATTGTTCTAGAGCTGGAATTTTGGATTCAATAATATCGTCACCAAAGAGAACCCCACAGGCATCTTTGCCAATCAATTTTTGAGCTTTTAAAATTGCATCCCCATCTCCCCTGGGAGTTTTCTGAAGAACAGCTGAGAAAGAAATTCCTTCAAGTTCCTTATCGAGTGTTTTTAATGATTTTAATATTTCTTTTTGGTTGCGTTTTGCTAAAAGATTCTCTAACTTTAAATTCTTTTTAAAATAATCCAGAATATTTTTCTTGTCCTCTGCTAAAACAAGAACCACCCGTTCTATTCCGGATTCTTTTGCCTCCTGAACAATATAATCTATCATTGGCCTGTCTACTAAAGGTAAAAGTGGTTTTGATAAGACTTTAGTTAAAGGCAGAAACCTTGTACCTAGACCAGCTACAGGAATAATTGCTTTTTTAATTTCTTGCATAGATAATTAATTATTTCGATTTTCTCCTTAAAAATGCAGGAATCTCCCATTCCGGTTCTTTCGTCCATTCCTGTTCTTCTTCTTCTTTTTTTGCTTTCCTTACTTCTAAACCACTCCTCCGAATTTTCTTCTTCTTTTCTTTTCTAAAAACCACTTTAATTTGTTTCTCCTTCTTGTCTATTTTAACTGAAGATGGTTTCTTTTTCTCTTGGGTTTTTTCCTGGCCTGATAGTTCTTTTTCTTTTAACTTGCTTTTTGTCTTTTTCTTTTCATGTTTTTCCTCACCAACTTCAAGCAAAGTTAACTTGATTTTGCCATTACATTTTGGATCTTGGGAAATTCCAAAAATTATTTTTGCTGTTCGATTAAAACTACAAATTCCCGAGCTTATCTTCTCCACTTCTCTCAAAGTTAAATCTTTTCCTCCTTTAATATTAAATAGGATTTTTCTGGATTTTCCTAAATCCCCTATGCTTAAAGGATTCTGAAAAACTTTCTTTACAACTTCTTCAGCCCGGTTGGGACCCTGGGAAAAAGCACTGCCAAAATAAATTAATCTTCCCCTTCCTTTTAAGATTGTTTTTAAATCAGCAAAGTCAATGTTAATCAAGCCCGGCTTGGAAATCATTTCTATTAAATCTTCAAGCATTGAAATTAAAGATCTATTCAAGGTTGAAAGAGCTTTTTTTAAAGGAGTTTTTTTGTCAATAATCTGAAATATTCTTTCGTTAGCAACAACAAACTGACCGGATAAATTCTCTTTTATCTTGCCTACTGCTTCTTCAGCAATCCTTAACTTCTTCTCTCCTTCAAAGCGAAAAGGCAGAGTGAATATCCCCAAACTAATATTTTTAAAATCTTTTGCTATTTCAGCAAAAACAGGGGCTGCCCCTGAAGCAAACCCCCCTCCTAATGAAGCTATTAAAATAACAAGATCTTGGTCTTTGAACATTCGGGCGATTTTTTCTTTTTCTTTTAGAGCTATTTTTTCTCCCAAATCAACATTCATTCCTGTACCTAGTCCTCCTGTCAAATCTTGTCCGAATTGAAAGACCTTTACATTTCTCCCTCCCTTCTTAACTACTCTATGGTCAGAGTCAACTATTAGAAAATTCGTTTTCTTCACGCTTCTGGCAATTTCTGAAACAATAGAACTGCCTCCACCACCAATACCTATCACCCTTATCCTAATTCTTCGCGGTTTAAATGAAAAACTTAGAGTTTTTGGCTTTCTTGATTTTCTTGGCTTTCTTGGTTTTTTTCGCTTTTTTTTAGATTTAGAAACCATTTTAGCAAAAATTAAGATATATTAGTCAAATAATTTGATTATCAATTATAGCAGAATAAAACAATAAATAAAAAAAATTCTAAAAAAATTTTGGTGTAGATTTTTTGTTCTCATGCCTTTCTTTTACTTGTGCAACAAAGGTGTCTATTTTCACTTCTCTTGTACTATCCTGAAAGCCATCATATTCTATAGATACAAATGGAATATTATTATTATCTTTTCTAAATTTAAGGATAAAACCAGCTACAGTCAGTCCTGGCATGCAGTTAAAAGGAATAACACTGATAATACCATCCAAATCTCTTTTTACATAATCTACTGCCTTTCCCATGCTCACTATGGCCTCCCCGCCAATATAGTGTCTAATATATTTCTCACCATTTGAAACTATTTCTTTTGCAGGTATATCATCAAAGCCCTGCATATATGGCAAGGTTGCCTTAAATAACCTATGCTCATAACCAATCATAACTCTATATAATATTGATTTCAAGAGCCATTCCTTTAAATCCTCTTTTTTTCTGTTTAAGCTGAACTTTTCTCTTGCAATAACAGAACCAAGATAATAAGAATAAACCAGATATTCTGTTGCTGGAGCTAACCAAATTTCTGCTCCCTTTTCCTCAAGTTTTCTTATAATGTTTTGGTTTGCTGGCTCATGAAGTCTTACATAGAATTCGCCAACTATGCCTATCTTTGGTTTTTTTTCATTAGTTCTTTTGACTTGAGAAAATTCCTCTTGAGCTTTTCTTAAGATTTCCTCAATAGGAGATAATTTTCCATTAAATAAATTTGAAAAAAACGCTTTTCCAATAGTTAAATAGGTTTTTATTTTTGCAAGATTAGTTTTTGGATCTACTAAATAATCAAGAAGCTTTTTCAGATATTTCTCATAAATCTGATCTGAGATTCCTTTATTAACCTCATATGGTCTTGTGTGCATTCTCATTTTTTCAAGCTGGTCAACTGCAGTCATACCAGACCAGGCCTTGATTAGTAAGGGTATGCCAAGATTGAATTCACTTCCTAGTTCACCCCCTGTTATTATATCAACATCTATTCCCTTTTTCTGGAATAAAAGTGATTCTAGGCTTGCATACTGGCCTAATCTACATGGACCACATTCAGTTGTTGCCTGAAAAAAGGCAAACTTCTCTGGATCAAACCCTGGTTTTTGCATAAAATGAAGCATAGCATCTGTGGTATGCAGATAGGGTGTGCATACTAAGCCACATGTACAGCTTCTTGCTTTTTCCAGGGTTTCATCAGGGCTTACCTCTAAAACCTTTGATTGAATTCCATAGGCATTTAAAGCAGAGGATATTGCATAATTATGTTTTGACATTGGAGGAAAAACAAGAATTTTTTTGCCTTTAATCTTATCAAGACCCTTTAGTTTTACATTAAAAACCTTACTGGTTTGCTTTGCTTCTATCTCAAGATAAGATTTAACAGTATTAAAGAATGCCTGTAATCTAGTATCAATTCCAGCATCCCCAGTATGCTCATCCATTTCAATCGTTAAAAATGGCTTTTGTGCTCTGCATACCATTTGCTGGTTTATCTGAGTATCAGGACCACAGGCAAAATAGGTTATATCAATTCCAAATAAATTCCTATTTTTATTTAATAATTCTATTGCGGCCAGCTTCTTTTGACCCTGTATCCAGTACATCTTTGGCATTTGTTTATAAATATCTATTGATCCTATTGGAGCAAGTTCAAGAGGTATTGCCAGATAACCAGCATCTAAAATTTTATTTACAATATCATTATTAACATTTGCATCATAAGCTGTGTATGGTCTTGCCATAACCAAAAAAGCAGGTTCGTTTTTTTTATATTTTTTAATAGAATCAAAGGCTTCTTTTGTTTTTTCCTCAATTTTCTTATCAAACTTCTCTTTATTTATTAATCCCTTTTGAAGTGCAGCCCTAACATTTTTTGTGCTACAACCCATCTTTGCTACAGCTTTCTTCATCTGATCCTCAATATGATTTAATCCCCAATCAAAAGATAGTGAAGGAGAAACAAGCTTTTCTGGATTAAAGCCTTCTTTGGCAAGCTTTAATGCAGATTTCATGAGATCTGGTGCAGACTGTGTCCACGGACATGTGACACAATAGTTATAGCTGCCAGTTGGTTTTCCTGTATTTGCAATATAGGGAATAAAAATAAAATCATCTTTTTTTAGTTTTTTTAGCAGATTGTCAACATGACCATAGGCAACTTTTGTTGGAAAACAATATTCTGCTGGTACCATTTCTAAACCACGATTTATTATCTTCCTATTAGTTTCATCTGAAACAATTGTTTTTATGCCTAAATAATTAAAAAAAGGAATAAACAAGGGTGAGAAATCATTAAATAACAAACCCCTTGGAATTCCAATCTTCATTTGCATACCTCCTCCATTATTTTTTGTCTCTCTTCAAATAAATTAGGAGGCTTTATTTTTTTCTCAGCTTTTTTGGCACTATATCTCTGGCATCTGTCACCTATATAAAATTCTTCATCTCCGATTTTAGCCATTGTTATATTACAGTCATTTCCACACCCTTTATTAATACATTCATAAGGCCCTATATTGTATTTCAGATTTGATATTTTTTTAAATCCCCTAAAATTACCTAAGTGTTTTGTATCATATGCATATTTTGCCGCACCTATTGCTCCGGTTATATGTGGCCAGGGAGGTACAATTATTCCTTTTTTAAGAACAGTTTCAAGAGCAGCAACCTGTCCAAGATTAAATGCAGTTGCACCTTGGAAAACAACTTTTTCTTTTATCTCTTTGCCTCTAACTACTTTTGCTAAATAGTTTCTTGCAGTTGCCAATGTAAGGGCAGCACATAAATCCTCTAAACATACATTGTTCTGCTCATATTTTACTATTGATTGCTCTGACAAAACCGCACAAGTGCTGTCTATATCAGGAGGTTTCTTTGCTCTTAATGCAATATCCCCAAAATCCTCTATTTTAATGTCTCTGCGCATGGCATATTTTTCAAGCAATGCTCCTGTTCCAGCAGCACATGCATTATTCATTTCAAAACCAACAACCACGCCTTGGCTGATATTAATAAATTTTGAATCCTGACCACCAAACTCAATAATACTAAACTCTTTTTGAGGATAGACTGTTGTTATACCTGCAGCCTGTGCAGTGATTTCATCAACAATATGTTCTTTAGAAGCTCCAACTATAAAACCAGTAAGCTGCCTTCCGCTTCCAGTTGTTCCTGCAACAACTTTCTCAATTTTATATCCTCTTTCTATAATCTGATCATATACCTTGTTTATGGCGTCTATTGCAGCCCCAACAGGATCTATCTCTGTTCTTCTGTAGTGATATGCAAGCAATCTAAACTTATTATTAATCTTTGCTATTAATGCAGCCTTTGTACTAACAGAGCCTATATCAATTCCTAGACCAGCTAAAGGGATATCTGCATTATAAGGCCAATCTTCTTTTGGTTTCATAATTTTGGATTTTTTGAGGATTAGAGGACCCTGTGATTCATAGCTAAAGGGCTTGGTTAATTTCTGTTCTATTTTTTTTATTATATTATTTAAATAAACTTTCTGACCATAGATTGCTGCACCAATTGCACCTATGTATAATCCTTGTTTTGGTGTAATAATTCTATCAGGTGAGATTTTGCAAACATCCATTAGATGTTTAACAAAGGCTTTACTCCGTGAGAGACCACCTATAAGAACAATCTTCCCTTCAGGCATTATACCGTTTGATAGAATTTTTTTAAGACTATTTGCAGAGGCTCTGTAAAGTGAGGCAGCCAATACCTCTTTTGATATTCCCTTTTGCTGCAGGTGCACA
>JAUXAO010000004.1 GCA_030619905.1 bacterium | reverse complement strand
TTTTTTGTGGAAGGTTACTATCTCTGTTGGTTTTTACTTCTTTTCCTTGAAGCCGACCTTTCTCATAATAAAAAACCCGTAGGATTGTATTCCTACGGGTTAATTGATCTCTATTTAATTTTTCAGAAGGTTAGCGTTTGCTCCATTGAGGAGCGCGTCGGGCTCTTTTAAGTCCGAATTTTTTACGTTCACGCATTCTGGGATCTCTTGTCAAAAATCCTGCTTTTCTAAGCTTCTTTTTGAAATATGGATTTAAAAGACAAAGAGCTCTGGAAATTCCATGTCGAGCTGCTTCGGCCTGAGCATGAAATCCTCCCCCTTTTAAATGAATAGAAACTCCAAATTTCTCCAAACATTTTATGCTATCTAAGGGAGATTCAATAATTTTTTGGAGTTCGTCGGTCGGGAAATAAGCTTTATAAGATTTCTCATTCACCTTAATCTCTTTTTTACCTTGAGTAAAAAGTCGAACTCGAGCTCGAGCTGTCTTACGTCTCCCTATCGCCTCAAAATATTTTTCTATATTTACCTTCTCTTTTTTTACTTCCTTTTTTACTATTTCCTTTTTGATTACTTTCTTTTTTACTTTCTCTTTTTTTACTGTCTTTTTAGGCTTAGATTTACTGGGAGTTGTTTTCTTAGATATTTTTCTAGTCGTTTTTTTTATTGTTTTTTTCATACTATCTTTAGTCTTTTTATCTGTTTCGCCCTCAATTTATTTTTTGGCAACATCCCCAAGACCGCCTTTTTTAAAACCTTCCCGGGAGTTTTAGCAAAAATGACTTTCATTGGAATCTTTTTCAAATTACCAAGATATCCAGTGTGATGATAATATATTTTTTGTTCTAATTTTTTACCAGTTATTCTTACTTTTTTAATATTTTTCACTATTACAGAATCTCCCATATCTTTATATAAAACAAAATCTGGTCTTTGCTTTCCTCTTAAGAGAATTGCAACTTCAACAGCCAACCTCCCCAAAGGTCTATCAGTAGCATCAATTGTATGAGTTTCTCTTTGCATAGATATCTTAATTAATTATTTTACTAATTCTATTATTGCTATTTTTGCTCCATCACTTTTTCGAAGTCCTTTTTTTATAATTCTCGTATAACCACCGTTTCTTTCTTTAAATTGAGGGGCAATTTCATTAATTATTTTCTTGACTATTTTTACACTAAGAATTTTTCTCAATTGTCTTTTTTGAGTTAAGCCACCTTTTTTAGCAATTGTTATAAATTTCTCTATCATTGGCTGAACTTCTTCAGCTTTAGCCTGAGTAGTTTTTATTTTTCCATGCAAAAAAAACTCAGACATTAAAGATTTCCGAAGAGCTTTTCTTTGATCACTACTTCTTGAGAGTTTTCTTCCTTTTTTTCTTTTTCTCATGTTTTGTCTTTTTAGCGACTTTTCTAGATCTGGTTTTTACTTTTTTTACTTCTTTTTTCTTTTTCGGTTTTTCTTTAACTGTCTTTATTTTTTGAGGTTTTTCATAACTTTTAGAAAATAAAGAAAAATGTTTGAAAAGAATTTCTGAAGCCTTTGAAAAAGCCTCTTCTGGAGATATGGTGCCATCAGTCTCAATCTCTATTTCTAATTTATCAAAGTCTGTTCGCTTTCCTACTCGCATATTTTCTACTTCAAAGGACACTTTTTTAACCGGCGTAAAAGTGGCATCTATGGGTATCATTCCTATTTCTCTCTTTTTCTCTTCTCTCTGTTCTATATACTGGTAACCAACTCCTTTCTCAACAATAGCTTCTATTTGAAGTTGAGCTGATTTTGAAGTTAAAGTAGCAACCAATACATCGGGGTTCTTAATTTCAAGATCAGGAGAAACTTCAAAATCTCCTGCTTTGACAACCTTCTCCCCCTTTTGTTTAATAACTATTTGTTGAGGTTCATCGCTAAAACTCTTAAATCTTACTTTCTTTAAATTAAGAAGGATTGTGATTACGTCTTCTAAAACCCCTGGAATTGTTGAAAATTCATGACTAACACCTTTAATTTTCACTTGGGTAATCGCTGATCCATCAAGAGAAGAAAGTAAAACTCGGCGAAGAGTATTACTGATTGTAACACCATAACCAGGATACAAACCCTCAATCTCAAAAGTGGCTTTATCCCCTTGTTTTTTAATTACTTTTGGTAAATTTGGTAAAGGAATCATATGTTTATTTAAATTATTTTGAATAAAACTCGAACACAGATAAAATCTCAGCTGGTGGAAGTGCTTCCTCTAAGGAAGGTTCAGCTATTATCTTTCCTTCCATTTTTTTTATATTAAATTGAATCCAAGAAGGAATTTGGATTTTTTGAGACGAAGTTAAAAAATCTTTAAAAATATTCTTGTCTTTCTTACCTTTTCTCAAGCATATTATATCCCCTTTTTTTACTTCAAATGAAGGGATATTGATTTCTTTCCCGTTTATCAAAAAATAACTATGGGAAATAAGTTGACGTGCTTCTTTTCTTGATTTAGCCAAATTCATTCTAAAAATTACATTATCAAGCCGTTTTTCCAATTTCTTTATAAGCTCTAAAGAGAGATTTATTGTTTTCCCTCTTTTGGTTAAAACTTCTTTGATATATTTTTTGAATTGATGTTCTTTAAGATTATACCAGTTCCTTAACTTCTGTTTCTCCCTTAATTCTTTATTATACTCGGACATGCTCCGTGTCCTTCTTTTCTTTTTCTGTCCAGGAGGATATGATCTTTTAATCATTGCACATTTAGGCGACGAACACCTTTCTCCTTTTAAGAACAGTTTCTGGCCAAAACGCCTACAAATTTTACAACTATTTTCTTTCATATTATACTCTTCTTACTTTTTTAGGCCGACAGCCATTATGAGGGATTGGAGTTACATCTTTTATGGAAACAACTTCCAATCCCTGACCAGTCAGAGAACGCACAGCTGACTCTCGTCCACCTCCAATCCCTTTGATAAACACATTAATATCTTTTATCCTTAATTTTTGAGCAACTTCAACTATAGCTCTTGCCACCCGCGAGGCAGCAAAAGAAGTCCCCTTTTTTGTTCCTTTAAATCCGACTGAACCAGCTGTTTTCCAAGCTAAAACATCTCCTTTTATGTTAGTTAAGGTTATCGTAGTATTATTATAAGTTGAATTAATATAAATATTACCTTCATCAATTTTGGCAGAAGGTTTGGTTCGAATTTCTTTTTTCGATGCTTTCTCAATTTCATCACGCTCTTTTAGAAGCTCTTCTTCTGTTTTTTGAATAATTCGTTTTTTACCCATAATACTTTATTTGGGAGCTGGAGCTGCTCTTCTCCCAGATCCAACCGTTTTCCTTACATTTCCCCTAATTGTTCTTGAATTTTTTCTTGTCTTCTGGCCCCTTACTGGCAACCCTTTTTTATGACGCATTCCACGCCAACACCCGATTGCTTTTAATCTCCTTATATCTTTTAATAGATCTCGACGAAGTTCCCCTTCTATCTTATGACTCTTATCTATAATTTTCTTAATTTTAAGAATTTCCGCCTCAGTTAAATCAGAAGATTTTTTGGAGAGATTAATTCCAGCCTCCTTAAGAATCTTTTTACTCGAAGAATCGCCTATTCCATAAATATAGGTTAAAGCAGTATATATTTGTTTGTCATTGGGAATATTAATCCCTGCTATACGTGGCATACATCTTAATGAAAATGAAAGCAAGACGCCATTTTATCTTTGGCGCTGCTTATGTTTAGGATTTTCGCAAATGACATAAACTCGTCCTTTCCGTTTTACAATTTTGCATTTTTTGCAAATTTTTTTCACCGAAGATCTAACTTTCATACTACTTAAGTCGATAGACTATTCTTCCCCTATTCTCATCGTAAAGACTCATTTCAACCAGAACTTTATCTCCTGGTAGAATTTTAATTCTATAATGTTTCAATTTACCAGCTAGATAGGCAAGAATTTCTCTACCATTATCTAGTTTTATTCTAAAATTAACACCAGGAAGCGACTCAATTACCTGGCCACTCTCTTTAATACTTTTTTTCTTCATTTTCAGAATAATAATTATTTAAGATAACAAATTTATCTCTCAGAGTCAAGTCCCTAAATCTAATTTTATTTTAATTCTGTCTAAATTATTTGGGGTTTTCCTAACCCAAAAGGGCCAAAATTTTACCTTAATTTTCTCAATCCCAGAAAAATTATTAAAGATAATATCCTTTACCTCTTTCTCTGTTTTTTTCTTTATTTGCAATTTTAACGTTTCCTCATTAATTTCTTTGTAAATCTCAGCTAAAATTTTAAACTTCAGAATTATTTCTTCTTTTTCTAGGTCTGCTCTATCTTGTAAATATTCGAAATTCAAAAGTTCTTCTATTAGTTTTTCTGAGTCAGATATTTCAGAAAGAACAAATTTTTTAGAAATTTCTTTAAGAAAAGTCTCTTTAAAAACTAAATATCTTATTTTTATTTTTCCTTGACAAGTAAATTGAGGAACTTCAGCGCCGGCTTTTTCAAGACAGGAAGATTCAAGTTCTTCATCAAAAATAGCTGAGGACAACAAAACAAAATCTTCTGTCAAAGATTTTTCTAAAGAATCTTGGGCTTGTTTCGAAAGAGACTGATTTAAACTATTTTTAGCATTTTCTATATCCTTTTCTGTCACTATTTTAATTTCTTCTTTAAAACCACCTATCATAGGAGAACTTGATTCTCCATAAATTGTATAATAATAGGAACTGCCGACAAAACCAGGAAGAGAAAATTTAGAAGGGCCAATATTATAATCTTCTCCAACTTCCATTGCCTCTACTTTAACATCAACAAAACTTGGAATGATCTTTCTATTCTCTATTTTCGCTGCTGGTATATATATTCTCTCAGGAGAACGAAAGTATTTAGACCCATCAGAAGATAAAAAGCGAGTCGTAGCCCTTAAGGTTATAGATCTTGGAGGATTATGAGAATTATAAACCCGAATATATCCTTCAGCTTTTCTTCCTTCTGAAGATTCTCCAGTGGAAGTAAACTCCTGTGAAGTTTCTTCTTCTACTTCAAAAAATTCGCCTGGAATAATTTTATTTTCAAAATCTATATCTTCAACTTGATGACTTATTCTTAATTCTTCAACTATTGCTAAAGAATCGCGAACAGGTTGAATAGTTATTTCTGATTGAGCCTGAGAACTAATTAAGGCTATTAAACCAAAAAATAAAACAGTAATTAAAACTATTTTTTTAAAAAAAGGGTACTGTTTTTTACTCTCTTTGTCTTTTTTCTTTTTTGCCACTGGAGGTTCTGATTGAAGTGGTATTTGGGGTTCTGATTGAGGTGGTAGAATATCCAAAATTTTTTTTGTCATAATTTGTAATCTCTTAAATAGAGAGGACTAAAAAGATTATTCCTACTTCTTGAGAGCTTGTTAAAAATCCGGATTTATCTTCAACAGGAAAGTCTTTTGGTAAAATAAATTTTATTTTAGTAGAATTTAAAATTGGCAAATTATCCCAATTACCATTTCTTAAAATCTTTTTGATACCGGGCAATAAACTTCCTCCTCCAAAAAGACAAAAATCCTGAGGAAAAACAAAATGAATTTTATTGCCACATTCTTCAAACTCTTGCTTTAACTTATTAAACCAAAAATTAAGAGGTTGGGCAAGAATTCCTTCAATTATTTTTTTTGAACCAGAACTTAATTCTCCCTTCGAGAATCTTAATTTTAAATCTTCCGCTTCTTTTTGAGTGAGGCCTAAGTTTTTTGAAAGGGCTTCAGTAAAAATGTCTCCTCCTACCTCAAACTCTCCTATCCATTTTAACAAACCATCTTTTACTAGAAAAATTTGAGTAAATCTTGAACCAATATCAATAAATGTCCCAGAAAAATTCTTTTTGTTTTTCAACCAAGAAATTAAACCTTCTATTTCATGAGCAAAAATAGTTTTTTCGGAAATAAAAAATTTTTTTATAAGATTAAAAATTTTGAGATAGTTTTTTAGAGTAAAGATGATTAATACCCTAAAATCAAAGATTTTTCCTTTTTGGCCTAAGATTGAAGAAACTTTATATCCTGAAATTTTTGTTTCAATAACTTCTTTTTTCAGAACCTTGATCTCATTAAGCGCTATCTTGTGATTTTCTTGAAATCTCTCAGCTACTTTTTTTTGAGCTTTATTTAAAATCAAATCTAAAATGATTTTTTCCTCTTCTTTATCAATAATCTTTTCTGGATTAGTCTTTTGAAAAGAGATATCTGTGATTCTTCCTTTTAAAATCTCCGGATTTACGGCAATTAATTTTAATATTTTCGATATTCTTTTTTTTGTTAATGTCTGACCTTTTAACTTGAGTTTTTTAATCACCTCGGAAATGGTTTTTTCTAAGAGCTCTTTTTCAAAAGCAGTAGTTTGAAATATCCCAAATTTCTCAAAAGATTTTGAGGCAAATCCATTGACTCTCTTTTTTCTCCCCTCTTTCTCCAATATCAACCCTTTAATTCCACTGGAACCAATATCAAGAATTAGAAAATCTTCCTTTTTTTCTTTTTTAAATTTTAGAAAAGAAAAGATTTTTTTCATCTTAACAAAAAATTACTTTAAAATAGCTTTAATTCTTCGCGTACTTACTCCTGAAGATTCTTCTTTTGTAATTTGGAAAAAACCTAGTTCAGAGGTTTTTTTAACATGGGGGCCTCCACAAATCTCTTTGGAAAAAATCTCAGCTATTTCTGGATCAAAAATAGTATAAACCTTTACAACATCAGGATATTTTTCTTTAAAAAAAGACAAAGCTCCCGAATTTATAGCTCTTTCAAACGGCATTTCTTTTTCCTTCACCTCTAAATCTTTCTTTATTTTCTGATTGACTAAATCTTCAACTTTTTTGATCTCTTCGGGAGTTACCTTTCTATTATAGGAAAAATCAAAACGAAGCCTTTCCATATTTATATCCGACCCTTTCTGTTCTATTTCTTTTCCTAAAATTTGTCTTAAAGCTGCTTGTAAAAGATGAGTGGCCGTATGCAATTTAATTATTTTCTTTTTCTCTTCTTCAATTCCAATTTTTTCAATTCCATGACCACCAAATTTTTTCTTTACTCCTATACGAGAAATTTCTTGATGTTGTTTAAATTTTTTCTGAAAACCCTTTTTATCTACCTTGAAACCTTTCTCTTCAGCCAATTCCTTTGTTAACTCCATGGGAAAGCCATAACTTTGATAAAGGTCGAATACTTCTTTTCCTTCAATAATTTTTGACTTCTGTTCTTTAATTTTTGTTTTCAGTAGTTTTTCAAACTGTACTAACCCTTTTCCTAATGTTCTTTTAAACTTTTCCTCTTCTTTTTGAACAACGCTAATAATGTCTGTTTCCTTTCTTCTAACTTCAGAATATATTTTTTCGTAAATTTTAACCGTTTCCTTAATTAAAGGAACATACCAATAATCTTTTAACCCTAAGACTTTTGCGTATTTGATAGAGCGCCGGAGAATTCTTCTAAGAACATATCCTCTTCCCAGATTATCTGGAAAAACCCCTTCGGATATAAGAAACACCGCTCCTCTAATATGATCAACAACGATTCTGAAGCTTTTTTTATCTTTTCTGTAAGTCTTATCGCTTAAATTCTCAGCTCTTTGGATCAGAGGTAAAAAAAGGTCTGTCTCATAAGTAGATTCTTTGTTTTGTAAAATTGTTACAAGCCGTTCAAACCCAATACCTGTATCTATATTTTTCTTAGGAAGCTTTACATATTTTCCATCTCTTTCTTTATTATATTCCATAAAAACAAGATTCCATAATTCTACAAAACGCTGGCAATTTGGACAATTCGGACCACAATCTTTGTCCCCACATCCAAAATCCTCTCCTCTATCAAAATAGATCTCAGAACATGGGCCACAGGGTCCTGTTTCTGTTACAGGTCCCCAAAAATTATCCTCCATCCCAAACTCTTTAATTCTTTCTTTTAGAATTCCATTTTCTTGCCAAATTTGAATAGAATCTTCATCTTTAGAAATTCCTTTTTCACCCTTAAAAATAGTCACCCAAATCCTATCTTTTTCCAGTTTTAAAACATCGCAAAAAAACTCTAAAGCATATTCTATGGCCTTTTCTTTAAAGTAACCTTTACCAATTGACCAATTTCCAAGCATTTCAAAAAAAGTATGATGAGTATCATTTCCAACCTCTTCAATATCAATAGTTCTGAAACATTTTTGACAAGAAGCTAAAATCCGAGAACCAAATTTTTCAAGAGGATCTTCTTCCCCTGCCAAAGCTGAATTAAATTGTTGCATCCCAGCAATAGTAAAAAGCACAGTGGAATCAGCTGGAATTAAAGGACTAGAAGGAATAATTTTATGGCCTTTTTCTTTAAAAAAATCTAGAAACCTTTTTCTTATCTCTTCTGATTTCATATTTAAGTAAATCTGTCGGCTACTATTGAAGCAGCAAATGACTCTGGTTTTAATTTAGCCTCAAAACCATTACCCCTAATTAAGCCAACAACCTCTTTGATCATATCCCTTGTCTTGCCATTTTCCCCAATATCAGCATGAATATAACGGAATTGATAATTAAAATGATATCCAGGTTTTTCAATTCTCTCTTTTAATTTCTCTCTTAAAAATAAAGATAATTCGCAGGATATCAAAACTTCCTGTAAAACCCTTTGATGAATATTATAAAATTTCTTTTCTTTAGGATACTGGATTCTTTTAAAGAAAAACCTTCCCCCTTGGCCTACTCTTAAAATTACTATGGCTACCGGGAAAGCAGGTTTTTCTCCGGAAGAAGAATCGCAACCAACAACAATATCATAAGATTTATCAGGTTTTTCATCCATATAATTAAAAATTGCCTCAATTACTTTTTTGAAGCTTATCTTTCCTAAAGTTGGATTATAAAAATAGCTTTTCTCTAAAGAAAACATAATTTATTATATTACGAGCAAAGAGATAAAAACAGGTCCTAGCGAAGATAGGTTTTTATATTATTTAAACTCTTGATAATTTTTATAAATTCTTTTGAATTTAAAGAAGCCCCACCTACTAAAAGCCCTTGCATCTTTGATTCTCTGAGATAGTCTGAAGCATTTTTACTATCTACGCTTCCTCCGTAGATGATTTTAATATTACTGGCAACTTTTTTATTATAAAGACGAGAAACAAGTTTTTTAATAAACAGAGCAACGGTCATTACTTCGTTTTCTTCACAAGCTTTTTTCGTTCCAATCGCCCAAATCGGTTCATAGGCAATAATTACTTTTTCAATCTCTTTTTTGGAAATTTTATCCAATCCTTTTTTAATTTCTCTTTCCAAAACATGAAAAGTTTTTCCTGCCTTTTTTTCTTCCTCGGTTTCCCCAATACAAAATATCGGCTGGAGCTTTGCTTTCAAAATCTCTTTTATCTTTATATTTACCATTTCATCTGTTTCTTTAAATGTTTCTCTTCTTTCGGAATGACCAACAATCACGTATTTGCACCCAATATTTTCAAGCATTTGAGGAGAAACCTCACCAGTATAAGGTCCTTTATCTTTCCAAAAACAATCTTGAGCGCCTAATTTAATAGATGATAAAAGATTATTAATTATTGACAAATAAGGAAATGGCGGACAAATCACAATTTCAATATTCTTTCTGCCTTTTAGTCCTTTTTTAATGGAAGTAAAAAGCCGCTTAACTTCTTTTTCAGTCAATGGATTCATTTTCCAGTTCGCTATAACAAGTAGTTTCATATTTTTCTTAAAATTGTTGCTGCTTTCTCTGGCGCTATAGTAGAAATTTCCATTCTAGTACCAATTTCAAATCCAGCCCAAGTTGCTGTTTTTGGTAGTATTGTCCAGTGCCAATGGTAATGTTCATGTTTTTTACCATCACAAGGAGCAGTATGCAGATAAAAATTATAGGCTGGATCATGCAGAGTTTTATAAAGTTTGCTAAATGCTACTCTAAAAGCCTCTGCCAAAGACCATTTTTCCTTTTCAGTTATCTTTTCAAAATAAGGAAGATGTTTTTTAGGAGAAATAATCATTTGAAAAGCCGATTTTGAGGCAAAAGGACATAAGACCAAAAAATCTTTATTTTCAAAAACAATTCTTTCTTTTTTCTTCATCTCCCATTTACCCATTTGGCAATATATACATTTTTTACGAAGATTAAAATATTTATTAGAATTCAAAATAGCTCTGGTAAGATCGCTATCAATAAGAGGCGTAGTAATGATTTGGGAATGAGGATGGCTAAGAGATGCACCTGCCTCTAGTCCATGATTGTGGAAAATAGAAATATAATTAACAAATTTTTCTTTCATTAATGATAAATATCTTTCTTGATACACATCCATTAATTCTTTGGTTTGAACAGAATTAAATTGGGCTATTTGTTTTTCATGGTCCCTGGTTACTACTACCTCATGAAATCCTGCTGCTAATATTTTTTTATATAATTTTCCTTGAATTTGTTCTTTTAATTCTGGGTAAGGGAAAACAGCCGGATATTTGTTCGGAATAACAATAGTAGTCCAATCTTTGGGAATATTTTCTGTGATGGGCATCTTTTTGCCATGAGAAAAAATTAAAGTTGGTTTTTTCTGCGTCTCAATATGACAAAAGGGACAAGTTGATTTAGTAGCTTTTATTTTTTTTCTTTTCTTTATCCTAAAAGCTCCTGGTCGCTGTCCCCTTTCGGCTGCAATAAGAACCCAATCTTTAGAAACCAAATCAAAACGAAGTTCAGAAAAACTTTTTCGTTTTTTAATCATATTTTTTAGTAATAAGATTCCATTTTATTCGCAAAAGTTCCTTAAAGAATCGAATATATCCTTTCAATTTCACTTTACTCTCAGGAGAATTTATCCAATATATGGGCACAATGCCAATTTTATAGCCAAGTTTTTTTGCCAAAGCCAAGGCTTCAACATCAAATGCCCAACGATCAATCTTACATCTTTTGAAAATATCCTCAGTCGCTTTTTTGCTAAAAGCTTTAAACCCGCATTGGGTATCCCAAATACCCCAAATAACAAGCACCTGAATGCCGATATTGCCAATATCTCCCAGAAACCTTTTCCAGGCTGGCTGAGAGACAGCTTGTTTAGCCTCCTTATTATCTCTTGAATCACGGGTACCTATAACAACATCATAATTCTTTTCAAGTAAGGGCCACATTTTTTCTACGTGATCTATGGAAGTTGAATTATCAGCATCGGTAAATAACCTATAATCACCTTTTGCTTCTAACATTCCCTGCTTAACAACATACCCCTTGCCATGATTCTCCTTATTATCAATAAGCCGCAGATTCTTAATCTCTGGCATTATTTCTCTGACAACTTCAGCTGTCCTGTCTTTCGAACCGTCATTAACAACAATGATTTCTGAATCATAAGATTGGAGAGATAAATATTTATCAATCTCCCTTAATGTTTTTACAATTCGTGCTTCTTCATTATAGGATGGAATAATAATTGATAGTTTCATATTCTTAAATTTGTTTTAGTTTTTTTATTATAGCAGATTTTTAGAAAAACAAAAAATGAGTCCCGGGTGGTGAAAACCACGAGGGACTCTCGATTTATGATCAACGTATCAGTTCGCAACATACTTGTATAGAAAGAATGGCATGGACTTCAGGATTCGTTCCCTTTTGTCCCATGCCTCTCGAGAACGAGTCCATTTCTGCGTGGAATCGGAACAAAACCATTTATCTTCGGGGCACTGCTCGATTTCTTTAATAAAAGCGCCCATCTTGATCTGTATACCTACTTCATAGACGGCTTGCTCGAGATCTCTCAAGCAACGCCAGAGGTGTGGCTTTGCAGCAGATACCCAGAGTTCTTTAAGTCCCAACCGCTTCGCCCAATGAACTGCTCCTCTAGCGATTCTAAGAGTCGGCGGTGGATTACCCGGCTTTTCGTCGGTATACTCTATCTCAATTTCGGACTCAATGCGAATATCGAATTGCGTATATACTAGTGCTTTGAGCTCCTGCGCTTTCTTTGAAGCAATTTCCGCAATGCAGCGATTTGACCAAATACTATCCGGAGCTCCAAATGCAAACGCAATAATTCCTATTCTTTTGATTCCTATCAATTGATTGCCCTCCTTTCTTTTTTATTTTTACTCTATCCTTATTCTATTTTTAATAACTTACTATAACAATTTACTTCAATTCTGTCAAGATTTGGCAGCCATCCTTAGTTAAAGCCAATGTATGTTCAAAATGAGAAGACAAAGAACCGTCTTTTGTTTCCCAACTAAATCCGTCCGGAGATCTTTTAATTCTCCAATCCCCCATTGTAACCATTGGCTCAAGACAAAAAACCATTCCTAATTTAAGTTCAGGGCTTTCCTTTCTTTCTTTATAATTTAAAATCTGAGGATCTTCATGAAGTCCACGGCCAATTCCGTGACCGCAAAGTTCTTTAACAACATTAAATTTTTGAGATCTGACATATTTCTGAATTACATCACCAATATCTCCAAAAGTAATCCCTGTTCTTATTTCATCAATTGATAATCTCAAAGATTCTCTGGCCGTTTCGATTAATCGATAAACTTCTGGCTTAATCTTACCTATCGGCATAGTAATCGCCATATCGCTAAAAAATCCTTTGTATTTGATTCCTAAATCCAAAGATAAGATATCTCCGCTTTTCAGTTGATAATCTGAGGGAACTCCGTGAACAATTACTTGATTCACTGAAGTACACAAAACAGCCGGGAAATTATTATAACCCTTGAAAGCTGGTTCGGCTCCAGATTCAAAAACAAGGGCCTCTGTGACCCTGTCTAACTCTTTGGTAGTAATTCCTACCTGTACTTTCTTTTTTAGCTTTTCTATAATCCCAGCCAATATCTTCCCCCCTTCCCTCATTACTTTAATTTCTTCTTCTGATTTAATTGTTATCATTTTATTTTAATGTTTTCAAAATTCTTTCAAAAATTTTAGATACTGAACTTTCACCATTAATTTTCTTTACTTTTAATCTTCTTTCTTCTAAATATTTGACTAACGGAAGTGTTTTTTCTCTATATTCTTTCAACCGGATTTTTATAGTCTTTGGATCATCAAGTCCTTTTCTTCTAATTAATTTTGAACCGTCTAAAGGACAAAACTTAAGTTTTTTTGTTTCTTTTGAGTATAAAATTGGATGACGCATTAATTCACAAATCCGCCTATGAGAATTTCTGAAAATGGATTCTTTAGCTGAAACCTGGATTAAAATAATTCTAATATTTCTTTTGCCATACAATTTTTCCAAAAGCGGTATTATTGTCTTACCTTCATAAAGCGTTCTGGGAGAACCGGCTATTACTAGACTTTCATTCTTTCCACCAAGTTTCTTTATTTTTCTTTTGACTAAATAACTGACAAAAGAGGGAGTGCAGAGAATTCCTTTTTTCCAAAGATTTTCTTCTCGAGAAAAAAAGTATTTTTTGCCACTAATTTTAATAAACTCTCCTTTTTTAGATTTATTAAAGGCTTCTTCAAGAATTTTACTCGTTTCAAGATAATATAAGTCCAATTTTTCAGCCAAAAGTTCGGCCTGAGTCCCTTTTCCCGACCCAGGAGGTCCTAATAAAATTATGACTAGTTTTTTGCTTTTAGAATTTTTCATATTCTCTCATTTCCATTTGAGCTTTAATCTGCCTCCACATATCCAAAACAACACTAACCATAATCAAGAGAGCTGTTCCTCCAATTAAAAATTGAAAAGCTCCTATGCCAGTTGTCCCCTGGATAATAGAAGGCATAACGGCAATTGTTCCTAAAAATGTTGCCCCGATAAAAAGAATCTTATATAAAATACGATGTAAAAATCCAGCTGTAGAAGTACCCGGTCGAATACCCGGAATAAATCCTCCCATTTTCTGGAGATTGTTAGCAATTGTTTTGGGATCAAAAGTAACAGCTGTATAAAAATAGGTAAAAAGGAAAACTAATGCGAAATAGGAAATTCCGTAAACCCATGCATTTTGTAAAAAGTTATTAATTCCTTGAGCAAAACCAGCCAACATTTGATTTCCAGTTCCAGAAAGAAAATTAGCAATCATTCCAGGAAAAAGCATGATACTTAAAGCAAATATAATTGGTATTACTCCGGCCGGATTAATATTAATAGGCAGATAAGTGGAAAAACCACCATACATTTTCATCCCTCTTACCCTCTTAGCGTAAGAAACAGGAATATTCCTCCGAGCCTCATTAACCATAACTACTCCTGTAATAATAATCAGAGCTACAGCCAGAAATAAAATATAAGAAGGAATATTAACTGGGTCCCAAGTAAGAGCGATGTTTCTAATCTCCATTGGTGTTCTGGCTACAATACCAGCAAAAATCAAAAGAGAAACACCATTACCAATTCCTCTCTCTGAAATTAATTCCCCCAGCCACATTAAGAACACAGCTCCACAAGTAATAGTCAAAATTGAAGTTAAAAGCAATAATGGAGGAATAGAACTAATTATTCCCTGACTTTGGAATAAAGCCAACATGGCATAGCCCTGGAGAGCACCTAAAGGAACCGTTGCCATTCTGGCATACTGATTAAATTTCTGACGTCCTTCCTCTCCCTCTTCTTTATACAACTTCTCAAAGGCAGGAAAAATCATTGTCAATAATTGTAAAATAATGGTAGCCGTAATATACGGCCCTAAACCCAGCATCACAATAGAAAGTCGGCTCAATGCTCCTCCACTAAAAAGATTTAAAAGTCCGAAGATTTGACTCTGGCTAAAAAACCTCTGCAAATTTTCTGTATCTATTCCTGGAATAGGAATATTAGCAGCCAAACGAAAAACAACGAAGATGAACAAAACAAAAAGTATCTTGTTCCGAAGTTGGCGGTCTTTAAAAACGAGAAGTAATTTTTGATACCAGATCATATTTTTAATCTTTAATTTTTATTGTTCCTTCGGCTTGCTTTATCTTCTCTTTTGCTGCCTTTGACATTTGGCAACCTTTAATGATCAACTTCTTCTTTATTTTTCCTCTTCCTAAAATTTTAACCAGAGGAATCTTGCCTTTTATTCGTTTAATTATTTTCTTTTCAATTAAAACCTTTGGATTAATAATTTCTCCTACTTTAAATTTTTCATCTAGGATTGTAATATTTATTCCTACTATTTTTTTCTTTCTCATTCTAGCCCTATAACCTCTCAACTTGGGATATTTTTTAATCAGTTCACGGATCATCGGCTGCATCTTTCTACCTGCTCTTGATTTCTGTCCCTTCATGCCGCGGCCAGAATAAGTACCTCTTTTTCCACCTCTACCTACTCTCTTCTTTTTTTTAGGTTTATGCTTTGGTTTTAAATTATAACTTTCCATTTTTCACTTTTAATTTTTTTAACGCTTCTATTGTGGCCATAGCATTATTCATCTTATTTTTTGATCTTGATAAGATTTTGGCAGATATGTTCTTTATTCCTGCTAAATCACAAATAACTCTTACCGGTCCCCCGGCAATTATCCCTCTCCCACTTCTTTGAGAACGAAGAAGAACCCTAGAAGCCTCAAATTTTGCCTCTGTTTCATGAGGAATAGAATCTTCAATAAGAGGAACTTCAATTATATTCTTTTTAGCAATCTTTTGGGCTTTTTCCATTGCCTGGGAAACATCCTTACCTTTAGCCACCCCAATCCCGACTTTTCCTTTTCTATTCCCAATTATAACACAAGCTCGGAATCTTAGTTTTTTTCCTCCTCCTGTTACTCGAGTTACTCGATCTAAAGCAAGGAGTTTTGAGTCAAACTCTGATTTTGGTTCTTTTCTATTTCGTTGGAATCTTTTTCGTAACATTTTGAAAGTTAAATTAAAATTTAAGTCCTCCTTCTCTTGCTCCTTCAGCCAAAGCCTTTACCCTGCCGTGATATTTATATCCGCTTCGGTCAAAAACAATATTTTTTATTCCTTTTTTAACAGCTTTCTCGGCTATTATCTTCCCTACTTCTCGAGCTAAACCTACCTTACCTGACGAAGAAGATGTTTTAGCTTTAGTTTTAGTTTTTTTTAACTTGAGATCATCTGAACTTAAAATCGTTTTTCCTTTTTCATCATCAATAAGCTGAACATAAATATACTTGTTTGATTTAAAAATACAAAGTCTTGGTACTTTTGATGTCCCGGATATTTTTGTTCTCACTTTTTTATGCCTTCTTTTTCTTTTTTCCTGTTTTTCTAACATATTTGATTTTAAGTAGCATCTGTTACTGCTTTCTTACCTTCTTTTCTCCTCACTTTTTCTCCCACATATCTGATTCCCTTACCTTTATATGGTTCTGGAGGACGAACTTTTCGTATTTTTGCCGCAACTTCCCCTACCTTTTGTTTATCAATTCCAGAAACTGTAATTATATTTTTTTTAACTGAAACATTTATTCCTTCAGGAACTTCTATTTCTATTTTATGTGAAAAACCAACCTCCAAAACAAGTAATTTTTCTTTCTCTACTGAGGCACGATAGCCAATTCCTATTAATTCAAGCTCTTTTTCAAAACCTTGAGTAACTCCTTTAACATCATTGTAAAGAAGAGATCTGGTTAAACCCCAAAGAGCTCCACTTTTTTTTGTTTTTCGTTTCGGATTTAATAAAATTTCTTTATCTTTTATTTGAATACCAATATCCAGAGGAATCTCTTTCGATATTTCCCCTTTGGGCCCCTTTATTTTGACCAGTCTCTTTTCAATCTTAATTTCTACATTATCAGGTATTTCAATTGGTTTTTTGCCAATACGACTCATATTTATTACCAAATTTCACAAAGTAGCTCTCCACCCAACCTTTGTTTTCTTGCTTCTTTATCTGTTATTAATCCTTTTGAGGTTGAAAGAATAATTATTCCTGATTTTTTCTTTATCTTATTTATGCCCTTAAAATCACTATAAATTCTCTGACCGGGTCGAGAGATTCTTTTTAAACCAGAAATTACTCCCTCTTTCTTATCATATCTTAAAAATAACTTCAATGTTTTTCCTTTCTTTTTTCTTTTTATATCTATTTTTGTCAAGAATTTTTCTTCTTCTAAAATTTTAGCAATTTCTGCTTTTAATCTTGAATAAGGAACATCCACTGTTTGATGAGAAACAGCTTGAGCATTCCTTATTCGATTGAGCATATCTGTTATTGGATCAGTCATAATTTTTACCAAGATGATTTTTTTACTCCAGGTATTTCACCTTTGTTAACTAATTCTCTAAAGCAAATGCGGCAAAGTCCAAACTGCCTGATATATCCCCTTCTTCTGCCGCATCTAAAACAACGCCTGATAGTTCGAGTCTTAAACTTTGGTTTTTTCAACGCTTTTATAATTTGTGATTTTTTTGCCATGTTCTTTTTAAAAAAGTCAAAACTTACGGTTTAATCGGAAATCCTAATAATCTCAATAATTTCAAACCTTGCTCTTTGTTATCAGCGGTTGTTACTATTACTATTTCCAAACCAAAAATGCTTTTTTCTCTTTCGGCAGATATTTCTGGAAAAGATGTATGTTCTTTAAATCCTAAGCAAAGATTTCCTTTTTGGTCAATCAATTTAGGATCAAGACCTCGGAAATCACGAGTTCTGGGAAAAGTAATAAAGATCAATCTTTCTAAAAAATCATACATTTTCCTACCCCTTAAAGTTACCACAGCTCCGATAGGAACACCTTTTCTTAATTTAAAACTTGAAATAGATTTCTTGGCTTTTCTTAAAGCCGGTTTCTGACCAGTAAGAGATGACAACTCACCAAGAATATGTTTTTGAACCTTTTCTCCTTCTTTACCAGTTTTGCCAGAAACTTGTCTGCCGAATCCGCAATTAACTATCACTTTTTCAATTCTAGGCACAGCCATATCATTAGTGTAGCCAAATTCTTTCTTCATTTCTGGAACTACTTCTTTTTTGTATTTTTCTGATAACTTAAGCATAAAATTAAATCTCTGCTCCGCACTTTTTACAGATTCTTACTTTTGTTCTCTGTTTTGCTTCTGTTTTCTGCTCTTTAGTATTTAATCTTACTACATTATATCCTATTCTAACTGGCTTTCCGCATTTAGGACAAATCAATTTCAAATTAGAAACATAAATTGGAGAAGAGACTTCAATAATTTGACCTTTCTCACCTGTTTTTTTGGGTCTTTTATGAACTTTTTTAATATTTATTCCTTCAATTAGAACTTTCTTTCTCTCAGGAAAACTCCTTAAGACTTTTCCTTTTTTGCCTCTATCTTTTCCTTTTACTATTAAAACTTGGTCATCTTTTTTTATCTTCATAATACTATACTACTTCTTTTGCTAAAGTGGTTATTTTCTCAAAACCCTTTTCTTTTAATTCTCTTGGTATTGGTCCTAAAATCCTGTTCCCTTTAAGAATTTTGCCATCACCTAAAATAACGCAAGCATTTTCACTAAATTTAATATAAGAACCATCAGTTCTGCGATAAGGACTTCTCTGCCTTACTACAACTGCCCGAACTACATCATGAGTTTTAACTTGGCGTCTTGGTTCAGCTTTCTTCACGGCTGCTATAATAATGTCACCAAGTCGAGCATAGCGTTTTCTTGTCCCTCCGATAACTTTAAAACATTTAACGATTTTAGCGCCTGTATTGTCAGCTACTTTTAATATTGTTTCTGGTTGAATCATACTTTTTTACTTAAGCTTTACTAATTACTTTCCATTTTTTGTCTTTACTAATTGGTCGGCATTCTTCAATTATAACTTTATCCCCTTTTTTAAAATCTTGTTTTTCGATATGGGCTTTATATTTTTTTGAAACCTTATATCTCCTCTTATATTTAGCATGTTTCTTAATTCTTTCCGTTTTTACCACTACTGTCTTTTTCATCTTGTCAGAGACAATTATTCCTTGTAATCTTTTTTTAGGCATGTTTTTCCGCCCTATTGGGCTCAATTAAGTCTTGATTTTTGTTTTTGAGTATAGTTATTATCCTGGCGATGTCTCTTTTTATCTCTCTAATTTCTCCCACATTCTTTATTTTCCCGGAAGCAAGATCAAATCTAAGCTGACGAAGTCTTTCTCTTTTCTCTGATAAATTTCTCTGAAGTTCCTGTTTAGGAAGCCGGGAAAATTCCCTGATTTTTTCTTTCTGCTTCATATGTATTTAAATAAGACGCTTTACAAACTTTATTTTTATCGGCAATTTATCTGAAGCCTTTTTAAAAATTTCTCTAGCTAGTTTTTCTTCAATACCATCTAACTCAAAAATAATCTTACCAGGCTTAACAGGAAAAACATAATGAGAAACTGCTCCTTTTCCACCTCCCATTGGCACTTCATTCCCTTTAAACGTAACAGGCTTTGCCGGAAAAATTCTAATCCAAAGTTTTCCTCTTTTTTTCAAATATCTAATAATAACTCTTCTGGCTGCTTCAAGTTGAGCAGAAGAAATCCATTTGGTTGATAAAGATTTAAGTCCAAAACTGCCAAAGCAAAGTTCAGTTCCTCTTCTTTCTAATCCTTTTGATCTTCCCTTATGCCATTTTCGATGTTTCATTTTCTTTGGTTCAAACATATCTAAAACTTTTCTCCTTTATAAATCCAAACTTTGATTCCTATCACTCCATAAGTGCAAAAAGCTGAATTTGTTCCATAATCTATATCAGCTCTTAAATTATGACGGGGCATTTGACCTTCTCTTAACCATTCTGTCCTGGCAATTTCCACTCCATTCAATCTTCCAGCTACTTGAACCATGGCTCCTTTAACCCCTTTTTGAGACATAATCTTGCTTAAGGCCATTTTCATTACCCTTCTAAACTGAACTCTCCTTTTAATCTGCTGAGCCATCCATTGAGCACAAATGTTAGCTGAAAACCAAGGATTTTTGACTTCTTGAACTTCAATTTTCATTTCTCTTTTATCCTCTTTGATCTTTAATTTTTTCGCTAACACCTTTTTTAGACTTTCCACTACCTCTCCTCCCCGACCAATAACCAAAGCTGGTCTTGAAGTTTTAATAATAATTTTAATAGCCGAAAATGATCTTTCAATCTCGATATTTTCTACACTTGCTTCACTTAATTTCTCTTCCAAAAACTTTCTAATTCTAAAATCCTCCTCTAAATATTTAGGAGTATTTTTTCCGTAAAAACCACGAGAAAACCAATCTTTCATTTCTTTTATTCTATATACTTTTGGGTGAACTTTATGACTCATATTAAAATGCTTTTCGGCGAAAGACTCTTTTAAATCCTTTCACCTCTTTAACTGGTCTTAATGTTTTTTCTTTCTTTGGTTTAAATATTTTCACTTTCTTTGTTTTTTTCTCTTCAGCTTTTTTAACTTTAGCAACAGAAACTTTTTTAACCTTTTTCTTTTTTCTTTCTTTAACTTCGCTAAGAGTTAAACTAATATGAGATGTTTTTTTCTCGATTCTTGCCGCTCGACCTCGAGCCCGAGCTCGCCATCTTTTTAGTTTTGGTCCTTCATCAATAGTAATTTTAGATATATAAAGAGAAGATTTCTCTAATTGGAAATTGTTTTCCGCATTAGCCACTGCTTGTTCCAAAACTTTTTTCAAAGGCTTGCTACCTTTCTTTATACTAAAATCTAAAAGAGTAATTGCTTTTTCAATTTTTTCCCCTCGAATCAAATCAACTAAAAGTCGCATTTTTCTAGGGGCAATCCTTAAATAATTTAATTTAGCAGTAATCTCCATAAACTTAAACGATCGTTTACTTTTTTACTTCAGCGACTTCCTTGTCTTTTGTTTTTGTTTCAAGTCCTCTCTGCATTTTACCTCCGTGTCTTACAAACTTGGTAGTTGGAGCAAATTCGCCAAGCTTGTGACCCACCATATCTTCCACAATCTGAACCGGAATATGTTCTTTTCCATTATGGACTCCAAAGATAAATCCAACCATTTCCGGGGTGATAATTGCTGACCTGGACCAGGTCTTGATAATGGTCTTATCTCCTTTTTTAAATTTGGAGATTTTCTTCAGCAATTTTTCATCTATATATGGACCTTTTTTTAAACTTCTTGACATATTATTTTTTCTTCTTCTTTCTCCTTTGCATAATTAATTTATCTGTCCATTTTTTCTTTCTGGTTTTTACACCTAAGGCTGGTTTACCCCAAGGAGTTTTTGGATGAGGAAGACCGATTGGAGATCTTCCCTCTCCTCCTCCATGAGGATGATCAACTGGTACCATGGCTGAGCCACGAACTGTTGGTCTGATTCCTTTCCATCTAGATCTTCCAGCTTTTCCTAATTTTATAAAGCGGTGCTCTGGATTAGAAACTTCACCAATTGAAGCAAAACATTCGCTCAATACTTTTCTTACTTCACTAGAATGCATTTTTAAATGAGTATATTTTTCTTCGTGGGCTAAAACTTGAGCTGAAGTACCAGCTGATCTTATAAGCTTGCCTCCCATTTCTGGTTGTATTTCAACATTATAAACAATAGTCCCAGTTGGAATATTTTTCAACTTCATTCGATTGCCTGGAGAAACTGGAGTTTTTTCAGAAATTATTACTTGATCACCAACTTTTAATCCTTGAGGAGATAAAATATATCTTTTTTCTTTATCTTCATGTTCTAAAAGAGCAATAAAAGCAGACCTGTATGGGTCATATTCTAAAGCCAAAACTTTGGCAGGTATATCAATCTTTTTTTGACCGAAATCAACCATTCTGTAAAGCCGCTTTTTCCCCCCACCCTTATGTCGAACCGTAATTCTACCGTTGCTTGAACGACCGGCTTTTCTTTTTAAGTTTTTCAAAAGTTTTTTCTCGGGTTTTTTCTTTGTCAAAACGGAAAAATCTGTTCCAGTCATTTTTCTCCTTGACGGAGTTGTAGGCTTGTAAAATTTCATACTTATCTTGCTATTATTTCAATTTCCTGACCTTTTTTTACTCTTACTATTGCTTTTTTCCCTCCCTTTCTCCATCCAGAACTTTTGCCTAATCTTTTTCTTTTTCTGGGAATGTTTATCATATTGACTGAAATAACATCAACTCCATAAACACTTTCTACTGCTTTTTTTACTTCCTGTTTATTACTATTCTCGTATACTTTAAAAATATATTGATTATTTTCCATCAAATCTGTGGCTTTCTCAGTAATATGAGGTGTTTTCAGTATACGATAAGCTCCATCCATTCTTCTTCTCTTTCTTGGTTCTTTTAAAACCGGCTTTTCAATTAATTTCTCCTCAATCTTTTTAATTGGTTTTACCTTTGGTTTCTTTTCTTTTTTTTCTTTCTTTTTTTCTACCTTTTTCTTTTTTTTAAAAATATCAAATATGGACATGATTATTTAATAAATGTTTCTTTTATTACTTTTATTGTTTCTTTCGGTATTATTAAATATTTAAAAGAAAGCAAATCTAAACAGTTTAAATTTCTAGCTTCTATTATTTTAATTTTCGGAATGTTTCTAGCTGCTAAAACTAAATTCTTATCAAGATCAGGCAAAGCGATTAAACACTTTTTTCCTTTAGATGGAAGTTTGTTCAAAGTTTTAAATATTTCTTTTGTTTTTGGTTTTTCTATTTTTAATTTATCTGAAATAATTAATAAATTCTCTTTTGCCTTTCCTGTTAAAACCATTAACAAGGCTTTTCTTCTAATTTTCTTGGGAATTATTTTTTTAAATTTTTTCTCTTTTCTAGGACCAAAAGTCACTCCTCCTCCTTTCCAAATCGGAGATCTTATTGAACCCACTCTTGCTCTTCCAGTTCCTTTTTGCTGCCACGGTTTCGCTCCTCCTCCTCTTGCTTCTGACCTATCTTTAGTATGAGCTATAATCTTTCTTTTATTCGCCATCTGACTTACAACAACCTGATGGATTAAATCAGGATTTGTTTTGACATCAAAAATCTCTTTAGGTAACAAAGTATTTCCTACTTCTTCTCCTTTTTGATTGTAAACTGGATACTTCATCGATTTATAATTTCAAGTAATGTTCCTTTTCGGCCCGGCACTGCTCCTTTTACAGCTATTAAATTACTTTTCAGGTCTATCTTAACAATCTTTAAATTTCTTTGCGTAATTCTTTCTCCTCCCATTCTTCCAGGCATTTTTTTCCCTTTAAAAACTCTAGCCGCATCAGTACTCCCAACCGAACCCAAAGTTCGATGTTCATGTTTTACGCCGTGACTGGCGCCCATTCCAGAAAATCCCCATCTTTTTACTGCTCCCTGAAAACCTTTTCCTTTGGAAATTCCAGAGATTTTAACTGTATCGTTTTCTTTAAAAATTGACACATCAATCTTATCCCCTATCTTTAATTTTTGATTCTTAGTTCCTAACTCTTTGCTTTTAAACTCTTTTAAATAACTAAACCCTTTTCCTTTCTCACTCTTTTTCACTTTATTCTTTTTCTTGAAACCAATTTGCACTGCCTCATAGCCATGTTTTTCTTTTCCTTTGACCTGAGTGACAAAACAAGGCCCAGCTTCAATTAAGGTTACGGGAATAACCTTGCCATCTTTGCTAAATATCTGACTCATCTCTATTTTTTTTCCTAAAATGAATTTTGCCATAATACTAATAAAAAACTGGGACATTGCCCAGTCTTTAAAGGCAACTTACGCTATCTGGGAAATTCAGGTAGTTTTTATCTCAATCTCTACTCCTGCTGGAAGGGTTAAATCTCTCAAAGCATCAACAAATTTCTGATTAGGGTCTAAAACCTCGATTAATCTCTTATGAATTCTCATCTCAAATTGTTCTCTGGCATTTTTATGAATAAAACTTGATCTATTCACTGTATATTTATGAATTTCGGTAGGTAAAGGAATAGGTCCTACAATACTAACACCGGAACGCAAACCAATTTCAACTATCTGGCGTGTGCTGTTATCTATAACTTTGTTATCGTATGATTTAAGTTTTACCCTAAGTCTTGATTTTATTTCCTCTTTCTGTTTCGCTGGCATCTTTTATTATTTTTTAATTCTGAACAAAACAAAGAATCAAGATTCTCGCTAAGCGAGGTTCTTCTTTTATCTATCGTTATTTTATTACCTTGGATACAACTCCTGCTCCTACTGTTCTTCCTCCTTCCCTGATAGCAAATCTCTGCTTTTCCTCAAGAGCAACAGGAACCATTAATTTAATCTTAAGATTCACTGTATCTCCTGGCATAACCATCTCTGTTCCCTTAGGTAAATCTGCTTGTCCAGTAATATCTGCTGTTCTAACATAAAATTGAGGTTTGTAACCGGAAAAGAAAGGTGTATGACGGCCTCCTTCTTCTTTGGTCAAAATATAAGCCTCAGCTTCAAACTCTGAATGAGGAGTAATACTTTTCGGTTTGGCTATTACCTGACCTCTTTCTACATCTTCTTTTTTAAGCCCTCTAAGTAAAATCCCAACATTATCTCCTGCCTTTCCTTGATCTAATATCTTGTTAAACATTTCAATGCTCACTGCTGTTGTTTTCTGAGTGGCACGAATACCAAGAATTTCTACTTCATCTCCTGAATTAACTATTCCTCTTTCTACCCTACCCGTACAAACAGTTCCTCTTCCTTCGATTGAAAAGACATCTTCTACAGCCATTAAAAATGGTTTATCAAGTGATCTTTCTGGTTCAGGAATAAATTCATCTACCTTGTCTAATAATTCAATAACTGGTTTCATAGAATCATCTTCTAAAGATTTCGCCTCTAAAGCCTTCATAGCTGAACCTCTGATTATAGGAGTTTTATCTCCGGGAAATTCATATTTTTTCAAAAGTTCTCTAATTTCTGATTCTACTAATTCTAACATCTCTGAGTCACTGACTTGATCTGTCTTATTCAAGAACACAACCAAAGACGGAAGCCCCACTTGTTTAGCCAATAAAAGATGCTCTTTTGTTTGAGGCATCGGACCATCAGTAGCTGAGACAACTAAAATCGCTCCATCCATCTGAGCGGCTCCGGTTATCATATTCTTAATATAATCAGCATGCCCCGGACAATCAATAAGAGCATAATGACGTTTTTCTGTTTCAAACTCAGTATGACAAATATTAATGGTCAAACCACGAGCTTTCTCTTCTGGAGCTGAATCAATATCATCCACAGATTTTTCTGAAGCTTTTAATCCTTTTAATTTTGTGGCCTTAAGGATAGCCGCGGTCAGAGTGGTTTTACCATGGTCAACATGACCAATGGTTCCAATATTAAGATGTGGTTTTGTTCTTTCGAATTTTTCTTTAGCCATAATAATCCATGAAACATGAACATAAAACCTAAAATATCAAAAATATTTTAAGTTTCAAATTTCAAGTTTTAAGTTATATGTTTATTTTCTATGTTTATTATATGAATTTGATAAATAAAGTCAAGTTAAAACGGTAAATCTTCAACCTTCAAATCATCTTTTTTCTTGGAAATATTCTTTTTCTCTTCTCCCTTAAAATCAAATCTTTTTTTGTAAGCATCAAAAGACATTAAAACAATCGTGGGCTTACCATTCTCCACCAAAATGACTTTTTCTCCGTCAGCAGAAATAAGTTGTCTAATTTCATCAAAATCCATATTATTTCCTTTTACCTTCAATGATTTCTTGCGTTATGCCTTCAGGTACTTTATCGTAATTGTCAAATTCCATTGTAAATGTTCCCCTTCCTTGAGTCAAGGATCTTAAAGATGTGGCATAACCAAACATTTCAGATAAAGGAGTTTTAGCATCAATTATTTTTAAGTTAACTCTGTCTTTGGTTTCTTCAATTACTCCTCTTCTTCTATTTAAATCTCCAATAACATCTCCAAAAAACTCCGAGGGGATAACAACTTCCAGCTTCATAATCGGTTCTAAAATAATAGGTCTTGCTTTTTTAGATGCCTCCTGTAAAGCCTGGGAAGAGGCAATTTTAAAAGCTATTTCCGAAGAATCAACTTCATGAAAAGAACCATCATATAAAGTAACTTCTATGTCTACCATTGGATAACCGGCTATTACCCCTTTGTCCATTGCTTCCTTCACACCTTTTTGAACTGCTGGAATAAATTCCTGAGGAATAGTTCCTCCTTTTATAGCATTGATAAATTCAAAACCCTCTCCTCTTTCTTTTGGCTTTACCTTTAGCCAGACATGGCCATATTGACCTCGCCCTCCTGACTGACGAATATATTTACCCTCTGCTTTCATTTCTTCACAGATAGTTTCTTTGTAAGCAACCTGAGGTTTGCCAATATTAGCTTCAACGTTAAATTCTCTCCTCATCCGATCAACTAAAACATCAAGATGTAATTCTCCCATCCCGGAAATAATTGTCTCTCCTGTTTCAATATCTTCTTTTTGTCTAAAAGTAGGATCTTCTTCAGATAATTTCTTCAATGATAAAATTAATTTTTCCTGATCCTCTTTTGACTTCGGCTCAATCCGAATAGAAATAACAGGTTCAGGAAAAGTAATTTTCTCAAGTAGAATAGGGTTTTTTTCATCACAAAGCGTGTGACCAGTAGAAGTATTTTTAAAACCAACGGCAGCAACTATATCCCCAGTAAAAGCTTCATCTAAATCCTGCCTTGTATTGGCGTGCATCTTTAAAATTCTTCCGATCCTCTCTTTTTCTCCGGAAACCGAATTCCAAGCATAAGAACCTTTAGTTAAAGTACCTGAATAGATTCTGAAATAATTTAAAGTTCCCACATAAGGATCAGCTGCAATTTTAAAGACTAAGGCCGAAAATGGTTCCGAATCATCCATCTTTCTCTCAATAGTCTCACCTGTTTTAGGGTCAGTTCCCTCTACTGGAGGAAGATCTTGAGGGCTGGGAAGATAATCACAAATAGCATCAAGTAATAATTGAACTCCTTTGTTTTTTAAAGCCGATCCACAGAAAACCGGAACCAGTTTACATTTCAGAGTGTTTTTTCTTAAAACCTTTTTCAATTCTTGTTCAGAAATTTGTTTTTTAGCTAAAAATTTCTCCAGCAAAACTTCATCTTCTGCCGCGACTTTCTCTATTAATTTTTCCCGAGCTTTTTCACTTTTTTCTCTTAAATTATCCGGTATTTCTTTCTCTGCTACGTTTTGACCAAAATCACCCTCGAAATACAAAGCTTTCATCTTCAAAAGATCAATCATTCCTTCAAACTTACTTTCTTGCCCAATAGGAATCTGCAAAACCAAAGCATTAGGAGAAAGTTTGTCTAAAATTGATTGAAAACTCTTTTTAAAATTAGCCCCTATTCTATCTAATTTGTTTATAAAGCAAATTCTGGGAACATTAAACCTATCTGCCTGACGCCAAACTGTTTCTGATTGAGGTTCAACTCCAGCCACCCCGTCGAAAACAACAACTGCTCCGTCTAAAACTCTTAAGGAACGCTGAACTTCTACTGTGAAATCAATATGACCTGGAGTATCAATAATATTTATCCAGTATTCTCTCCAGCGACAGGTAGTTGCTGCCGAAGTAATTGTGATTCCCCTTTCTTTTTCTTGAACCATCCAATCCATAATTGCCTGACCATCATGAACCTCACCAATTTTATGACTAATTCCGGTGTAAAACAAAATCCGCTCGGTTACTGTAGTTTTACCGGCATCAATATGAGCAATTATTCCTATATCACGAGTTTTTTCAATTGGATACTTCCTAGGCATTTTATCTTGAGAAATGAGCAAAAGCCCGATTAGCTTCAGCCATTTTATGGAGATTAACTTTTTTTCTGATAGCTTCTCCTTCGTTTTTAAAGGCTTGAACTATTTCTTTGGCTAATTTTTGTTCCATTGGTTTTCCTTTTTTTGCTTTCGCAGCATCAATTATCCAGCGCATGGCTAAACTTAATCTCCTCTTGCCTTTAACCTCTTTAGGAACTTGGTAAGTAGCTCCTCCTATTCTCCGCGACTTTACCTCAACTAGAGGAGCAGCATTTTCCAAGGCTTTTTCAAAAACTTCTAACGGTTTTTCTTTTGTTTCTTTTTTAACTATTTCAAAAGCTTTATACACAATCTTATGTGCAATTGTTTTCTTGCCTTTTTTCATTACCTGATTAATGAATTTAGAAACCATTATGCTGTCATAGATCGAATCAGGCATTATTTCTTTTTGTTTAAATTTACTAGACATGTTTTTTTACATTCAAAGTTTAAAATGTCTATTTTACTTTCTTCTCTTTTTTCTTCTCTTTTTTGGTTCCATATTTTGATCTTTTCTGACTTCTACCTTCAACTCCCCCACTATCCAAGATTCCTCTGACAATATGATATCTTACTCCAGCCAAATCTTTAACTCTCCCTCCTCTGATTAAAACCATTGCATGCTCTTGAATATCATGTCCTTCCCCTGGAATATAAGCTGTAACCTCCATGCCATTACTGAGTTTGACTCTGGCCACTTTTCTTAAGGCTGAATTTGGTTTTTTGGGTGTCACTGTATAAACCTTAAGACAAATTCCTCTTTTGAAAGGAGAAAGATGACGAACTGGACGATTTTTTAGCGTATTAAAATCAAAACTCAAAGCCCTCATTTTGACTTTCTTTTTGGGTGTTTTTCTAGGTTTTTTTATAAGTTGATGAATTGTTGGCATAATGCAGTTTAAATTAGCAAATAAATCTTGGGATGTCAATCAATGTTTAGAAAAAAGGGATCCCTACAATTAAAGAAAAGATCCAATTTATTAATGGAATTACCAAACCAAAACAAAAGAAAATAAAAAATAATAAAATAAATAATTGGTATTGAATCAAAAATGTTTTTAAACCATCAAATTGTTTCGGCAAAAAAGTAAAAAGAATATGGGAACCATCTAAGGGAGGAATAGGAAGTAAATTAAATATAGCTAAAAGAAGATTTATCCAGACTATATAACTAAAAATAATTATTAAGTTTTCTCCAATCCGAGCCGAAAATAAAAAAGGTAAAAATCTCAGGGCTATTCCGAAAATCAAAGCAATTAAAATATTGGCTAAGGGACCAGCTATTGCAACTTTAGCTTGACCATAAACTTTATCTCTTAAGTTAAAAGGATTTACCGGGACCGGTTTAGCCCAACCGAAAATTATACCTACCCTCGAAATAATCAAGATTAAGGGGACAAGAATAGAACCAATAGGGTCTAAGTGATCTATTGGATTCAAGGTCAGACGGCCCTCATTTTTTGCTGTTGGGTCGCCAAGATAATCAGCCATCGCTCCGTGAGAAACTTCATGAATAATAATAGAAAAAAGAAAAATCAGTATTATAAAAATAAAAAATATTATTTCCATTGCATTTTATTTAAAAATATATTATGATAACATTCGTATCATAATAAATAAATTATTACAGTATATATTATAACAATATGTCTAGAGTTTGCCAAATTTGCGGCAAAAAATCAATAATGAAACGGAAGTTAAACAAGCTTCGAGGAAAATACAATCCTACTCCGAAAAAAAGAAAATACCCCAATCTTCAATGGGTTTATTTAGCACCAGGCAAAAGAGTTTTGGCTTGCACCAGATGCATTAAAACCCTGTCTAAAACTAAAAGATAATATTCCGGGGTGTAGTATAACAGTTATTATGCAGGGCTGGGGGTCCTGTGACTTGGGTGCGACTCCCAACACCCCGAATCAAAAACGCGTCATCTTTGGCACGCTTTTTTGGTTCTGGAAACCAAAAGGCCTCATCTTTTATCCGCTGATCTCAGAAATGAATCTAAGTCGGGAGTCTCACGCTGAACGTTACGTCCAGCAAATTTGAATCCCTGTAATGAATCTTTGTCTAAGAATCTAATCGGAAAGGATGAGGCCTCTTTAATTATATAATTTCTTGAAAACGTTTGTCAAGATTTTGTGGTAAAGTTATTAGAGATTTAGAACCTTAACCATTTGTTTTATTAAAGAAATTGCAACCGGAGCTGCTAATAAACTATAAGAAGTAGTTCCCTCGTCATCGGAAACCTGCCATAGTTTTTCAATTGTTTTTACCTCAGAATTTTCTGGAAGCCATTTATAATCATATTCGGGGGTAATTTCGTAATCATCAACACATTCTGCTGCTTTTTCCACTGGAATACAATTTCTTAAAAGAATCTTTGGAATTCCATATAAAGAAAAAGCTTTTCTCATTAATTTTTCATCCATCTCTAATCTTTCTTTAATCAGCTCATTCCCTAATTTATCCCCCTCTTTTGAAATCATCCTTTCTCCTTTGCAACTAGGATTATCACAGATTAAATAGAACTCCTTGTTTTTTTCGTCATAACCTACCTTTGAAGTAGGAAGTAATTTAAGATTTCTAGAAGTCTGGCATTTAGGGCAAACTCTTCTCCATTTAATTCTCTCATCAATCACTGCTTTTGGGACATTAATTAAAATAAAAACATCTGGGTCTTCCCGGTAATCAACTAATTCGCGAAAAAATAATGAGTAAGAAACCTGATCCAAGCTTCTAGGAAAGCCATCAATAAAAAAGGCTTTCTTTCCTCTTTTTGCTATCTCCATTTTTGTCAGAGTCAAGACTAGTTCAGAAGACAGAAGGGATGTAGTACTTCTTTTTTTTAAAGTAGAAATTATTTGTTCAGGAGATAGATATCCTCTATAATTTTTCTCCAAAAATAAAATCAATTCTTTTTTCTTCTCTTCGTCTCTAATAACTAAATCAAGTTGTCTTACTGCATCACCAAGAGAAAAATGTTCTATCCTGTCTTTATCCACTATTTCTCTAAACATTTTAGCATAGGTTCCTTTACCGGAATTCTTTTTCCCTAAAAGATAAGCAATAAAAGTTTTTTCCTTTAAATAATCCCTGAGTTTCTTGATTTCTTTCCCTGCTTTCAATTCAAAATAAGATTCCCTTTCTTTGGGATCAGATAAATCAAATTTCTGTGTTATTCCTTTGATTTTAGTTTTAACAATTGGGAACTGAATTTTTTCCATAAAAGTAATGCAAGATTTTATAAAAAACAAAATTCTTACAATTCTGTTTCAATCTTAAGCTCTTTCCCGAAACAAGAAATTTTTATATCTCCATTAATATCGGTTCTTAGTATTTCTATACCAAATTTCTCAAGATTTTTCAAGACCTCCTGATGAGGATGATTATAAGGATTATCTCTACCACAGGAAATAACAGCAATTTCAGGAAAAACTTCCTCTAAAAATTCCTCAGAAATTGAGGTCTTGCTTCCATGATGACCAACCTTTAAAACATCTGAATTAAGTAGGCAGTTTATGTCTTCCTTGCATCTAGATAATATTTTCTTTTTTATTGACTTTGGAGCATCACCTGTAAAAAGAAAGGAACTGTTATTAAAAATTAACTGAGCAATGATTGAGGTATCATTACTATTTTTAAACTCTTCCCCTTCTAAACTTTCAAACGGATAAAGAATATTAAAAAAAACTTTTCCCGCTTTTATTCTCTTAGACGATTCAGCAATTGTTATTTTAGCCTTTTCTTTTTGAATTAACTCCTGCCACTTATTATAGTCTGCTGTATTACGAACAATCCCTGTCCATAAGATTTGTTCAACCTTGTATCTTTCTAATACTTTTAAGAGTCCTATTATATGGTCTTTTTCCGGATGAGTTAAAATAATAAGATCAATAGTTTTATCCCAAAGAGGCATTTCTTTAGCCAATTTCTCTAAAATCTTTGAGTCGGGACCACCATCAATTATAATTTGATGTCCATAAGGAGTTTCTACAAAAATAGAATCACCCTGGCCAATATCAAAAAAAGTAACTTCTAAAACCTGATCTCTCTCTAAATTAAAAAGAGCTTGCCAGACAAAAGCATTAGCTAGAATTAATAATAAAACTAACAAAAGATTTAGGTTTTTTCTGTTTTCCATTCAATTTTTAATCTTTACGGACCTAATTCATACCATTTAGGTAAAGGAAGAGGTACTTCTTCTCCTTTACAACAGATTTTAGATGGATCTCCAGGATATTCATCTTCTGGTTTTAATCCCTGACAAAATAAATCTGCTCCGCAATCAACATCACATTTTTCTTCTACATTAAGGCAGGCCCCTAACCCATTACAGGCCTTAATTATCGTCCCTTGTTCAATATTACATTCACAGACTACACCTGAACTAGTATATAAAGGAGGACTGCAAGACTGAAGAGGAAAACCACACGTCCCGTCTTTACAGATATAAGTTCCTCCTTGACATCCTTGGCCTAAAACACTTGGAAAACAAGTCGCTTTACAGTCCTGATAATTCTTCCATTCTTCTGTTGCATAACAAGAACCAGCTGAACAACCTCTATTTATCCATTTCCTCTGTCTCCAGTCACCAGAACAGCGGTATTCGTCAGTCCAGCTGCTATTGTCACATTCCTCAACTTTTTCTTCCTGGGTATAAACATTGTCATAACAAGATCTGCTTGAACATCCTCTATCATGACAAGTTCTATTATGATAAACATCATTATCCTTACAATAATTACTGCTCCAACTGCCACAATAATCACTTCCACAATAATCATAATTTTTCCAAGTCTCATAGTCTATACAAGCACTACGCCCGCAAATTCTTTCAATATACAACCTTTGCAAATAAGAACCAGAACAGCGGTAATTATCTGTCCAATAATCAGTACAAGGTTCTCTCTGTGTGTATCCACATCTTATCCCGCTTGCCCAAGAAATAGAGCTACATTGAGGATTAAAATAGTGAACATCATTAATACAGGTATGATAAGGTTGGCTGCACCAAAGAACTTCACATTTCGATTCAAGAAACCCGCATTTACAACGAGCACCACAACTAGAACTGTTGCAAGTAGCCCGACAAGCTACTACTCCAAAAATATTCCTACACTGACAGGTATAAGGACCACAAGAACCTCCAGAGCTTACAATTAATGCTTCTGCTTCCGGGATAGAAATAGTTAAAATAACCAAGCTGAAAAATACAATTAAAATTATCTTAAATTTTATATCTACCATATGGCTATTAATTTATCTAAACCAGTGGCAAATCCTTTTACGCTAAAAGATTTCTCATCTATCTTGTCAACTTCACAATCAAACAAAGGAATTTTATTTAATGGCTCAATATCTTCTCTTTCACATTTAATTTCTTTTATTGGTTTATCAAAAGTTATCTCAAGATTAAATTCACCTACATCAAACTGACCAAAAAGATATCTCCACTCAAATTTCTCTTCCATGTTTTCATAATAAAATTCTAGAGAATAATTTGAAGAAACAATGAGTTTTTTAAATTCCTCTTCGTCATAATTATCAAAAAGATTGGAAAGATAGTTTCTACTTGGACTATAATCAACGTTTAAAACATCAAAAGAAGAAGGCGGCAAACCATCAATACAGGGTAAAAAACAAAGACTTGTTTCCTCTGTAATTTCTTCTTCTTCGCTCACTGCAAAAAAAGGATAATCTATTATCTCTAATCTTTTTTTAATCGCTTCCTTTTCGTCATCGTTTTCATCCACTCCGCTATAATAAATTACTCCTTTAGTTTCAATATCCCCCCTAACAACAGCTAAAAATGCCTCAATAGCTGAAAAAGGAGGAGTTACATTACATTTTATATTAAGAGAAACTGTTTTCTCAACTGTAGAAATATCCATCTCAAGATCACAATCATATGTGCTTTCCTCCTCCAGAATAGGATAATAATCATTTCCGAAAAAATACTTTATATCTTTTTTCTGTAATCCATCTTCAGTTTTAGAAATTTCTTCAAAAGAACTTGCTAAACCAATAAGATAAAGAATCATTGGAATTGAAATTACCAGAATTATAATTATTCCTATGAAAGGAGGAATATTCTTTTTCATAATATTCTTTTTCATAAAGAAGAGTTAACTGAATTATTCTTTATTATACTATAAATTCTTGTTTAACTCTTTGATTAGATTCTCAATATCAATTTTATACATCTTGCAAACTTCTCCAAGTTTCAAATTCTCAATCTCAAACCTGGCCATTGGACAAGTTAAACAAGGCAAATTATATTTTGCCAAGATTTTTTCCATTCCTTTTTTCTCCAAGATTTCAGCTAAACTTGAATTTTTGGTGAATTTCTTTGGCATTTTATTAGCCCGATAGCCAACCACCATCAATTACTACAGCAGAACCCGTCATATAAGAGGAAGCCTCGGAAGCTAAAAACAAAACTAAATCTGAAACTTCTTCTGGTTTGCCAAATCTTCGAAGAGGAACTCGAGACATTAATCCCTCTATCATTTTGGGGTCTTGTTTAATCGGATCAATCATTGGGGTTTCAATCATTCCAGGAGAAACAACATTAACTCTTATACCAAGAGGGGCTAATTCTAAAACTAAGGCCTCAGTCATTGCAACAATTCCTCCCTTGGAAGCACAATAATGAACAACATTGGGAAAACCAACTCCAACTTGACCCATAGCAACAGAAGCAATGTTAACTATCACTCCTGATTTTTGTTTTGCCATCTCTTTTGATACTGCTTGAGCACATAAAAAGTATCCCTTAAGATTAATGTCTAAGGTTCTATCCCATTCTTCTTCAGTTAACTCTAAAAAGGGTTTGAACTGAGCAATCCCAGCATTATTGATTAAAATATCAACTTTACCGAATTTATCAACTGTTTTTTTAACGAGCTCGTCAACTTCCTTTTTTTGGGAAACATCGCATTTCAGAGCCAATCCTTCCCCGCCTGCTTTCTTGATTTCATCAACTACTTTTTGACAATCTTCTTCAGAAATATCAGAAACCACCACTTTCACTCCCTCTTGAGCTAATTTTAAAGCATGGGTTCTACCCATTCCTCTTCGAGCACCGGTGACAATAGCAACTTTATTTTTTAAATCTTCGTACATAATGAAATTAATTCTTACTAATTAATGATTTTTTAACCTTTGTTATATAATTTCGACTTTTGCCTTTTTAATTGCTTCTTTAATAAGTTTTTCAACATCAAGTTTTTTCTCCTCTTCTTTTACCTTTTCCAAATTAGCTTTTGTCTCTGGATGTTTTGCTAAAAATTCATGACAATAAAATTCTTCCGCTAAGATTGAAGTGTCAAAAGTTTCTATCTCTTTTGCCTTGTCTATTATATCTTTTTTATCCATCCCTATCAACGGTCTTAAAACCGGAATATTTACTGCTTCCTCAGTAACCCTAATATTAACTAAAGTTTGAGAAGCAACCTGACCAATATTTTCCCCGGTAATTAAAGCCTCAGCTTTCTCTTTTTCAGCTAAGACCTCGGCAATTCTGAACATAAATCTCCGGCATAAAATACATCCTAATTCAGGATTAGTTTTTTGAAAAATTCCCTTTTGGATATTTAAAAATGGAATTAAATAGAATTTTGAACTAAATTGATATTTATTTAAAGTTCTAATAATTTTTTTAGTCTTTTCAATAGAATTCTGTTTTTGAATAGACTGTATTTTTTCAGGTTCTTGGGTATGAAAATGTAAAAAAACCATTCTAATCCCTCTTCTCATTCCATAGAAACTGGCTACTGGTGAATCAATTCCTCCAGACAACAAAGAAATTGCTTTCCCACTCACACCGATTGGCAGTCCACCCTGTCCTTTGATTTTTTCTAAGTACAGAAAAACATATTTTTCTACTATTTCAATAAAACAAGTTATATCCGGGTTTTTTAGATCTACTCCAAGTTTTGCATTTTGCACCTTGAGATTCTCTAATATATACTCCCCTACTTTTTCGTTAACTTCCTGGGATGTTAAAGGAAAATCCTTTTCTGATCTTTTGGTCTCAATGCGGAAAGTTTCAAATTTTTTAGATTTTAAGAACTCAGCAGACTTTTTCTTTATCGCTTCTATTTCCTGCTCGCAAGATACGGCAAAACTAAAATGAGCAACACCAAAAACATTTTTTAATGCTTCTTTAATCTTACTTTCTTTCGCTTTCTCATCTAATTCAATTAAAATTCTTCCTGAAATTCGTTGAACTTTTCTACAACTTAAACCCACTAAAGATTTTTTCAAATTCTCTATTAATTTTTCTTCAAAGAATTTTCTATTCTTCCCCTTTAATCCAATCTCGGCATAATGACAAATAACATACATATTTTTAAGAGATTATTCCACCACCCAAAAGTTCCTGACCTTTGTAAAAAACTACTGATTGGCCAGGAGTAATTGCTCTTTGAGGTTTTTTAAAAATTATTTTGTATCTTGTTTTTTGTTTTTTCTGGCAAATCGTAGCAGATGCAAGTTTATGCCTATATCTGATTTTTGCTTCTATCTTTAAAGGCAAATTAGGTTCTTTTCCAGAAATCCAATTAATATTCCCAGTTGTTAATTCTTCTCTTTCTAAATCTTTTCTATTCTTGCTGATAATCAAAAGATTTTTCTTTAAATTCTTGCCTATAACGTAAAATGGTCCTCTTGGCAGTTTTATCCCTTTTCTTTGACCAACTGTATAAAACCATAACCCATTATGTTTGCCAATAATCTTTCCTTTAGCGTCAACAATTTTCCCCGGATTCAACTTAAGGTGTCTACTTAAAAAATCATTGCAAGTATTTTTAATAAAACAGATTTCCTGGGATTCCTGAACATTCAACACAGGTAATTTAAACTTTTTTGCCAGACTTTTTACTTCCTCTTTAGTATAATCCCCTATGGGGAATAAAGTGTGTTTTAATTGCCTTTGGTTCAACCTCCACAAAAAATAACTCTGGTCTTTAGATTTGTCTTTAGCTCTTAATAGCTTATAAATAAGTTTTGCATTTGTTGTAGATTTTTTAACATAATGTCCTGTCGCCAAAAAATCTGCTTTCATTTTTTTAACTTGTTTCATCAAAAGCCCGAATTTAATCTCTTTATTGCAAACCACACAGGGATTCGGAGTTCTTCCCTTCTTATATTCTCTTAAAAAATAATCAATAACTTTCTTTTTAAATTCCTTTTCAAAATTTAGAATATAAAAAGGAATCCTGAGAACTCTAGCTACTTTCTGAGCTTTTTTCTCAGAACCTCTTGAAGAACCAGGATAAAGACGCATAAAAACTCCAATCGTTTCTGCTCCGCTTTTTTTTATCAAAGCTGCTGCTACTGAGCTGTCTATCCCTCCGGACATAGCAACTACCACTTTTTTGTTCATATTTTGAGAAATCCATTGATAATTAAATCTGTGGCTTGTTTTTCAGTGAGTCCTCTTGTCCTTAAGTAATTTAACTGCTCTTGAGAGATTTTCCCGATCGAAGCTTCATGGGTTATCTGAGCAAGTTTATGTTTGCAAACTAATTCTGGTATTAGAGAAATTTCAGATTTCTTATCAGTTAATAATCCCTGGCAATCCAGGTGCCCTTTACTCTCTGAATCAGCGACAATTTGAGAACGAGCCAAAACCTTACTATCTTTTCCCCCAACTAATCTAAGATTGATTATTCCGGAAGCTCCTTTCCCTTTCAGAAATAGAATATCTTTTATCTCTGCTTTTGTTTGAACGCAATTTGCCGTTATTTTTATATTACAACTTGCTCCAGCAGACAGATTAAACAAATTATTTATTCTAAGTTTCTTGGGAGCAAAAAGAGTTTTATAACCATAATCTAACTTTGAATCTTTCCCTAAGATAAATTCATAATTAGGTTCAACAATGTCTTTCTCCCCCCAAGAATGAATATGACTGTATTTTAAAGAAGAACCTTGTTTTAAAATAATCTTTCCCTGGGCTTCATGAGTTCCTGAGAGATTTTTCTTTAAAGCATTGCAAGTTCCCTGAAGAGAAATCTTCAGGTTTTCTTCTATAATTAAAAGGTTTCGAAGTTCCTGCCTGATATTTTTATGGGCAATAGAAATACAAGCAAAAAGTGGAAAATTTACTTGATTTTTTATCCAAATAAAATAACCTTGTTTAGGTTTTTTAACTAACCATTTTCTGGTCCATTTAAATTTCTCCCAAGCTTCAGGGCTGGGCAAAATAGTAACTCCTTTTACCTCGAGAATATTTTTTATTTTATGGTCAATCTGCCAAAAATGGGCATTTTTTGCATTTTTCATAACCATACTTTTTAATGGTTTTTAATACTTTCTTGTAATTTTTTTCTTTACAAATAATTTTTCCTGAGACCATTACATTAGTGATTCTAGGTTTTAAGAAATTCAAAATAGCCCCAGAGTGAGTAATCAATAAAACAGAAATTTTTTTACATATCAATTCCTTTTTTATCATTTCAGCTACTTTCTTTACTCTCTTTAAATCTAACCCAGAATCAACCTCATCAAAAATTACCAATTTTGGATTTAAACTTAAAACCTGAAGAAGTTCTGAAATTTTCTTCTCCCCTCCGGAAAAGTCCAGATTTACATCTCTTTTCAATAAATGAGGTTCATTTTTTTTGAATTGCAGACTTCCAGTACTTGAAATTCTCTCCAACAACTGAAAGATCTTAACTCCTTTTATAACTGGAGGTGATTGAAACGACAAGGCAAGTCCGAGTTTCACTCTTTTTTCCGGAGTAAGTCTGGTAATTTCTTTACCTCTAAAAAGTATTTTCCCTTGTGTTATTCTGTATTTTGGACTTCCTAAAATCGCATGGCAGAGAGTGCTCTTTCCCGAAGCATTAGGCCCTAAAAGAACCTGAACGTCACCTTTCTTTATCTGAAGGTTTATTCCCTTTAGTATTTCTTTTCCATTCCCCTGAACTTTTAAATCTTTAATTTCTAAAAGCATATTCTAATATAATATTTTTATCCAAACATTAAAAATTCTGGCTTGAATATCAATAAAACTCCTAAAATAAATATTAATAATCCTCCTATTAAAGTCGCCCAGTAATTATATTTTTCAGTAAAGCCAATTTTGCTTAAGGTAATAAAAGCTATTAAAAACAGAATTAAATCGTCCAGCATAAAAATAAAAGCATAAAGCAAAAGATAAAGATAATAACTTAATGGGCTTAAATTACTTAAAGTTAAAATTCGGGTATAAATGGCAGGCAAACCAGCTGAACAGAAAAACTCAACTAAATTCACGCCAAAAGCTAAAATTACAATCCCAATCAAAATTCCAAAAGTAAGTGGCGAACCGACTAATTTCTGAATACGATTTTTAAAACTATTTTTTATCTTATCTCCTAAACCTTTGTTATCAGTAACTTTACAAACTCCGGGCCGGAATTTAATAAAGTTCCTAATCTGAAAAACTCCAAGACCTAAAGCAAAAACACCGATAATGGTTCTAGTTAAGGTAACATAACTTATGGCTAAGAATAAATTTAGCCAGGCGCTCAAAAGTAGATAATAAACAATTCCGGACGTAATAATAAACGTTCCTCCAATTAACAACATTCTTTTTCTAGAACGTGTATTTAACAAAAGAACAATTAAGAATAAAAGTACCCACATAGCACAAGGATTCAAACCATCTAGAGCTCCCAAAGTTATCGTTAAAACAGGTAAAGACATTTTAGAAAGATTAATCAATCCTATAACAGGAAAATGAATAAACTGATCTTTCTTTTCTTCTTCTTTTTGACATTCACATTGCTCTAATCTCTCAAGAGAGTCCTGGCATCCATTTTCTAGACATTCTTTTAATATGTTTTCAATTTGAATTCCTGTAATCTCTTCACTCAAGTATCCAATTATAACTTTGTCCCCGATAAAAGTGGCTGGCACCCTAATCTGACCTGACTCTCCACAGATTTCAAAAAGTTTTGAAAGTAATTCTGCATTTTCTTTGTTACCAAAAACTTCATATGATTGTATCTTTAGTTGAGGATATTTTTCTTCAAGTTTTTCTAAAAACGTCTTTTCTTGAGCGCAATGAGGGCATCCTGTGCCATAGAAAAAATACAAGACAGTCTCTTCTTCTTGAGAAAAAACTGGGGAGGCATTAAAGAGAATAAATAAAAAAAGAAATACTACTAAAAAATTTTTCAGTTTTTTGAAGTTCATAGATAATATTTTTTATCAGTACAATTCTTGCTGATTTACTTTAATAAAACTTGAGGGGTAATTTTGATTTTCAAAAGAAGTTTTAATCCAAACAGAATCTCTCGCCTTATCTGAAATTCGCACCTCGTCAATTAAACCATTAAAAGAATGCGTTTTAAAAACCTGTCCTTCGATAATCCAGCTTTCTTTAAGATACCGACCAATCTCAAGAAATTCTCCTCTTGTTTTTTGAAGTGAGCCTGTTACTTTATCTTTTATTTCTTTTCTTTCCCCATTTAAATAAGAAATCAAATTTTCTCCATCATAAACAAATGTCAGATGATTCCATTCATTTTCCTGAGAAAGCATTCTTGTAGTTAATTTATAAATGTCCCCTGAAACATTGACTTGAAAAAGGACATTCTGTTTTTTTATTATTATCTGCCAAGGACCATATTCGGTTCCTTCCCAACCCAGAATTCCTCTATCTTCCTGAATTTGCTTCGATAAAACCCAAATCTCAATTGTTAAATTCTCTATTTTCGAAAATACATTAGGGTTTCCAAAATTCACAAAATCATCAATACCGTCAAATCCATAACATTTATCTATCTTACCCAAACTCTCACGCTCTAAATCACCATACAATTTGCCATCAATAACATTAGGAGTTGAATCTAAACTTTCTCCAAGAGTTTCATTAAGATGATGAACCATTAAAAAGTTTTCATCCCAGACATCTTTATCATCAATCTCAACTGCTTGAGGATTACCATAGTAAATATAGATTTCAGTATCTTCAACTGAAGAAAGAAGAGGAATCTTTAGCCAGGCAAATAACTCTCCAGTCAAAGAATTATAATTCTCTATTTCTCTTTTTAATTTTTTCCCATCAGAATCAATAAAAATAATATCCCTTCCTTTTCTTGCAGCATGCTCTTTAACATCATCGTCTTTCAAATATAGGAGCAATGGGAAATTATTTAGGTCATTGTCAATTTTTGTATGATCAATAACTATCTTTTTCCTGAATTTCCAATTGGAATCAAACCAAAAGACTTCATCTAGTTGGCCAGTATAAATCCATTTACCGTCTGGGGAATAGATTTGATAAATTTCTTTTCCTCTCTCCAAAAAAGCATAAATCTTATACTCCCTATTCTCCTGAGTTGTTTTATACCAATAACAGAATTTAGAATCAAGTTTTTCAGGATTAAAAAGCGGGTCTTGAGGAATCTCTGGAACATAATCTCTAATTCTCTGAGAAAAAGTACCGTTTTCCATTTGGTCTTTTCCCAAACATTCCCATTCTTTCATTTCTGGATATTCCCCATGATCTCTAAAATAAGTATTGAGAACTCTTTCTAAAATTGCTAACTCCTGTATTCTTTCCCTATCCCTCCTTTCCGGATAAATTCCCCTGAAAAAAAGAAGCACAACAATCAAAAGAAAAACAATAATAGTTGCATAAATCGAAACCTCCACAAGAGAAAATTTTTTAAATTGTTCTTTTTTAAACATTTATAATTAAGATTTATCTTTTTAATAAAATCTCGCTATGATAATAAGCAAATCTTACCTTTTTACAAGCTTTTATCTTATTGAAAATTTTCTCGGTAATTCTGCTTGAAATCTCATTGCGTTTGGGAGTCAGAGTAAGATAACGGACAAAAATATCAACTCCACTCGGCTGAAAATAAGTTCTAGTATAAATCTCCTTTGTATTTTCCATATAATCTTTAAGTACAGTTTTGGCTGATTCTTTGGCTATTTTTTGAGCTTCATTAATATCGCTTTCAAAAGTTATAGGAAAACTTACTTCATCTAAGATAAAATTATCTTTTTTCGTATAATTGATTATATCTTCTTCAAATAACTTAGCATTAGGGATTAAAATCAATCTGCCAGAAATTTCTTCTGAAGGTATTGTTCCTCCAATTTCTTGAATATGCACATGAGTAAGAGTGATGTCAGAGATATCCCCTTTAACATTCCCAATAATCACTCTGTCCCCTATCTCAAATGGTCTTTTTACAACTAACATCAACCAGGCAGCCATTCCGCTAATTGGCCTCTGTAAGGCCCAACCCAGAGCAGCACTTAAAAGACCAGCAAAAAGTCCAATACTAGTCAAAGAACCGGAATAAGAAAGAATGGCAAAAATTACCAAAAAGAACATGACTATATATTTAATAGCCCGGGAGAAAATCTCAATATTAGAACGCTCTTTCTTATTCTTGGCTTTCTTAAGAAGACGCTTTTTAAGAATGCCCAATAAACGACAAAAGACCCAATATAAGATTAAAACGAGAACAACTATAAGTAAGATTCTAGTAAATGAGCTCCACTCAATTTCATTAATAGAATTAACCATATTTTTATTAATTTAATTATACTCAAATACAATTATATCAATTATTTTTAAAAAAAGAAAGCAAAAAGCGTAGGAAAAATTTATAAATTTCCTGCGCTTTTAAAAATCTTAGATATGCCCATAATGTCCCACACAAACTGAGACTTTTTTTATTCCTTTTCTGAAAACTCCTTTTCTAAAACGAATGGTATCGGAATAAAAGAGTCCCATGGAAATCGTAGGATCAATTTCTTTCAAGCTCCAATAATCTTTGCAAGGTGTTAAAAAGAAAACTTTCTTATTAATCTCTTTGTCTTTTTTTACACTCTCGCAAAAAGTTCTTAATTTTTTGACAATCTCTTTCTTCAATTCATTGAAGCATTCCAGATCACCTAAAATTATCTGTAAACTTTTCTCGGTTAATTCTAGACTTAGAACTGGCTCATTATCTATTCTCAACATCTTAGTACGTTTATGGTATTTTATCTCAGGATTAATAAAGCCATTGGTCGCATTTAAAAAGCGACCTTCATTATCTACTAACGCTCTAGGTTTCATACCTTTAAGCCACAGCCTGTAAAAAATTTTAGCATTTCTCAGCCATCCTGGTGGCCTCACATTTTGAGCAAACAGATAGTAAAATCCATCTTTGTAAAATCCTTCTTTATTAACTAACTGATATTTATTAAAGAAATCATATTTATCAATTAATCGCATTGAATCATGATGAGAATAAAGATGGAACTCACGAAGAAATTTATCTGCTATTTTCTTTACTATCCTATCAATTTCCTTAAAATCCCAGACATTGCCTTTCATCTCTGTAAAATCACTCTTCTTCTTTACTACCAATACTTTAAACACTTGATTTACCCCCTTTTTTTCTTTTATTTAATACTTAAAGTGCTTTTTAAAAAGTTATTATTTAATCTGTTGGCATTATAACATACTCTATATGTTTTGTCCAACATAGAAAATTTATTGAGGATGAAACTCAAATGGCTAACCCTTGAAATATTCTTTTTATATGTTATAATATAAAAATTAGAATAGAAAGAAATAAAATTAAAGAAATAAACGTTAAAAATTAAATAGGAGGAAAACGATGAAAAAGATAGGAATTTTAGTTTTGATATTTCTATTGCTTATCTCTACTCAGGCTCTAGCCAACTCTAAGGAATGCCTTGAAAAAGCGAATCTTATGGAAGTAAAAATTTATTTCATAAGATTGAACGAGAAAGCAACGGAAATAGAGTTTATCCCAGTAATATGCCTTACTAAAAAGAGTGAGGACATAGAAAAAATAATTAAATCTGCTATCATAACACTGCTTTATGGTCTAGAAGACGAGAGAAAAGAATTAAATCTGGAAACTTTCATTCCCAAAGGAACAAAATTAAGAAAGCTTGAAATAGATAAAGACAAGGGAATTGTATTCATCGATTTCTCAGAAGAACTCCAAAGCTACGGAGGAGGATCGATGAATGTTATATGCATCAGAGGACAGATTGAGAAGATTTTGATGCAATTCCAGACTGTGAAAAAAATCTTCATAACGGTAGAGGGAAAAAGTGAAAAAGATGGGGTTTTACAACCTTAGTTTTACAACCTTAAATAATATAAAAAGCCCATTAAATAATTACTAAATGATTACTTATTGGGCTTTTTCATTTGATTTCCTTTAAAAGATTTTTTGTATACAATTCTGTCAACTCTTCGAAGTTATTAATAACCATTTTGGCTCCAAATTCTCTTAACATTCGATCACTAAAAGTATTAGTAATGCCGATCCCATAAATCCCGAATTTCTTTGCCAGAATCATATCCATCAGCTCGTCGCCAATATAAATGGCGTGACGAGAAAATTCTCTCACATCCATATTAAGGTATCTAGCAAACAAATAAGCATGTTCTGCTTTTGCAACTTCTCTTCCCAAGACTTTTTCAAAAAAATCAAGAATTCCAAGCTTTTCTAATTTTTGTTCTACCTTCAAGGATTTGGAACCAGCCGTACTAGCAAAGACTTTCACCTCATTTTCAGAGAGTTTCTCCAAAAACTGTCTTACTCCTCTAAATAGTGGTGGGGATTTTTCCAATTTGTCAAATATTTCATAAATTAAGATATTCAGTTTTTCCCAAAGAGCCAAAACTAACTTTTGGTAATGTTCTTCCTTTAATATAGCAAGATAGAACCGCCGAAAAAAGAAATTGTAATTTGAATTTAAAACTTTCTTCAATGTCCGACGATAGAATTCCTTACTATTTACTAAAGTTCCATCAATATCAAGAATAACAGACTCAATTTCATCCAACACTTTCTTGTTCTCCTTTCTTTTTTTTATTTTTTTGAAAGATCAGTCTACCAGGATTTATTATAACACGTGTGGTAGAAAAATCAAGAGGCCAACAAAAACTGAACCTATGGTAACCATCAAAACAGCTGAAGCAGAAAGGTCTTTTATTCTCCTAATTTTGTGGTCAAAATTGGGCTGAAGAAGATCCAAAATTCTTTCAATCTGAGAATTGAGTAATTCCAAACTCAAAACCAAAACAATGGCTAACATTAAAACAGCTCTTTCTGAAGAGCTCAGGGGAAAATAGAACATAAAAAAAACGACCAGGATTGCAGCTATCATTTGAATCCTAAATGTCTGTTCTTCTCTGATAACGAGCCCAAATCCCCTAAACGCTACCTTAAAGGCTAACCTAAGTTTTCTAAAATTAATCATATATATATTATAACAGATTATAAATGAAAAAGCAGCTCTTCAAAACAGAAAAGCTGTTCTTTTTAATGGTATTTTTGATACTCTTTCGCATTCTTCCAGATAGGATCGGAAATCTCCTTCCATTCTTTTGCTCTTTTGTTTAATCCGGCAGCTAATTTTCCTACAAGTATCTTCTCGGCATCTTTGCAAGTTGCATGTGCTCCTGTTTCTTGGATTAATTCTCTTAGAACTTCAGGATGGTCAATAATCATACAGGGCCTTAAGTAATTAGGTTTTTTCTCGTCTCCATCTAAATACGGCTGTCTCCTCTGAATGGCTTTAAAAAAAGGTGAAGTCAAAATCTCTTTAAGGGACTTTAACTTAATGTTATCTACAGCAAAGTGAACAAAAACACATGGTTCCACATCTCCATTACTAATGATGTGTAGATATCGTCCTCCTGCAATACATCCTTTTACTAATGGTCCATCATTCCAAAAATCGTAGACAACAATCGGCTTTTCATTCCGCCATCGAAGAACTGCTCTCCGTCTTAAATCTCTATCTTTAACGTTAGGTATAAGACTCAAATCCGGGTTGCCACCAATTGGAATATATTGGAAAAACCAACCAACAATCGCTCCTTTCTTAATAAGCATATCTATAAATTCATCACTGGTAACTGTTCTGGTGTTTAAACTGGTATGAGTGATTGAAAAGCCAAAAGGTACTCCAGATTCTCTCAAATTATCCATTGTCTTCATCACTATTTCATATATTCCTTTTCCTCTTCGGTTATCAGTCTCTTGCTTGGACCCTTCTATACTAATTAGAGGAATAACATTTCCCAACTCCACTAACTCCTGAATACAAGCTTGATCTAAAAGTGTTCCGTTGGTGTAAATATGGAAAACAACATCATTATGTTTTTTATAAATCTTCATCAAATCTTTTCTGTGAAATGGTTCTCCTCCGGAAATAGTGTAAAAATATATCCCTAATTCTTTTCCTTCAGTTATTACCCTGTCTATGACTTCAAGCGGCAGATCATCTTCTTTCTTGTATTGCCAGGCGTAACAACCTTGGCAATGCAAATTACATCTCATGCTGGGACTGATCACTATCTGGAAAGGTGGAAAAAATCCTTCTTTTTTCTCAATTTCTCTTCTCTTGGAAACGCTCAAAGAAATAGAATTGACAAAGAAATTTACTATTAACCTTCTATAACTCGGAGCAACTTCTTTGATTGTCCTTTTTCCCAATTCAACCCAAGGGTGACTCTGTTTGATCTGTTCTCTGGCATTTACAATTACTTTTTTGACACTCTCATCTTTGGTTATTTTTTCAGCAAAATAAGTCAATTTAATCAAATCATCATCTGAAACCCGGGCTGAGAGATTCAGCAACATTTCCAACCCCTTAGCCGTAAGATTCTTTTTAGTTGCATCTAAGATAGTCATTTTTCTCACTTCTTGGTGTTATCAGATTAAGTTTACTACGAAGAAATAAAAAGTCAAAATAAATAGCTGGGATAAAATACTATCCCAGCTATAATTATAACTATAAAATTATCTCTCCCATGTTTTTGTTTCTTTATCAAATCGGTAGCCAAAAAATTCAAATATCTCTTCGCATCTTGCTTCGACTTTTTCACTGTTTGCATCTTGGTAGTTAAAGGCTATAAGCTGATCTCTTGATGGATTACCCATATGATATAAGTAAAAATGTTTTTCTCCTTTTTCTACGCTGAATTCTTCTTTTTCTCCTTTTTTTGGTAAATTTCCCTTCAAAACCTCCTGGAATATAACTTTCATCTTTTTTCCTTTCTTTTTTCTTAAAATTTTTTAATTAAAAAACAAAAAACTTATCTTTCTCCATATACTTCTCCTTTCTTTTTAATGAGCGATAAAAAAAGAACAATACATACTGATGCATTGTCATTATATCACAATTAAAAAAATAATCAAGACCTGCTATTTATTCTCTTTTTTCTCTCCTCTTTAAAAAGTCAACAACAAAAAGATAAATTAAAACTGCAATGGCTATTATCCAAATATATAAACATTCAAGGATAAGCCAAATTATAGAAAGAATCAAAATAATAAGTAAGCCAGCAATAAATGGATATTTCGTTTCCTTGGGATTAATAAATCTCCAAAATAATAAAGTAGATAAAGCTAAAACAAGATAAATCCAAACTGCCACACAATGATAATTGGTTAGGTAAAAAATAATTGCTAAAACAATAATACCTAAAGACCAAATAAGCCATTTCTTCGCTCTTCTTTTCTCTCTTCTCTGGCTCAAAGCACTTTCTATTAATGGATATACAGCTAAAATCAAGATTACCCACAAAGGAAAACAATTGTAACAAGTACTACCAAGCCCTTCAAAAATATCACCAATGTCAGCCAATAAATTAGGCAAGAAACCAGAGATAACTTCTGGTGCCAGTATTACTATTGGTTCTTCTTTTTCCTCAGTGATTTCTTCTTCAACTATTGGTCCAATTTCCTCTTCAGGAATATCTTCTTCTTCTGGTTCAATCCATTCTCCTGGACCTTCACTCGGAGCCTCTTTATCTTCTTCTTTCTCTGTTTCTTCTCCAGCCACTCCTTTTGTGGTAAAAGTATGTTCTATGGTTATTGTCTCATCTGGAGAGGTATGCGAAATACAACGGAAATAATAGGTAGTGGCTGGTAAAAGACCTGTAATATGAACTGTGTGACCAGTAACTTTTGCTGAATCTTCAATCGTTGAAAAAACATAACCATAATTTGGCGGGTCATTTGGATTAAAAAGGTGAGGTAAACCATAAGGAGAGTAAATTACTCTACTAGTACTATTGAGATTAGTCCTCCAAGTAATAGTCACACTATTTTCACCAATACCTGAAGCGACTTCATCGTAAATCTCAAGTCCAGCTATAAAAACTCCCCCGCCTCCGCCACCACCTGGAATAATTACTGGCGGTATTTCTCCATCATCTTTTCCTACTTCTTTAATAGTAATCACAAAATCAAAATCTATAGTTTTATTTTGATACTCGTTCCCAGCATCTTCGTCAAAACTCATAAACAAATTGTATGCTTGAAAATTTTTAAAACCAACCGAAGAAAGCTTTATATTCTCAGTAAATAATTCTGATATATGTTTGGACTGTCCCTCAATGGTTAGAGTTAAAACATCAGCCAAATCTGCTTTTCCGCTTTCCGGTTCCGAGCTGGTTCTCGACGCTCCAATATAAATATCAATATTAAAAGTTTCATCATTGGTTATGGTAATGGTTTTTAGAGGAGTACTCGCTCCTGGCGCCCAATTACTTAAATCAAAAGGTAAGCCATCAAAATCTACAAAAATATTTTTGTCGCCAAATTTAACCTGGGGTACCTGAGCCCAAGTTGATGGAATAAATAAAACTCCGGCGCCAAAAATAGCGATTGAAATAACTAAAATTGTTTTAATTGCTTTACTCATAACTTATTATTCACTAATAGTATCTCCAGTATCACCAGTATCACCAGCCGTATCGCCCGCTGAATCGCTGCCACTTTCTCCGGTACTACCTTGAGTAGGAGAACTATCATCTGGTACAACAATTGGTTGTTCTTCAACAACTGGCTGTTCTTCAATTACCAGAGCTTCTTCTACTGGTGCCTCCTCAATTACCGGTGCCTCCTCAATAATTGGGGTCTCTTCAACAACCGGGGCTTCTTCTCCGGCTGACTCTTCTACCGTAGCTGGTTCTTCTTCGACAACCGGCTCTTCAGTAGTTGGCACTTCTTCAATAATCGCTGTTTCATCAATAACTTGAGTGTCTTCTGTTGATATTTCTTCATCAGCTGGCTCATCAGGGATTATCTCTTCAACTATTTCATTTATCACTCCGTTAATTATTTCATTTATTTCCTCTATTATTCCCTCTTGTTCTTGATTTTCTTCAGTTTCAATAACCGGGATTTTCTCAACTGGTTCTTCTTCGACTGGAGGATTTTCTTTTTCCAAGGGCGGTTCTTCTCCGATAACTGGTTCGATAACTGGCTCTCCTTCGCTAACCGGTTCTTCCTCGGCAACTGGAGTTCCTTCAACGAGTAGTTCTTCTGCAATAGGTTCTTCTTCAACAATTGGTTCCTCTTCAATAGCTCCTTCTTGATTTATAATCTCTGATTCTAAAATATTTGGTCTACCGGGCGTAGGAATAGGATCTACCCAATAACCAATACCATCAGGAATCCGGGCGTAGGATTTATTACCTGGAATTTCTGTTGGACAACTACCAGAAGCAGTTTCATCATTAGGGTCTCCAGGAGTTGGCTCAAGGGTACAATAATTCGAAAGGTCATAAGAATAAGAGTCAATTAAATTACCAAACATATTGTAGAGATAAATTGTCTCGCTGTCATTATCAAGAATTGCCCCATTCATATAAACTACCAACCATTCATTACTTGAGCCATTGGCACCAATAACTGTAGAGTTGTTATGGGTGTTTGAACTAGTAATATATATTGTATTACTGTCTTGGTCCTGGAGATACCAGCCAGCTAAATCAACAGCTGCCTCACCCTTATTATAAATCTCTATCCATTCGCCTTGGGGCTTGCTGTCCCAATCCTCTCCAAAATCAAATCCATAATCTGGGTTAGTCCCGCTTGGGTTTGGTAAAAATTCATTTAAAACAACATCAACAAACACGCTATCAATTAAATTACTGTAAATTTCTTCAGCATCAGAAAACCCTGATGACGGATCGGATAAATTATCCTGCCAGCTTTCAAAAACAAATTTGAAGTCACAAGTTTGACCATTGATTTCAGTACTACCAGTAGGAAAAGTAATCTGGTAAAAAAACCATTGCTCTGTGCCATCACTTGAATCGGCATCAAATTGGTCATCAGGATGAGGAATGATAAAATCTTCATCCGTTAGATTTGCTAAAGAAGTTAATGGTCCATCATATTTTAATCTCATATCGCGGTTAGCATATCCCCCGCTCACCGGACCGTGATAATGGTTATACCAAATCTTCAATTGCAATTGGTTACAAAAATCTTCATTTCCGCTTACAAACCCATAACTAACTTTGTGTTGCAGTGGCAAACTGTTAGCAGTTTTACCAATATAAATATCGCGAGCGACTGAATCGCCGGGACTCATATTAGAAGCAATTTCTGGGGGTACAAAATTGTTCTGGCCAGACCTTAAAGAGAGGTCTAAAGTGGCAGCTGTAAAAGTATTAGTATTAGAATCCTCATTATTAGAGAAAAAAGCAAAGGTTTTGCCAACAGCTAAAAGCCCAGTCCAGTTAAGGCCGACAATAATCAATAAGCAAACAATTTTTAATAAAGATTTTTTAATCATACTTCCCTTTTCTTTTGTTGGATCTTTTGAACTTCTTGGAAAATCTTACGCGCCTCACTTCCGATAATTAAGAAAGCCGGAATTAGAATCAATAAAATAAGTCCGAATTTTGAACGGGCAAAATTAGCCGCGTAAGCAGCGTAAGGGATGGTCAAAACCACCTTTCCTAAAATGGCTTCTTTTCTGACCGGATTCGCATCAACTACATTGTTTGCATCCCCCTGAGTAATAAAACCTTGTTCCGTTCGACCTATTATCCGGTGAGTAAGTATATTTTCTTCTCCCTGGCCCTTTTTAAAAGTTATTACATCTCCGACACTATAAGACAATGCTGGCTTTATGGCTACAATGCTGCCGGTTTTAATTGCCGGGCTCATTGAGCCGGATAAAACCATTTTTAGGGAATAATTATTATCAATCGGTAAAAGCGGGAATAAAACAAAAACTAAAACCACTAATAGAAATCCTAAAGTTACCCAATAAGAAATCTTTTTTACTTTTTTGATATTGATTTTCTTAAAATCCATAAAAGTAAAATTAAAATCTTTATTGGTTGCCCCAATTACCTAATATAAAACCACAAGGAAAATTTTAAAACTGAACTTCCCTCCTTTTGAGGCAACCTAAAAGAGTTCAATTCTGCTAATCAACGTTTACTGAGCGGGACCCTGTCCCATGATTATGGTCATATTCATACCTACATTACCGCCCATAAATGTATTACCGGTAGTAGGACCATCAAGCTGAACACCCATTCTTAAGGCACGGTAATTGGCACCGTTTATTTGCAAACCTGGATTTCCGACAATAATTGTCTCGTGTTCAAAATCATCCAAGTCAGCAAAAGTATTGCTGTTGTAGTCATTTCCATTAATGTAGCCAATAAACGGACCACCGGCATAAGGAGAATAATCTACATTGCCACTAACTTGGTCAGAAGGATCAAAATCACCCCACCAGTTCTTTTCTGCATTTACTGCTGAAGGAGCACCGTAATTTTTAACCATATCATTGGCTAAAAATTCGTTATTAGTCAAAGTAGCTGATACATAAGTACTATCAACTCCTACAGCCTCGCTGTTGTTGTGAAATTTGTTAAACTGCACATCTGCACCAGTAAGACCGCCTATCCCAGCAACAGTGTTGTAGATTTCGTTATACTTTATGTCAATAATTCCAGTATGAGGATTTGTGTAAATTCCAGTTATCAAATCGTGGATTACATTGTTTTCTATAAGGATACTGTTGTAATCGCCATTATAGTAAAACTCAACACCTCTTGAATTTGCTACTGATTGTCCGTCAATCTCGTTGTATTCCACTGTGAGACCATTTATAGATGGTACATAGACACCCCCGCTATTGATCCCGGAGCTGTTGCCGCAATTATCTTAAACCCCTTAATCGTTACGTTGTTAGCACTAACGGTAATCCCAGCACTAATAGTGGTAACGCCCGGTCCATTAGTAGAAGCTATGGTTACGCTTTGATTCACATCAATTCGGGCACTTTCCCAAGCTGTACTGTAATTGCCCGGACCCACACAAATTGTCTGACCAGCCGTTGCCGCTCCTATCGCTGCTGTAATGGTGCTATAGTCACCCTGAACATTAATGTCGCAAGTGGCAGGAGGGGTGTAAGCTGACAAATCAGCGCCTGCTCCACCGGTAAGTAAACTTTCGCCTTTATAATCTAACTGAGTAATTCTCATTCTTTTATCCATTCCAGGCGGACTAGGAGTGTTTTTAAGAGTAAACTTAAGATAGTCAGCATCTACCGAGCCTTTGTTCCTCATATATAGAGTTGATACATAAGGAGTGCCGCCCGGAGCCATCTTACTAACATTCCAAGTTTGGGTTACAATATCTTTCCAACCTCCTGTACCAGTATTAGACAACTGCAAATTCAAAGTACCGGATTTAAAGGATTGATTTTCACTAGTCCCCTCGTCAGTCCACCAAGCGCCAGTGATCCCTAAAGTGATTGCAGCAACTACACCAATAATTGCTAAGCTAATTATTATCTTTTTCATGTTTTTTTCTTACTTTAATTAATTATTTTTTCGACCTTTTAAAAATTCCTCCCTAACTAATTTTCAATTTCTTTCTTTTTTTAAAATAAAAAATCTCCCCAAGCAAAAAGAGAGACGATAATCTTGTTTTATTCTTTATTGATTTGTTGCCGTCTAAATAATAAGGCACAACTTTTTCCCTTTCCTCCTAAGGGCATACTATTGACTTATTTTATGTTATAATAAGATATTATACTTTCAAAATAATGTTGTCAAGAAGATAATTAAGATTATCTTAAAAATAATATCTTGTCAAGGGTAGGACAAAAATTTGTCAAGAGGTAGGGCAGGAAATTTAAAAAATAAAAAAGGACACTTGCGGGTACCCGAAGGAGGATGGAAATTAATCCAATTCAGGCACCCACAGGTGTCTTTTTATAATAAAAATAGTATAGCAATTCTGCCATACTATTATCAAACATATTATAGCAAACCCTAAAATTTTGTCAAATAAAAAGACATTTGACAATGAATATTAAAAGACAAACAGATTTATTCTCCTAATTTAATAGCTGTACCGTAAACTAAAAGTTCAGCTGCCCCGGACATTATCTGGGAAGTGGTAAAACGAATACCTATAATTGCGTCTGCCCCTAGTTCTTCAGCTTGTTTCAGCATTCTTTTCATAGCCTCATCCCTGGCTTCATTTAAAGCCTCTGTGTATTCTTTAATTTCTCCACCAACAATATTTCTAAAACCAGCTAAAATATCTTTGCCAATATGTTTGGCCCGAATAGTATTGCCCCGGACTAAACCTAATGTTTCTCTAATCTGTTTCCCAGGAATATTGTTTATTGTTGTTAGTATCATATTTCTTTTTCTTTTAATCTTTCCTTGATAAGGGAGACTAAAATAATAACTACTCCTAATATTACAGCAATAGTCCCCCACCTGACTATAGGAGAAATAGTTGAATCCTCAAAAAACTTGTAAAAGCCAAAACCAATTAAAGTTAAAGCTCCAGCTGAGAAAACTATTAAACCTAAGATGTTTAGTGTTTTCATTTTAATTAATCTCGTAAATTATAGTTACATTGACTTCTATCTTGTTTTCACCCACCTCTATTCCCGGTGCTTCTCCTCCTATTCCCATTGATTCCTCAAGAGCATAATAACGAGGAACTATACCGCTTTCGCTAAAATTAACGATTCTGACCAGTTTAACACCTAATTGGGAAGCCAGTTCTTCTGCCTTGGCTTTGGCTTTCTCAATTGCTTCTCCTCTGGCTTGTTTTTTAAACTCATCTTCATCATCAATAGTAAACTGCAAATCACCAACCTGGTTAGCCCCGGCATCAGTCGCTCCTTGAATAATCTCTCCTATTTTCTCCATGTCTCTGATTTTTACTTGTAAGGACTGGCGAACTTCATAACCAACCAATACTCTTCTCCCTTGAGGATAAAAACTGGTTTCATTATACCAGTCATAACGAGGATAGATATTAAAACTAGTGGTTTTTAAATCCTTGTCCTCTACTCCCTGTTCTTTCATAGAATCAATTATTGTATTCATCTTTTCTGTATTTTCGTTCATGGCTTCACTAACCGTCTTTTTCTCGATTACAACAGAGAAAGTAGTTATAGCTAAATCCGGCCTGGCATAGATCTCCCCTTTACCAAAAACCGTAATTGTATTTCTTGATTCAATCTCCTGTCCAATATATTTCCCTTCTCTAATTTTATTCTGAACAGCGACAACAGTATAAATAGTTAAAGCCAGCAAGAAAACAGTTAAAATAATGAGAAGTCCTGTAAAGAGAATTTTGTTTTTTTCTTCTAAGTTCTTAAAAATTTGACTATCCATATATGATTTATTTTCAAATTTATTTGACCTTTTTAATGAATCTATTATAACAATTTTTAATAATCAAAGAAAGCCAAAAGAGCCCTGAAGGGCTCTTTTGTTAATTAGAAGTTTTTTCTTTGAAATTTTATTCACCAAAATTTTCCTTAGGACCGGAAAATTCTCTGAAAGGTTTCTTTTTCATCGGTTTGGCTTCGTCAACAATGATCTTTCTTCCATCTAAATCTTTTTCATTAAACATTTCTTTTGCCTTTTTGGCTTCATCTTCGGTAGACATTTCTACGAAACCAAAACCCTTTGATCTTCCAGAAATCTTGTCAATGATAACAGTTGCGGATTCTACTTTTCCAGCTTTGGAAAATAGATCCTTAAGACTATCTTCAGTTGTGTCATAAGAAAGACTTCCTACGTAAAGTTTTTTCTCCATTTTCTCTTAAACTTAATGATTATTTACGACCTACTCTTAGAGAGCACGACATTTCCTTTTCAATAAAAAAGGAACGTTTTTCAAATGTACAGGAAAAGTTTCATTTTGTCAAGTTAATTTCAAAACTAAACAACTTCCTTTTTGGAAAATGCTACACAATAGACCTTAACAAGACACAAAGCAGCTATTACAATAAACCACCAGACATTAATATTTAAGAGAGAAGGAATCCATTTTACTAATATTATTCCGATAAGTATACCTGCCAGACTAATTAATTTAATATCTATCCAATTAAATTTTTTAACGCAATTGTCTGCCCATTTGAAAAAAGGCATAGTTTTGTTTTTATATTAATCAATTTCCGACCTTTATAGGATTATACTACAAATTAAGGAGTCAAGAGAGTCTTTATGATATGTCTAACGTCGGGTTTTAAGCATTATTAAATAAAATGATATTCCGACTAAAAAGGATAAACTACAAAAAAGATAAACTTGGTAGAACGAGAACAAACCAAAAAAGGGATTACCTTCAAAAGGATAAAACAGCTTCATTTCTTCATACAAAAATGAATCAAGAACAAGATGGAAATAAACGCCAAAAAATGACGTCCAAAGGATTTTTTTAAATGAGGATTCCTGATCTAATTTAAAAATAGCCATTATCTTTTTAATCCTGTTTTTCAAAAGATTTAAAATTATGGCTGTTAAGACTGCTAATATCGAACCACCTAAAAAACTATGAAAAAATCCATGAACAGGATAATTCAAATTGAAAAAGAGAACGCAAAAAGGTTCAGTGTCAACCACAATACTGGCTATAAGAAGCGCAGGAAAATCAAAAATCTTAAATAAAACCAGTCCTATCCAAGAACTTGGTCCTAAATGAAATGGTGTAAATGGCATATTTTTATTAATCTCTTATCTCTTCTAAAATCTCTCCAAAAGATTTCTCTGGCACTAAAAGCAATAATCCATCGTCTAAATCATCTATTATTCTGATATAGCCATTCAAAGCATGGCATACTGAATCAGTTCTTACATATTTATTCAGCTTGTTCCAAAAAACACCTCCTATTGCTTTTTCTGGATTTTCAAGGAAAAAACTATTTTCTTCTGAATAAGTATTCTGAATAAGCCATCTTATTGCTTTTATTACAGCTTGTTTGTATTTATCACAATCTTCTCCTCTCTCTTCCTGACAAAATCTATAAGTTTCGGTCATTACCTCACTTATCCAACCAATTCCGCTTGATGAATATGCTCCACCCCAGCCACCATAATACAAGAGGTCATCTTCATTATTCCTTTGATTAGCTAAAATCTTCTCACTCAATTCAAAGATTATTCCTTTATAGCGTTCATCTGGACTTGCTTTGTAAAGATCTATTGATGACATTACTACCCAAGCATTTGAAATTGGATTTTTGCTCCGGTACTCTCCCTCAATATAACCTTTTTCTTTCTCATATTCTTCAGCAAATAATTCAGCAATTCCTTTGGCTGTATCATAATATTTCTCATCATTAGTAGCCTCATAGAGTTTGGAAAGAGAAGAAAGAACCTGGCCATTATAAAGAAGAGACAGCTTTTCACCATAAACCCATTTTCCTTTTGAATACTCTAAATAAGCCTTCATACTGCCATCAGGATTCTGCATTGTAGCCAGCCAATCACCAGCTAATTTCGCTGATTCTAAATACCTTGAGTCATTAGTCAAATCATATAATCTCAATAAGGTAAATATGCTCAAAGCACTTGATCCTACTACAAATCTCTTTTGTTTTTCATTTTTATCCAGATAAAAAGAATAAGAAAAAGCCCCGTATGCTTTATCTTCTTTATCTTTATTCTGCATAGAAAGGAGAAAATCTCCCCAAGCAGGTATATGTTTTAAGATTTCTTCATCTTTTTCCAAATCATAAATATATAAGAAAGTATATATAATTGAAGCAGAATAAGGAGTGTATAATCTTTCTTCAAAACTGTCATTTAAAACATCGTATTTTTTATAAAACCCCTGTTTTTCTTCATTAACCATTCTATATAAAAATTCTTTTCCCTGTCTGATTTTTTCCAGAATTAACTCTTTACTTATTTCCCGTATCAATATTAAATCATCAATGCTTTCTCTCCCCTCTCCTTTGTATCCAATAAAAGAAAATTGTTCAGGAGGTGATAAAAATTTAACCAAGAACGTCGCATCTTCAATATTTTCTTCAGTTAAATCTTCAGCTCTTTTATCATTAAAAATATTTTTTGTTGCCTGTTCCAATGCTAATGATAATATTTCATTCTTCCCTTGTCCTTTTCCTTTGATTTCCCCCTGATAATACATAGTTACGTGAATTTCCCAGTTGCCTTTAATTTTTAATTTTTCTGGGTATTCTGTTGGTTGTTCATCAAAATAGTTCTCAGCTGCTTCCATTACAAAATCTGTAATCGAATTTCTAAATCGACAAACATCATTAGAACATTTAGGCTTGTAAATATTAGTATATGTAGAATATCTTATAGAATCTTCTTCTAGGGTAGACAAATATAAAATTCCCCCTTCAATAAGAGTGAAGAGGATAAATATAATCAAAACAGATTTCCAGTTAGATTTGAGTTCCTGAAAAAAATCCATAAAAAACTAACTAATTTGCCCTTGATTTATAATCTTTTTCTTTTAACAAGAACGATTATACTACCTATGGCACCAATTAAAAACCCTAAAGGACAAATAAAAATTGCAATAAGGAAAAACGTCACATGAAGAATCTCCATTAGATATCTTAAGATAGCAATACTACTGGCTATTACGCCCAAGGCATAAAAAACATTGTGTAATAAAACAAAGACAAAAAATCCAGCTGCTGAAGCTCCGGTTAATATTAAGAGTTTTTTAAGTTTTTCTTCTATTTTTTCCTTCAGAGTTAAAAATATCAATAGTCCGCCCAATAAAGAAAAAATAACAAATGGCAATAAAAAAAATAAAGAACCTCTGAATAATTCTGTAACTGCCGGGATAAAAAATTGACCTATTACGAAAAGAAAAGATCCTATTAATACCCAAAATGTTATTATCAAAGATTTTTTCATCATTTTATTATATCAAAAAACTGTTACAATAGCGATTTTTTTTATTTACTCTTCCAATTGAATATCATTCAAATTTCTCTATCAGATTAAAGCCCTTCTTTTCGAAACTTCTCTTCCTGGGTTTCGTCCAATTTTCTGATAATCTTTGTTATTTCAGCAACGTGTTCTTTCTCATCATCTCTAATATGGCTTAGAATCTTTTTAACCTCTTCATCGTCAATCTCATCTATGTGCTCCTGATATTGATTAATAGCAGCCAACTCCCCTATTAAATCTTCCCTCAAACTTTTTAAAGTTTTATTGTCCATATTTTTTAAATATTATTTACTTGTATTTGACCTTGATATTTCTATTCTACCAGAAAATCATCTTCATCAAAAAGCGAAGACAATCCTTCATGATTAATCTCTTTCTAAATGAAGCCGGGTTGAAGATCCAACGAAACCAGTGCCTTTAGTCAACCCTAAAGGTTCAAGAATTTCTGAAGCGTACTTTTCCTGATAATTAATTACCGCTTCCTTGGTAATAGAACCAAAATATCCTGTTGCTCCAATGTCTGGTCTTGGCCATACTCCCTCTTCTATTAATATTTCTTGTAAGGCTATAACATCTTCACCTCGCATGCCTAAACTTAAGTTTTGATTAAAAGTCAATTCCTCTGGGCTTAATTCTTCTTGTTCTATTGATAAAGATAATCTTTTTAAGTAATCTTTGGTTTTTGAACCGAAATATCCTGTTCCGGATTCAAGATTAAAGGGTTTTAAAATATCTTGACTGAATTTCTCTTGAAATTTTGCTAAAGCAGTTTTAGTAATTTGTCCAAAATAACCTGTAGCTCCAACTCCTGATTCCCAAACCCCTTCATTGATTAATACTTTTTGCAAAGATCTTACCTCTTCTCCAGAATTTCCTATCCCTAAATCCTGGTCCCAAACATAAGGATAAATCATTAAATCTCTTTTTAGATCATTTAATCTGCCATATAAAGAGACTTCTCTCACATTGGCTTCTTTTTCAAATAAATCTGCTATTTCTTGGGAAACTTCTTCTAACTCCTCTTTAGTCAACTCTACAGGATAACCGTAACTTCTAGGCCAATGATAACTATAGTAAGTATAAGGAATATCAGGAAATTCAACTTCTTTTTCTGTAATAAGAAAAAGATTAATTTCTGTTTGGCTTTCTTTAATCTCTGAAACCCCGCTTATTAAAATAGGATAATAAAGGAAATCAGAATCAAAACGATAAATTAAAGGTTTTATACTCTCTTTTTCCTGACCAGCTTCAATAACATCAAAAACAAAATATTTTATATCACGCTTTAAATAATTAGCTATTCCTGCCTTGAATCCCGATGAAATTTCTTTCACTTCCAATCCTTTTTCATGAGCAAAATTTTCAATCCATTCTAAAAAATAGTCTAAATCATTCACCTTAACTATGGTTACATCATGAGCCCCGATTCTTTTATGAAAAGTAATCTCTACTCCAGCAGATGAGGCTTCTTCTGGTCCTTCCCCTAATGTTTTCCACTGGTTTCTAATATCTTCCATTTTGGCATTCATAATTTCTATTAACTTGTCAAAAGACTCAAAACTTCCTTCTTCAACATCAGAAGGATTAGAGGGCAGAGGTATAATTCCCAAAGCAGTAATATCAGAAGAACTTTCTAAATCAACTGAAAGGATTATTACTTCTTCACTGCCATTCCAGGCAACAATTGCATTTTGGGCAGATTGGTCTAAACGAATTTCAGGAGGCCAAACCACCATTCCTCTATCCGCCGAAATTAAGACAGGAAGAAATAAAACTAAAAAGCCCATTAATAGATAAGAATATATTTTTTTCATATTTTTATTTTTCTAATAAAGTTTCTGCTTCTTTAATTAAGGGATAAAGATATTTGACAGATATCTTAAATTTTTTAGAAAATTTTTGAGGATCAACTTTCAATACATCCTCAATTAACATTATTTTTTCAGAAACAAAAACGTCTTTTAAGTATTTATTTAAAGATGGAAGAATAGTAACCGGATAAAGTCTTTCTTTCTCTATTAAATATTCCAATCCTTTATTTCTTGGAACTTTCCAACCTAAAGTTTTAATGCCTACACAATTAGAATAGTTTTTCGCTCGGTTAGTAAATTTTGTATTGGTAACCAATATGGTTTTTATCCTAAAATTTCTGTATTTTTTTGTTTTGAAAAAAGGACCATTCAAAATATCTAAAAAGCGAGCATGGTTTGCCAAAGCATCTTTAGAATGCACTCTTTCTCCAGGAAAATTACGATATTTGCATTCACCAACATATATTAAATTCCCTTTTTCAGCTAAAAAATCTATTTCGTAATCTCTAAGACAAGAACCAGGCAAATGTTGGTTAATTCCTACTTTAAAATTCAATTTTCTAAAGATTTCACCAATGAATTTCTCAAACGGAAAACCAGTCGGCCCTAATTTTCTCATCCCCTCTTTCAAATTAAATCTCAAAGCAGCTCCTGGAGTTTTCTGACGAAGTAACCTTTTTACTTTTTTGAAAATTTCTGAAGTTTTGATTCCTGGATAAGCTTCTTTTTCAATAACCTTAGCAATTTTCCTAGATAATTCTTTAGGAGCTCCAGCCCATCTTGCCGATCTATATACTTTTTGTAAAGAAAATAATTCTTTCTCGCCTCTTGAATTTATAACGTATAAAGATGCCATAATATATTTATTCTATCAAAAAATCGCCTCCACCAAAAGGCGAAGGCGAAGAATTTATTTCTTATCTTAGCTACTTTTTGATATTCTTACCTTTTTCTTTATTTTCAGTTTCTCTTTTAATAATCTCCCAATGATAAAGATATAAGGGCAGACCAATCAAAATCAAAGATAAATTCAAAGATGCATCTCGATGTCTTCGGGAAGTTATTGGATCAATCTTTAACCTATCTTCTTTCCAGTTATTATAATCAGTCAACCAATTCTCAATACTAATTTTTTCTTCTTCAGAGAGACACACTTCTTCCCCTGCCTCTATTTCTTTCTCAAGTTGTTCAACTCTTGAAATTGAAAAAGGAACTGGCACTTGTTTGTAAAGAATTCTTTGTTCCTCTTCAGCCTGAGTAAAAATAAAAGCCTTAAGTGCCATATTAACGAAATTAACCCCGCCAATGATTAAAAGCACCAAACCCAGTAAAGCAAAAATATAAAGATAGATTGTTCTAACTAAAGAATGTTTTTTCATTTTCATGTCCTATTTAGTTTTAATCTCCAACCTTTACTTAAATAAACTCAAAACTCTATTCTATCACTCCCGTGCATCTCCAATTTATAGACGCCTCTCTGGTGACAACATTGACAACGCAGGCAGGACCGCATCCTTGTCTTTCAATATCCAAATCTATCCACCATGTCCCAGTATCTTTATTACACACATGATTCTCTTTGAGCCTGTCACCGCATTCGCTATCTATGGCAATTTGTTCAGCATCAACTAAAGTCAGTATCTCATCAGTCCCTTCTTTAATGCAATGTTCTTCTACAAATGTCTGGGTATCTGATATTTTACATTGACGAGGATAAGATTCAAGAATAGGATATTCTGCTTCTACGCACTTGTTAAAATTATCTACTTCTCCTTCAAAAACTTCCTGACATTCACCATCTAAACATTTGCAAGAAACCGGAGCAGCACAAAAACATTCTCCGCCAGTTCCTGATGGAAGATAGTCTTTATTGTAGCAACCACAATTACAATCCCCATCTTCACCAAAAACAACACAATCATCATCAACAACACATTCTTTGCTTCCTTCTGATAATGTCTCTTCTTCAGGCACTAATGTTAATTGATAAAACCAGTAACCTAATACTGCAATTATTATAATAATAACCGCTATTGTTATTTTAGACATAATATTTTAATTATTAATTTTGACCTTTGGTATGTATATCAAAAAATCGCTTTTTTGATAATTCTATGTTTTTTAATCTTATTTATCCTCGCTCTTATTCTCTCCTGAGAATTTCTTTCCAAGTGCTTCAAAGGCTCTCAAGATTTCTAGAGGAACAGCAAAAACAATTGTATTTGATTTATCAGAACTTATATCATTGATTGACTGAAGAGTTCTTAAATGAAGAGCTCCTTTGGCCTCTGATAGAGTCCTGGCAGCTTTGGCCAGATTCTCAGCAGCAATTACCTCTCCTTCAGCTTTAATAATTATTGCCCTTTTTTCTCTTTCTGCTTCGGCCTGTTTACCAATCACTCTCTTCATTTCTTCTGGCAATGTTATATCCTTTAATTCTACATTATCGACTTTAATCCCCCAGGGATCAGAAGCTTTATCAATAATGCTTCTTATGTTTTCTGAAACTCTGTCTCTTTGAGAAAGAAGTTCATCTAAATCCACTTGCCCTACGGCATTTCGCATTGTTGTTTGGGCTAATTGTGAAATAGCATAGTAAAAATCTTCTACTTCTAAAACCGCTTTGTCAGCTTCTCTAACTTTATAATAAATAACAGCATTCACGCTAACTGAGATATTATCTTTAGTAATTGCCTCTTGGTTTGGCACATCTACAGCTTTTACTCTTAAATCTACTTTTTTATAGAAATAGAAAATTGGCCAAACCAATCTCCATCCAGGTTTCATTATACCAACATACTTTCCCAGCCTAAATCTAACTCCATTTTCATACTGATTAATCTGCCTAATAGAGATTAAAACTATAAAAACAATTATTCCTAAAATCGTATAAATTATATTTGTCATATTTTTTATTAATGATTAATCTTTTCGACCTTTTTTAATCTTACCATAATAAAAAAACCGAGACAATAACTCTCTCGAGTAAATATATTCCACTGGTGAGATAATGTCAGAACTTAAATAAAGCAAAAACTGTTTCCTTAGCGACAGAAAATTAACGAAAACCAAAATTTTATCTTTTTATTAAAGATTGAATATATATAATTTTAATTAAATAAAGAAAGGAAAATAACTATTTTTTCTTTTTACGAACAAGGACTACGATTACTACAATTACCACAACTAGACTAATTAAACCAACAACCAACGGCAGAAGCCAAGCTATTATCACCACCTTGAAGAATCCTTTTGCCGCTTCCTCAGCTTCTTCTCCGGTCAGACCTTCCCCAATCGGCAATCCTGTTGATTCCTCTGTTAAAACTTCTTCCTCTTCTTCTCCAACGGGTGCTCCAGCTTCTTTGGTAATATTTAAAGTATAAGCGGTAACATTCTCACTACACCATTCTTCACAAACAACAGCAATGAGAACATCTCCACTTCTTGTTCTTGCTACAGAATTCGTGATAATTGCGCCGGGATTTGGTGCATATTCATCTTTTAATACTTGCCTATTGTTGTCATACACGGCTATTCTCATTCTTGCCTCGCCTTCCGGAGTAACCTTTACAGTCAATGTTTCTCCTTTCTCAACGGCTGTTTTATAGAAATCCTTGGTATCTGTACCTGCTTCTCCAGAAAGATAAGCCTTATATTCTCCCGGGCTGATATTCATTGCCTTGTTAAAACTATCTCCTGCATCGGTCTGGCTTCTGGCATCATAATAATTTGTCAATGAGATATCAAATGAGATTGGGCCTACATCGTAATCGTCATATCCTGTCCTGATATAATATTTGTAAGAATCTTTATCTGTATTTGGCAGCCAGGAAACTGCAATTGATTCCGATTCCCCCTCGGTAACCGTATCCCACTCACCAAATAATTCTATTCTGTCTTCATTATAAAAACCCAGAATGCCCCATCCATCATGGCCAGTCCCGGCACCAAAGGTATACTTAACACTAATTTCCTGGCCCGGTTTTATATCAGCAAGATAAAAATATTCGTTCTCTTCCAAGGCGCTTCTTTGATAACTGCCCGGTTCTATTTCAACCGCGGTTCCGAAACTATCTCCGCCTTTTGGTAATGCCTGCTGAGCATTAACAATAGCTACTGTGCCAATTAAAAGTATTCCAAAAATAATAATTACTACTAAATTTTTAGTATTAAATTTTGCCATATATATTATCTTTATTATTTTTTATTCGACCTTTAAAAACTTGGTATTTGCATTATTTGAACACCGGCTGGCAATTCAAACATACTGTCAGAAATATCACCAAAATCTATATTCTTTAGCTCTATTACTGAGGTTCCTTCATCTGTTGTTGATTCCGTCTTAATGGGCAATCCGTATTTTGTCCATACCCACATCTTTACATCGTCTGTTTCTGTAGTGTATTCAATCACCAGACAACTCTTTCCGTCCAGAGTTTCAGTACCAAGGGTCACAGGGTTATATTTCACAATGGATTCGGATTGTTCAGTCGGAGATTCTCCTGCTGTTTCCTGAGCCTTGCCTAGGCCTATTTTCATAGCTGTATTTTCTGCTGGAAAATACATATAGGCTAACTGTTCATCTACATCAACCAAATAGACCATTCTCTTTCCCTCAAATGTTCCTTCCATCCTCATCTTCTTTCCTTCCCACCATATTTTTGTCGTCATTACTTCCCCTTCTGGAGAAGTTGCCACCATATCGTATTTGAAAGAAGTTATACCTTTTGCCTTTCCTAAAATCTCAGTTAATGATAGTTCCGTTTCTGTTTCTGCTTCTTCTTCCTCTTCGCCCGGTGAAACCGCTTCTTCGCCACCCAGCAAAAGCCAAGCCCCGATTCCAACTAACGCTATTAGAACTATAATTATTACTATTTTTTTCATAGTATTAATTTATTATTATTTTTTTGTTTCCGACCTTTTTTAAAATTTAAACTTCTCACCGAATTTACCAATTACAGGAAGTGGTTTTTGTTCGCCATTAAGAGCATGCATAACCCCGATAATAAAAAGGACAAAAAGAAGAATGTTTAAAGGCCAAACTAAAGCCCAGCCGAAAATAGGAATGTAAGCTATTATTCGAATCGCAACAGCAACCAGAAAAAGACTTAATCCCTGTTTGACATGGTATTTCACAAAAGGGTCATTTTTTGCATCAGTCAACAAGGGAATAAAGAAAAGGATATAGGCAACAATTGCCATACCAGTATTTTTTTCTTTCTTTGTTACTTCTTCCATACTTTAGAATAAGTTAATTAAGAACTCTCGACCTTTAAAAATTATTTAATTATACCATTTTCAAAAATTCAATGCCATTTCTTCTTACTTAACCAAAATTATTCCACTCTATCAAAAAACCGCCTCCGTTGAAAAATAGATTGGCAATTTTTTTCTTTGGCTAATAGTGGATGTTAGAACCCGGCTAATTGGGATAATTACTTAAATTCAACTATTTCTTTTACTGTTATCACTACTGCTCCTTTAGGAGAAAAATCTTTATTAGTTTCTAAATTCTTTACAAAACCAAAGTATTCACCCTCTGTATAATACTCTGCCTCGCCTGAAATCTTTAATCCATAATGATAATCTTCTTCAAAAGCTAAAATGAAAACATTTTTGTTTTCTAATAAATTCTTTCTCGTTGTCTCCATCTCATTATCAGTAATAATTATCTTATCATCTTTAACCTGGTTAACTTCAACAATAATCGCTCTCGGTTTTCCATCTAAACTTGAAGTCGCCAAAACTACTAACTTTCTACGATTTAATAAATCTAATTGTTTTTCAGTTAATTTCATATTCTTTGATTATAATCTAATTTCTTTTTCAAGCCAATCTATTTTCTGGGTTTTTCTTTTCCAGAAAATATCTTCCCAAATATAATTGGCTGCTAAAGCTTTGTATTTTTCGTATTTTTCAAAGAATTCAAGAAGTTTTTTCTCAGAAACAGGTCTATCTATCTTTGTACCAAATATTATTTTAGAAAGAATTTTTCCTTCCCAAGGAGAAATGTGTTCTAAAAAATCCCAGTGGTGAAATATGTCGCCCATAATGTATCCTACAGATTGAGGACCTATTCCATATAAGCCTAACAAAATTTTCTTTTGTTCTTCTGGGGATTTCTTTCTAAGTTCCATTTCATTAATTTCTCCCCTGGCAAAAGGTTTAGAGACTCTAATAAGGCTCTTTGCTCTGTATCCTATTTTTAATTTTCTAAGCTCTTCTTCTGGAACATTGGCCATGACTTCAGGTTTCCACATACAATAAAGTTCCTTTCTATCGTATCTCAATAAAACACCGTAGTTCTCAAAAAGAGATTGCATCATGCTAACACTTCTTCTAACAGGGGCATTTTGAAGCACTATGGCAATAACTAAATAATCATATAAAGAACCGTGGGTCATTGGCCTCATTCCTTTTAATTTTTTGAGGCAAGCTCTAAGGACAAGGTCATGTTTAAAGCTATCTATAAATTCTTTTAAATCTAAATCAAGATTGAATCTGTAAACCATTTCATTTCTTACACTTCTTAGAAAATCTTTTGTTAATTTTCTTTCTGAGAAAACATATAAATTTATCTTGGGTTTCATCAATGTTCCTTTATCCTCAAAAAGTAGCCCTAAGGTTTCTTCCTGCCATAGCGTTGTTTGCCAACGCTTACCAGCTATCCATTCCGTATCAGTAGTAGAAAAATGGCCAGGTTTATAAATTGTTGAATCAAAGTGAAAAGGGGTGGTTGGGATTATTTCTAACTTTGTTTTGATTATTAATTTTTTAGCTTTTTTTCTACTCATATATATCTTATCTTATCAAAAAATCGCCTTCTTGGCGATTTTTCTCGGATCCGAGGAACGGACAATGTTAGAACCTGTTTAGTGAGATAATTATTTATTTTTTCTTCTTTTTCTATAATCATAAACATCTTTCGTTGTCATTTTCACTAACTTTATAATCTTCTTCTCATCAATATCTTTCAAAGAATAAATCTTAATATGTCTCATATATTCCCCAGTTCCTTCTAATAGCTTTTCAGATTTTTTCAATAACCCCCCAAGAGTAAATCCCATATTCACGTGGTCTCTGAGCGCAACAATATAATACTTTCCTTCATACCACGGTGTCCCCCACTTTAACTCCTCTTTAATATCAGGAAGCGTCTTCAAAATAATCTTCCTTAATCTCTGACAAATTTCTTTCTGGGGAGATTTTTGTTTTTTTATATAATTATTAACTTCTTTGTTCATTTTATCTTATCTTACCAAATCTTACCAAAAAACTGCCTCCTTGGCGAGACGGCGGCTGAAAAATCGGAGCTCCGCAAGTGGGACGACGTTCGAACCTATTTTATGACCACAAAAGAGCATTTTGAGATACCGGTTTTAATTAGCCCTAAGGTTGGACGATGTTAGAACCTGTCTAATGAGTTACTAATCCTAATTTAGAGATTGGTATATTCGCTTCGCTCAAAGGAATCTATTAGATAATTATCTTCGCTTTTTATTACAATCAAGGTTTCGTCAAAATATCCTACCCTGCCCTGTCCAGTATATTCTTCGTAAATTCTTACTCTGAATTTAAATTGGGCGTCATCCAATTTTTCTCTCTCTAAAACCTCAAAATCAGCAAAATGAGGATTTGAAAGCCCAGTTAAAGGCAAATCGCTTCGTAAAAGATACTGCCCCTCAGCATTATCTGTGAGCCAAGGAAGAGCCATCTCTTCATTCCTTTGTATGCGAGCTTCCATAAAGGCAATAACCGCAGATTCAGCTAATCTTTCTTCAATTGATTTTTCAACCATGCTATAGCAATCTTCCCTACTATGAACTCCGTCAAATTCTCTAATTTCACCGCACGCCTCTTTTGCTTTCTCTATATCATAAAAAGAAACCACTTGGGCGATATATTCAAAACAGCTATCTTTTTTAGGAACATCTTCCATTTCTCGGCACAATTCCACTGCCTTTTCAAAATCGGAACTTTCGGGATTGTGGTTTACAGTATCCATCATTTCATAAAAATTGCAGATATTCTTTCCGTAAATCAATTTGCATTTAGTGTGAGAATCTAACAATAACCATACACTACTTAATAAAATTACAATAGCAAATAAGACAATAATGATTTTTTTATTTCTGGTCATTTAACCTTTTATTTCTTTAAGATTTTGGTAGATGAGATAGTTGTAAATTATAAAAAATGGAGTAAAGAGAATCAGATAGGCAAACTGACCAAGATAAGGAATAAATTGGGCGCCCAGAGAAAGAGGAATGACAATAATCATTACAGCATAAACTCGCTTGGCTGTCGGCCACCAGTATCCTTTAACTAATTGTCTGCTTCTGGAAAGGGCTTTAAATCCTCTTTTGTCTTCGCAGATGACTATGTAAGCAGAAAAAACAAACCAGACAGCAAAAATAACACCGGGAATTATTAAAAGCAGAAATCCCAACCCAACGACCAGCCCAGTTAATAGAGAAACCAAAAAGAAAGGCCAATATTTAGACCAACCTTCTTTAAGTGCACTCTTAACTTTCCAATCTTTAGGAACTTCTTTAATCGCAGAGATAAGAGAAGCATTTCCCCAGATACTAATGAAGAAAGTAGTTAAAATAATAAGGAAGAACAAATACCAGGGCACAGTAAAAAGTGGTTCAGCTCTGGTGGGCATAAAAGTAAAAGTAGGAGTAGGCGCAGGCTGGACTTTCGCTTCGGGAATTTGAGGAATTTCCAGGCCGATAAAGGTCATCATTAAACTGGTGATTCCAAAAAAGATAACCGCAATTACTAAAAACTTCTTGAAATCCTTTTTATAGATATTCCAAGAATTTCGCAATAGATCCTTTATGCCTATTAGTTTTTGTGTTTTGTTTGTCATTTTTGTTTTTCGCTTGTTTAATAGTTTTCTACTTTAATTTTACTTCATTTCTTCTACTCTATCAAAATTAGAAAAACGCATACAATATTATTAAGGCTAAGGTTACAAATATTATTGCCGCACCCCAATATAAAGGATTCCGATCCGATTCTTTCATTTGATCTTTTGAAAATACATATATCAAAAATACGAAAATGGGTCCGTAACCTGTTAGAAGGTTCGTTTGGATATGAAGGATATTTTTACACACGACAAGAATAGCCAATTGACAAATTACGGTTAAAATACCAAGTTTTGCGTCAATAGATAATTTCATATTAGTTATTTCTACTTTTGTTTTACCTCAACTTCTTTATCTTTGTCAGCCATCTCTTTTTCTTGTTTCTTCAGTCTTCTTTTGTAAAACACTTGCGATAGGAGATAAAAAACAACAAAAAATATTAAAGCACCAATCAATGTTTCTATTAGATCGAATTGGCCTCGCCGAATGTATTTTATCACTGAAAAAGCAATAAAAAACGAAGTTGCTGTGATGATAGCCATCTGAAGCCTTATCGGTAAAGGATTTCTTTTTTGTTTCTTAATTTTTTCTTCCATTCTTTCATTCTACCAAAAAACTGCCTTCTTGGCGAATTTTTTGTGTGATAAATGTAAAACCCGAGAATCTAATCTCGGGCTTCAAAAACTCCAGGAAGCAGACGACGTTTGAACCTATTTTATAACCACAAAAGAGTATTTTGAGATACCTGTTTTGACTAGGCGATGTTAGAATCTATTTTATGATTTCTTAGGTATAAAATAAATAAACCACACAAGCCAAATAAGCCAAATAGCTTCTAAATAATTTCCAGCTAAAAGTCCTTGTATCTCTCTTACTGCCATGAACCCAAAAAATCCTAGCATCCAATTTTTTTGCATCATAAAATAATTATTAAATTATTAATTTTGACCTTTCATTCTTATTATACCAAAAAACTGCAGATATTATTTATTTGCAGTCTTCCGGACAAGTTTCTTTTGTCTCAGGACAAGGACAGCCAAGAGCCATGCAGACAAACTCCTGGCATATGCCGTCACCGCACATGTCCTTGCAGAATCTTTCTCCTTTCTGGCATTCTCCCCGGAAAAAGTCCCACTGGCCGCACTCTGAGCCGTCTTCAAATATGCAAAATCCCTTCTGCCCCGCCTCAACCATTCTATGTTCTAAAACGCCTCCCTGCTCTTCGCAAAAAACCGAAGCTGGATTGGCAAGCATGGGTGGCTCTTCTGCTGGCGCCGGTCTGTTCAAATAATAAACAACAGGAACAATCAAAAGAGCACAAAGAAGAAATAAGCTTAAGACATGGACGTAAGAAAACTTTTGGAAATTAAAGAAATTCCAAAATAAGGCTTTTTTGGCTTTTAACTCAGCTACCCTGTCTAATAATTCAGCTCTTAGTTTTGCTTTGAAGACTTCGTCAATCTCAACATCGGGTTTTGCCATTAAAAGCTTTTCAATTAGCTTCTCCAGCTCATTTTGGTGCTTTCTCAAGCTCCTGTCTATGAGATAGAGATCTTCTAAGATTTCTTTAACTCTTTTATCCATAGATGCTTAATAGGATTAATAATAAAACTATTTCTTCTTTGAGTTTTCCTATGGTCCTGGAGAAAATCATCTTGCAGTTTGCCTCGTTCTTTCCCGTAATTTCAGCAATCTCTTTGTAAGACAAGCCGTCCCAAACCCTCATCAAGACAATCTCTCTCTGGTCTTTTTTAATCTTTTTCAGATAATTCTCCGCTTCCCTTAACCTGTCTCTGGCCTCAATATCCGGGTTGGGATCTTTGCCCAAGCCCCAAACTCCAGAAATATCAAGCTCGCTTTTTCTGGTTCGATAATGATCAATTACTTTATTTCGGGCAATGCAGTAAATCCAGGCAGAAAAGGTTCCTCTGCCGAGGTCAAATCCTTGAATCTTCTCTAGGGCCTTAATAAAGGTCTGGCTGGTAATATCTTCTGCTGTTTCTTTGTGCCCGGTTCTGTAGTAAATGAACCTGTATATTTTCTTAAAATAACTATCGTAGAGTTTTTCAAACTCCTTCAGGTTTCCTTTTTTGCATTGTTCAATGATTTCCTGTTCCATTAGTATATTCTACACGATCTCAGAGCAAAAAGCAGGGCTCTTGGCCCTGCTTTTTGCAATCCTACTTAATTACCACTCTGTAGGTCAGGGTTTCAATCGGTTCCTCCTCCCAGGATCTCTCGTAAGAAAACTTTATTTCTGTCTCTCCTTTTTTCAGAGTAAGGAATTTGAAAGATTCCTGCCCTCCGGCACCAACCGGAACCTCCATTTCTGACTCTTCCGGGTTCTCAATTCCTATAACTCCTTCATCAATTTGATCCTGTGCCCATTGTTCTCGAACCTGATTGCTGTCAATAATGTCTCTTGCACCATCGGGAAAATCCTCGGTCTGAATTTCTCCACCTCTGGGAGCCATAACAGATTCACCCATTGCATCTTTTGAAAGGGTTGGCTCCTGAACAATATAGTTTCTGTCAACCAATTCAATAAGCCCTTCATCAAACTCCACTGTCCACTGATAGCCGGTAGTGGGATTGGCCTCCAAAACTATTTCAAAGTCCCCGCCAACCTCCTTTTCTATTGTTTGAATGCCGGCGTCTTTTGCGTTTTCTGCTGCTGGAGCAGTGATATAATGGCTTGCTCCGTAGCTTACACCGACAACAATAAGCAATGAAATAATAACGGTAGTAATTGGCTTTAACATATTCTTTTAATAATTAATTATATATCTTAACGACCTTTCTACTTAATATAACGATGGAGAGAAAGAAAGGTGACAAAAAAACCGCCTTCTTGGCGATTTTTAATGCCTCTCGGTCTCTCGAACCGAGCACTAGCCTGCTCCGGCGCTAGTATTCGAACCCGTCTCGATCTCGAAAATCGTTCGATTTTCCAAAAGGTCCCATCCTGCTGTTCACTATTTCTTTAAAAAGCGCATAATTCACATATTGGAGAACCCTTAATAGGTTCTTGTTCTTCGCAGGCTTTGGAAAGAGACATTTTCCAGTCATTGCTCTGGCAAAATTCTTCTATACTGGAAAAATGCGACTTGTTTTTTTCTGCACAATCTTCTGGGCAATTACATGGATTTTCATCATAGTTCAAATGGTTTTCACAAACCCCGTCCCCACACTTTATACAGAGTCCTATGTTAGATTCCGATGGTAACCCAACTTCATAACATACATCTGCGATTGAAAAACGCGTATCCGGTATAGGTATCCATTCTTTTAATCCTTCGCAGCATTTGTCAAGGTGTTTATCAGATACTCTTGAGAATGTCTCTCCATCTTTTGCACACTGAGAGAGTTCTCCCACATCAATGGTTATTTCTAACTTCCCGCATTTCACTGTTACATCATTGATATCAGGTTCTTGCGGAGTAGACCCTCCGGAAACAGTACAAACAATCTGGTCTTTTTTATATCCTTTCAATCCAACAAAAGTGCCATCAGCCATATTGTAAAGGTCCTTTTCAAAACCTCTATCTATCAAAAAAGACTCAATGCTGTCATACTGCTCGCTTGATATATCTGTAGCTTCAAATCCTTTTCCCGATATATCCACCTCTTCTACTTTTGGATCTACCTTAACTACCCATTTAAAATCAACTGGTTGTGCTTCTGAAAAATCTATCCCAGCTTCTTGTTCAAGGCTTTCAAGAAGAACTGAAACTTCATCTAAAGATACACACTCGCTTCCATCAAAGCATTTATCAGGTCCGCAATCGCAAATCTTTACCTGATGACTATTATCTGGTGAACAGCCACAGGGACCGATGAGGCACAAGTTAGGAAAATCACCAGTTGCTTTACAACACAATGATGTTAATACCTTTCCTCCAGAATTTATACACGCCTGTTCTTTTTCAGTTAGTTCTTCGGGTACTAAAGTTGGTTGATAAATCCAATAACCCAATCCTGCAACAACGATTATAATAATGATTACAATTATTGTTTTTGACATATTGTTTTTTTA
>JAUXAO010000007.1 GCA_030619905.1 bacterium | reverse complement strand
CCGATTGTTGAGGGGGGAGGAGATTTTCTTTTCCACGCTCTAAAAATTTTGACCTGCCTTGCGATAGCAAGGCAAGGTCTTTTTTGTTTTCATAATTTTCTAAATTTTCCGAATAAAACAAGGTAATTTTGATGTTTTCTTTAGAATAAATAATATCTTTAATAAATTTTTTTACTAAAAGATTTCTTTCGACCCCCCTCCTTTTTTCAAGAGCAGAAATCAAAGATTGAAGAATAGAAAGTATGGCTTCTGAACTGAATTTGGAGCATACTTTCCTTAGTTCGAATCCAGCCCGTTGGGGCGAACCTGAATTTTTTAAGTCAGGTTTCGAACTATTTAAGCTATGATTTAGCTTAAAAACAAGATTTTCCACATAGTTTTTATCCATAGAAATCCTTTCTAAATTTTCCAAAATATATCTTTCTAATCTCGTAGCACTAACTTGCTTTGTCGAGCAAGCTTGCCAATCTTTATGATGAGTAGAAGTGCAACGATAGTAATAATATCTTTTAAGTTTTCCTTGACTTCTCTTGTTGGTAAAACAAGGCGTCATTTTAGAACCGCATTCTTTACAATTGATCAAACCTCCAAAAAGAAAATCTCGGTAAACTCTGAATTTCTTATTTTTCTTTTTGTGAATTTTTTTAGCTAGTTCAAAAACCTTTTCAGAAATTATTGGTTCATGAATTCCTTGATAAATTTGGCCAGCATATTTAATTTTTCCAGCGTAAACAGGGTTTCTTAAAAGATAGCCGAGAACGTTTTTGTAAAAAAGATTACCGTTCCTGTTTTTAATATTTTTCTCTTTCAATAGCTCATAAACCTTGACTAAAGAACCGGTTTTAATATAGGTTTCAAAAATCAATCTTATAATTTCTGCTTCCTTTTTATCAATAACAAGTTTTTTACTCTCTTTTTTATAGCCAAAGGGTGGAATTCCACCATTCCACATTCCTTTTTTAGCTCTTTCTACCATTTTATCTCTCGTTCTTTCACTGGCTAATTCCCTTTCAAATTGAGCAAAGGTAAGCATTATATTCCTTAATAGTCTGCCAGAAGGAGTAGAGGTGTCAAACCTTTCGGTTATAGAGATAAAGCTAACATCATTTTGCTCAAAAAATTCTATCATTTGGTAAAAATCTTTGGGTGAACGGGTGAGCCTATCAATCTTATAAGCTAAAATGATATCAATTTTCTTTTGTTTTATATCTTCAAGCAATTCATGTAATGCTGGTCTCTTAATGTTAGCTCCGGTATGACCAGCATCAGAATAGACTTTGAAAACCAGCCAGTTATTCTGACTTCTGATAAAAGCCCTGATTTTTTCTTCCTGAGCTTCACAAGACGAAAATTCTTTTTCAGCTTGGTTATCTGTTGATACTCTTGTGTAAATAGCGCAATTTTTTAGTTGTTTTTTATTCATATTTTTGTTAATATTTATCAATATATAGTTTATATTAACCTATTTATACATTGTATAAAGATATAAGATATTATGTCAAGTGGAAATTCTGATTTAAAAAATCTTAAAAGACTTAGAAAGAAAAAGGGCTGGACACGAGAGAAATTAGCCAGAGAAGCTGATGTTTCTTATCATACTATTATTAAAATTGAAAGAGGTACTATAAAAAATCCAAGACTTGAAACATTAGTTAAGCTTGCCAAAGCCTTAGGTGTCTCTCTTGATAAGTTAGTAGGTTCTCAAAAATAATTCAAGAAAACATC